>NZ_JACJKH010000004.1 GCF_016900655.1 Drancourtella massiliensis
GAAACTAACAAAGCATAAAAAGATCTCCAATAACACCGTCATTGAGATCGATCACTGTTCCCCGCTTGAGATCCTGAAGCTGCAGAAGAACCTGATGCGGATTGCAGAAGGAGAGGGGATCGGATTCGTTTACGGGAAAGGGAAACACAAGCCGGAGATCCAGAAGCTTTATGAAGAACTGGAAGAATGCGGAACCCGCCTGATGAAATATAAGGAATGTTTTGAGATTATGGGGAAAGACCGCAACAGCTATTCCAAGACAGACCTGGAAGCAACCTTCATGCGGATGAAAGAAGACCATATGATGAACGGACAGTTAAAACCGGCATACAATGTCCAGATCGCGGTAGAGAATTACTTTATTGTCCACGGATATGTAAGCAATGACCGGACAGACTACAACACGCTGATCCCGGTCCTGAAAAAGCATCAGAGTGCATTTGGGGATCAGTTGGAAGCGGTGACTGCCGACAGCGGCTACTGCAGTGAAAAGAACCTGTTATATCTAAAAGAGAATAAAATCCGGAGTTATATCAAACTTCAGGATCATGAGAAGCGAAAAACCCGCGCTTATAAAGAAGACATCGGGAAATATTACAACATGGGATCCGCAGTCTTCGAAGATGAGCATTATTATATCTGTCATGACGGAAGAGAACTGCATCATATCCGGACAGAACACAAAAAGCAGGACGGCTATACCCAGACGTTCGAAGTGTATGGATGTGAGGACTGCAGCGGCTGCGGGCAGAAATCCAGATGTCTTTATAAATACAATGCAGAAAAAGATTCAGACCGGAATAAGGTTATGAAGATCAATGAACGATGGGAAGAGTTAAAGGAAGAATCGAATGCCAATATCCAGAGCGAAGAAGGAATCCTGAAACGACAGATCCGGTCAATCCAGACAGAAGGACACTTTGGAGATATCAAAGAGAACGAAGACTTCCGGCGTTTTCACTACCGTTCAAAAGAAAAAGTATATAAAGAATTCATGCTGTATGCGATTGGCAGAAATATCATGAAATACCATCGCTTTTTACATGATGAGCTAAAGAAATACGAAGGAAAAAAGGAGCAGAAAACCGCTTAGCTGAGGAGCGAAACCTAAAAATCCAAACAAGGGGTTTTTGTGCCCTAAAATAGGGGCTACAAAAAGGAAGAGGCAGTTCCATAGAGAAATCAGACTTTGAAAAAGCCTGATTTCTCTGGGACTGCCTCTTCTTTTCATGTCAGGGGTTAAAAATCGGTATTAACCGATAATCCCTTTGTTGTTTTCTGATTTATCAGTTTTCCTCTTTGTCCGGATGGATCCAGTGAGGCGGAAGATAGACATGGACACTCTCGATACGGTTTTTATCCAGCTTTTCCACTACCAGGCGGACGCCGTCCGCAGTCGTGACCTCGTCACCGGCAGCAGGAAGGCGATCGAGATGCTCGATGATAAAGCCGCCAAGAGAATCGTAGTCATCAGATTCCAGATTCAGCCCAAGCTCATCGTTCAGGTCATCCAGGTTGGTAGAGCCCTCTACAATATACTCATGAGTTCCCAGTTCTTTTACGTCCTCTTCTTCATCCTCGTCATATTCGTCATGAATCTCCCCTACAATTTCCTCGAGGATATCTTCCAGTGTGATGAGGCCGGCCGTCTCGCCGTATTCGTCGAGGACGATCGCGATGTTGAATTTGGCCTCCCGCATTTCGACAAGGAGCTCGGAGATATTTTTATATTCATAAGTAAAGTATGCGTCCCGCAAAATATCACGGACATGAAATTCTTTTGTGTTGTCATATAAAAGAAGATCTTTCATATTAATAGTACCAACCACGTTGTCCGTTGTATTTTCATAGATCGGAAGCCGTGTGAATTTATCCTCGCGGAAGATCTCGATCAGTTCATCGTAGGTGCTGTTGATATCGGCAAATGTCACATGGACTCTCGGGACCATGACATCTTTTGCCTTGGCGTCTCCAAGATCAAATACATTGTAGATCATTTCTTTTTCTTCGGATTCGATGACGCCGTCTTCGTGGCTGACATCTACGATGGTACGAAGTTCAGTCTCCGTCATGGTACGGCTCTGAGCATTCGCATCGATGTGAAGAAGAAAAAGTACTGCTTTGGAAAGCAGATTGATCAGGGCAACGAGCGGTGACATGATTCTGGTAAAAAATTTGACAATCGGCGCGTAAATCAAAGAGATCTTTTCAGGATACAGTGTCGCGGTCGTTTTTGGCGTAATCTCTCCGAAAAGCAGGATCAGGATGGTGATCGCTGCATTGGCGACGACAATTGCGGAGCCGCCGAATTGATAAGCAATGCTCGTAGTAAGGGATGAGGCGGAAAGATTGACGACGTTGTTTCCGATCAGGATGGCAGTCAACATCTGAGGGGAATGCTCGGAAAGCCAGAGCACCATTTTTGCACGCTTGTTTCCCTCGTCTGCCAGAGAACGCATACGGATCTTGTTAGCCGTAGTAAGAGATGTCTCCGCGGAAGAAAAGAATGCGGAAAACGCCAGTAAACATATGAGAATTACAATTTGTATGACTGTACTCGAGTCCAAGAAAAGTTCACTCCTTTTGATAAATAATACTGATTTCTATACTATCGTATTTTTCCTGAATTTGCAAGAGTTCATTGAATTTGAACAGTCTTTGATGTATGATAAGACAATGAAATGGAAACAGACTATGATGGAAAGAACATTTTGGAGAATAGGCAGATGAATATGAACAGAGAATTTTATGAGAAACTGTGTGGATGTACGGCACCGGAACGGGTAAAAGAGCAGGAACCGATGGCAAGACATACGACTTTCAGGGTCGGCGGGCCGGCAGACTACTTTGTTTCACCATCAGACAGCGAAGAAATCAAAAAGCTGACAGAGCTTTGTAAAAAAGAGGGAGTCCAGTATTATATCGTTGGAAACGGAAGTAATCTTCTGGTGAGCGATGACGGATACCGGGGTGTCATTATCGCGATCGGCAGGGAAATGTCGGGAATTGAAGTCCGGGGAGAGCAAATCCGGGCACAGGCAGGTGCCCTGATGAGCCAGATTGCGGCAGCGGCACTGGAGAATGAACTTGCCGGATTTGAGTTTGCATCCGGAATTCCCGGAACGATCGGAGGAGCTGCGGTCATGAACGCGGGAGCCTACGGCGGGGAGATGAAAGATGTTATTGTACAGGTGACGGCTCTTGACCGGGACGGAAATACGATTGTCCTTTCACAGGATGAACTGGAATTCGGATACCGGACAAGCGCCGTGATGAAGCGTGGCTGCATTGTGCTGGAGGCATGCATCCGTCTGGAAAAAGGAAGCAGGGAGGAGATCCTTATGAAAATGGAGGATTTCAAGCAGAGAAGGATCACCAAGCAGCCTCTGGAGTACCCGAGCGCAGGGAGCACATTTAAGCGCCCGGAAGGATATTTTGCCGGGAAACTGATTCAGGATGCGGGTCTTCGGGGATTTACGGTCGGAGGAGCGCAGGTATCGGAAAAGCACAGCGGTTTCGTGATCAATAAAGGCGGGGCTACAGCTGAGGATGTGAACCGTTTGATGCAGGAAGTATCGGACCGGGTATACCGGGAATTCGGTGTCAGGCTGGAGCCGGAAGTAAGAAGGATTGGGGAATTCAGGAACAGACGGGACGAAAGATAAGAGACACAAGAAAGAAAAGGCGGTATGAAATATGCGGATTGTAATTGTGACGGGCATTTCGGGAGCGGGCAAATCAACAGCGCTTAAGATGCTGGAAGATGTAGGATATTTCTGCGTGGATAATCTGCCGGTCCCGCTTCTGCCGAAATTTATGGAGATGCTGATCCTCCCGGGATCAGAATATACGAAGGTGGCGCTTGGAATTGATATCCGAAGCAGTCAGAAATTTGTACAGCTTCAGGAGACTTTGGAAAAGCTGAGAGAAAAGGGCGTAAAATTCGAAATCCTGTTTCTTGACGCTTCGGATCAGGCATTGATCAAACGGTATAAGGAGACGAGGCGGAGCCATCCGCTTGCCGGCGAGGGCAGGGTGGATAAAGGCATTGACGAAGAGAGAAGGCGGCTTGTGTTTCTGAAACAGCAGGCGGACTATATCATTGATACAAGCCAGATGCTTACAAGAGAGCTGCGCGCCGAAATCCATAAGATTTTTGTGGAGAACAAAAACTATAAAAATCTGTATGTGACGATCCTCTCCTTTGGATTCAAATATGGAATTCCCGGGGATGCGGATCTGGTGTTTGATGTACGGTTTCTTCCGAATCCGTACTATATTACGGAGCTGCGCCCGATGAGCGGAAATGATGCTCCGGTCAGGGACTATGTAATGAACAGCGAAACTGCAAGGATTTTTCTCGATAAACTGACGGACATGGTACAGTTTCTGATTCCGAACTATGTGGCGGAGGGAAAAAACCAGCTTGTCATTGCGATCGGGTGTACCGGAGGCAAACACAGGTCTGTTACGCTTGCCAACGCATTGTACTATGCCCTGGAACAGGAAGAAGGATACGGGCTGAAGATCGAGCACAGGGACATTGAAAAGGATGCCCGGGTGAAAGGAATATAAAGATGTCATTTTCAGGAAAGGTAAAGGAGGAGCTGGCAGGACAGATAAGCAGCGCAAGACACTGCCAGATTGCAGAATGCGCGGCAATTCTGTGTTTTTCGGCCGGAGCATCTCTGGAAGAGGGGGAGCAGACATACTTAAGGCTCAGCACGGAAAATATTGCAGTTGCAAGAAAGTACTTTACATTATTGGAAAAAGCGTTTAATATAAAGGCTGAAATTTCTATCCGTAGAAATCAGGACAAAAAAAGTATTTTATATTTGATAACAGTAGGAGGCCGGAAACATACCGACAGAATCCAGCAGGCAGCAAAGCTTGTCAGGGAGCCAGAAAAACAGGCGGGATTTTCCGGAGTGAGCAGTCTCGTTTTCCAGAACGGGTGCTGCAAAAGGGCATTCCTTCGGGGAGCCTTTCTGACAGCGGGATCCATGAGTGACCCGCACAAATCTTATCATTTTGAAATTGTATGTGCGTCCGGGGAAAAGGCGACTCTTCTTCAGAAGATGATGCATGGCTTTGAGATGGACGCAAAAGTGGTGAAACGGAAGAAGTCGTTTGTCGTGTATTTAAAAGAAGGCACTCAGATCTCACTTGCACTGAATGTGATGGATGCGCCGGTTGCCCTCATGGAATTTGAGAACATCCGGATTCTGAAAGAGATGCGGAACTCGGTAAACCGTAAGGTGAACTGTGAAACCGCCAATATTCAGAAGACCGTGTCCGCTGCAGTCAAGCAGATGGAAGATATCGAATATATCAGAGATCATATGGGATTTGAAAAGCTTTCCGATGGATTGAGGGATATGGCCATGGCCCGTCTGCAGTATCCGGAAGCGACATTGAAAGAGCTTGGAGAGCTGATGCCGGAACCGGTTGGCAAGTCCGGAGTCAACCACAGGCTGCGCCGTCTAGGCGAAATTGCTGAGAAGTTAAGAAAAGCAAATGGAGTTCAAGGAGGTACAAAATGATTAAGAAACCATTGAAGATCAAATGTGACGACGGATTGGATGCAAGACCGATCGCTTTGCTTGTACAGGAGGCAAGTCAGTATGAAAGCCGTGTGTTCATTGAGATCGGCAGCAAGAAGATCAACGCGAAAAGCATTATGGGCATGATGAGCCTGAAATTAAGCGGGGGCGAAGATCTGACGGTGGTTGCAGAAGGCGTCGACGAAGAAGCAGCAGCAAATGGCATTGAGAAATTCCTGGAACATGCAAGATAGTTCCGTGACATACATAGAAACAGGAGAGAATGAGAAGGGTGTTGCCGGTCAAGAAGGTTAACATCCTTTTCCTGTCGTTTCAGCAAACAGGCAAGAGGTTTTAGTAAAGGTGGCAGCAGGAGATGAAAAAGATTTTATTTATTTATAATCCCAATGCAGGAAAAGGGCTTTTGAAGCCGAAATTATCTGACATCGTGGATCTGTTCGTAAAAAGCGGATGTGAAGTTGTGATTTATCCGACACAGAGTTATCACGATGCATACAAAAAAGTCATGAAATTCAAAGAGGATTATGATATCGTCGTGTGCAGCGGCGGGGACGGAACACTGGATGAAGTTGTTACCGGAATGATGAAGCGGGGAAGCAGGATACCGGTCGGATACATTCCAACAGGTACGACCAACGATTTTGCGAACAGTCTTCATATTCCAAAAGATCTTTTGAGCGCGGCTGACGCAGCGGTCAACGGCAAGCCGTTTCATTGTGATATCGGCCAGTTCAACGATGATTATTTCGTGTATGTGGCGGCCTTCGGTCTGTTTACCGACGTCTCCTATCAGACGAAGCAGGAAATGAAGAACATGCTCGGACACCTGGCATACTTGCTGGAAGGTGCGAAACGGCTGTTTGATATTCCGTCCTATCATGTCAAGGTGACATACGATGAGACAGAGATCGAGGATGATTTTCTATTCTGTTCCGTGACAAATTCCAGATCCATGGGAGGGTTCCGCAATATGTTCGGCCACGAAGTGGAGTTTGACGACGGAGAATTTGAAGCAACCCTTATCAGATCACCGAAAAATCTTCTAGAGCTTCAGAGCATTGTCGCCGCTTTGATGAGCAAGGAGAAAAACTCCACCTATATTTATAATATCAAAGCAAAAACAATAACTTTTGAGTCCCTTGAAGAGATTCCATGGACGCTGGACGGAGAATTCGGAGGGGAATTTGACAGGGTACGGATCAAAAATAGACAGCAGGAACTGTGTATTATGGTTCCGGAAGAAAAGGCCGAGGAGCTGATTCATCATCCGTACGAAGAATTGTCTGAAAATAATGATGAAAATAACGAAAAAAAAGACTTGTATATTTCGGAAAAATAGTATACAATAAGCAAGTGAGGTAACACAGACGTGTTCTTCACTGGCACATGGCCCCCTGGTCAAGCGGTTAAGACGCCACCCTCTCACGGTGGAATCAGGGGTTCGATTCCCCTGGGGGTCATATCTTAGAGAAGTGGAGGAAAAATTATGTTAGTATCAGCAGCAGAAATGTTAAAAAAAGCAAAAGCAGGACATTATGCAGTAGGTCAGTTCAATATTAACAACCTGGAATGGACAAAAGCGATTCTGACAGCGGCAGAGGAGACAAAATCCCCGGTTATCCTGGGTGTGTCCGAAGGTGCCGGAAAATACATGACAGGCTTTAAAACAGTAGTCGGAATGGTTAACGGCATGCTGGAAGAGATGAAAATCACAGTTCCGGTTGCACTTCACTTAGACCACGGTACTTACGAAGGATGCCAGAAATGCATCGAAGCAGGTTTTTCTTCCATTATGTTTGACGGTTCTCACTACCCGATCGAGGAGAACGTAGCCAAGACAAAAGAACTTGCAGCCATCTGCAAGGAAAAAGGAATGTCTCTGGAAGCAGAGGTTGGTTCCATCGGCGGCGAAGAGGACGGTGTTGTCGGAGCCGGCGAATGTGCAGATCCGCAGGAATGCAAGATGATCGCTGATCTCGGCGTTGACATGCTTGCAGCCGGAATCGGAAACATTCACGGAGTATATCCGGAAAACTGGCAGGGACTGAGCTTTGAAACTCTTGATGCGATCCAGGAACTTACAGGCGATATGCCGCTGGTACTTCACGGAGGTACAGGTATTCCGGATGACATGATCAAAAAGGCAATCAGCCTTGGAGTGGCAAAGATCAATGTAAATACAGAATGCCAGCTTGTATTTGCAGAAGCTACACGCAAATACATCGAAGAAGGTAAAGACAAAGAAAAGAAAGGCTTTGACCCTCGTAAATTATTAAAACCGGGTACAGAAGCTATCGTTGAAAAAGTAAAAGAAAAAATGGAATTATTCGGCTCTGTTGGAAAAGCTGAATAATCGAAACAAGAGAATAAAAGGCATTCCACTTGTATGGAGTGCCTTTTTCTGTATAAAGAATATGGAGGAGAAAGCATGGAGGACAACAAAAAGGTGATCAATGTAGCAGAGATTTTCGGGGAAAATGTATTTAACGATACCGTAATGCAGGAGCGTCTGCCGAAGAAGATTTACAAAGAGCTGAGACGGACGATCGAAGAGGGAAAAGAACTGGATATTGCTACAGCGGATGTGATTGCCCATGAGATGAAAGAATGGGCAATAGAAAAAGGAGCCACACATTATACGCACTGGTTTCAGCCTCTTACCGGGGTCACGGCGGAAAAGCACGATTCCTTTATTTCTGCACCGATGGCGAATGGAAAGGTGCTGATGAGCTTTTCGGGAAAAGAACTGATCAAAGGGGAACCGGATGCATCTTCTTTCCCGTCAGGAGGACTTCGGGCTACATTTGAAGCCCGCGGATATACTGCGTGGGATCCTACGTCTCCTGCATTTGTGAAAAAAGATGAGAATGGATGCATTCTCTATGTTCCAACTGCGTTCTGCTCCTATACCGGAGAAGCGCTGGATCAGAAGACACCGCTTCTTAGATCGATGGAAGCGATTAATAAACAGGCACTGCGTTTTCTGCGTCTGTTCGGAAATACGACGTCGAAGCGCGTAAAGCCGTCGGTCGGCATTGAGCAGGAATATTTCCTTGTAGACCGGCAAAAATATCTGAAAAGAAAAGATCTTGTATTTACAGGCCGTACACTTTTTGGAGCAATGCCTCCGAAAGGACAGGAGCTGGATGACCATTATTTCGGAAGCATCCGCGCCAGGATCGCGGCATTTATGAAAGAAGTCAATGAGGAGCTCTGGAGACTGGGCGTGACTGCAAAGACACAGCACAATGAAGTTGCTCCGGCCCAGCACGAGCTGGCTCCGATTTATGTAGAGTGCAACGTGGCGGTTGACCACAACCAGCTGATTATGGAGACGTTGAAAAAGGTAGCGGAACGGCAGGGACTTCACTGCCTGCTTCACGAGAAGCCGTTCGCAGGAGTGAATGGATCAGGAAAGCATGACAACTGGTCTCTGACAACCGATGACGGGAAAAATCTTCTGGATCCGGGAAAAACACCTCATGAGAATATTCAGTTCCTTCTGATGCTTCTCTGTGTGCTCAGAGCGGTAGACAGACATGCGGACCTTTTAAGAGAGTCTGCGGCAGATCCGGGAAATGACCACAGACTTGGATCCAGCGAGGCGCCGCCGGCAATCATCTCCGTCTTCCTTGGAGAACAGCTGGAGGATGTGCTGGAACAGCTTGTTATTTCTGGAAATGCGACACACAGTATTAAAGGCGGAAAGCTCCAGACAGGCGTCAAAGCGCTTCCGGGTCTGAATAAGGACGCGACAGACAGGAACAGAACTTCACCGTTTGCCTTTACAGGTAACAAGTTTGAATTTCGTATGCTCGGCTCCAGAGATTCTGCGGCTGCGCCGAATATCGTATTAAATACGATTGTGGCAGAGGCTCTCTGCGATGCCTGCGACATTCTGGAACAGTCGGAGGACTTTGAACAGGCTGTACATGATCTGATCAAGGAATATGCGACGGAGCATCAGAAGATTGTGTTCAACGGCAACGGTTATTCAGAAGAATGGGTAAAAGAGGCGGAAAGAAGAGGGCTTCCGAATCTCCCGTCCATGGTAGATGCGATTCCGGCGCTTGTAGCAGATAAAAACGTGGAAATGTTTGAAAAATTCCATGTATTTACAAGAGCGGAACTGGATTCCCGTGCGGAAATCAAATATGAAGCCTATGCAAAAGCGGTGAATATTGAAGCCCGTACGATGATTGATATTGCAAGCAAACACATTATTCCAGCGGTAATTCGCGGAACAAAGACGTTGGCTGAGACTGTCAACGCAGTGGTACAGGCAGGTGTAGACGCTGAGGTGCAAAGAGATCTTCTGGTTGAAACAAGCAGCCTCTTAAAAGAGGCAAAAGCAGCACTCACCACACTGGAGCAGGTGACACAGGAGGCATCCACCAAAGAAGAAGGGAAGGTACAGGCAGAATACTTCCACGAACAGGTAGTTCCGGCCATGGAAGCACTCAGAATTCCGGTTGACAGACTGGAAATGATTGTGGATAAGGAAATCTGGCCGATGCCGTCTTACGGGGATTTGATTTTTGAGGTATAAGAGATGAATCGAAGCGAATTTTTGAATAAACTGCGCGAAGCTCTCGAAAACGATCTGAATGCGCAGGCGGTTCAGGAGAATATCGAATACTATGATTCTTATATAAGAAGCGAGATAAAAAACGGCAGAACGGAGCAGGAGATACTGGATATGCTCGGCGATCCGTGGGTGATTGCCCGCACGATCATTAATTCCGCTGAAAATGAACGGGACTACTACGGCGGCACCTCCGGTGCCTACGGTTCCGGGCAGAGTATGTATACAGAAGAAGAGGAAGAAAAGGAGATCCGTCATCCGATTCTTCACCTGATGGGGATTGACACATGGTGGAAGCGACTCTTGTTTTTTGCCGGCCTCATCATTGTCTTTCTGATTATCGTATCGATTGTGACCGGCCTGATTGCTGCTGTGCTGCCATTTGCACTGCCGCTTTTGATTCTTATTCTCGTTCTCCGCATCATGGGAGGGCGATAACAAAAGAACAGGAGGTACTGTCTGTGCGGCAGTACCTCCTTATTTCAGAAACTTAAAATAAAAGACCGATGGGGGAGCCACCGGTCTTTTGAGGGGAGTATAAATAATTAATAAGGGGTGTAGAAAGCCTGCTTTCTACAAAAGTTAGTATAATATAAGATAAAGAAAAAAGCAAGCAAAATGTTAAAAAATACTAAAGAATCGGAAGAAAATCTTATTTTTCCTGTCCACTTTTTGGAAAAACGCAAGTGTATAAACTAGTTTAAACCGAGCATACTAAAAGCGTACCATAATTCAATAAGGAGGACATGGAAATGGCAAAAAACTACAAAAACACAAATAATATGAACAAAAACAACAGCGAGAACAATTCTTACAGCTCTTCTTACGGAAATATGCACACTCAGAACAGCAAACAGACAGACCGTACGAAAAACGCTGCAAAAAACAAAAACACAAATAAGACAACAGACTGTCATACCAAGGACTACAGCGATTACAACAACAGCAACTATTAGGAATATGGTCTCAGGAAACAGAATTTCCCCGCTTTCATCACTAAGAAAGCGGGGAGGTTTTTTTGTGGGGAGTCCGGAACGGCAGCATCTGGTAAAAAAAAGACTTTATTGACAAGCGGGCGGACAGCACGTAAGATATAGTAAGAAGAAAATCGGAAATGGAGAAGCAATATGCAGATAGAATACGTTGTACCGTGCCACTTCGGCCTGGAGGCGGTACTCAAAAGAGAGATCCGGGATCTCGGTTATGAGATTTCACAGGTGGAGGACGGAAGGGTGTCCTTTTACGGGGATGAGCTGGCATTGTGCCGGGCAAATCTGTTCCTGCGTTCCGCAGAGCGGGTCCTTCTGAAGGCGGGCGAATTTTCGGCGGGTACATTTGAAGAGCTCTTTCAGGGGACGAAGCAGATCCCGTGGGAGCAGTACATACCGGAGAACGGAAAATTCTGGGTCGCAAAGGCAGCATCGGTCAAAAGCCGGCTGTTCAGTCCGTCTGATATCCAATCTATCATGAAGAAAGCTATGGTGGAGCGGATGAAGGAACATTATCATAAGAACTGGTTCCCGGAAGATGGAAGTGAATATCCGGTGCGTGTCTTTATCAAGAAAGATGTTGTGACAGTGGGGATTGATACGACGGGAGAATCTCTGCACAAGAGGGGATATCGTCCGCAGAGCGGAAAGGCTCCGATTTCAGAGACACTGGCGGCGGCATTGATTCTGCTTACTCCCTGGAAGAGAGACCGGATTCTGGTAGATCCGTTCTGCGGAAGCGGGACTTTCGTGATTGAGGCAGCCATGATGGCGGCAGACATTGCGCCGGGAATGAACCGGGAGTTTACTGCGGAGAACTGGGGCAATCTGATCCCGAAAAAGCATTGGTATGAGGCGTCTACGGAGGCGCAGGACAGGATCAGACAGGATGTGACCGCAGACATCCAGGGATATGACATTGATGCGGAAGTCATCCGTACCGCCCGGAAAAACGCGGAAAACGCAGGGGTAGACCATCTGATCCACTTCCAGCAGAGGGCGGTCAGGGATTTGAGACATCCAAAGCCGTACGGATTTATTATTACCAATCCGCCTTATGGAGAACGTCTGGAGGAAAAGGAGACACTCCCGCAGATCTATCAGGATTTTGGAGAGAGCTTCCGCGGGCTGAAAGACTGGTCGGCCTATATGATCACAAGCTATGAGGACACAGAACGGTGGTTTGGAAGAAAGGCGGATAAGAACCGCAAGATTTACAATGGAATGATCAAGACCTACTTTTACCAGTTTATGGGGCCGAAGCCGCCAAGAAGGAAAAAAGAGGAGCAGGGTGTATAAAAACAGGAGAAAGAAGGAAGAGTAAGATGAGCAGAATTGTATTTGCCACAGGCAATGCCGATAAGATGGTGGAGATCAGGGAGATTTTAAAAGACCTTGGCATGGAGATACTTTCCATGAAAGAGGCAGGGGTGAACCCGGAAATCGTTGAGGATGGATCCACATTTGAGGAGAACGCGCTGATTAAGGCGAGAGCAGTTCATGCGCTTCTGCCGGACGATATTGTGATGGCGGACGATTCAGGGCTTGAAATCGACTATCTGAACAAGGAGCCGGGCATCTATTCTGCCAGATACATGGGGGAGGATACTTCCTATGATATCAAGAATGGTGAACTCCTAAGACGTATGGAGGGTGTGCCGGATGAAAAGAGGACCGCACGGTTTGTATGTGCGATTGCAGCAGTCTTTCCGGATGGAGAGGAGAAGACAACACTTGGTATAATCGAGGGCAGAGTCGGCTATGAAATCAAAGGTGAACACGGCTTCGGCTATGATCCGATCTTTTACCTGCCTGAGTACGGATGCACTACGGCAGAGCTTCCGCCGGAAAAGAAAAATGAAATCAGCCACAGGGGAAGAGGGCTCCGGCAGATGAAGAAGATGATAGAGGAGAGATAGTGGATGAAAAAAAAGAAAATCCTGGTAGTAAGTGATACTCATAAAATACATACGAATTTCGAGAAGGTTCTGGAACAGGAGAAACCGGTAGACTTTCTCTTTCATGCAGGTGATGTTGAAGGAAGAGAGTGGGAAATTCAGTATGGAAGCGGATGCCCGGCCTACGTGGTAGCCGGAAACAATGACTTCTTTGGTGAGCTTCCGCCGGAAGTGGAAATACAGATGGAGACGCACAAGATTTTTATGACACATGGACATCATTATTTTGTATCCATGACTCTGGATCATCTCAGAAGAGAGGCAAGAGCAAGAGGAGCGGACATTGTTATTTTCGGCCATACACACAAGCCTTGTCTGAAGTTTGAAAAAGACATGATTATCATGAATCCGGGCAGCCTTACCTACCCTCGGCAGGAGAACCGGCTGCCGAGTTATATTGTTCTGGAGATGGCAGAAGACGGCACTGTGACGGGTGAAATCAGATATGTAGAAAAAAATGAAAAAAGTTGTTGACAAATATCAGGAGTTCATATATAATAACTTTTGTCGTCAGGAAAAAACAGATGAGACGAAAAAACGGGGTGTGGCTCAGCTTGGCTAGAGCGCCTGGTTTGGGACCAGGAGGCCGCAGGTTCGAATCCTGTCACCCCGATTCCTGGTAGAGACAGGAATCAATATTGCGATCTGCGGGTGTAGTTCAATGGTAGAACACCAGCCTTCCAAGCTGGATACGTGGGTTCGATTCCCATCACCCGCTTTCTTAAAGCAGGATATGCTTTAAGAACTATACAATGTGTCTGTAGCTCAGCTGGATAGAGCAACGGCCTTCTAAGCCGTAGGTCCTGGGTTCGAATCCCCGCAGGCACGTTTCATGGTGGATATAGCGCAGTTGGTTAGCGCGCCAGATTGTGGCTCTGGAGGCCCAGGGTTCGAATCCCTGTATCCACCCTAGTCCCAATATGGGCTGTTGGGCTATCGCCAAGCGGTAAGGCACAGGACTTTGACTCCTGCACTCGTTGGTTCGAATCCAACTAGCCCAGGTTTGAATTATATTATACGGGCGTGTAGCTCAGTCGGTAGAGCACTTGACTTTTAATCAAGTTGTCCGGGGTTCGAATCCCCGCACGCTCACTTTAGACAAGCAGTACTGCTTGTCTATTCTTTTATCTGAGGCCTTGCAAAATAAGGCCGGATTAATGTACGCGGATGTGGCGGAACTGGCAGACGCGCCAGACTTAGGATCTGGTGTCCATGACGTGCAGGTTCGATTCCTGTCATCCGCAGTCGAAAAAGCCCGAAATAGCGGGCTTTTTTATTTTGTGTTCTATAGTATTTCATATATTTTTCCCTTTGTTTAATTTAGTCATTTTCCAATTATTAGTGTGGTTCTTTTCTACCAGATTAGAATTCGTATGCGATGTGTCATAGAAGTTTTTTACTGTGTTTTCTGTTTTTCAGCTATTTCATTGCAGCTTTATGACAGGGTGATTAAAAACTAGTAAAGTATAGTAAAGATATAATCAAGTTTCAGCATCAATTGTTATTCAGAGGAAAGAATTTCTACATTTATTTCTTATGTATCATTTAAAAAGACGTCAGGCAGAAAATCTTTCAAATCCGGAGAAAATGAGGCAGTGTGCTTTGAGTTCTTATGAAAAAGCAAAGAATATTTTTGCGGAAATGATGTTTGCTGCGATAAGCGATGCGAAAATGTGCGCAGGTTATGTATTGGATTATCTGGCTCAGGCTATAGCTTTTTCTAATCATCAATATTTTAGAAAATCTCAGACCGATCAGATCGAAGAACTTACCGATATGAAAAAAGTCCCAAAGACATTTCTTGAGTTATATCGCAATGTAATTGATGAGTCTGATGTGGAAGTTCAAAGAAAGTTGTGCCATGAGGCAGTGTGCGTTGTACGGGAGTTTCTGGAAAAGGAAAGTAATGTCGATAAAGATAGTTTAAATTACAATACGGACTTTCAGATGCTGGCTGACTGGTATGCGGAATTATCCTATACATGGCTGCGTATTCGATATTATTCCAGAAGGAATGATCCGGTTAAGACCTATATGTGGGGAATTTTGCTTCAGCAAGAGTTGAACATTGTATGTGATGATTTTGGAATAAAGAGAATGGGGCTTATGGAACATTATAATGTGAATCGATTAAATGAATTTGCTGACTATGCAGATCATCTGGAAGAGAAAATGCGAACTATTATTACAGAAGGGGGAGGAAAAATACACGAGTATAAGAGCATGGAGGAATTTCTTCATGAGATATAGAAATGCTCGGGATATTATTCCGGATCATTTACTTGAAGAACTGCAAAAATATGTGTCGGGAGAAACAGTGTATATTCCCCGTTCGCAGGAAAAGAAAAGATGGGGAGCGGTATCAGGGGCCCGTACCTATTATCAGGAACGGAATGAAAGAATCCGGGATAAATTTCATAATGGAGATAGTATAGATTCGCTTGCGGATGAATTTAAATTATCTACCGATTCCATCAGAAAAATCGTATACAAAAGATGTGATGATCATTCCGGGGTATAAAGGGGAAAAGTGACATTAAATCAGTGGATTATAAAACAGACGTAGGAGATACAGTAGTATGATCCACGTCTGTTTTTACATTGATTTTACGTTGGATTTACGCAAGAGAAGCACAGTTTTACATGAATTTAATGTAGATTTGACACGGATTACAGGGGCAATATGTTATTCTTTTTTTGTTATAAAGTTTATATACTCAAACAGAAACTATAAATTGATTTTTCAGGAAAAGGGGTATATGATGAAAAGAGAAAAGCGCAGTAGAAAACAGATAAAAAACGATATGGTGGTTCGTTATTATTGCATGGAGACAAAAGTGGATGGGAATGCGAAGAAGGTATTTCACAGCGTTCCATACAGGAACTGCCGATAAGGAAAAGTGTACTGCAGAAAAGGAATGAAGGAGCGTATAGAATATATGGGAAGCGAATATATGAATCGAGAGCTTTCGTGGCTGAAATTTAATGAAAGGGTACTGGAAGAGGCGGAGGATAAGTCCGTACCGCTCTGTGAGCGTTTCACTTTCGTATCGATTTATCAGACGAATCTGGACGAGTTTTTTATGGTCCGGGTTGGTTCCCTGTACGACCAGACGCTGCTGCCTCAGGATATCAGGGACAATAAGACACAGATGTCTTCACAGGAGCAGATTGACGCGATACTTGAAGAGGTCAGAAAGCTGAATAAAAGGAAAGAAAAGGTATATCAGAAGCTGATTGAAAAAGTTGCAAAGGAAGGCGTTCGTCTGTACCGCATGGATCAGATTGAAGATGAGAAGAAGATGGAAAGATTCTTCCAGTCGGAGATTCTTCCGCTGATTTCCCCGACCGTGGTCGGCAGGAGACAGCCGTTCCCGTTTTTGAAAAATAATGAAATTTATGCGGTTGTTTCTCTGACGACAAAGAGCAGCAAGAAGGTCCGTCTTGGAATTGTACCGTGTGCAAGCAATATTTTCCAGAGGATGATTGAGATTCCGGGAGAAAAGGGATCTTATGTTCTTGGTGAAGATCTGATTCTTCACTTTGTATCCAAGGTATTTCCGGGATACAAGATTCAGGGTAAAGCGCTGATCCGTGTGACGAGAAATGCCGATATTGATGCGGATGCACTTTATGATGAGGATCTGGACTACCGGGAATTTATGGCGGATCTGATGAAGCAGAGAAGAAAGCTTGCTCCGATCCGGCTTGAGATGTCCGGAGATCTGGATATCGGAAGCATGCTGATGCTGGATAATTATCTGGGACTGGAGGAGAAGTATGTGTTCCATTCCGAAGTCCCGCTGGATTTCTCTTTTGTATTCCAGATTCAGGATATGCTGAGAAAAAATGAAAGTCTGTTTTACGAAAAACGTACTCCGCAGAAGTCGCCGATGTTTCGGGATGGAAGAAGCATTATTGAGCAGATTAAAGAGGGAGATAAGCTCCTTTCCTATCCATATGAGTCAATCAGGCCGTTTTTGCGTCTCCTGACCGAGGCTGCGGAGGATGAGAACGTGGTTTCCATCAAGATGACACTGTACCGTCTTGCAAAGCAGAGTAAGGTGATTGAGGCGCTCATTGAGGCTGCGGAGAATGGAAAGGAAGTTGTTGTGCTTGTGGAGCTCCGTGCCCGCTTTGATGAGGAAAATAATATCGAATGGTCCCGCCGTCTGGAGAATGCCGGATGCCAGGTTATTTACGGCCTGGACGGCTATAAGGTACATTCCAAGCTTTGCCTGATCACAAGAAAGACAGATAAGCAGTTTGAGTGCATTACACAGATCGGAACCGGAAACTATAATGAAAAGACGTCCAGACTGTATACAGACCTTTCCCTGATGACGGCAAATACCGATATCGGTATTGAGGCGGCAAAGGTATTCCGCGCCCTTGCAAAAGGGGAAGTGGTGGAAGACATGCAGCATCTGCTTGTGGCGCCGCACTGTCTGCAGAACCGGGTACTGGATATGATGGACGAGGAGATCGAACACGCAAAGAAGGGGGAACCGGCATACATCGGCATCAAGATGAACTCCCTGACAGACAAGAAGATCATCGACAAGCTGATTGAGGCTTCCTGCGCGGGCGTGAAGATCGAGATGATTATCCGTGGAATCTGCTGCCTGGTGGCAGGTGTGAAAGGAAAGACCGAGAACATTCGTATTATCAGCATTGTAGGACGTTTCCTGGAACATTCCCGGATTTATATGTTCGGTACGAAGGAACGGAGAAAATATTACATAGCATCTGCGGACTTTATGACAAGAAATACAGTCAAACGTGTGGAAGTCGCATCTCCGGTTTATGATCCGGCCATTCAGGAAAAGCTGGAATACATTTTTGACACGATGAATCGTGACAATCAGAAAGCGCGTGAGATGCATGAGGACGGTATGTACTATAGAGTGCATAATGACGAAGAGCCTTTGAATTCTCAGGAACGTCTGTACGAAGATGCATACAATAGATAGCGTTTTATGGAAGCTGTACGGACAGAGTCCGGAAAAGCCGGTGAAGCGTTTCTTTCTTCTTGACATGGACGGAAAAATTATGGATAATTTTATCGAAATGACAGGATGAGAAAGGAAGGGAGAGGCGTGATGCTGACAGAAGAGCTTCTGAAGGATGCCCTGCAATATGGGAAAGCATTTACCAAACTGGGCATGACAGCGCAGTATATTCCGCAGCTGCGGGATGTGAATAAATATTATCTTGGGGTCTGCACAATGGATCTGGACGGCAATGTGCTGGAAGCGGGAGATACGAGAATTCCGTTTACGATCCAGAGTATTTCCAAGCTGGTATCGCTGATTCTTGCGATCCGGGACTGTGGAGCGGATCATCTTTTCCATGAGAAGGTTGGTGTGGAGCCGACCGGAGACCCGTTCAATTCCATTGTAAAGCTGGAGACAAAGACCCGCCCGTTTAATCCGTTTATTAATGCGGGAGCCATTACTGTGGCAAGCTGTATCAAGGGAAAGGATGCAGATGAGAAATTTGAGCGTTTTCTGGAGTTTACGAGGAAACTCTGCAACAACGAGGAAATCAGCCTGAATCAGGCCGTTTACGAGTCTGAGAGAGAGACTGGAGACCGGAACCGGGCGCTGGCTTATTATCTGAAAGCATCCGGGATTCTGGAAGGTGATGTGGAAGAGTGTCTGGACTTTTATTTCCGGATGTGCTCGGTCAATGTGACCGCTCACGATATTGCGTACATGAGTCTGGTGCTTGCCAATCATGGTGTGGATCCGCTGGATCAGGAAGAGCTGATCGAGCCGCAGTATGCGAAGGCGATCCGCGCGCTGATGCTGACATGCGGGATGTATGACGGATCCGGTGAGTTTGCCATGACAGTCGGATTTCCGGCAAAGAGTGGTGTCGGTGGAGGAATTGCAGTTCCTCTTGTAGACCGGATGGGAATCGGCGTATTCGGCCCTGCCCTGGATGAAAAGGGAAACAGTGCCGGGGGCATTAAGATCCTGGAATACTTGTCCAACAAGATGGGGATCTCGCTGTTTTAGACAATCGAAGAAGTGAAAGAAAGAATGAGAGCGTGATGTGTGAAAAGCATGACGCTCTTTTTGTGTAAAGCGCACAAAGATTCACAAAAAATGCAATGAGCAATAGAAAAAAATAAAAATATGATATAATTAAAACAATAGAAAGACTATTTTCTTTTGAAGGGAGGGAAAAGTATGAGGAGCAAAAGGAAATGGAGACTGATCTGGGCTCTCATGTTAATGATGGCAGTTCTTCTGGCTGGATGTCAGTCTGAGGATAAGACGACGAAAGAGAAAGAGCCGGATCCAAAGAAGACCGAAGTAAAGGAAGAGGAAGTCAGCGCGGAAGCAAAAGCAGTGATTGAGGCCATGATGACAGGCCCAAATGCAGATCTTCTGTTCACGCCGTCCGCAGTGGGAGAAGGAGTAGACATTGCACAGGCGCAGGAGAATACGGGAGAAACAGCAGGAGAGAATGCCTCCGTCATGGAGAACTGGGAAGATAAGATCGGAGACTATTTTACAGAAAACGGCATGCAGGATTTTCTTACTTCAGGCCCGGCTATGAAATTCCTTCTGATGGCAGAAGAAGAGGGAACCAAGCTCCAGGTAAAGGAGATAACGCTGGAAGACAGAAGTGAATATACAGAGACTGTCCATGTCCAGTATATGCAGGGCGGCAGAGAGGAAGAAGCGGGATTTACATTTACCCGCGATTCAGACGGGAAAATCACTCAGGTGACGGAAGATGAAAAGTTGGCGGCAACGCAGATGCGGATTTATGAACCAAGAGAAATCAGCCGGGAAGACTTTATTTCTGCCTATGCAAAGCAGGAGAGTATTCTTGTGGAAGAAGCACCGGCTGAGGTAGAAAACCAGCGTAAGTTTTTACTGGCATACTACGGAATAAAGGCAGAAGACTGTAATATTGTATACGAAGAACGGACGAAAGATAAGAATGTCGGGGACGACCTGATTCTGACAGCTACGATTTACACAGAAATGCTGGTGGATAAAGAGAGCGGAGAGTATGTATCGTATGGTGTGCCGGCATCCACATAAACACAGCTTCGAGGTGATATTGAAATATTAAGAGGAGAAGATAATTTGACATCATCGGCATGGACGATACAAAATGGGGCAGTTGAAGTTAATGTCAATGATACTGTATATTTCCAGACAGATGCAGCAAGAGAATTTACGAAGAAGGATATAGAAAAGACAGCAGAGAACAGTTATCGGTACACCATTAACGATACAATTGTATTCACCTATCCTTTATAATTAAGAAATAAAAAACGGGGATGCATGAAGCATCCCCGAAAATTTTTGTAATTAGATGGTATCACCACGTTTGATATAACCAGGGTTTTCAGGTGTTCCAATCAGATTGGAAACGTGGCGGATACTGGAATTTTTGTCTACGACATAATTTTCTACCGTAATATCCTTACCGATGGATGCGCCAGGAAGGATCACGCTGTTTCTTACAACGGCGCCTTTCTTCACTACGCAGCCACGTCCGATTACGGAATTCTCAACGGTTCCTTCGATCAGACAGCCGTTTGAAACAACAGAATTTTTCACAGAAGCTGTCTCGAAGTACTGTGTCGGGCAGGAATCGTTTGTTCTTGTATAAATCGGCCAGTTCTTTTCAAAGAGATTCTGTGCCGCTTTGAAATCGATCAGATTGATATTTGCATTGTAGTAACTCTTGAAGTCTGTAATAGAAGCAAAAAATCCATGATGGGAAACTCCGCGTACATCCAGTTCGCCGCACTCAAAATTAACGATCTGAGACAAGGTGTAAATGGAGGAGAGCTTTTTCGCTTTTGCAATCAGTTCAAGGAAAAGCTCTTTCTTCATAACATAGGTATCCATGAAGATGTTGCGGTTTTTTGCGTTTCCGTTGTTCGGCTCGATAGAGAGCACACCTTTTTGTTTGTTCAGATTCAGAATATCGCATTTTAAAAACTCGTCTTTTGCGGTATCTACTGTGTGATAGAGCAATGTAATATCGGCTCCGGAATCAATGTGATTCTGAAGCAGAGTGTCGAAATTCTGGGAATAAACCATGTAGCTTGGCGCAAGGATCACATATGGATACGGAGCGTTTTCGATACATTCCAGATTTTCACGATATGCTGCGATATCTGTGTTGTAAACATCATTTTCACCGTTGTATTCAGAGAACAGTGTGAGAAGTTTTCCTCTCTTGGAGTTCAGGTTGTAGTGACGGCCTGTTCCAAGATGTTCTACCAGTGAACGAGGTTTTCTTCTAATATATACATGAATGTGGTCAATTCCGCTGTTTGTCATGTTTGAAATCGGAAAATCAATGACGCGGTATCTTCCAAGGAAGGAGAATGCTCCGATCGGACGGTATACAGTCATTCCGTCAACCCCGATATGATTTCCGGCAAAATTTACAATTCCAAATGCTCTGCTCATATTATTCAGCCCCCTTTACGTTTTTCGCCACTAATTCGATGTGTTCGCTGTCAACACTTCCGACAACAGCATCTTTTCCGATTTTAACACCGTCTGCTACAAGAGAGCGGACAACAGTCGCACCTTCTGCGACTTCTGCATCCGGCATGAGAACACTGTCGATCACTTTGGCACCGGCACCGATACGTGCACCTGTAAACAGAACAGAGTTTTTAACTGTTCCGTCGATTATACAACCCTGTGTAATGAATGCACGCTGAATATCTGCATCAGGACCTACATAATGAGGGAGAGTGGTTGCGTCTTCGGTATAGATCTTCCAGGAAGAATCGTTCAGATCAAGTTCATTGTGAGCGTCAAGAAGATCCATATTTGCTTCCCAAAGAGAATCGATAGTTCCGACATCTTTCCAGTAGCCCTTGAATTTATAAGCGTACAGACGCTTCTCGTCAGCAAGAAGCTGAGGAATAATATCCTTTCCGAAATCGTGGTTGGAATCCGGATCTTTCGCATCGGCGATCAGCATTTTGCGTAGAAGCTTCCAGTTAAAGATATAGATTCCCATGGAAGCAAGCGTGCTCTTCGGATGCTCCGGTTTCTCTTCAAATTCGTAGATACGTCCGGTCTCGTCTGTATTCATGATACCGAAACGGCTGGCTTCTTTTAATGGAACTTCGATTACGGCGATGGTCGCGTCGGCATTGCATTCTTTGTGGTAAGCCAGCATCTTTGCATAGTTCATCTTGTAGATGTGGTCTCCGGAAAGGATCAGGAGATACTCCGGAGAAAAAGAGTCGATAAAATCGATGTTCTGTGAAATCGCATCAGCGGTTCCCCTGTAAACATCCAGGTTCGCATCAGCTTTTTCACGAGGCGGCAGTACATAAACACCGCTGTTTTTTGCATCAAGTCCCCAGCGACGACCTGCTGCAACGTAGCTGTTCAGAAGAATGGATTCGTACTGAGTTAAAACTCCTACAGTATCAATGCCGCTGTTTGCACAGTTGCTTAAAGGGAAATCGATGATACGGTATTTTCCACCGTATGAAACGGCAGGTTTTGCTACTTTTGTGGTAAGCTCATGCAGACGGGTACCTCTCCCACCAGCTAAAATCATTGCTAACATACTGTTTTGCTTCATTGTGAGTCCTCCCTTTTCTTTTGCTCTGCAACTATTATACAATTTTATTGGAATTCTTTCCATAATTTTGTGCAAATAAATGGAAAAAATATAAAAGAGTTATGAAAAAATACTGTCCAAAAGGCTGTCCACTCCGATTGTTTGTGCAGGTTTCCTTGTGGAAGGAAAATAGAGGAGATATAATGACTATGAATGGACTTCGAGAGTTTTACTGGAAAGCAGAAAATGAGGAGGCAGAAAACCGTGAGAAAAAGAAAATTATGGGCAAGAAGAGCGGGGGCTCTTCTGACAGCGGCAGCAATTACCGCATCGTTGTGCGTTCCAAATGTTCTGGCAGAAGAACCGCAGCAGACTGCACAGGAACAGACCGCACAGAGCACAGAGACGCAGACGGCGGAAGTGCAGAGCATGGAGACACAGCCGGAAGCTGAGACAAGCACAGAAGCAAAAACGGAAGCAGACCCGGTTGCGGAGACAAAACCGGATGCCGAGCCGGGAACTAAGGCACAGCCGGAAGAAATGCAGAACACGGAGACGCAGACGGACAGTGCAGAAGCACAGCAGACAAAGGAAAGTGCGGAAGTACAGAAAGAAGAAGCTGAGGCAGAGCCGGAGACTGCGGAAAAAGAAACAGAAGCGGATGCGGCAAAAGCGGCAGCAGCTGCTGATGAGACAACAGAGACGACAGAGGAAGCAAAAGACGGACAGTACGACACGACAAAACCGGTAATTGAGAAAGTTGAGTTTCCGCAGCAGGGACAGACACTGACAGTAAATGATACAGTAAAATTCTATATTTATGCATATGACGCAGACAGTGGAATTCGTGAAGTACAGGCTGATGTGGTTTTTAAGACAGAGTCAGGCAATGTGTGGAATGGCATGGATTTCACCTATGATGAGGTGAATAAGCGCTACGTGGGAGAATATTCTCTGGAAAACGTTAATACAGACAGCGGATATATTACGGATATCCGTGTTATTGACAATTCAGATAATTATGTAACCATGTCATCGATGGATGAAGAAACGTCAACTGAAATGTATACGTTTTCTTTCAAAAAAGAAGAAGTAAACTATACGGTGAAAAATTTTGTTCTGGATCAGCAGGGTAAGACTTTAAAGAATGGGGATACTGTATCTGTATTCTTTGAGACAGATCCGGCTATTACAGAAGATCCGGGTAACGTAAATGTGATTTTTAAAAACGAAAATGGATATTCTACGATCAATATTTGGATGCAGTTGAATCCGGAGACTGGAAAGTATGAAGGAAACACGCAGATTTATAATCCGAGTGGCGGAAAATGGGTCCTGGATCAGGTGGGATTTTCCCGTTCAGGAGATATGGCGGAATTCAAGGTAGATCATCCTGAAAACTACTGGTTCAATACAGAAGAATCCGAAGAAGTTGTCAACGATAAAGAACAGCCGGTTATTACTTCGATCGAAGTAGATAAGAATGGCGAAGTTGTAAGAGCTGGCGATAAGGTAACAATCAAGATCAAGGCAACGGATAATGTAGGTCTGGATGAATATAACTGCTATGCTTATATGAGCGCAGATCAGGATATTGTCAATAACAGTACTTATGTTGACCTTCAATATAATGAGGAAGCTGACGCATGGATTGGTGAATTTGTAATAGATGAGAACACATATCCTTGCGAGTGGTATCTCAGTACTGTAACGATGAGAGATCAGGCTGGAAATTCGGCTGATGTCATAAAGTACAGACAGGATTTTTATTTATCAGAGCCGTATTATGTTCAGGTTGTTAATAAAGATACGTTTGTAAATCAGACGTATACTGGTCGGATTGAGTTCAGGGTTTTAAACGAAAATGGAATATGGGATACGGTAAGTGAAATTGAAAAGGAAAATCTGGAAAAACGTGCTACGTTTAAAGAAAGTGGTATTGAAATCCCGGCAGCAAACCATACTTTTGAAAGCGCGAAACAGATTGGATGGGTAGATTCTGCCGGAAATCCGATTGATGAAAACACAATGGTGACGGACCAGATAACGAGTTTTGTTGTTTATGCAAAATATGATAAGACTCCGGTTTCAATTTCCAAAGAATATCTGAATCAGAACGGCGAGAGGACTTATAGTTCAGATGAACTTGTACTGTTGCAAAAAGACGCTACGTATGGGGATCTGAAAGAATACATTAAGACAATTCCGGAACCGGAAGACAGTTATGATAAACTCAACTTTAAGGAGTGGACGTATAGTTTACAGAACGGAGATGATGCTCTGATTTCCGGAGCAATGTATGTACATGTAACTGCTTCATATGATGAAAATGTATTTACGCTTAGTTTTTCATATTTAAATAATAAGGGAGAATGGGATTATTCGGACGAGCTGTATTTATATGAAGATGGAGCAACTTATGGAGACCTTTATCAAGAAGCATATAAATATGTTCCGGATGATCTTTCTGATGAGATCAAGTTAGAAAAATGGGTGCTGCCGACGTATATGCTGGAGCAGAATCCGGAAGATAAAGAACTCCCGTTAGATCACTCCATTATGAACTCTACGGGAGTTACGGCAGATTATGGTGATAAAGCGGTTGCACTGGCGAATATCAGTTATACAGGAATTGATGGAAGGTATCGTGTGAATGAACAGGCGCTGGTAGTCGATAAAGGAACAAGCTACAAGTCGATTTATGAAAAGTGCCTTCCGGAGAAACCGGAATCCTATCCTGGATTAAAATTTACAGGATGGGGAAAAGAAGATGAAAGCAGTGTTGTAGAGTCAAGCGGAACAGTTGTATATGCTGAAGCAGAGTATTCTAATTACCTTGTGCGTTTTATCATTGATGATATGTATGCGGGAAACGACTGGGGATACAGCGACAATGAAAAAGAATTTGACTTTATTCAATGCATTGTTGCAGAAAAAGGAGATACAATTACACTTCCGACCGAATTTGAGGGATATACGAATATTACATGGATTACAGCATGGCCGGAAGATGGAAAAATAACAGTTGATTATGACCGTACATTCCGCGGATATGGAGAAAAGACAGCAACAGATCCATCCGACCCGGAAAAACCGGTAGATCCGGAAGAGCCGACTGATCCGGAAAAACCAGTAGATCCGGAAGAGCCATCTAATCCGGAAGAGCCTTCCAAACCGGAGGAACCGTCGAATCCGGGTACAGAAATTCCGGCAGATACCGTGGATTCTGTTGTGCAGGAAATCAAAGGAACTTCCGCTGGTTCAACAGTACAGGTAGATATGGGAGACGCAACTGTTCTTTCCAAGGAAATTCTGGAAGCCGCAAAAGGCAAAAATGTGAATATTCAGCTCAACATGGGATCCTACACATGGACCATCAACGGAAAAGACATTAAAGCTTCTGATCTGAAAGACATTGACATGAAGGTAACCATGAATACCAACGCAATTCCAAGCAGTGTCGTAAAGAAACTTGCAGGGGACAATCCGACCATGCAGCTTTCGCTGGCGCATGAGGGAGACTTCGGATTCCAGGCAAAACTGACACTCAATGTAGGAAGCCAGTATGCAGGAAAATTCGGAAATCTTTATTACTATGACAGTGATGGAAAACTGGTATACATCAACAGTGGAAAAGTAGCAGAAAGCGGAAATGTATCTCTGACATTCAGTCATGCATCCGACTATGTGGTTGTGCTGGCTGATCAGCAGTACATCGGCAATGGTGACGGACAGACCGGAGCATCCAATACCTCCGGAAATGAAGGAACCACTCAGAAACAGTCAGGAGCAGACGTTGTCAAAACAGGAGACAGCGCTCCGACTGTAACACTTCTGATTGTGATGGGAGCAGCTGTTGTAGTCATCGCAGGTGCGGTGATCGTGAAAAAAAGAGGATCTGCAAAATAATATAGGGTAAATTGAAAAAACCGCCGCAAGGAGAAGGAAGCCCCCAATCCTGCGGCGGTCTTTTACGGACTGAAATAACAAATCGAGCAGGACAACGCATAAAAGAAAAGAGAAACCGATAAAGTGTCATATAGCCATGTGAACAGGGAGAAAGAAAAATGGAATTACACTTGCTTGAGCTTTTGTCGGAATACGGATATTTCGGAATGTTCCTGCTGATTATGATCGAAAATATTTTTCCACCGATTCCGTCCGAAGCGGTTCTGTCTTTCGGCGGATTTCTGACGGAGCATACAGATCTGAATCTACAGGGAATGTTCATTGCGTCGACGGCAGGATCACTGGCAGGGTCGGTGATTCTGTACTGGGCAGGGAGGATTATACCACTGAACCGGCTGGATCATGTTTTGTCAAACAGATTGATCAGGAAAGCAGGCTTCAAAGAAGGAGACATCAAAAAGACACTGAAATGGTTTGACAGGCACGAAAACAAAGCAGTCCTTCTCGGAAGATGTGTACCTGTCATACGAAGCCTCATCTCCATACCGGCAGGCATGACCAGAATGCCCTTTGCTCAATTTCTGTGCTACACAGCCATCGGAAGCGGAATCTGGAATCTGCTCCTCCTTGGCCTTGGGAAAAAGGCCGGAAGCTCCTGGTACAAAATCACACAGATCTTTGATCAATATCAGGCAGCTATCATCACACTGATTGCGGCGGCCGCCATATTCTTTATTGCATACAAATTAAGCACAACAGAGAAAAAAGACTGATTTTTTTTCATTGGGGACAGGTTCCGGTGCATCGGAACACGTCCCCAATGTTACGTTGCCGATATTGACATTGGTGAATGATGAGCATACAATAGTTGTATATACAAGTATTTGGAGGTGTGGGATGTGCTGAGGAGAATTTTTTCTTATATGGGGAAGTATAAGAAGTATGCTCTGCTGGCGATTTTGTGCGTGACGGCGGAATCGTTGTTTGAACTCATTGTGCCGCTGATTATGGCGGACCTGATTGATGTCGGTGTGGTGAACGGGGACAGGCATTATATTTATATGAAGGGGGGTCAGATGGTTATCTGCGCGTTGCTTGCATTGTTTCTGGGGATCGGAAGTTCGCGGTTTTCGGCTCTTGCCGGCCAGGGGCTTGGAGCGGAGCTGAGGAAAGCGGAGTATGAGAGTCTTCAGGGATTTTCGTTTGCGAATATTGATCATTTCAGGGTGTCGTCGATCGTGACGAGGCTGACAAGTGATGTGACCAATATCCAGAATTCGGTGTCTACGGGACTTCGGCCTTTCTGCCGTGGGCCTGTAATGCTTGTAGCTGCAACGGCGGTCGCATTTTCCATCAATGGAAAGCTTGCGCTTGTGTTTTTTGTGGCACTTCCGATTCTGGCGGTGCTTCTGTTTTCTATTGTGAGTCATGTTCAGCCGTTGTATACGAAGATGCAGACGGCTATTGATCTGGTAAACCGGATTATTCAGGAGAACCTGACGGCGATTCGGGTGGTGAAAGCGTACGTCAAAGGGGAATACGAGACGGAGAAGTTTGATGAGGTAAACAGGAATCTGAAAACCCAGTCGGAAAAAGCGTTCCGTCTGGCGGCGCTGAATATGCCGGCCATGCAGATTGTGATGTACGGCACGATTCTGAGCCTCATCTGGTTTGGTGGCAGGATGATTCAGGTCGGCGGAATGCAGGTCGGGGAGCTGACCGGTTTTCTAAGCTATGTTATGCAGATTTTGAATTCTCTGATGATGATTTCCAATGTGTTTCTGATGATGACCCGTTCCATGGCATCGGGAAGCCGTATTCTGGAGATCATTGATGAAAAAGTGGATATTACCGACCGGGAAGCGGAAGACCACGAGGTAGAGCGCGGCGAGGTTGAGTTTGACCATGTCTACTTTCAATATAGAAAGGACGCACCGGAATATATTCTGTCGGATGTGTCTTTGAAAATCCCGGCAGGCAGTACGTTTGGAATTATCGGTCAGACCGGTTCAGCGAAATCAACGATGATTCAGTTGATTCCTCGTCTTTATGATGCGACAAAAGGGGAGGTCCGGATCGATGGAATTCCGGTGAAAAAATACAAGGTGGAGCATCTGCGGGACGCAATTGCCGTGGTGCTTCAGAAGAATACGCTTTTTTCCGGCACCTTGATAGAAAACCTGCGGTGGGGCAAGGAAGATGCCACGATGGAAGAGATTGAACAGGCCTGCCGTATTGCCTGTGCGGATGAGTTTATCGACCGGCTTGCAGACGGTTATGAGACGGAAATGGGGCAGGGCGGTGTCAATGTGTCAGGTGGACAGAAGCAGCGGCTTTGTATCGCACGGGCGATTCTGAAGCGGCCGAAAGTACTGATACTGGATGATTCAACGAGTGCTGTGGACACGGCAACCGAGGCGAAAATCCGGACGATGTTAAAAGAGGAACTTCCGGAGATGACGAAGATCATCATCGCCCAGAGGATTTCCTCTGTGCGTCATGCAGACCAGATCCTGATTCTGGATGACGGGAAGGTGTCGGATATCGGTACCCACGAAGAACTTCTGGAAAGAAATGAAATCTATCAGGAAATTTATGAATCTCAAAAGGAAGGAGCGGAGCTTTAATGGCAAGATATCTGGGATATAAAAGACCAAGAGATCTGAAGCGGACAATGGGGCATCTGATGCACTATCTTGGCGGACACAAGTGGATGTTCCTTCTGGTGGCGGTGCTTGTGCTGATCAGTACCGGAGCCAATATTCTGGGGACGTATCTGCTGAAACCGGTTATCAATGAATTTATTCTTCCGGGGGATGTGAAAGGGCTTCTGACGGCGGTAGCAGGTATGGCCGTCCTTTACCTGTGCGGTGTGGCGGCAACATTTGGTTACAACCAGCTGATGGTCATCACGGCACAGAAGGTCATCAAGGAAATCCGGCAGGATCTTTTTGCCCACGTGCAGAAGCTTCCACTGAAATATTATGATGCCCATACTCACGGAGAGCTGATGAGCCGGTTCACCAATGACGTAGACACAGTGCAGGAGGCGATGAACAGCAGCTTCGCCATGCTGATTCAGAGTTTCCTTATGCTGGCGGGAACGATTACCATGATGCTGGTATTAAGTGTACGGCTGACGCTGATTGTCGTGGTTTTTCTGCTTTTGATGGCTGCCTTTATCAAGTTTAACGGCAGCAGAAGCCGGAAATACTTTACAAGGCAGCAGGAGGAGATCGGAAAGATCAATGGATTTGTAGAAGAGATGGCGGCGGGCCAGAAAGTGGAGAAAGTGTTCAACCACGAGAAGGCTGATTTCAAGAAGTTCTGTGAGATGAATGAAAATCTCCGGAGGGAATCGACGAATGCCCTGACTTTTGCCGGAATGATGGTGCCGACAATTGTAAGCCTTTCCTTCGTGAATTATGCGGTTTCGGCCTGTGTGGGCGGGCTCTTTGCCCTGTCCGGACTATTGGATATCGGCAGCCTTTCTTCCTATCTCGTCTATGTGCGCCAGAGCGCCATGCCGATGAACCAGTTTACACAGCAGGTGAATTTCCTGCTGGCGGCCCTTTCCGGTGCGGAGCGGATTTTCCAGATGATGGAGGAAGAACCGGAGATTGATGAAGGAACCATCACCCTCTGCAATGTAAGAAGAGAAGGGGATGTTCTGGTGGAATGTGAAGAGAAGACGGGAGAATACGCATGGCGGGAAGAGAAGGAAGATCAGGTGGTGCTCACACCGCTGAAAGGCGATGTGCGTTTTGACAATGTCGTATTTTCCTATGTGCCGAATAAACGGATTCTGAATGGAATTTCGCTCTATGCAAAACCGGGACAGAAGATTGCCTTTGTGGGATCGACCGGAGCGGGAAAGACGACGATTGTCAATCTGATCAACCGGTTTTATGAGATCGAGAGCGGAATGATCACGTATGACGGGATTGACATCCGCAAGATCCGGAAAGATGACCTGCGCAGATCTCTTGCAATGGTCATTCAGGATACCCACCTGTTTACCGGAACGATCGCAGACAATATCAGGTATGGAGATCAGGAAATCACGGATGAGGAAGTCCGGGACGCGGCAAGGATCGCCAATGCGGATTCTTTTATCCGGAAGCTCCCGAAAGGATATGACACGATGCTTTACGGGGACGGCAGCAACCTTTCCCAGGGCCAGAGGCAGCTCCTTTCCATTGCGCGTGCAGCGGCCGTCAAGCCGCCGGTTCTTGTACTGGATGAGGCAACCAGTTCCATCGATACGAGAACCGAGCGTCTGATTGAAAAGGGAATGGATGCCATCATGGAAGGGCGGACCGTGTTCGTCATCGCCCACCGCCTTTCTACGGTACGCAATTCCAAGGCGATTATGGTACTGGAAAAAGGAGAGATCGTTGAGCGGGGAAATCACGAGGAACTTCTGGAACAGAAAGGCCGTTATTATCAGCTTTATACAGGACAGTTTGAACTGGAGTAGATGGAAAATGGAAAAAAGTAAGATCAGAGAACTATGGTTTCAGATAAATGCTGCCAGGAGGGCAGCGCTTCGGCCGTATTTTCAGGAAATCGGCCTGAAAGTAGGGCAGGGACAGCCAAGAATTTTGAATTCTCTCAGAAAATATGGTACTATGACACAAAGAGAACTTGCAGACCGGTGTTTTGTGGATGTCACGACGATTTCCAGAACGGTGGACCGGCTTGTAAAAGCGGGGCTTCTGAGAAAGGAGATCGATCCGTCCTGCCGCAGATCCTGTCTGATCAGTCTGACCGAAGAGGGCAGGGAAAAGTCGGAGCAGGTGAAGGAGATTTTTGAAAAAGGGGATGAGATCTGGTGGGAAGCGTTTGACGAGGAAGAGCTGGAAACTTTTTACCGTCAGCTTCAGAAGATGGAAGAAAGTCTGAAAGGAGAACGGACAAAATGAAAACGCTTTATACAAGATGGGGAAAAGACCTGGATACGGAGCATGTCCTTTCAGAGTATCCAAGACCTCTGATGCGCCGAAAAAGCTATATTAACCTGAACGGATACTGGGATTACCGGATCTGCCGGGAATCCGGGAAGCGTCCGCCTGCCTCCTTCGAAGGAAAGATTCTTGTCCCGTTTTCGCCGGAGAGTGTTCTGTCCGGTGTGAAGCGGAGACTCCGCCCGGAGGAAACACTCTGGTATCACCGGACGTTTGAAAATCCGGCGCAGTCGGGGGAACGGATTCTGCTGCATTTTGGTGCGGTCGATCAGATGTGTGTCGTGTATATAAATGGAAGGCGCGCCGGCTGTCATAAAGGAGGATATCTTCCCTTTACCGTTGATGTTACGCGGTATCTGAAAGAAGGGGAGAATGACCTCTGCGTCCGGGTACGCGATATATCGGACCAGAGCTGGCATGCGAAGGGCAAGCAGAAAATTCAAAAAGGCGGTATGTTCTATACGGCTCAGAGCGGAATCTGGCAGACAGTATGGATGGAGGCAGTGCCGCATAATTATATTGAAGAGATCAAGTGCCGGCCGTTTTATGACACCGGGGAAGTGGAGATTACCGTATTTGCCAATGTGGCAAAGAAGGCAAGGATTATTCTGGAGGGAAGAGTCTGTGAGGCAGGAACGAATGAACCTGTCCGGATCCGGTTAAGGGAAAAGCGGAGCTGGACACCGTGGGATCCATATCTGTATGAGTTTGAAGTACGGATGGGAAAAGACAAGGTGAAAAGCTACTTTGCGATGCGTTGCATCACGGTGGAAAAGGATCCGAAAGGCATTCCAAGGATCTGCCTGAACCACGAGATTCTGTTCCAGAGAGGACTTCTGGATCAGGGGTACTGGCCGGACGGGCTTTATACAGCGCCGTCCGATGAGGCGATGATTTTTGATATCAGTCAGGCGAAAAATCTCGGCTATAACATGCTCAGGAAGCACTGCAAAATCGAGCCACAGCGCTGGTACTATCACTGCGACCGTCTGGGAATGCTGGTGTGGCAGGATATGGTTAACGGAGGAGAAGCGTACCATCACTGGTATGTGACTTACGGGGCGACTGCCATGAGTATCTGGCACATTACGGTCACGGACAAGGTAAGACGGCTTCTGTCCAGAAAGAGTGAAAAAGGCCGGGCAGAGTTTGAACATGAGATGAGACAGACAGTACGCACACTCTATGGGCATCCGTCCATCGTCCTTTGGACGCTGTTTAACGAAGGATGGGGACAGTTTGATACAAAAAGGCTTACAAAGGAATTGAAACGTCTGGATCCGACGCGTCTGGTAGATGCGGCCAGCGGCTGGTTCGACCAGAGATGCGGGGATGTGCGGAGTACCCACAACTATTTCTTCCGGCTGAAAGTGAAGACGGAGAAAGAGCGGGCTTCCATTCTGTCGGAATTTGGAGGATTTTCCATGAGAGAAAAAGGGCACAGTGCGTGCCCGGCAATATACGGATACCGGATTTTCCCGGGGAAGAAGAGCCTGTGCCATGCCTATGAAAAAATCTGGAAAGAAGTCAGAAATCTGGAGCGAAAAGGGCTGTGCGCGGCTGTCTACACGCAGCTGTCGGATATTGAAGAAGAAGTAAACGGGCTGTGGACCTATGACAGGGAAGTATTAAAAATCAAGGATTAGAAGGAGGAACGGACCGATGAGAATCATCAACTTTGGATCGCTGAATCTGGATTATACCTACACGGTGGACCATATTGTGGAGCCGGGGGAGACACTGGATACAGTGGAGAGAAAGATTTTCTGCGGCGGTAAAGGGCTGAATCAGTCGATTGCCCTCGCAAGGGCCGGACTGGAAGTCCACCATGCCGGAATGATCGGAGAAGACGGAGAGATGCTGGTGGATCTTTGCAGGAAGGAAAATATTCATACGCATTATATATGGAAAGTTCCGGGACCATCGGGACATACGATCATTCAGGTGGATGAGAGCGGACAGAACTGCATTCTTCTGTATGGAGGAGCAAACCGGAAATTTACCAAAAATTATATCGATGAAGTGCTGGCGGATTTCAGCGAGGAGGATATCGTACTTGTGCAGAACGAGATCAATCTCGTAGATTATGTCATCGAAGCGGCCAGCAGAAAGAAGATGCGGATCATCCTGAATCCGTCCCCGTATAATGAGCAGCTTAAATCCTGTGATCTTGGCAAAGTAAACCTCTTCCTTGTCAATGAGATTGAAGGCGCGCAGATGACAGGAAAAGAAGAGCTGGGGGAAATTCTGGATACTTTGTCCGAACTGTATCCGAAGGCCGGGATTGTGATGACGCTTGGCGGAGACGGATGTGTGTATCAGGATGCATCGAGGCGGTTTTTCCAGGACAGCTTCCATGTACCGGTGACCGATACGACCGGAGCAGGAGATACGTTTACCGGATATTTTATCGCCGGACTGGTATCCGGGATGGATGTAAGAGAATGCCTGATCGTGGCCTCCAGAGCGGCGGCCATTGCGGTCACAAGACCTGGAGCGGCTGCGTCGATCCCGACAAAACAGGAGGTCAGGGAAATTGATCTGGATTTTGAAAGACCACAGAAACATGAGACAGAAGAGTAGAAGAAAAGAGCTTTGCAACGCCCGGAGAAAGGGCCGCGCAAAGCTCTTTTTGTGCAATAGAAACAGTTCCTGAAGATCAGTCCTTGTCAAGTTTGGAAAGCACATCCGGGATCGGTACATCGATTTTCCGGTCACGGTAATAGTATTCCCGGTCGTGTTCTCCTACTTCACGCAGTACCCGGCATGGATTTCCTACAGCTACTACTCCGGCCGGGATGTCCTTTGTGACAATGCTGCCGGCTCCGATAACTGTATTGTCCCCGATTGTCACGCCCGGAAGGATGACGCATCCTGCTCCGAGCCATACATTCTTTCCAATATGTACGTCCATGTTGTACTGCATCTCCAGATACCGGAGATTCGGCTCGATCGGATGACCTGCGGTCGCGATGGTGACATTCGGTCCGATCATGGTCTTGCTGCCGACATAAATATGTCCATCGTCAACAAGAGTCAGATTGAAGTTGGCGTAGACATGATCTCCAAAATGGGTATGATATCCACCCCAGTTGGAACGAAGCGGAGGCTCGATATAGCATCCCTCGCCCAATTCGGCAAACATATCTTTGAGCATTCTGGCTCTCAGTTCCTGGTCATGCGGTCTTGTCTGATTATAATCATACAGCTTTTCCAGACAGTCAAACTGTTTTTTCATAATTTCAGGGTCGGACGGAAGGTAAAGACGTCCTTCCTCCATTCTTTTTGCGGACTCCTGAGAGTCCATCTGTAAATCCTCTGCATATTCCATGCTGTGTTTCCTCCTCCTTTTTTCCGCTGCTATCCTCTACTATAGTATATTCCGGTGCCGGTGGCAAGGACGGTGTTTCTTTTTTTCATCACAGTTTTGGCACAGAATAGACACAATTTCCTGATAAGGTATTGCATAGACTAAAACAGAGGAGGGAAGCACATTGATCGAAGTCAACGGATTAGTGAAAAAATACGGCAGCCATACTGCTGTGGATCATCTGAACTTTCGAATAGAGAAGGGACATATCTATGGGCTGCTTGGGCCAAACGGAGCCGGAAAGTCCACAACCATGAATATCATGACCGGATATCTCGGGGCAACCGAAGGGGAAGTTCTGATCAACGGCCATGATATTTTAAAAGAGTCGGAACTGGCGAAAAAATCTGTCGGATATCTCCCGGAGATGCCGCCGCTTTATATGGACATGAAAGTGCAGGAGTATCTGATGTTCGCGGCGGAGCTGAAAAAGGTAAAAAAGGCGGACAGAAAGGCTGAAGTCAAAAAAATAATGAAGATGGTCAGGATTTATGATGTGAGAGAAAGGCTGATTAAGAATTTGTCCAAAGGATACCGCCAGAGAGTGGGTCTGGCGCAGGCAGTGCTTGGATTCCCTGAGACAATTATTCTGGATGAGCCGACAGTCGGCCTGGATCCGAAACAGATCATCGAAATCAGAGAGTTAATCAGGGAGCTTGCAAAAGATCATACGGTCATTTTAAGCTCCCATATTCTTGCGGAGATCAGGGAAGTGTGCGATTACATCATCATTATTTCCCAGGGGAAACTGGTGGCAAGTGATACGCCGGAAAACCTGGAAAAGAAATTTTCAGGGAATGCGCCGACCGAGATCGAGACAAGACTGCTTCCGGAAAAAACCGAAGAGATTCTCTCACGGATTCCGGGAATTCAGAAAGTCAGCTATCTGTCGTCCGATCCTGGAATCACCAGGGCGGTCATTGAGACAAAAGAGGATGTTGACATCCGGGAGGAGATTTTCCGTGCCTTTGCAAGAGAGGACAGCGCGCTGATCTCCATGTACAGAAAACAGAATACACTGGAGGACATCTTCCTTCAGCTGACCCAGGAAGGAGGACGTCCACATGCTGGCAATCTATAAGCGTGAGTTTAAATCGTATTTTTACTCCATGACGGGGAGTATTTTCATCGCCTTTCTGACCTTTATGACAGGCATCTACTTCATGGCATACAATTTAAACAACGGATATCCGTATTTTTCCTATTCGCTGGAAGGGGTCATGTTTATTTTTCTTGTGGCGGTTCCGATTCTTACGATGCGAAGCTTTTCCGAGGAAAGGAGAAGCCGGACCGACCAGCTGCTGTTGACCTCCCCGGTAAGCGTGGGCAAGATGGTAATGGGAAAATATTTTGCCATGGTGACGGTATTTCTGATTCCTTGCGTACTGTTCTGTGCGTATCCGCTGATTATCAGTACACAGGGAACGGCATATTTTAAGAATGATTATACATCGATTCTTGTATTCTTCCTTCTTGGATGTGTATATATTGCCATCGGAAGTTTTATCTCCGCCATGACGGAGAGCCAGATTATTGCGGCCATCGGAACATTTGGTGTCCTGATGGTGATTTATCTGTGGGATGGACTGTTAAGCTTCCTTCCGTCTTCCGCATTTGGAGGGATGGCAGGAATCTGGATGATGCTGACCCTCTGCGTTTTGTTTGTTTACAATATGACCAAAAACGGTCTGCTGAGTGTCGGAATTGAAGGAATCGGTACGATTGTTCTTATTGTGATCTATGTTGTAGACTCTTCTTTATATGAAGGAATTCTTTCCACAATCTTTGAAAAGTTCGCGCTTGTTTCGACGTTTACGAGTGTCGCGGAAAATAATCTTCTGGACATCGGCGGGGTTGTGATGTATCTGACTCTGATCGGGGTGTTTTTATTCCTGACGGTTCAGTCAATACAGAAAAGAAGATTCAGTTAGGAGGGTAAGACATGAAGAAATTGCTGAAAAAATTCCGAAGTCTTCAGACCCGCTATGGATTTTACAGTGTGGGTATGATCGCGATTGTCATCGTGATCGCAGTTGTCATCAATCTGATTGTCGGGCAGCTCCCGGAGAAATTCAGACAGGTTGATGTCAGCAATAAAAACATTTACGGAATTTCCAAGACATCCAGAAATCTTTTGAAAGATCTGGAATACGATATCAAGTTTACGGTATATGCAGACAAATCATCTACAGACGAGAGAATCAAAACATTCCTGGAACGATATACCGCACTGACTGACAAGATCAGTGTAGAATGGATCAATCCGGTGGATCATCCGCAGGCTCTTCAGGAGAATGAAGATGCACAGTCCAATTCCATTGTCGTTTCCTGCGAGGAGACCGGAAAATCTGCTACAGTTCTGTTTACGGATATTATTGTGCAGGACTACAGCTCCTACTATACGACAGGGTCTGCGTCTGATTCGGAGTTTGATGCGGACGGTCAGCTGACAAGTGCGATCAATCAGATTACAACGGATGTGTCGAAGAAAATCTACTATACAACCGGACACGGCGAGACGACATTATCCACTTCTCTGAGCGATGAGCTGGAGAAATCCAGTGTGACAACGGAAGAACTGAATCTTCTGATGGTAGAGGAGATCCCTTCAGACTGCGACCTGATCCTGATCGATGCGCCGACGAGCGATATTTCCGAGCAGGAGGAAACGATGCTTCTGAATTATATGTCAGAAGGAGGAAAGGTCATCTATGTGATGGGTGATGCTTCCACGGAGACGCCGAATCTGAACGCGTTTATGGAACAGTACGGAATGACAAAAACGGACGGCTACATTGCGGATATGCAGCGGTGCTACCAGGGTAATTACTATTATATCTTCCCGGAAATCTCAGCATCGGGAGATCTGGGAGACGGTCTGGAAAGCGATATGGTACTTCTTGTAAATTCAGCCGGATTTACCGTACAGGAAGATTTAAGAGATACGCTTTCTGTGACACAGGTGATGACGACATCCTCAGAAGGATACGCAGTGACGGAAGAGGAACAGACACAGGGAGAATATACTCTCGCAGCTGTCGCGGAGGAAGATGACGCGAAGCTGACCGTGATTGCTTCGGAAAGCATGATCAATTCCCAGATTACGGAGTATTTTTCCAATCTGGATAATTCGAGACTCTTCCTCAATCTCGTTATGAACAATTTTGACGATGTTGAAAATCTTTCCATCAAGGCGAAGAGCCTGTCTGTAGAGTTGAACACCGTGCGGCATGCAGGTTCTATCAGTACAGCGCTGATCTTTGGTGTGCCGGCGGTTGTTCTGATCGGAGGATTTGTGATCTGGATGAAACGTAGAAAAGCATAGGGAGTGGACAGATGAAACAGAAAAAAGGACTTATCATACTTCTGGCAGTACTTCTTGTACTTTGTATTGTTTACTTTGCACTTAGAAGCTACAATCAGAGTCAGAAGGAAGCAGAACAGGCCAAAGCCGAAGCGGAGAAGATCCAGGTGGTGGACATTGAAAATCCGGTGGAGATCACCTACTCTTCCGAAGACGGAAGCAGCGTATCTCTTGTAAAAGAAGACGATACCTGGCATCTGAAAGATGATACGGAGACGGCTCTTGTGCAGGATACCATTGAGAATATCGCGGATACAGTATCCGATGTACAGGCTGAGCGGCAGATTGAGGATCCGGATTCTCTGGAAAGCTATGGACTGGATTCCCCTGCTTATACCATTACCGTGACAGGAGAAGATGGCACAACAGAAACCATTTATATCGGAGACGGAGCAGACTCCGATTATTACATGACAACAGGGGACAAGGAAAATGTGTATACAGTATCCTCTTCCCTTCCGAATGTACTGGAGATGAACACGGATAATCTGAAAGAAGAAGAGGAGACAGAATCTACAGAGGATGATGCTTCTGCAGACGACAGCTCTTCGGATGACAGTACATCCGGAGAGGAAAGCACAGATACAGAGAGCGGTTCGTCCTCCGAATAGAAGACCGACCTTTGTCTAAGGTGAACAGCGGGCAGCAGCAGACTGCCCGCTATTAATTTTCATCCAGTACTTGACATAATCAAGTAGTAGGTATAGTATAATAACAGAAGGAGTGATGGAATGAATCCACAGTTTAAAAAAGGAGTTCTGGAACTGATTGTTTTGGAATCAGTCCGGAACCGTGACATGTACGGATACGAACTGGTGACAGAAGTATCCAAGGTCATTGACGTAAATGAAGGGACCATTTACCCGCTCCTGAAACGATTGACAAACGAACATTATTTTGAAACCTATCTGCGTGAGTCCACAGAAGGACCGCCCAGAAAGTATTATCATTTGACTGCGGCAGGGATTCTCCACCGTGATCAGCTTGAGGCAGAATGGAATGAGTTTCAGGAACGGGTGTGCCGTTTCCTAAAGGAGGGAAAGCATGAATAAAGAAGGGTTTTTAAAAGAATTAAGAGATCATTTAAGAGTGCTGGATGAAAGGGAACAGGAAGATATTATTGATGAGTATGCGCAGCACATTGATCTGAAGATGAAAAGCGGGCTCAGCGAAGAAGAGGCGATCAGCGATTTTGGTAATATCGCAGAGCTGGCAGCCGAAATTCTGGAGGCATATCACGTGGATCCGAAATTTGAAAAAAAGACAAAGGGGATCGTGATCCGTACTCCGGACATGGAAAAAGTTTCTGAGGGGAGCAGAAAACTGGCGGGAAAGGCGGCTGCGTTTTTCGGGAAAATTCTGGAAAAGATCCGGAAAATGAAAGATACAATAGCCGGAAAATGGAGAACTTTTTCCGGAAAATCCAAACAGAGGCCGGAAGGCAGCGAAGAGAAAGAAGGCAGACAGGAGAAAAAGAGCCTGTGGAGGAAAAGTACAGAGATTCCGGTCTGGAGTACGTCCAGGCGTCTGCTTCACAATTGCTGCGTTCTGATCTGGAATCTGAGCTGGATACTTGTTACCTGCTTTCTGATGGGAATGGCGGCTGTCAGTCTGTTTGCTTTTGGAGCCCTGCTGACTCTGGTGTTTTCCGGATATCCGCTTCTTGGGGCGGAGATTTTCTGCTTTGGAGCAGCAGCTTCAGGGGCATCCCTCGGACTTCTGACATTCGGACTTCGAAAAAAGTACAGAAAAAAACCGGAGGGTGAGAGGAAGGCAGAACAGACAGGGGAGGTGTTATAGATGAAGCAGTATCGGAAATTACTTGCCGGAATATTTGCGGGCGGGGTACTGATCAGCGGAATCGGTGCAGGAATCGGATGCGTGGAATTCTTTTCTCTGGACTATGCAGGGGAGAGAACTGTCGGGGAGACGGAGATGACAGTGATGGAAGGAGAGATGAGCTTTACGCCGCCATCTGACGGAGGTACAGTGGATGTATATATGGATTACGGACAGCCGTATCTGAATCTTGTCTGGGATGACTCCGTACCGGAAAACACACTGCACTACAGTATTGAGTACAACAAAAAGCGGGTTGCGCCGGAAGCGTGGCAGGAGGATGCCGAAACACTCGGATTTTATTTCCCGTATATCAATTATGACGAAGTGCGGGATGTGATGGAGTTCAGGGACATCATTCTGGGTGATCTGAAAGAACATAAGATTGGAAGCTACAGGCAGAAGGATATTGAGTCCATCGATCTGTACCTGAACCCGAAAGACCGGGAGGAAATTGAAATATGGTAAAACAAGGCCGGAAAGAGTTTTTCCGGTCTTTGCTTTTTGAATTTTTTTCTCTGGAAGCAGGTTCATGGGAAAGAAAATGTAAAATCCAGGTAAAATCTACGTAAAATCATGTTAATTTTTCGTATAACCTATTGCGTATTTTCGCGGTTTCTAGTAAATATATAAATGGAATGTTAAAAATAAGTTAGCATTTTGTAAAATCGAGAGGAAAATTCAACTTTTATGGAGGAAAAGAGAAATGAAGTTGACAGACTTTTTTGGCCTGCTGGGGGGACTTGCCTTGTTCCTTTACGGAATGCAGATGATGAGTTCCGGGCTTGAAGCAGCCGCCGGAAACAAGATGAAACGAATCCTGGAGAGGCTGACCGCCAACCGCTTTCTGGGGGTTCTGGTAGGAGCCGGAGTGACAGCCGTGATCCAGTCTTCGTCGGCGACAACGGTTATGGTAGTAGGATTTGTAAATTCGGGCATGATGACATTAAGACAGGCAGTATGGATCATCATGGGTGCAAATATCGGTACGACAATTACAGGACAGCTGATTGCGCTTGATATTGGGGCGATCGCTCCGCTGATTGCTTTTCTCGGAGTGGCTTTGATTCTTTTCATTAAAAGTCCGAAGGTACATAATTACGGTCTGATTGTAGCGGGGCTTGGCGTACTCTTCCTTGGTATGGAGATGATGAGCTCATCCATGATGCCGCTTCGTGATTCGGAGGCTTTTGTAAGCCTTATGACAAAATTCTCAAATCCGGTGCTTGGTATTCTTGCCGGAGCGGTGTTTACGGCGATTATTCAGTCTTCTTCCGCGTCTGTCGGTATTCTGCAGGCATTGGCATCAAACGGTCTGATCGGACTTCCAAGCGCGGTGTTTGTTCTTTTTGGACAGAATATCGGTACCTGTATTACGGCGGTGCTTGCATCCATAGGGACAAGCCGGAACGCAAAGCGTACGACGATCATCCATCTGACATTTAACATCATCGGAACGATCATTTTTACAACTGTCTGTATTCTGACGCCGCTTACGTCTCTGGTGGAAAGCTGGACGCCGACAAATGTGGCGGGGCAGATTGCCAACATGCATACGTTGTTTAATATTGTCACCACCATTCTTCTGATTCCGTTTGGAAACTATCTGGCATCCTTTGCCGAGAAGGTTCTTCCGGATAAGAAAGAAGAGAAAGTGGAAGGGATGCATCTGGAATACATCCGCCCGGTTGATACGAAGAGGGAAAACCATATCGGTACTTCCGCAATCGCTTTGACAGGAGTTCAGAAAGAAGTAGAACGGATGCTTCAGATGACAAAGGAAAACGTGCACTTGAGTTTTGATGCGGTGCTGGATGGTTCCACCGCCCTCCTTGCGCAGGTAGATGAAAAAGAAGAGTACATCGACTTCCTCAATAAAGAGATCTGCAAATATATTTCCAAGACGATTGTCAATGAGACAAACCAGAAAGATGCCAGATACATGAGTGCTCTGTTCAAAGTATGCGGTAATCTGGAGAGAATTGGAGACCATGCGACAAATCTGTGTGAGTACACACAGATGATGGAAGAAAAGGGCATTGTATTTTCCAGTACCGAGATGGAGGAGATCCGCCAGATGAAGAAAGCAAGTCTTGATGCGCTTGAGATTTTAAGCGATGTCAAGAAGGGAGACACAGAGATCGTGAAGAGGATCGAAGAGGCGGAACAGAGGATAGACGACATGACAGAAAGCTTCCGCCAGGGACAGATCGACCGGATGCAGCAGGGAAAACAGGATGAAGAGGTCAGTATTCTGTATTCCGAGATGCTTACGGATTTTGAACGGATCGGAGATCATATTCTGAATATCGGACAGGAAATGGGACTTGGAAAAGTCGGAGCGTAAAAAGGTGCATAAAACTTTTATTCATAATTGATAAAAACAAGGTTGGATGCTATACTGGCCTTGTATAAAAGGATTGTTACTGGTAAAGCAGGCTATACCGATTGTACACATTTGAGTTAAAATGTGGGAGCGGTATAGCCTATTTTTTGTGCATTTTATGTAGGAGGGCGGATCGTAAGAATGCAGGTTGATAAAGTGATTAACAACAATCTGATCAGATCCCATGATGAAAAAGGACAGGAAGTCCTTGTAATGGGGTGCGGAATCGGCTTTAAGAAAAAGCCGGGAGAGTATATTGATGACGGAAAAGTGGAAAAAGTTTATGTGCTTCAGAAGGAGGAAAGACAGCACATGGAGGAACTGTTTTCTTCCATGCCCCTTGAATGTATCCAGGCAACCAACGAGATCGTGGAGTATGCGACGATTTCCCTTGGAAAGCAGCTCAGCAATTATCTGTATCTGAATCTCTGTGACCACATCCATTTCGCGATTCAGCGGTCGAAAGGCGGGATTCCGATTCAGAATGCCCTGCTTACGGAGATTAAACGGTTTTACAATCACGAATATCAGATCGGGATGGAATCGTTGAACATCATTGAGCGGAAAACAGGAGTACTTCTTCCGGAGGATTCTTCTATAAAAATCTGTAATCCGCAATGAACTGAAACAGAAAAATAAGAGATCGAAATCACAAAATAAAAAACGGGAGCAGGCGAATAATTGAGTGTACTTTATGGCATAATTATGCTGTAATCATGTCAAAAAAGAAAGGGACGGAATGTATAAGGAAGAGCCAGAGTAATGAAAAGACTCTGGCTCTACTTCTGTATATAAACTTTTGTAAAGAATATAAAAAAGAGATAGCTGACAACCAACTATCTCTTCTTTGTAATCAATGCGGATAGCAGGACTTGAACCTGTACCCCCTCGCGAGGACTAGAACCTGAATCTAGCGCGTCTGCCTATTCCGCCATATCCGCTTGACAAAAGATACTATATCATATAATTGTTCTTTTTGCAAATACTTTTTGAAAAAATTTAAAAATTTTTTTGGAGCGGGCTTCGGGTGCATTTTTTGAGCACCCTGGATGACTCCGGCAGCTATTCTTTCCTGCTCCGCAGAAGAAAGAGACGCTGCCAGAACAGATGAAGGAGAAATGCGCCGAAAACAATGACGGCAAGATAACAGAGGATCCGGACCGGATTTGGAAATCGGCGGGTCAGATCTGAGATGATGACCTGGGACATCGGGTAGTACGGACTAATATAGAACATGTCAATGTCATGCGTCCGCCCGATCGTAAGATTGATGACTGTAGCAGCACCGCTAAGGACCGCAAACAGGATGACGGAGGAGGAAAATCCATGCCACGTATGATCGCTGATGTCCGAAAGGCCGCAGAAGAGCCCGATGGCAATCAGAGTCAGATGCCACAGATAGGAATGAATGGTAAGCGGCAAAAATGGATAGTGCATTCCGCTTGTGTCCAGGAAAACCGCAATTCCGCCCAGAAGAGAAAAATCCATCAGAAAGGTATAGAAGATCCGACGGATATGGGAAGCATGAAAGAACGGCAGAAGAAGCAGCAGGTACATCGGAACAGAACAAAGCTGAAACGGAAAATACCACCAGTTATAAGTCCCGTCTCCGAGAACGAAAGTCAGCGTCCACTGCTTCCAGATTTCACTTGCCGCCATCACAAGCCCTGTATAAAAAAGAAAGCGTTCCGAACTGTCCAAAGACCGGAGATTTCGCATACAACATCCCTCCTCGCGTTTTTTGTACTGCTTCCTGCTGAAAATAGTATAAGAGTATTTTAACACATTATACAAAAAGAAGAGCAGACGAAAAAACGATTGACAGAAAAAAGGCTGTAAAAACAGGGTTGACAACCGGGCATTCGTGTAATATAGTTTGATTATCAAAGTATTTTAAGTTCAAAATAAAAGTTTGGAGAAAACATATGATAGGAAAAATATGCGGGACGGGATCTTATATCCCGCCTAAAATTTTGAGCAATGATGACCTGTCTGAGATGGTTGAGACAAATGACGAGTGGATCCGCGAACGGACCGGTGTGAGAAACCGCCACATCGCAGAGCATGAGACCGCCTCTTTCATGGCGGCGGAGGCGGCAAAGAGGGCACTGGAAAATTCCGGGGTCTCTCCGGAGGAGATCGATCTGATTCTTGTCGCATCCTCTTCGCCGGACGTAATTTTCCCGAGCGTGGCCTGTGAGGTGCAAAAAGAGATCCAGGCGGTGAATGCGGCGGGATATGACATGCAGGCAGCCTGCACGGGATTTGTCTTCGCATACCAGAGCGCGCAGGCCTACATTGCGGCAGGATTTTACAAGACGATTCTGGCTATTGGAACTGAGACGCTGTCTTCTATGGTGGACTGGAGTGACCGGGGTACCTGCATCCTGTTCGGTGACGGCGCAGGCGCGGCAGTGATCCGGGCAGCGGAAGGAACAGCATATCTTCCGGCAGCACATTCCGATGGATGTAGGGGAGACGCACTTGTCTGCAGGAGTAGATTTTCATCGGAGTTTGTGGAAGCGTTTAAGAAGACCGGAGAGACACCGAAGGATACTTACATCAGTATGGACGGAAGAGGCGTATTCCAGTTTGCAGTCAAGAGTGTTCCGCAGATTGTGACGGAGGTGCTTGACAAGGCAGGGCTTGGAACGGAGGATATCGACTGGTTCATCCTTCATCAGGCCAACAAAAGGATTGTGGAATCTGTTGCAAAACGCCTGAAGACAGACATCGGGAAATTTCCGATGAATCTGCAGGAGTACGGCAACACCTCATCCGCGAGCATTCCGATTCTCCTCGATGAGATGAACCGGGACGGACGGCTTGAAAAAGGGCAGAAAATCGTGATTGCAGGATTTGGAGCAGGACTCTCCTGGGGAGCATCCATTCTGGAATGGTAATACAGGTAATTACCGGCCAAGGCCGGATTACAATAGAAAACATGAAAAAAGAAAATGAAAAGTAAAAGGAGACTACCACTATGTTAGAAAAAGTAAAAGAAATCGTAGCAGAAAATCTTGGAGCAGACATCAATACACTGACAGAGGAGACATCTTTCAAAGATGATCTTGGAGCAGATTCTCTGGACCTGTTTGAAATGGTAATGGCACTGGAAGAAGAATACGGAAAAGAGATTCCTACAGAAGATCTGGAGCAGCTTACAACGATCGGTGAAGTAGTAGATTACTTAAGCAAATAATAACGCATCTTTACTGCCATCCGGTCAGGTGCCTTTTTGGCGAAGGCCGGATGGCAGAAACATATTGCTGGAAAACAGATAAGGAAGGGATATTGGGATGAAGACAGAAATTACAGAGATCCTGGGTATTGAATATCCGATCATTCAGGGCGGAATGGCCTGGGTGGCAGAACATAAACTTGCAGCGGCTGTATCCAATGCAGGCGGACTTGGACTGATCGGTGCGGCAAGCGCTCCGGCAGACTGGGTAAGAGATCAGGTTAGAAAAGCAAAAGAGCTGACTGACAAACCGTTTGGAGTGAACATCATGCTGATGAGCCCGTATGCCGACGACGTGGCAAAAGTCATCGTGGAAGAGGGCGTCAAAGTCGTGACAACCGGTGCCGGAAGCCCGGAAAAATACATGAAAATGTGGAAGGAAGCAGGCGTAAAGGTCATCCCGGTTGTAGCAAGCGTGGCTCTGGCAAAGAGAATGGAGCGCTGCGGAGCAGATGCCATCGTGGCAGAGGGAACAGAAGCAGGCGGACACATCGGTGAAAATACAACGATGGTTCTCGTGCCGCAGGTGGTTGACGCAGTCAACATTCCGGTCATCGCAGCAGGAGGAATTGCAGACGGACGCGGCATGGCAGCGGCATTTATGCTTGGCGCAAGAGGAATGCAGCTTGGAACCGGATTTGTTGTTACAAAAGAATCCCAGGTTCATGAAAATTATAAAAACAGCATTATCAAGGCAAAAGACATTGATTCCCGTGTAACCGGACGTTCCACAGGACACCCGGTACGTGTACTCAGAAACCAGATGGCAAAAGAATACATCAAAAAAGAACAGGAAGGCGCGACATTTGAGGAACTGGAACAGATGACGCTGGGCGGCTTGAGAAGAGCAGTCGTAGACGGAGACGTCGTAACAGGAAGCGTGATGGCAGGACAGAGCGCGGCGATGTTCAAAGAAGTGCTGACCTGTAAAGAGTTTATCGAGAAGTTGGTAAGCGAGACAGATGCACTTATCAAAGGAGCGGGATTCTATGAGTAAGATAGCATTTATCTACCCTGGACAGGGAGCCCAGAAAGCAGGAATGGGCAAGGATTTTTATGAAAACAGCGAAAGCGCAAGAGCCGTATTTGACAGAGCATCCGAAATTCTGGATCTCGACATGAAGGAACTGTGCTTCGAGGAGAACGACAGACTGGATCTGACAGAGTATACACAGGCAGCGCTTGTGACAACCTGTCTTGCCATGACAAAAGTGGTAAGCGAACACGGCATCCGGCCGGATGTTACAGCAGGATTAAGCCTTGGCGAATACTGCGCTATTGCCATTGCAGGCGGCATGTCTGAGGAGGACGCAATCCGCACAGTGCGTAAAAGAGGAATTTTGATGCAGAATACAGTGCCGGCAGGCGAGGGAGCCATGGCGGCAGTTCTCGGACTGGAAGCATCTGCGATCGAAGAAGTGATTGCGGACATCGAGGGCGTAACTATCGCAAACTACAACTGTCCGGGACAGATTGTAATTACCGGAGTGACAGCCAAAGTGGAAGAAGCGTCAGAAAAGCTGAAAGCGGCAGGGGCAAAACGTGTTGTAATGCTCAATGTCAGCGGACCGTTCCACTCACCGCTTCTGAAAAGTGCAGGAGAAGAGCTGTTAAAAGAACTGGAAAACGTAGAAATCCACAAGCTTGAGATTCCGTATGTGACCAATGTGACAGCGGAATATGTACAAAACGAAGAAGAGATCAAAGGCCTTCTGGGACAGCAGGTATCCTCATCTGTAAGATGGGAGCAGAGCATCCGGAAGATGATCGAGGAAGGTGTAGACACTTTCGTGGAAATCGGACCGGGAAAAACACTGGCCGGATTTATGAGAAAGATCAGCCGTGACGTTGCCATGTACAATATCGGAACATGGGAAGACGTGGAAAAAGTAGCAGAAGCGCTGAAATAAGATCAGATCCGAAGCGGTCTGAAATTTGATATACGTAAGGAGTATAGAGTATGACAGAGCAGAAAGTAGCAGTAGTGACAGGAGCATCAAGAGGCATTGGAAAGGCGATCGCGATGGAGCTTGCGAGAAGAGGGGCACTTGTGATTGTCAACTACAACGGCTCCAGAGAAAAAGCGGAAGAGGTGAAGGCACAGATCGAGGCGGAGGGAAATAAAGCCGAGATCAGACAGTGCAACGTAGCCGATTTTAAAGCCTGCGAGGAAATGTTCCAGGAGATTATCAGCACCTACGGGCGGGTAGACATTCTGGTAAACAATGCAGGAATCACAAGAGACGGACTTCTGATGAAGATGAGCGAAGAGGATTTTGATGCTGTTGTAGACACGAACTTAAAGGGAGCGTTTAACTGTATCCGGTTTGCTTCCAGACAGATGCTCAAGCAGAGAAGCGGACGCATCATCAGCCTTTCCTCTGTCGTAGGGGTGTATGGAAATGCGGGACAGGCAAACTATGCTGCATCCAAGGCGGGAATCATCGGACTTACGAAAGCATGCGCAAAAGAGCTTGCTTCCCGCCACATCACGGTCAATGCCATCGCGCCGGGATTTATTGAGACAGAAATGACGGAAGTATTGTCGGAGAAAGTGAAAGAAACAGCGAAAGCGCAGATTCCGTTCGGTACATTCGGACAGCCGGAAGACATCGCAAAGACAGCGGCGTTTCTGGCATCGGATGACGCACGGTATATCACCGGACAGGTCATCTGTGTAGACGGCGGAATGTAAAAAGCGAAGAAGGAGACGAAATATGAAGAGAAGAGTAGTTGTAACAGGACTGGGAGCGATCACTCCGATCGGAAACAGCGTACCGGAATTCTGGAAAGGAGTCAAAGCAGGAAAAGTCGGAATCGGAGAGATTACGAAGTTTGACACTTCTGATTATAAAGTAAAGATTGCGGCCGAGGTTAAGGATTTCGAGCCGAAAAACTATATGGATTTTAAAGCGGCAAAGAGAATGGAAACATTTTCGCAGTATGCGGTGGCCGCTGCACTGGAAGCATGTAAAGATGCGGCCATCGATATGGAACAGGAAGATCCGTTCCGTGTCGGAGTTATTGTAGGGTCCGGAATCGGAAGCCTGCAGACTGTAGAAAGAGAATATACAAAGATTGTGGAAAAAGGACCAAACAGGGTACATCCGCTGATGGTACCTCTGATGATTTCCAACATGGCGGCAGGAAATGTCTCCATTCAGCTTGGTGCAAGAGGAAAATGTACAAACGTTGTGACAGCATGTGCATCCGGAACCCATTGTATCGGAGATGCATTCCGTGCCATTCAGTACGGGGATGCGGAAGTGATGTTTGCAGGCGGTACGGAAAGCGCCATCTGTCCGACAGGTGTGGCAGGATTTACTGCTCTGACCGCACTGACCACATCCAATGATCCGATGCGGGCATCCATTCCGTTTGACAAGGACAGAAGCGGATTCGTTCTCGGTGAGGGAGCCGGTATTGTTGTTCTGGAAGAGCTGGAGCACGCAAAAGCAAGGGGGGCAAAGATTTACGCAGAAGTGGTAGGATACGGTGCGACAGGCGATGCTTACCACATCACTTCCCCGATTGAAGACGGAAGCGGTGCGGCACGTGCTATGACAGATGCTATGAAAGAGGCAGGCGTAAAACCGGAGGATATAACTTATATCAACGCACACGGAACAAGTACACACCACAACGATCTGTTTGAGACAATCGCCATCAAATCCGCGCTCGGAGATGCGGCAAAAGATGTGGTTGTCAACTCTACCAAGTCCATGATCGGACATCTGCTCGGAGCAGCAGGCGGAGTGGAGTTCGTAACGATCGTAAAATCCGTGGAAGAAGGATTTATCCACCAGACAGTGGGAACAGAAAATGTCGATGAAGAATGTGACTTAAACTATGCAGTTGGTGCGCCGGTTGAGAAGGAAATCCGCTATGCCATGAGTAATTCTCTTGGATTTGGCGGACACAATGCGACCCTTCTGATCAAAAAATACGAAGAATAGGAGAGTGTAGACATGGAGCTGGAACAGCTTTTAAAACTGATTAACACGGTTTCGGATTCAAAGCTTACAGAGTTCAAATATGAGACAGAGAGTGTCTGTATCAAAATGGGAAAAGAAAGCAGTGTCAAGGTTGTTGCGGCTGACGCGCAGACGACAGCCCCGGCTGCGGTACAGGGAGCAGTGATTACCGCACAGGAAACGAAAGCGGCGATCGAAGCTTCTGAAGAACCGGATGTGCAGAAAGGCAAGGTTGTAACATCCCCGCTTGTCGGAACTTTCTATGCGGCACCGTCCGAGGATGCAGATCCGTATGTGAAGGTGGGCGACACAGTGAAGAAAGGGCAGGTCCTTGCCATCGTGGAAGCTATGAAACTGATGAATGAAATCGAAAGTGAATATGACGGAACAGTGGAGGAAATTCTTGTGGAAAACGCACAGGGCGTAGAATATGGACAGCCTCTGTTCCGGATCAGATAATTGAGGTGAAACAGGATGAAACATCTGGGAATTAAAGAGATCGAAGCAATTCTGCCGCACCGCCACCCGTTTCTTCTGGTAGATTATATCGAAGATTACGAACCGGGCGAATTCGCGACAGGTTATAAATGTGTGACATTCCGGGAGGATTTCTTCCGGGGACATTTTCCGCAGGAACCGGTAATGCCGGGTGTTCTGACTGTAGAGGCGCTGGCGCAGGTCGGAGCGGTTGCGATCCTGAGCAAAGAAGAAAACAAAGGAAAGATCGCATACTTTGGCGGAATCAACAAATGTAAATTTAAAGGAAAAATTGTTCCGGGAGACAAAGTCAAACTGGAAACAAGGATCATCAAACAGAAAGGACCGGTTGGTGTCGGGGAAGCGATCGCAAGCGTGGACGGTAAAGTCGTTGTGAGCGCAGAACTGACCTTCATGGTCGGCTAGATGAGAAAAAGATAAAAACGAGGTCGGAGGCAGATATGATTAAGAAGGTTTTGATTGCAAACAGGGGTGAAATTGCGGTACGGATTATCCGTGCGTGCCGTGAGATGGGAATCGAAACGGTTGCGGTATATTCGGAAGCAGACAGGGAAGCACTGCACACACAGCTTGCGGACGAGGCGGTCTGCATCGGGCCGGCTCCTTCTTCGGAGAGTTATCTGAGCATGGACAAGATCTTAAGCGCGACGATGATTACCGGAGCGGACGCAATTCATCCGGGATTCGGATTTTTGTCCGAGAACAGCAGGTTTGCAGAGCTTTGTGAAAAATGCAATATTACATTTATCGGACCAAAAGCGGAAGTGATTGAGAAACTTGGAAACAAGGCTGAGGCAAGAAATACGATGATATCTGCCGGAGTTCCGGTCATTCCGGGAAGTACGGAGCCGGTTTTTGATGAAGAAAAAGGTGCCAAAGAGGCGGATCGGATCGGTTATCCGGTCATCGTAAAAGCGGCGCTTGGCGGAGGCGGAAAAGGCATGCGTGTAGCGAAGACTCCGGAGGAGTTTTCCAAGGCATTTACGACAGCCCAGAAAGAAGCAAAGGCAGCTTTCGGCGACGATATGATGTATATCGAACATTTTGTGGAACATCCTCGTCATATTGAGTTTCAGATTCTGGCGGACCACTATGGCAATGTTATCCATCTGGGAGAGAGGGACTGTTCTATCCAGAGAAACCATCAGAAGATGATCGAAGAGTCTCCGTCTCTTGCATTGAGTGAGGAGCTCCGTCAGAAGATGGGAGAAGCAGCTGTAAAGGCGGCGAAAGCGGCCAATTATGAAAATGCCGGAACCATCGAGTTCTTGCTTGAAAAGAACGGCAGCTTCTATTTTATGGAGATGAATACAAGAATTCAGGTAGAACATCCGGTAACCGAGTGGGTAACCGGAATTGACCTGGTAAAAGAGCAGATCCGCATTGCTTCCGGGGAGCATTTAAAGATCAGCCAGGAGGACGTCAAACTGACCGGACATGCGATTGAGTGCCGTATCAATGCGGAAAACCCGGCAAAGAACTTCCGCCCGTCACCGGGAACCATCACGGATATCTACCTTCCGGGAGGAAAGGGAGTGCGGATCGATTCCGCAATCTACAGCGGCTATACAGTTCCGCCGTACTATGACTCCATGCTGGCAAAACTGATTGTCCATGCAAAGTCAAGACCGGAAGCGATCAGCAAAATGAGAAGTGCCCTCGGGGAGGTTATCATCGAAGGAATCGATACAAATATTGACTATCTGTACGAACTGATCAACCATCCGGATTATCAGAGCGGAAATATTGATATTGAGTTTATCGAGCGTTTGTAGGAGTGAAAAGACATGAAATTATCCAATATGTTTAAAAAAACAGAACGAAAAAACTACATAACGATTCATACTTCAGATAAAAAGGGAAAACCGGAGGTGCCGGAAGGTCTGCTGAAAAAGTGTAATGCGTGCAAGGCGGCGATTGTGACAGAGGATGTCAAGAACAATTATTATATCTGCCCGAAGTGCCACAATTACTTCCGGGTACATGCCAGAAGAAGAGTGGAGATGATCGTGGACGAAGGGACGTTTGAAGAGTGGGATCACGGCCTGAATGCGGGCAATCCGTTAAGCTTTCCGGGATATGAGGAGAAGGTGAAGGCTCTCCAGGAGAAGACAAATCTTGATGAGGCCGTCATGACCGGGAAAGCGCAGATCAATGGAAATGAAGTGGTACTTGGCATCTGTGACGGACGCTTCATGATGGCAAGTATGGGATGGGCAGTCGGAGAGAAGATCGCCCGTGCCGTAGAACGGGCTACCGAAGAAAAACTTCCGGTGATCATTTTTGCCTGCTCAGGCGGAGCAAGAATGCAGGAAGGCATTGTCTCCCTGATGCAGATGGCAAAGACATCTGCGGTTCTGAAAAAGCACAGTGATGCCGGGCTTCTCTATATTTCGGTCCTGACTAATCCGACAACCGGCGGAGTAACGGCAAGTTTTGCCATGCTTGGCGATGTCATTCTGGCAGAGCCGAACGCATTGATCGGTTTTGCCGGACCGCGTGTCATTGAGCAGACGATCGGACAGAAGCTGCCGGAAGGATTCCAGAAATCGGAATTTCTGCTGGAGCACGGTTTCATCGATCGGATTGTAGAGCGGGAAGAGATGAAGGAAGTGCTTGCATCTATTCTCAGCATGCATAAAATCGAAGAGAACGGGGAAGACTGGCGGCAGGAATGCTGTCAGAACGAAGGAGAGGAAAAACGTGTTCCATATAAAGGGCTGACCTCCTGGGAGCGGGTTCAGATCTCCAGAAGAAAAGACCGCCCGGTAGGAAGTGACTATATTCACACCTTGTTTACCGACTTTATTGAATTGCACGGTGACAGGTATTTCAAAGATGACAAGGCGATTATCGGAGGAATCGCAAGATTCCACGGAATGCCGGTCACAGTCATTGCGCAGGAACGGGGCACAACGACAAAAGAAAATATTCTCCGGAATTTCGGAATGCCTTCCCCGGACGGATACCGGAAGGCGCTGCGTCTGATGAAGCAGGCGGAGAAATTCCACCGCCCGGTCATCTGTTTTGTTGATACACCGGGAGCGTTCTGCGGAATTGAAGCAGAAGAAAGAGGACAGGGAGAGGCAATTGCGAGAAATATCTATGAGATGTCCGGCTTGAAAACACCGGTTGTATCCATCGTGATCGGAGAGGGAGAAAGCGGAGGGGCGCTTGCCATCGCGACCGCGGATGAAGTGTGGATGCTGGAAAATTCGATCTACTCGATCCTCTCTCCGGAAGGATTTGCATCCATTCTCTGGAAAGACAGCAAACGGGCAAAAGAGGCGGCGGGGGTCATGAAGCTGACGGCAAACCATTTAAAGAGCATGGAGATTGTCGAGCAGGTGATTCCGGAGCCGGATAATTTCACTTCCGCAAATCTGGAGGAAGTGGCAGACAGACTGGACAGAAGTCTGAAGAAATTTATTTGTGAGTACATGGAGATGGATGCAGATGCTCTGGTTGAAAAACGTTACCGGAGATTCCGTCGGATGTAGGAAAGGAACGAAAAGTGAACACAAAATGGCCGCCGATTTCGCTCGGCGATAAACAAATCAAAATTCCTCTCATTCAGGGGGGAATGGGAGTCGGTATCAGCATGGGAGGACTTGCAGGTGCTGTTGCAAAAGAGGGCGCGGCGGGGATCATTTCCAATGCGCAGATAGGATTCCGGGAAGCGGATTTTGAAAAAAATCCGTTTCAGGCCAACCTGCGGGCCATGGAAAGTGAATACCAAAAGGCCAGAAAGACCGCGCCGGACGGAGTGATTGGATTTAACATCATGGTAGCGCTGAAGCATTACGAGGAGTATGTAAGGCATGCGGCTGCCATCGGATGTGATCTGATTATTTCGGGAGCCGGGCTGCCTACAGAGCTCCCGCGCTATGTGGAGGGAACCGATACGAAGATCGCACCGATTGTTTCAACTGAAAAATCGGCGAGAGTCATTTTGAAATACTGGGACAGAAAGTACAACCGGGTGCCGGATCTGCTTGTGATTGAGGGACCGAAGGCAGGGGGACATCTTGGATTTACGAAAGAACAGCTTGAGATATTTGACGATAAGGCATACAATGAAGAAGTAAAGTCCATCTTAAAGGCCGTGCGGGAGTACGAAGAAAAGTATGAAAGAAAGATTCCGGTTGTTCTGGCCGGCGGCATTGACACAAAAGAGAAGGTGGAAGCTGCCATGTCGCTTGGCGTAGACGGCGTGCAGACGGCGAGCCTTTTTGTGACGACAGAAGAATGTGATGCGGATATCCGTTATAAGGAAGCATACATAAACGCCGGAGAAGAGGACATCTGCATTGTGACAAGTCCGGTAGGAATGCCGGGGCGTGCAATCTTAAATCCATTTATGAAAAGAGTGATGGACGGGGAGAAATTTACTCCGAAGAAATGCCTTGGATGTCTTCATAAATGCAATCCGTCCGAAATTCCGTACTGCATTACAGAACGCCTCGTGGCAGCGGCCAGAGGGGATGTGGAGGAAGCACTTCTTTTCTGCGGAAAAGAGGCGTACAGACAGCAGAAGATCACGACTGTCAGGGAAGTGATAGGTTCACTGATGGGAGAAGAATAGGGACAAGACGAAAGATAGACAGGTAAAGGAGCAAAAAATCGTGGACGCATACAGGGCAATCAACGAAATCCTGGTTCATTTGTTCAATGAAATCTGGGAGCTGGAAGGAAAAGCAGTGATCACAGAAGAATATAAGGACATTACGAACAACGATATGCATATTATTGAAGCGGTGGGCCTCGGAGAAGGAAACAATATGTCGGCAATCGCAAAAAAACTGAAAATCACTGTCGGATCTCTTACCACCTCCATGAACAGTCTTGTCAATAAAAAGTATGTGGTCCGGGAGAGGAGTTCCCAGGACCGAAGAGTGGTCAATATCCGCCTGACAAAAAAGGGGGAAAAGGCGTACCACCATCATGCAGATTTTCACAGGAAGATGACGGAAGCAGTCGTATCCGCCCTCTCAGAGGATGAGATTCCGGTTCTCGTCAAAACGCTGGACAGTCTGTCCGACTTTTTCAAATCCTATCGGGAACAGTATTGACATGTTTTTGTATCGGATGGTACACTGAATAAAACAGCCGCAGGGCAGCTTTTATGAGCTGTTTTGCGGCTGCTTCCGTAACTGGAAGAAAATATGGACAGGATTTTAGAAAGGCCGGAAGGCCTGAAATCAGAAAGGGAGGGAAGAGACGTTGAAACGACGGACAGAAAACAAGATGGGAAAAAGGATTCTTGCAGGAATCTGCTGCATCGGTCTTCTGACGGCAGCAGGATGCAGTCAGAATCAGGAAGAACCGGATCCACAGGAACTTTATCAGGCTGCAGTGGAGAAAAACGGGGAACTGACAGATCTGGACATGACAATGGGAACGAAGATGACGCTGGAGCAGGCCGGAGAGACGGTGGATATCGATATGAATGTCGATATGCTGATGTCCGGATACAATACATCGGATCTACAGTATCAGATGGAGACGACGACCTCACTCCTCGGGCAGAATATCGAGATGACTGCATTTTACGCAGACGGCTACTATTATATGGAGACATCAGGCCAGAAGCTCAAATATCCGTACGATCTGGAAGCGATTACGGAGCAGGTGGAAAACAGCATGGGCGGCACAGTATCCTCGGAAGCCATGACGGAGCTGACGGCAGAAAAAGAGGGAGAAAATACGAGACTTACCTTTACCGGAGATCCGGAGAAGATGACCAACTATACAAAGGAGATTCTTTCCAATATGCAGACCGGAACAGAAACGGCGGATTTTACAATCGAGAAGGCAGGAGGATCCTATCTGATCAATCCGGACGGCTATTATATCGAAAGTAATGTTGATATGGATCTGCTGATGAATATCAGCGGAAGCGAAGTCAGTGTGAATACAAAGACGACAAGTACCCTGAAAGATCCGGGTAAAAAGGTGGAAATCACACTGCCGGAAGACCTGTCCTCCTACACAGAAGTATCGCAGGATCTTCTGGGATAAAAAAAGCGAAAGAAGGGCATGGAAGACAGCCAAATTGCAAAGGAACTGGAACTTTCTGAAGAAAGCCTCCATAAACTGATGAAAGAGTAATATAAAAATCCGGAAAGTCTCATTCAAAGCGACTTCCGGATTTTGTATATTTGAGAATAGTTCAGAACATTTTATTTTCCGGATACGGCAGCAGTCTTTTTGTTCCGGTAAATCTTGCCGCTGGAGAAGCCGTGTCCTTTGACTTCGTTGACACGGGAGATAATCATGAAGGCTTCCGGATCAATTTTATTGACTTCCTGATTGAGCTTTGTCAGCTCACGGTTGGAGATGACAGTCATAATTACCGGCTGATCGGTGTGAAGATAGCCGGTTTCCCCGTACAGGATAGTGGAGCCCCGGTCCAGCTTCTGGACGATCATCTGATTGATCTCTTTGTGCTTTTTGCTTACGATCTTGACCTGAGTCTGAACGTGTCCGGTGAGGAGTACTTTGTCCAGGACGACGGTGTAGATCATGACAAGGAGGATTCCGTAGATGATCTGCTCTTTGTTGGAGAAGAGCATCTGAAGAATCAGGATTGTGAAGTCAAAGAGATAGAGCATGACAGACACCGGAAACCCGAACTTTTTATTCAGGACAAGAGGCGGGATGTCCATTCCTCCGGTGGAGGCTCCTGCCCGGATCACGATTCCGATGGCAAATCCGATCATCAGTCCGCCGCAGACGGTTGCGAGCATCCGGTCGCTTGTGACATTAGCAAGCTGCGGAATCCTTTCAAATACACCGAGAATGACCGGGTAAAAGAAACTGCTGATCAGTGTTGTCAGTGCAAACATTTTTCCAAGGACAACTGCTCCAAGCACGAACATAACGGCGTTGAAACAGAAGACGAACATGGAAATGGGGATATTAAAATAATGCTCAAACGCAATTCCAAGACCAGTCGTTCCCCCGGTGATCAGGTCATTTGGAAGAATAAAGACGACAACACCGAGCGCATAGATGGCGTTGCCGATTAAGATTGTAATAATATTCAATACTTTTTTGGAAATGCTCTCATTCATACCTGTCAGTCCTTTCTATTTCAGATACGAATCAGTATACAGGAAGAAAAGAAGGGGAACAAGAGATTTCCGGAAAATCAGGAAATCTTATCAGTATGATGAAACTGTGCTATACTAAAGGAAAAACGAGGAAAAGCAGAGAAAGAAACGAAAGGAGAAGAAGGACATGGAAGAGATCAGGAAATTTCAGCAGATGATAGATGAGAGCAGGAATATCGTATTCTTCGGAGGAGCGGGAGTCTCCACCGAGAGCAACATTCCGGACTTCCGCAGTGAAGACGGTTTATACAATATGAAGTATAAATATCCACCGGAGACAATCATAAGCCACACCTTTTTTCTGAGAAATCCGGAGGAATTTTACCGGTTTTATAAGGACCGGATGCTCTGTCTGGACGCGGAGCCGAATCCGGCCCACAGGAAACTGGCCGAACTGGAGCAGGCAGGAAAGCTCTCCGCGGTTGTCACTCAGAATATTGACGGGCTTCACCAGAAGGCGGGAAGCCGGACGGTCTATGAACTGCATGGAAGTATTCACAGAAATTACTGCATGGAGTGCGGTAAATTTTATGATGCAGAGTATGTGAAAAACAGTGAGGGCATTCCAAGATGCAGCTGCGGCGGAATGATCAAGCCGGATGTCGTGCTCTATGAAGAAGGGCTGGATACGAAGACCATTCAGAATTCCGTGGAGGCGATTGCACATGCGGATATGCTGATTATCGGCGGGACGTCCCTTGTTGTTTACCCGGCGGCAGGGTTTATCGACTACTTCCGTGGAAAGTATCTTGTGCTGATCAACAAGGCGGAAACAGGGCGGTCTGTCCGGGCGGATCTTGTGATCCGGGAACCGATTGGAAAAGTGATGGAACAAATCTCTTGCAATCCACAGTGAAATTCGCTAAAATAATGAAGTTAGTATATTGATATCAGGAGACATTTATATAAAGGAGAAAAAGTATGTGTGGATTTGCAGGTTATGCAGGAATGAAAGAGTACGATGCTTCCGTGATCCGGAAGATGACAGATAAGATTCGCCACAGAGGGCCGGATTCACAGGATGCTTTCGTGGAAGGCGGAGTCGGGCTGGGCTTTGTCAGACTTAGTATTATCGACCTGGAAGGCGGGTCTCAGCCGATGTTCAATGAAGACAAAAATCTGGTGCTGATCTTTAACGGCGAGCTTTACAACTATCAGGGGATCAGAGAAGAGCTGATTCAGGCCGGACATGTATTTACAACACATACCGATTCTGAGATCCTTCTCCACGGATACGAAGAGTGGGGCAAGGAAGGACTGCTTAAAAAACTGAGAGGAATGTTTGCGTTTGTCATCTTTGACAGAAAGAAGAAGACACTGTTCGGAGCAAGAGACCATTTCGGCATCAAGCCGTTTTATTATTACCATAAGGACGGTACGTTCCTGTTTGGCTCCGAGATCAAGTCTTTCCTGGCTCACCCGGATTTCAAGAAAGAGCTGTTCGAGGAGAAACTTCCGGATTTCATGACATTCGGATGTATTCCTGGAGAAGAGACATTCTTCAGGAATGTATATAAACTGCTGCCGGGACATTACTTTACCTATGAAAACGGCAGGGTAAACGTGAAGATGTACTGGGAGCCGACCTTTGACATCAATGAAAATCAGACCATCGAGAGTGTTGCGGATAAGCTGGACGGTGTTCTGGAAGATTCAGTAAACAAACATATCATCGCAGACGTGCCGGTATGTTCCTTCCTTTCCAGCGGCGTGGATTCCAGCTACGTGGCATATGAACTGAAGGACAAGGTGGATCTGACGACATTTACGATCGACTTTGTAGAGCAGAAATACAGCGAAGCGCCTCACGCAAAGGAACTGGCAGACGAGCTTGGCATCCGCAATATCGGACGGAAGGTATCTGCTGAAGAATATTTCCACGATGCGGAGAAGATTCAGTATTACATGGACGAGCCGCTGGCCAACCCGAGCGCGAACCTTCTGTACTACATCTCCAACCGCTGTTCTCAGGACTTCAAGGTAGCACTTTCCGGAGAAGGTGCGGACGAGATGTTCGGCGGATACAATATCTACCATGAGAATATCTCTCTTGGCGGATATCAGAAGCTTCCGAAGTGGTTCAGAAAGGCAGTGGCAAAGGTTGTCACACCGCTTCCGAAATTCAAGGGAAAAGGCTTCCTGATCCGTGGAAGCAAGGATGTGGAAGAGCGCTATATCGGAAACAGCAACGTCTTCAAATACGAAGAGAGGGATGCATTCCTCAAGAAAAAATACAAGAGCAGAAATCCATTGGATATTGCCAAGGAATTTTATGACAAGGTGCCGGATCTGGACGATGTGTCCAAGATGCAGTATCTGGACTTCAATATGTGGCTGCGTCAGGAGATCCTTCTGAAAGCGGACAAGATGTCCATGGCAAACTCTCTGGAGCTTCGGGTTCCGTTTATGGATATCGAGGTCTTCAAGACTGCCCGGACGATTCCGGCAAAATGCAAGGTCAACGATTCCAACACGAAGCTTGCGTTCCGTGCCCTCGCAGACCGAAAATTCAGCAAGAAGAGCGCGGAGAGAAAGAAACTCATGTTCCCGAGCCCGCTCCCGAACTGGATGAGAGAAGATCAGTACTACAATATGATCAAGAAAGAATTCAAGAGCGAGACAGCAGGAAAATTCTTTAACCGTAAGAAAATTCTGCAGCTTCTGGAAGAACACAAAGAAGGAAAGGTAACCCATTCCATTCAGATCTGGGTAGTCTATACGTTCCTGATGTGGTATAAAGCATACTTTATCAACAACGGAGATCTGGATAAGATCGAGGCAGACTGCGCACATTAAAAAAACAGTAATTAAAATAGAAAAGAACCGCTTCACGACTGCGGAGGAACTGCAGCAGGTGAGGCGGTTTTCTTTGTGATTTAACTTTTTCTTTTTCCCTGAGTTCGTATTATGGCCTTGGCACTGTCACCCCGAATCCGGCATTTGGATGCATCAGCGAAAAGACGACATCGATGATGAAAATGCCAAGAAAACAGATACAAAGAACCGTCCGGAATGTATCCGGAAGCTTCCGGTACTGAACGCTTAGTTTCGGCGCCGCAAAATAGAGGATCACAAGCCCTCCGGCTCCAAAGAGAAGCAGCCCTTCCAGGCAGACAAATCCTTTGAGATTGATGAGGGAATCCCGGTAGTCCCACCAGCGCATCTGATAGACCTTCCACAGCACGGTTCCCGTGACGAATTCCATCGTCCCGGCTGTCAGCATGGTCATCAGGAAGACCTGAAGCGGCTTTTCGGCAAAGCGGCGGAGCAGGAGGAGAATCAAAACTCCTCCGAATCCGTAAATTGGAAGCCACGGACCGTAGAGGACACCACGATTTACAACAGTATGATCGATAAATACATGCAGAAGGACTTCCCACAGCCATCCTGCAAATGAAAAGGTAAAGAAAAACAGGATGTAGGAAGAGATGGAGTACCGATGCATACTCTGCTGAATGAGCCCCGCCTTTTCTGTTGTATAAACTTCTTTTGCCATCATATATTTCTGTAACATAACTTTTTCGCCTCTCTTTCCTTTCCTGTTTATGGTTCCATTGTAAAACATAAAACCGAAGAACAACAAAAGCCACTCTTAGGATATTCGAAAGATTTTCAGGGGAAAATTAAGAAATTATGAAGATCCGTGCGATCATTTTCACGATCTTCTATGCAGATTTTGTGAAATCCCTTTTGAGGAATCCGGAAATATGTTATATTAAGGAAAGCAAAGAAAGTAACCGGAGGATATGGGTATGAAGTTTTTGAGTATTTTTGATGTGATCGGTCCGAATATGATCGGGCCTTCCAGCTCGCATACAGCAGGGGCATGTTCCATGGCGCTTCTGGCGCGCAAAATGTGTCCGGAACCGATCAAAAAGGTCGTCTTTACACTTTATGGTTCGTTTTCCAAGACTTATCATGGGCACGGGACGGACCGGGCGCTTTTAGGCGGAGTTCTTGGATTTGACACTGATGATGCCAGAATCCGCGATGCCTTTGAATGGGCCAAAAAGATGGGGGTAGAATACGAGTTTGTCATTGATGAAGAGACAAGGACAGATCATCCGAACACAGCGGATATGGATATTACCGGAGTAAACGGGAACCGTCTGTTTGTCAGAGGAGAGTCCATCGGAGGCGGCAAGATTAAGATTGTCCAGATCAACGGCATTGATGTGGAATTTACAGGCGAGTACAGTACGCTGATTGTCCGACAGATTGACAAGCCGGGCGTAGTGGCACATATTACCCAGTGTCTGAGCAGGCATGAAGTGAATATCGCGTTTATGAGACTGTTCCGCGAGGATAAAGGAGCGACCGCCTTTACAATCGTGGAGTCGGACGAGCAGATTCCGGAAGAGATTCTGGATGAAATTCACAAAAACGAGAACGTACAGGATCTGATGCTTGTACAGATGTAGGAGGAGCCAGGATGGATTTTATTTCAGGACAGACACTTCTTGAAGTGTGTGAAAAGGAACAGCTTCCGATCTCGGAAGTGATGAAACAAAGAGAGATTACCTGCGGTGGAATGCAGGAAGAAACGATCAGGGAAAAGCTTTATGAAGCACTCGGAATTATGAAGAATGCGGTGGAAGAGCCGATCAAAAATCCGAAAAAGTCGATAGGTGGTCTGATCGGAGGGGAGGCAAAGCTTGTGGCGGACCACGAGGGAGCCGCTTCTTCCGTGTGCGGCACGCCGCTGTCAAGAGCGATTGCCTACAGTATGGCGGTACTGGAAGTCAACGCCTCCATGGGACTGATCGTGGCAGCGCCTACAGCAGGATCGGCCGGTGTTCTTCCGGGTGTTCTGCTTGCCATCCGTGATACAAAGGAGGCAGATGATGAGATGCTCTTAAAAGGACTTCTCAATGCATCGGCAGTCGGCTATATTCTGATGCGCAATGCATCCGTGTCCGGAGCAGAGGCGGGCTGTCAGGCTGAGGTCGGAGCAGCATCTGCCATGGCCGCGAGCGCAGTAGTGGAGATGATGGGAGGTACACCGCAGATGTGTCTGGATGCTGCATCCATTGCGATGGCAAATCTTCTCGGCATGGTGTGCGACCCGATTGCGGGACTTGTAGAGGCACCTTGCCAGAGCAGAAACGCCATCGGAGTGGCGAACGCGCTGACCTGCGCGGAACTTGCGCTCAGTGGAGTGAAAAGTGTGATTCCGTTTGATGAGATGGCGGAGGCCATGTATCATGTAGGAAAAAGTCTTCCATTTGAACTCAGGGAGACAGCCATGGGTGGCTGTGCGGGAACACCGACCGGATGTGCGCTTGGCTGTGAGATCTGCGGCAGATAAGGAAGAGCAGGGGGGATTTTGCAGGAGAAAAGAGCGGGGGAGCATCCTCCCCCGTTTTGATTTTGGAAAGAAGGGGTAACAATGAACAGACAAACGAAACCACTAAAACCTTACCATGGACTGATTGTCCTGATCCTGACTGCGGTCTGCATCTTCTTGATCGGTCCGGTGCTCAGTAATTATATGGGACTTTACGGGACTTTGATCAGTGAGCTTTTGATGCTTGCCGGTGCGGTAGGATGCACCTTTTTGTTCCGCGGTAATCCGAAATACGTATTCCCGATTCATAAACCGACTCCGCACGGCCTGTTTGGTACTTTTCTCTTCTGGATGGGAACAATCGGGATCGCTATGGTCTTTACCGTAGTGCTTGCATGTTTCTTCCCGGATGAAATCATGGGAACAAGTGCAGGACTTTCTTATACATTCTTAAGTGTTCCGGTGCTGGTTGCCGTACTGATCGTATCCATCACGCCGGCATTCTGTGAAGAGGCCGTGTTCCGGGGGATAGTCTTTAACAGCTTCTGGCCGATTGGAAACAAGTGGATAGTCATTGTGCTGACAGGATGCATTTTCGGAGCATTTCACGGTAGTATCTGGCGCTTCTTTCCGACAGCCATTCTGGGGATGGCAATGGCTTATCTTCTGGCGGAAACCGGAAACATGGTTTACAATATCATGTTCCATGCCATCAACAACCTGCTTCCGCTGGTTCTGATGTTCGGAATGCAGTGGCTGATGGACGGCCTTTATCAGGTGGCCGGAAGCGCGGCATATTCACAGACGGGTTCCTACAGCTCTTCCTATAACCTCGCGTCGGCAGGGATCTATGTTGCGATGACCGGGATTGCCCTTGTCCTGATTTACGCGGGCAATTTCCTGATTCACATGGGAAGAAAAGGATATGAAGGAAAGATGTTTGGCGGACACAGAAAGAAACATCTCTACATTCTGATCGGTGCAGCCGTCGGATTTTTCGTGCTCGGATGTTTCCTTGTGATTGCGTCAGCGGCGGCCGGCGCATTTGGACGTATGATTTACTACTAAAAAGAGGTGACAGCAATGGGACTGAAACAGGATTTTGTACTGAGAAGGCTGGAAGACCAGGGAAGGTTTCTGGCCAGACTGATTCTTGGAAAAGAGGAAGCGAAATATGAGCTTCCGGAATATGAAGCGATGGATAATGAGGTGGACCGCCTTTACAGAAAGATCCTTTCTCTTGCGGACGCAGGGGAGATCAATGAAGCGGAAAATCTTCTTCTGGAAGAGCTGGAGACAGGGGATCTGCAGATGTTTGAGATGGCACTTTGCTTTTATCTTCATCTGGCACATATGGACGAGGAGTTTTTGGAGGAACACCAGTATACGAGAGAAGAAATCGGAGAGGGGATGGAATCTCTGGCAGAGGACTTTGGGGTGAGCGGACTTGAAATCAGCATGGGAAAATAAATGCGGCACCATTCGCGTCATCAGCTTTACATCCGAAGGACACCGGCGAAATGACCTCCTGAGAGAAACGCTCGAGAAGGCGGGACTTTCCTGTGCAGGGTACCGGAAAGGTACGGCGCCGGGAGGCAGTATGCTCTGTGAAGTGACGTCCATGTACGACTGGGTCGGGGAAGGATGGGGGAAAGACACCTATCTCTTTATCGGAGCGGCAGGAATCGCCGTCCGGAGCATTGCCCCGCTTGTAAAGGATAAGTTCACGGACTCTCCGGTGCTTGTAATGGATGAAAAAGGCGGATATATTATTCCGCTGCTTTCAAGTCATCTGGGAGGAGCAGGCGAGACTGCCCGGATTATTTCCGCTCTTACCGGAGCGGTTCCGGTGGTCACGACAGCCACCGATCTGAACCGGAAATTTGCGGTGGATCTGTTTGCGAAGGAAAACGGAATGCAGATTTCGGACAGAACTCTTGCAAAAGAGATTTCCGCCCGGATTTTGCAGGGAGGAACAGTCGGTTTTTATTCGGACTTTCCGGTGAAGGGGAATGTGCCGGAGGAACTTCTGGTAAAGGAAGAGTACGAGGAACTGAGAGAAGCAGTGCCCGGCATCGCAGTGCTTGAAAAAAAGCCGGAGGAGGCGATGCCAAATGTTCTGTATCTGTACCCGAAGATAGTAAGTGTGGGGATCGGATGCAGAAGAGGCGTAAAAAAAGAAAAGATAGAACAAAAGATCCGAAGTGTCCTGGAACGCGGAGGATGGGAGATAGACCAGATCGGGGTGATCGCAAGCATCGACCGAAAAGCAGATGAGGAGGGAATCCTTGAGTTTGCGTCAAAATACAGGATTCCATTTCGGACGTATACGGCCGGGGAGCTCAATACGGTGGAGCAGGTGACATCCTCTTCTGATTTTGTAAAGAATATAACAGGGACGGACAACGTGTGCGAGAGGGCAGCCCTTCTTGCAGGACGGTCCGGAGAACTGATTTATAAAAAAGAAAAGTTCGAAGATCTGACACTTGCGGTTGTGCGGATGCATTACGAAGTAACATTCGGACGGACAGAGCATACTGCATGCCGGGTGCAGGACCAGGAACGAAAGGGGGAAAAATCATGAAGCATATCTTAATCTTTGCGGGAACGACGGAAGGGAAAGAGCTGATGGAGAAGATCAAGCACTTTCCGGTGGAAGTATTTGTCAGTGTAGCCACGGAATACGGAAAAGAATGTCTTTTAAAGGAACCGGAAGAAGCACGGGCACCATATGCAAAACACGGGGAGGTACAGGCCGGAAACTTAAATATCATCGCAGGACGCATGAAAGAGGTGGAAATGAAAAACTATATCCGCAGACAGGAGATTGATCTTGTTGTGGATGCCACCCATCCGTTTGCCCGTGAAGTGACGAAAAATATCAAAGAGGCATGCCGGGAGACGGGAGTTCCTTATATCAGGCTTCTGAGAAAGCCGGTGCAGAAAGAGGAAGGCCTCATCTATGTCTCTTCGATCGAAGAAGGCGTCGGATTTCTGGAGAAGACAGAGGGGAATATCCTGATCACTACAGGAAGCAAGGAACTTGCTGCCTATGCGGAACTGACAGATTACCGGAACCGCTGTTATGCAAGAGTGCTGTCTACGAAAGAATCCGTGGAGGAGAGCGTGCGCCTTGGACTGGAAGGGGATCATTTGATTGCCATGCAGGGACCTTATTCCGAGGAGATGAATATTGCAACGATTCATCATGTGAAGGCATCCTGGCTGATCACAAAAGAGTCCGGAAGCGCGGGCGGTTTTGAAGATAAGGCAAGGGCCGCAGCAAAGACCGGCACGGTCCTTGTAGTGGTGGAACGGCCAAAAGAAGAGGGCTGTACATTTGAGGAAACAGTAGAAAGGATCCATGCATGTTCGTTACAGTAACAGGGGGAAGCGGAAGCGGGAAGTCTGCAATGGCTGAAGATATCTCCCAGAGCCTGTGTAGCGGGCCGAAGATCTATGCGGCGACGATGATGGTGTATGATGAGGAGAGCAGAAGACGGATCGAACGACACCGGAAACAGCGGGCCGGGAGACAGTTTACCACGCTGGAATGTCCGTCCGGACTGGAAGAGATTCATTTTGAAGAGAAAGCGGCGCTTATTCTGCTGGAATGTGTTTCCAATCTTACGGCTAATGAACTCTACAGCGGGGAGAATTTTGCCATGCAGGATCCGGAAGAGACGGCAGAGCGGATTATCCGCGGGATTGCACATTTCGCTGACAGTGCGGACCATCTTGTCGTTGTGACAAACGAAATGTTTCAAAACGGAACGAAAGACGATGAAATGAAACAGTACCTTTCTGTAGCAGGCCGGGTAAACCGCTATCTGATGGCAAAATCCGATGTGTTTATTGAAGCGGTGTACGGCCTGCCGTATTTCTGGAAAGGAAGCGGACATCTTCATATGGAGAAAGGAACATGGATATGGGACAAAACGGATTGATTCATATATACTGCGGGGATGGAAAAGGAAAGACCAGCGCTGCCATCGGGATGATGATCCGGGCCGCCGGAAGAGGGAAAAAGATTCTCCTTGTCCGGTTTCTAAAGAATGAAGATTCCGGAGAGCTTTTCGTTCTGGATCAGATCCCGCAGATCGAGCGGATCCGGATGCCGGAGGGCTACGGATTTTACTGGACTTTGACGGACGAAGAAAAAGAGCGGATGAAAGAAGAGTACGAACGGATCTGGGAAGACATCGAGAGCCGGGCGGCAGGCTATGACATCCTTGTGATGGATGAGTTTATGGCGGCGTTCGGGCACGGCCTGATTCCTCGTAAGCGTGTACTTTCCTTTCTCAAGGAGAAGCCGGAGCATCTGGAAGTTGTCCTGACGGGACGAAATCCGGATGAACGGATTCTGGAAATGGCAGATTATATTTCCGAGATCCGGGCGGTGCGCCATCCGTTTGAGCGTGGCGTCCCTGCACGGGAAGGAATTGAATATTAGGAGGAAAATTATGAGATTGCTGCATATATCGGATCTGCATCTTGGAAAACGGGTTAATGAGTATTCCATGCTGGAGGATCAGGCCCACATTCTTGAGCAGATTCTGAAGATTGCCGATCAGGAGCAGGCGCAGGGAGTGCTGATTGCAGGTGATGTCTATGACAAGCCTGTTCCGCCAGCGGAAGCAGTGCGGCTTCTTGATTATCTGCTGAGCAGCTTTGCGGACCGGAAGATTCCGGTCTTTTTCATAAGTGGAAATCACGACTCCAGAGACAGGCTTTCCTTTGGAGCGGAGCTGTTTAAGAAAAGCGGCGTGTATATGGCATCAGAAGGATTTCTGGAAAAAGTGGACCGGGAGGATGAATACGGTGAACTTTCCATCTGGCTGATGCCGTTTTTAAAACCGGCACAGGTGCGGAGTGTCTATCCGGAAAAAGACATCCAGACATACACGGACGCAGTGCGCGCAGTGCTGGAAGAGGCAGATCTGGATCCTGCAAAGCGGAATATTCTGGTAGCCCATCAGTTTGTGGCGGGAGCCGTACAGTGTGAGTCGGAGGAGGTCTCCATCGGGGGCCTGGATCAGGTGGATGTGTCGGTGTTTGACGGATTTGAATATGTAGCCCTTGGCCATCTGCACAGACCCCAGTCTGTCACAAGGGAGACAGTACGCTACTGCGGAACGCCTTTGAAATATTCGTTTTCCGAGGTACACGATCAGAAATCCGTGACCATTGTGGAGCTGAAAGAAAAAGGCGAGACCGCGATCAAAACAGTTCCGCTTACCCCTCTGCGGGATATGAAGGAACTGAAAGGGACATATTTACAGCTGACGAGCCGGCCGTTTTACGAGACGCAGGAGCGGGATTCCTACTTTCACATTACACTTACCGATGAGGAAGATGTGATGGATGCGGTCGGAAAACTTCGGATGATTTATCCGAATCTGATGAAGCTTGACTATGACAATGTGCGGGTACGCACGCAGATGCAGTACGAAGAAATGGAAGCGGTAGAGCAAAAACGGCCGGATGAAGTCGTATCGGATTTTTATCAGATGGTTAACGGGACACCGCTTTCGGACGCGCAGAGAAAACTGGTCACAGAGATAATGGAAGAAGTATGGGAGGGAGAACGATGAGACCGGAAACACTGATTTTATCCGCATTCGGCCCGTATGCGTCCAGACAGGAGATTCCCTTTGAAAAACTGGGAAAGCACGGTCTCTACGTGATCTCCGGCGATACCGGCGCGGGAAAGACGACAATTTTTGATGCCATCACCTTTGCCCTTTACGGTGAGCCTTCCGGAAACCGGAGAAAAGCGGATATGCTGCAAAGCAAATATGCAGCAAACGGGGAGGAAACTTATGTGGAGCTGACATTTTCGGTCGGCAGTGCAAGATATCAGATTCACCGGAATCCGGAATACCAGCGCCCGAAAAAGCGGGGCGAGGGATGGATTACCCAGAAGGCGGATGCCGTTCTGACGATGCCGGATGGAAGTGTGGTGACGGGTGCCAGAACTGTTACAGAAAAGTGCGAGGAAATTCTCGGACTGAAAAGAGAGCAGTTTACACAGATTGCCATGCTGGCTCAGGGAGAGTTCCAGAAGATGCTCTTTTCTTCCACTGAGGAAAAGAGCCGGATTTTCCGGATGCTGTTCCACACGGCGCCATATCAGGTATTTCAGGAGAAGATGAAGCAGAAGGCGGCAGGCCTGAAAAGAGCATACGAGGAGGTGGAGCAGAGTATCCGCCAGTATGCCGACGGCGTCCTGATACCGGAAAAAGAGGAAGCGCTCCGGGCAAAGTGGGAGGAAAGCCTGCAAAGTCCGGATAAGGAAGAATGGCTTTTGACGATTGAGGACATCCTTGAAACCATGCAGAAGGAAGAAGAATGTCTGGAACAGGAGATCAGCCGGACGGAAGAGGAAGCACAGCAGTATGGCGAAAGGCTGAATGAGGCTGTTCAGGAGCTGAAAGCAAAGCGGGGAGAAAAACAGCAGAAAGAAGAACTGGAACAGCTGATCCGGAAAAAGGCGGTCTGCCAGGAAGCACTTCGGAAGGCACAGGAGAATGCAAAAGGTAATGAACTGGTGCAGGAGCGGATTTTGAAAGAATCCATGCAGCTGGAGACTTACCGGGAACTGGAGGAAAAGAAGAAATCCTGGGAGAAGAGACGCAAGGAGGCCAAGAATCTTTCTGACCGTCTGGCAGCTGTAATGGAAAAGCAGAGAAAGGCAAAAGAAGAAATCGAGCGGTGCCGTGCCTTACTGTCGGAGATTCCTGATCCGGAGGAGGCATGGAAAGAACTTCTGCGGCAGAAACAGCAGACGGAAGAAAGACATCAGAATCTGAAAGAATTTCTGCTGATCTGCGGGCAGTACCAGGAGGCAAGAAAGGAGCAGGAGACTGCGCAGGAGGCCTACCTTTGCGTCCGGGAGAAGGTAGAGAAGGCACAAAAAGAGTATCAGGAGCTGGAACGGGCCTTTCTGGACGGGCAGGCAGGGATCCTGGCAGCCGGATTGACAGACGGGGAACCCTGTCCGGTGTGCGGTGCCCTGCACCATCCGGATCCGGCGAAAAAGCCGGAAGAAATCCCTGATGAACAGACGTTGAAACAGAAAAAAACAGTACTTGATATGCTCATGGAAGAGGATAAGCAAAAGAGCCGGAAGGCAGGCGAGGCCAAAGGCCGCACTGAGACGGCGGCAGGCCAGCTCAGGCAGAAGGCCGCACTGCTCTGGCCGGATGAGGAACCGGCGGGTCTGAAGGAAGCGTACCAGAGAATGAAAGAGGAAGGCTGCACTTTGGAAAACCGGAGACGGGAACTGCAGCAAAAAGAAGAAAGTCTGAACAAACAGCAAAAGCAGAAGCAGGATGCGCAGAAGCGGGAAAAAGAGCTGGAACAACAGACAGAAGAACAGACAGGCATCATTCTTCATCTGGAACGGGAGACGGCCTCCATGCGGACAGAACAGGAAACAGAAGGAAAACGGATTCAGGAAATCGGGGAGAGCCTTCCGTATGATTCCTATGAAGAGGCACGCAATGTGATCCGGAAGATGGAGCTGGAAAAACAGGAAAAAGAAGAGGCTTTGGAAGTGGCAAAAGCGGCATACCAGAGCACGGAAAATGAGATCTCTGCCTGCGAAGCATCCATCCGTGTCTGGACGGAACAGCAGAAAGACCGGGAGACGCCGGAAGAGGAGAAACACCGGGAAAAAGAGGAGCTGGAACAGAAAAAACAGGAGACACTCCTGAAAAAGCAGCGTCTGCTTGCCGAAAAGGAACAGCTCCTTCCGGTGCTCAGTGCAGACAGGTCCGCCCTTGAGAAGATGAGGGCGGCCGTGAGGCAGCAGGAAGAGACAGAGAAGGAATACCGGATTGCCGGCGCTCTTTCCGATACGGTCAACGGCACACTTGGAGGAAAGGAAAAAATCATGCTGGAAACCTATGTGCAGATGGCCTATTTCGACCGGATTCTTATTCGTGCAAACCGCAGGCTTCTTGTCATGACAGACGGTCAGTATGAGCTGGTCCGCAAAAAGACAGCGGACAACCGGAGAAGCCAGAGCGGCCTTGATATGGATGTGATCGATCATTACAACGGTACACAGCGCAGCATTCATACACTGTCAGGCGGGGAGTCCTTCCAGGCATCTCTTTCCCTGGCACTTGGGCTTTCCGATGAGATTCAGTCCATGGCCGGAGGCATCCGGATGGAAGCGATGTTTGTGGACGAGGGGTTCGGGACACTGGATGAGGAAGCGCTGGATAAGGCGGTCCGCGCCCTTGCCTCTCTAAGTGAAAGCAACAAACTTGTGGGAATTATCTCTCATGTGGCAGAGCTAAAGGACCGGATCGACAAAAAGATTCTCGTAAAGAAAGAAAAAGGTGGAGAAAGCCGGGCATACGTTGTAATCGGATAATGTTCTTCAGACCGTCCGGAGGGGCGGGATCGGTTGACAGGGGTCTTTGCCGATGGTATCATAAACAGGAATCAAACAGAGAAATCATTTAAAAGTACCTTAGTTTCAGAAGGAGTAAAAGGGAATCCGGTGAGAATCCGGAACAATACCCGTTGCTGTATAAGGGGAGCTTTTCTTAAATGGGCCACTGTGCAGATGCATGGGAAGGGAGAGGAAAGCACGGATCCTTAAGTCAGAATACCTGCTTTTAAATGCTTCGGAAAGGTTACGGGATTATGACAAGTACGAGAAACACAGAGGACGTCAAAGGGAAATAGAAATGGATATGGAGAAAGAGGCAGAGGAAGGACTGTCTGTTTTTCCATATCCTTTTTTGGTGTCAGTCGTCGATGTCAGACCCATATGGGAGGACAATTATGAGAAAAGCAGTTTTGACGGTGAGCTTTGGAACGAGCCACCTGGATACAATGGAGAAGACGATCGGAGCGGTGGAGAAGGCGCTTGCGGAGGCATTCCCGGACCGGACGCTGTACCGGGCGTTTACAAGCGGAATGATCCTGAGAAAATTGAAATCGGAGTTTCAGATGGAAATCTGCAACGTGGAGGAAGCCATGGAGCAGATGGCGCGGGACGGAATTGAGGATCTTCTCATCCAGCCGACCCATATCATCCACGGATTTGAATACGAAAAGATGACAGAGCAGATCGAGCCGTACCGGGAACGGTTTGAAACAATCCGCATCGGAGCACCGCTTCTTGCCACGATGGAAGATTATGAGGAGGCGGTACACCTGATTATGGAGGATGCCGGACTAAAAGCGGACGAAACATTAGTGCTCATGGGCCACGGGACAGAGCACCATACCAATGCGGCCTATCCGGCCCTCGATTATACCTTCTGGGCGAAAGGATACCGAAACGTGGTAGTCGGCACGGTAGAAGGCTTCCCGGAGATGGAGGAAGTACTGAAAAAGCTGAAAGAGCAGCAGGCCGAAAAGATTCTTCTGATGCCGTTCATGATTGTGGCGGGCGACCATGCGAAAAACGACATGGCAGGAGAGGATGCGGATTCCTGGAAATCGATTCTGACAAGAGAAGGATATGAAGTGCGCACCGTCTTAAAAGGTCTCGGAGAGATTCCGGGCATCCGGCAGATGTTTGCGCGTCATGCCAGGGAAGCAAAGGAGTGTCCGAAAGGATAAAGATGGAAAAGCAGACAGTCATCAAGGGACAAAAAGAACTGAAAAGAGGATATACGACGGGAACCTGCGCGGCGGCAGCGGCCAGGGCGGCGGCAATCATGCTGTTTTCCGGAGAGGAAATCCGGGAAGTCCGCATCACTGCCCCGGCAGGAGAGACCTTGCTTCTGGAAGTGGAGGAGATCGTGCGACATTCCGATGCAGTGTCATGCGCGGTCCGGAAAGATGCAGGAGATGATCCGGATATTACCCACGGAATGCTCGTCTTTGCCGAAGTAAAGAAAGAGTCCGATAAACGGCAGGAACCAGATTCGGAGACGGTGCGGATTGTGCTGGAAGGCGGGGAGGGTATCGGTCGGGTGACAAAGCCGGGACTGGAGCAGCCGGTGGGAGCGCCTGCCATCAACAAAGTGCCAAGGAAGATGATTACGGAAGCTCTCCGGCAGGCGGCCGGGGAAGCCGGATTTTGCGGGACACTGAAGGTGACTATTTCTGCGCCGGAGGGGGAAGCACTTGCCAAAAAGACATTCAATCCGAGACTTGGGATTGTGGGAGGTCTTTCCATCCTTGGAACAACGGGGATTGTAGAACCCATGAGTGAGCAGGCTCTGACGGAAACCATCCTTCTGGAAATGAAAGTACAAAAACAGGAAGGAATTCAGACGCTCTGTCTGGTGCCGGGAAATTACGGAAGTGATTTTCTGAAAGATGAGCTTTCCTTTTCCCCGGACCGGGCGGTCAAATGCAGCAACTATGTGGGCGAGGCGCTGGATATGGCAGTGGTGCTTGGATTTCCGAGAGTTCTTCTTGTGGGGCACATCGGAAAGTTTGCCAAGCTTGCGGCAGGTGTCATGAATACCCACTCGAGGATAGCGGACGCGCGTGCGGAGGTGTTTCTTGCGGCGCTTTCCCATCTTGCGGCCGGGGCTTTAAAGGAAGATCCGGGGCGCATGGAAAAGCTGATCGGGCTGGTGCCTGAGATTGAGGAGAGCGTCACCACAGATGAGATGCTTGCCGTTCTGACGAGGGCTGGCATCCGGGAAGCCGTGATGTCCCGGATCATGGAGCGTATCTCCTGGTATCTCAATCAGAGGACGAGAGGAGAAGTCCAGGTGGAACTTCTGACTTTCTCCAAAGAATGGGGGATCCTTGGAAAGACGGAAGGCGCCATGGAGCTTCTCGAACAGATCAAAGAGGAACGGAAAGGACAAAAAGAATGAGTGGAATCTTATATGGAACAGGAACAGGGCCGGGAGAGGCAGAGCTTCTGACGCTGAAGGCGGTCCGATTGATCCGGTCCTGTGATATGATCGCGGTTCCGGTGTCTGACAGTACACTGAAGGAGCCGTGTATCTGGGAGGAAGGGATGCCGTATCTCGATCGATGTGCGGCATATCAGATTGTGCTGCCGGAAGTGCCGGAGATTCGTAAAAAGCCGGTGCTCTGCCTTCCGATGCCGATGATGAAAGAAAAAGAAGAACTGAAACGCATCCACGATGCGGGAGCGAAGAAGGTGGAGGAATATCTGGACGAAGGAATGAACATTGCATTTCTGACCCTTGGAGATCCGTCCATTTACTCTACCTATCTGTACATTCATAAACGGGTGCAAAAAGACGGGTACCAGGCGGTGATCATACCGGGAATTCCGTCGTTTTGCGCGGCGGCAGCGGCCCTGAACCTGGGGCTTGCGGAAAATAAAGAGGAGATTCATATCCTGCCGGCCTCCTATGGAATTGAAGAGGGGCTGAAGCTTTCCGGAACGAAAATTCTGATGAAAACAGGGAAAAAGATGCCTTATGTCAAAGAGACGGTCAAGGCGTCAAACGACCGGTTCTGGATGGTGGAAAACTGCGGGATGGAAAATGAAAAGATTTATGAAAATCCGGACGATGTGCCGGAGAAATCCAGCTATTATTCGCTGATTGTGATAAAGGAGGGATCCTGATGGTACATTTTGTCGGAGCAGGGCCGGGAGCGTGCGACCTGATTACCGTGCGTGGCGAACGCCTGCTGAAAGAGGCGGACGTGATTATCTATGCCGGATCACTGGTCAATCCGGAACTGTTACAGGTCAGAAAGGAAACTTGTGAGGTATATGACAGTGCCTATATGACATTGGAAGAGGTGCTGGAAGTGCTTGAAGCAGCAGAAAAGGACAAAAAGACGACGGTACGGCTTCACACCGGAGATCCAAGTCTCTACGGAGCCATCAAAGAGCAGATGGATGAGCTGGACAGACGGGGAATTGCCTATGAGATCTGTCCGGGAGTCAGCTCCTTTTCCGGAGCGGCGGCAGCTCTTAAACTGGAATACACCCTCCCTGAGATTTCCCAGTCCGTCATTATCACACGGATGGAAGGCCGGACCAAGGTTCCGGAAAAAGAATCGATCCGCAGCTTTGCGGCTCATCAGGCAACCATGGTGCTTTTCCTAAGCACCGGACTTCTGGAACCGCTTTCCAGAGAACTGATGGCGGGGGGCTATCCGGGAGATACACCTGCGGCCATCGTCTATAAGGCAAGCTGGCCGGAAGAAGCGGTCTACCGGTGTACTGTGGAAACGCTGGCCGAAACCGCCAAAGCGAACCATGTGACGAAGACTGCGCTGATTGTAGTAGGAGAAGTGCTGGAAGGCGGAAAGAAAACCGGATATGAGCGGTCGAAGCTGTATGATCCGGAATTTACCACCATGTTCCGGGAAGGAACGAAGAAAGACGGGGAGACGGAAGAATGAAAAAGAAAGTATATGTCATAGGAATCGGGCCGGGCGCTTATGAGGAAATGACGATCCGGGCCGTACGGGCGATGGAATCCTGTGAGGTGATCATCGGATACACCGTCTATGTGGATCTGGTAAAAGAGCAGTTCCCGGGGAAGACATTTCTGACTACGCCGATGACAAAGGAAGTGGAGCGCTGTGAGATGGCACTCCGGGAAGCCTGGGAGGGCCGGACAACAGCCATGATCTGCAGCGGGGACGCCGGAGTGTACGGCATGGCAGGTCTGATGCATGAGATCCGGAAAGAACGCGGATATTTGGAAGTGGAGATCGAGGTAGTTCCGGGAATTACCGCCGCCACTGCGGGAGCGGCCATTCTGGGAGCTCCGCTCATCCATGATTTTGCGGTCATTTCCCTGAGCGATCTTCTGACGCCGTGGGAGAAGATTGAAGAGCGTCTGCGGTCTGCGGCAAAAGGGGATTTTGCCATCTGCCTTTACAATCCATCCAGCCGGAAACGAAAAGATTATCTCCGGAGGGCCTGCGAGATTCTTCTGGAATATCAGAGCCCGGATACGGTCTGCGGCTATGTGCGCCAGATCGCAAGAGACGGGCAGGAAAAGCATGTGACAACCCTTGGAAGACTGAAAGAAACCGGGACAGACATGTTTACCACGGTGTTCATCGGCAATTCCCAGACAAGAGTGATCGGGGAGGCGATGGTGACGCCGAGAGGATATCGATATGAAAAAGAAGATTAATCTGATTGGAATCGGAACAGACGGAAACAAAAGCCTGACACAGGAAGCCAGGGAGCAGATCCGGAAAAGCACTGTACTGATCGGTGCCGAAAGGATGCTGCAAAGCGTAGAATCAATCCGGAAGAAAGAGGCCAGATGCTATACATCTTACCGTCCGGAGGAGATCATGACGATTCTGGAGCAGGAAAAAGGAGAAGAAATCTCCGTTTTATATTCCGGCGATCCGGGATTTTACAGTGGTGCAAAACAGCTTATAAAGCGCCTGGAAGGAAGTGGATGGGAGATCCGGGTGCTGCCGGGTATCTCATCAGTGATCTGCATGGCGGCACGCTGTCAGGTGCCGTGGGAGAAGGCGGCATTGGTCAGCCTTCACGGAACCGGACAGAATGCGGTTTATGAGATCTGTACCCACGAACACACCTTCCTGCTTCTTGGCGGCAGGGAGACAGCAGAGCAGTTTCTGGAAAAGATGTCCTGGTACGGGCTGGATCATCTGGAAGCCGCAGCAGGACGGGATCTTTCGTATGAAGAAGAAGTTTTCTTTCGCGGAACGATCCGGGAACTGACGTCGGAGCTGCTTTCCGGGCTTTCCGTACTCTTGGTACACAACCCGGACTACGACACGTTTGTGGGACGGCATCTGGAAGATGAAGAGCTGATCCGGGGAAAAGTGCCGATGACCAAGTCGGCAGTCCGGGCCATGGCGGTTGCCGCACTGAAGCTTCAGAAAGATGCGGTTCTCTATGACATCGGGGCAGGAACCGGAAGCGTGTCGGTAGAGGCTGCGCTTCAGGACGGCTCCATCCGGGTCTATGCTGTGGAGAGAAATCCGGAAGGAATTGCTCTTATTCAGGAAAATAAGCGGAAATGGCGGACCGATCAGGTGGAGATTGTAGAGGGAAACGCACCGGAGGCGCTTTCGGATCTTCCTGCGCCGACCCATGTGTTTATCGGTGGAAGCGGAAGCAGGCTGAAAGAGATCGTGGAAACCTGTCTGTCGAAAAATTCATCTGTCCGGATTGTGCTGACTGCGGTCAGCATGGAAACGATCCGGGAGATGACGGAACTTTTGCAGGACAGCCGGTGGGAGACAGCCGAGGTGATGCAGATTCAGGCATCAGGCAGCCGGAAGATGGGAGCCTACCATCTGATGACAGCCCAGAATCCGGTGTGGATGGCTGTGTTTCAGGGAAGAAAGGAAGCGGACCATGAGTGATACAAAGAAGACAGGACGGCTTCTGATTGCCGGAACCGGAAGCGGGTGCGGGAAGACGAGCATTGTCTGCGGGCTGCTGCGGGCATATCAGAAGCGGGGCCTTGCCCTGGCGGCATGCAAGTGCGGCCCGGACTATATTGACCCGCTTTTCCATGAGAAGGTTCTCGGCATTCCTTCTGAAAATCTGGATCTTTTCTTCCATGAGCCCGGGATGCAAAAGCAGCTTCTGGCACGGCACAGCAGGGGTGCGGATCTGGTAGTGGCGGAAGGAGTCATGGGATATTATGACGGAATGAGTCTGGAAAGTCCGAAGGGGAGTACGAGTGAGATTGCATCTGTCCTTCAGATGCCGGTAGCTTTGGTCGTTCCATGCCGGGGAATGGGACATTCGGTGCTGGCACTTCTGAAAGGCTATCTGGAATACGAAACGGCGGGGCAGATCCGGGCGGTCATTTTGAACGGGATCACCGGACGTACCTATGAAAAGCTTGCGCCGGTACTGGAGCAGTGGCTGCGGGAAAACGGCCATGCGGTCAGGCTGGCAGGATATCTCCCGAAGATGGCGGATGCAGAATTAAAAAGCAGACATCTGGGGCTGATTCTTCCGGAGGAAGTGGAGGAATTGCAGGAGAAACTGGATCTGCTTGCAGGACAGGCAGAAGAGACGCTGGATCTGAAGCTGCTGTTACAGATTGCAGAAGAAGCGCCGGATCTGGAAACGGGAGAACAAGAAGCAGGGGAAGAAGAAGGGACGGAAAAGTCGAAACTCCGGATTGCCGCGGCAAAGGATGAGGCGTTCTGCTTTTACTATAAAGATAATCTGGAACTGCTGCGGCAACTGGGCTGCGAGATTGTACCGTTTTCTCCGCTTCATGATGCGGTTCTGCCGGATGGCATCGACGGCCTGATTCTGGCAGGGGGATACCCGGAACTCTACGCAAAGGAGCTGTCTGAAAATGTGTCCATGCGGGAATCGGTGCTTCAGAGCCTGAAAGGAGGACTTCCATGCCTTGCGGAATGCGGCGGGTTTCTCTATCTGAAAGAGGAGCTGGAAGGCGAAGACGGAATGATGTACCCGATGACCGGATTTTTAAAAGGAAGAGGGTACCGGACGCATACATTAGGACGATTTGGATATCTGACTCTGGAGCCAAAAGAGGAGCTTTTGTTTTTGAAACGGGGTGAGACGATCCGTGGCCATGAGTTTCATTACTGGGACTGTACCGAAAACGGAGACCGCTGTCTGGCTGTGAAGCCGGATGGGCAGCGGTCATGGGAGTGTATGGAAGAAAAGCAGCAGGTCTTTGCGGGATTTGCACATATCAGCTATGACTCCAATCCGGCATTTGCCAAACGCTTTGTCGGATGCTGTCTGGAAAGGAGAGAGAAAGGAAATGCCGGAGACGATATGGGAAAATGAGATCAAACAGATCAGACTGCCGGATGAGGAGGTAAGAAAAGCGTCTCTTACCCGGTGGAACCATCTTGCAAAGCCTCTTCATGGAATGGGGGCGCTGGAGATGATGCTTGCAAGGATCGCGGGAATTCAGGGGAGGCTTCATCCATCTTTACAGAAAAAGGGGATTGTGGTGCTCTGTGCGGACAATGGGATTGTAAAGGAAGGCGTCTCCCAGACCGGAGCTGAGGTGACCGCTGTGGTAGCGGGAAATTTTCTGACAGGGCAGACCAGTGTCTGTAAAATGGCAAAGGTGGCAGGTGCAGACATTCTGCCTTACGATATTGGAATTCTGACGGACGTGGAGGGACTTACGAAAGCAGAATACAAGATATCCTGCGGGACGAAGGATTTTCTGGAAGAGCCGGCCATGACAAGGGAGGAGGTCGTCCGTGCCATTCTGACCGGAATGAAGATCGTAAAAGAGCGGAAAGCGCAGGGGTATGAGATCCTTGCTACCGGGGAGATGGGAATCGGCAATACGACGACCAGCAGCGCCGTGGCCTGTGCCCTTACCGGGGAGGCTGGCGGAGTGATGACCGGACGGGGAGCCGGGCTTTCCGATGAAGGCCTGATCCGGAAAAAGGAAGTCATCACAGAAGGACTGGCAAAGAGAAATCCGGACCCGTCGGATCCGGTGGACATTCTGGCAAAGGTCGGAGGACTGGATATTGCGGGATTGACCGGAGTTTTCTTAGGATGTGCCAGATATCAGGTTCCGGCGGTGCTGGATGGATTTATCTCCTCAGTGGCTGCCCTTGCTGCGGTGCGGATAGAACCGAAGGTGAAGGAATATCTGTTTGCTTCCCACAGGTCGAAAGAACCTGCTCATAACCGGATTCTGGAGGAGCTTGGAATGGAAGCCGTACTGGATCTTGGCATGGCTCTTGGAGAAGGAACCGGAGCCTGCGCCCTCTTCCCGCTTCTGGATATGGCCATGATGGTTTACGAGGAGATGAGTTCCTTCGATGACATTCAGGTAGAACAGTATAAGGAGTACACATCATGAAATGGATTCGATCCTTTATCATTGCCTTTTCCATGTATTCCAAAATCCCCATGCCAAAAGTCCAGTGGACGAAACCGTCCATGCAGTATGCCTTCTGCTTCTTCCCTCTGGTAGGAGCCGTGGCCGGAGCACTGACGTGGGGAACCGGACTTGTGCTGTTTGGCCTTCGGGATGCGGGGAAACTTCCGGCCTTGTTTCCGGCTGTGTTTCTGACGATCCTTCCGCTTCTGGTGACGGGCGGAATTCATATGGACGGTTTTATGGATACTTCGGATGCAAGGCATTCCTACGGGGAACGGGAGAAAAAGCTTGCGATTCTCAAAGACCCGCACACCGGAGCTTTTGCGGTGATGAGTGCGGCCATATATCTACTCTGGAGTCTGGCCCTCTGGTCGGCGGCAGATGAGAAAGTCCTTCCGGGGATGGCCTGCGCCATGGTTCTGTCCAGAACATTGAGTGGCCTTTCCGTGACGGTAGGAAAGGGAGCAAAATCAGACGGACTTGCGGCTGCGTTCCGGGAATCTGCCAGACAAAAGGCAGTATGGATTTCCACGGGAATCTATCTTGCAGCAGGTGTGATTTTTCTGGTGGCAGTATCCGGCGTCATCCCGGCAGTGCTTCTGCTTTTTACGGCGGGAGCAGTATTTGCCCGGTATCTCAGGATGGCAGTGCGGGAGTTCGGCGGCATTACAGGGGATCTGGCAGGCTGGTTTCTCCAGGTCTTTGAACTTACTGTACTGACGGTGCTGACAGCCTGGTCCTGGATGATCCGGTTTTGATGGAGAAAAACGGTCCGTAAAGAGACGAAACAGAAACGGAGAAGAACGATGGAACTGACCTTGATCCGGCATTTTGCAACGGCCGGAAATCTGGAAAAACGATATATCGGAACGACAGACGAACCGATTCTTCCGGTGGCGGAAATAAAGAAGATGCCGCGTGCGGAGATTGTCCTGACCAGTCCCATGATACGGTGCCGTCAGACGGCAAAGTTACTTTATCCGGAGGTGGAACAGACCGTATGGGACGGATTCCGGGAATGTGATTTCGGCGCTTTTGAAGGGAAGAATTATCTGGAACTGACGGGAGATCCTTCCTATCAGGCGTGGATCGATTCCGGAGGAGAACTACCGTTTCCGGGAGGCGAGTCAAAGGCATCTTTCTGCGAACGGACGCGGGCGACCTTTGAACGGGCCGTGGACAGGCTGATGGAACAGAAGATCGAACGGGCGGCCATCGTCGCCCACGGAGGCACGCTGATGGCAGTGCTTTCGGCATACGCGGTTCCAAAACAGGGATACTATGAGTGGAGCTGTGGAAACGGATGTGGATATCAGGTCCGTATTTTTGAGGACCGGTGGAAAACCGGGGAGAAACAATGTAAGGTGGAAAGAAAACTATGATTATTTTGGCAGCATGCGCGGCAGGATTTATACTGGACCTGTTCTTTGGAGATCCGGCCTGGATCTATCATCCGATACGGATCATCGGACATCTGATCAGCGGACTGGAAAAGAAGCTGTATAAAGAGGGAACTTCTCCAGAGAGTCTCAGAAGAAGGGGAACGCTTCTCTGGATCGGAACAGCGGGAATTGCAACACTCGTTCCATGCCTCCTTTTGTGGGCGGCCTTTCAGATTCATCCGGTGCTTTATTTCCTGCTCCAGAGTTTCTGGTGCTGGCAGCTGCTTGCCACAAAGTCTCTGAAGACAGAAAGCATGAAAGTAAAACAGGCATTGGATACAGGGACGATTGAGGACGGACGAAAGGCCGTGTCCATGATTGTGGGGAGAGATACGAAAAGCCTGACAGAGGAAGGCGTGGTGAAGGCTGCGGTGGAGACGGTGGCGGAGAACACGTCCGACGGAATTATTGCCCCGCTGTTTTATATGATGATCGGAGGAGCAGGGCTTGGCTTTTTTTATAAAGCGGTCAACACGATGGACTCCATGGTGGGCTACAAAAACGACCGGTATCTGGATTTTGGCCGGACGGCAGCCAGAATGGATGATCTGTTTAACCTGATTCCGGCAAGGCTTTCGGCGTTTCTGATGATCGGAGCGGCCGGAATTCTGGGACTGTTTGACAGCAGACATTACAGCATGGCAAATGCATGGAAGATCTACAAGAGGGACCGTCACAACCACAAAAGCCCGAATGCGGCTCAGACCGAATCGGTCTGTGCGGGAGCTCTTTCGGTCCGCCTGGCAGGAAATGCGTGGTATTTTGGAAAATTGTACGAGAAACCTTATATCGGGGATGACATCCGCCCGATTGAACGGGAGGATATCAGACGGGCAAACCGGCTGCTTTATGGAACGGCCGTACTGGGGCTGCTGGTTTTCGGGCTGGCAAGGCTGATTGTGATTATATAAAAGAAAAGCGAGGTGAAGAACATGCAGGAGCATGGAGGCGATATTTATACAAACGAAGGACTGGTTGATTTTTCTGCAAATATCAATCCTCTGGGACCGGGGGAGAAGGTCATGGAGGCACTGAAAAAGAGCCTGGAGAACGTGACTGCCTACCCGGATCCGAAATGCAGGGCGCTTCGGGAGGCGGCGGCCAAAAAAGAGGCGACCGTTTCGGAGCACATTATCTGCGGGAATGGGGCGGCCGATCTGATCTATACGATGGTACTTGCAGAAAAACCAAAGCGGGCCCTTTTGTGTACGCCGTCCTTTTCCGAATATGAAAAGGCACTTCGCACGGTGGACTGCCGGATCCGGTTTCACGAAAGAAAAGAGGAAGAAGGATTTGCCCTGACAAGACGGTACCTGGACGAACTGACAGAGGATCTGGATATGGTATTTTTATGTTCGCCGGACAATCCGACCGGCCGGTGCGTGGAAGAATCCCTGCTTCTGGAGATTGTGGAAACGTGTGAAAAGAAGCAGATCCGGCTTGTACTGGACGAGTGCTTTCTTGATTTTACCGAGGACGGACCGTGGATTCACCATGAGCTTTTGATCCGGGAAAACCGGATGCTGTTCCTGCTTCGGGCATTTACCAAGATGTTTTCCATACCGGGTGTACGAAGCGGATACGGAGTCTGCTCGGATACAGAACTGCTGGAACGGATGCAGAAGTCCAGACAGCCGTGGGCTGTATCTGTCCCGGCGCAGGCGGCCGGAACGGCGGCGCTTGCGGACGATCTGCTTCCGGCGGTCACAAGACAGTTGATTGCAGAGGAGCGGCGCCATATCATGGGAGAATTTACCCGGATGGGAATCCGCTATTATCCGGCAAGTGCCAATTACATTCTGTTTTATAGCGAAATAGATTTTTACGAAGAGTTGAAACAAGAAGGATTTTTGATTCGTGACTGCCGGAACTACCGGGGACTTGGGAAAGGCTACTACCGGATCGCGGTGAAAGGACGGGAGGACAATGAGAAGCTTCTTCGTGCTTTCCGGCGGATTATCGAACGAAGAAAGGAAGAAACATCATGGCAAAGCCAATCATGATACAGGGAACCATGTCCAATGCCGGAAAAAGTATTCTGGCGGGAGGACTTTGCAGAGTGTTCCGTCAGGACGGATATCGGACGGCGCCCTTTAAATCCCAGAATATGGCCTTGAATTCCTTTATCACGGAAGACGGCCTGGAGATGGGAAGAGCACAGGTGATGCAGGCCGAGGCGGCGGGGATTGCTCCGCGGGTGGAGATGAATCCGGTGCTTCTGAAACCGACAAGTGATACCGGATCGCAGGTCATTGTAAATGGAAAAGTCCGGGGCGTCATGCCGGCGAAAGAATACTATGCATACAAAAAACAGCTGATCCCGGAGATTCTGCATGCCTACGAGATTCTTGCCGGTGAGCATGACATTATCGTGATCGAAGGGGCGGGAAGTCCGGCCGAGATCAACTTAAAACAGGACGATATTGTGAATATGGGACTGGCAAAGATGCTGAAGGCTCCGGTACTTCTCGTAGGAGACATCGACCGGGGCGGTGTGTTTGCCCAGCTTGCCGGGACCCTTCTTCTTCTGGAAGAGGAAGAACGGAAGATGGTAAAAGGTCTTGTGATCAATAAGTTCCGCGGGGATGTGGATATTTTAAAACCGGGGCTTCGGATGCTGGAAGAACGTACCGGGTGTCCGGTCCGGGGAGTGATCCCGTATATGTATCTGGATATCGACGATGAGGACAGCCTGAGCGAACGCCTTCAGAGCCGGATGCAGAAAGGGAAAATCGACATTGCGGCAGTCCGGTTCCCGAAGATTTCCAATTTTACGGATCTGAATGTGCTGTCGTGCTATGAGGGTGTATCGGTCCGGTATGTAGACTGGCCGGGACAGTTTAAAGATCCGGATCTGGTGATTCTTCCGGGAACCAAAAATACGATGGCGGATCTGAAATGGCTGAAGGAAAGCGGGCTTGCCGGGAAAATCCAGCAGGCAGCTTCGCGGGATGTTCCGGTCATCGGAATCTGCGGAGGCTATCAGATGCTTGGGAAAAAACTTTCAGATCCGCAGGGAATGGAAGCCGGGGACGGGGTTCCGATTTCGATGGAAGGACTGGACCTACTTCCGGTGGAAACCATCTTTACCGGACAGAAAAAAAGAACGAGAGCCGAAGGATTCGTGGCTGCTTCGGATGATTTCTGGGGCGGACTTGGCGGATGCCGGCTGGAAGGATATGAGATCCACATGGGAGAAACCATTTCTGCCGGAGGTGCTTCGTTTACCGGAATCCGCACGATGCAGGAAGAAGGTGCACGTATGGAGGGCTGTGTTCAGGGCAGCGTCTGCGGAACCTATCTGCATGGTTTTTTTGATTCGGCGGAGATTTCCGGAAAACTGGTGGAACTTCTGATGAGACGGAAAGGGCTTCAGGTGGAGGATTTGAAAGTGCTGGATTTCAAAGCATACAAAGAGGAACAGTATGACCAGCTTGCAAAGATGATCCGGGAACATTTGGATATGGATGCGGTATACCGGATTCTGGAAGAAGGAGTATAAAGGATATGAAAATGGAACTGGAACAGATTCTGCCGGGAGAGATCGAGCGCAGAAGTTTTGAGATTATTACAGAAGAACTCGGTGGAAAAATCTTCCCTGAGGGGCAGGAGGATATCATCAAACGGGTGATCCACACGACAGCAGATTTTGAATACGCGGATACAATGACATTTTCGCCGGATGCGGTATCTTCTGCTCTTGGGGCATTGACAGACCGGGGGAATACGGTCATTGTGACTGACACCAATATGACCCGTTCCGGAATTCACAAAGCGTCTCTGGAGAAACTGGGAATAGAAGCCGTCTGCTATATGGCGGATCCGGACGTAGCCGAAGAAGCAAAAAGAGAAGGGACAACCAGAGCGGCTGCCAGTATGAAAAAGGCGGCAGACATGGCGCAGAAGACCGGAAAGCAGATCATCTTTTCGGTAGGAAACGCGCCGACGGCGCTGATCGCCATCGAAGAACTGATCCGGGAAGGGTGTGTGCATCCGGCTCTTGTGATCGGAGTTCCGGTAGGATTTGTCAACGTGGTGCAGGCAAAAGAACGGATCATGACCGTGGACGTGCCGTATATTGTGGCAAAAGGGAGAAAAGGAGGCAGCACGGTTGCGGCGGCCATCCTCAATGCCTTATTATATAAGATTGATAAAGAGCGATAAAAGAAGGAAAAAAGCATGAGAACACACTTGAAAATAGGGAGCAGAGAGAGCGCTCTGGCGGTCAGACAGGCACAGATTGTAAAGGAAGCTCTGGAAAAAGCAAGTCCCGGGCTTACGATCGAGATTGTGACGATGAAAACGACAGGCGATAAGATCCTCCATAAAAGTCTGGAAAAGATCGGGGGGAAAGGTCTGTTTGTCAAAGAACTGGACCGGGCGCTTTTGAATGGGGACATCGATCTTTCAGTTCACAGCCTGAAGGATATGCCGATGGAGATTCCAAAAGAGCTTCCTGTCATTGCGTATACAAAAAGGGAGGACCCGAGAGATGCCCTGATTTTAAAGCCGGGAATTCAGGACCTGAAGGAAGGCGGAATCATAGGCTCTTCCAGCAGAAGACGGTCTCTGCAGGCAGGAAAGCTGTATCCAAAGTGCAGTTTTAAAAATATCCGGGGAAATGTCCAGACAAGGCTGTTCAAGCTGGAGCATGAGGAATATGACGCGACGATTCTGGCTCTTGCAGGACTGAAACGGCTGGGAATGGAGGGCCTTGTCTCCCGTATCTTTTCCGTGGATGAAATGATTCCCTCCGCAGGACAGGGGATTCTGGCAGTGCAGGGGAGAAAAGGAGAAAAGATACCGGGAATTGAGGCAGTGGACTGTTCCGACAGCCGGTTTGCGGCAAAGGCGGAGCGCGGATTTGTCCGGTATCTGAACGGAGGATGCACGTCTCCGGTTGCAGCCTATGCCGAGACTTCCGGAAATGAAATCCGGATCCGGGGGCTTTACTATCACGAAGAAACCGGGCAGTTCGAGGCGGGCATGATCTCCGGAGAAAAGCACAAGGGCGAAATACTGGCGGAGAGACTTGCCAGAAGTCTGAAAGGGAGATTTTAGAAGATGGAAGAGAAAAAATGCGGAAAAGTCTGGATAGCCGGGGCAGGTCCCGGGGATGCAGGACTTCTGACGGTGAAAACGGCATCCTTGATTAAAGAGGCGGATGCAGTCGTTTATGACGCCCTGATCAGTGCGGAAATACTGAGCCTGATTCCGGAGAAGACGGAGAAAATCAATGTGGGAAAACGGGCGGACCACCATCTGGTTCCGCAGAAGGAGATCAATCAGATTCTGGTTAACCTCGCAAAAGAAGGAAAGCAGGTACTCCGCTTAAAGGGCGGGGATCCCTTTGTGTTTGGAAGAGGCGGGGAAGAGGCGGAATTTCTGGTGCAGGAAGACATCGATTTTGAGATTGTGCCGGGCATCACCTCCAGCGTGGCGGTTCCTGCCTATGCGGGAATTCCGGTTACCCACCGGGACTATACGTCATCCTTCCATGTGATTACAGGACATGCAAGAAAGGGCGGAGAATCCAGAATTGATTACGAGGCACTGGCGCGTCTGGATGCTACCCTTGTTTTTCTGATGGGAGTTACGGCACTTCCGGAGATCTGTGAAAAGCTTAGAATGGCGGGTATGCCGGATGACACTCCGGCGGCGGTGATCCAGGAGGGAACGCTGGCCTGTCAGAAAAAGGTTGTCTCGGATCTTCAAAATCTTCCAGGGAGAGTGCAGGAAGAGAAGATTCAGGCGCCGGCGGTGATTGTAGTGGGTAAAGTATGTGCCCTGTCAGAAAGCTTTTCGTGGGCGGAGCAAAGACCTCTTGGAGGAAGACAGATTCTCATCACACGACCAAGGAGCCAGGGGCAGACATTTGCGAGGACACTTCGCGGACTGGGAGCCCAGGTCATTGAATTTCCATCGATCCAGGTAGAGCCGCTGCAGGGAAAGAGAGAAAAGGAAAGGATCCTTACGGCACTGAAAGAGATCCGAAACCGGAAAACAGGAACATCCTGGATCGTGTTCACCAGCGCAGCAGGAGTAAGGAGCTTTTTTAACTTCCTTGAGGAAATGAATCTGGACATCCGGACACTCTGGGGCAGCAGATTTGCCGTGATCGGAAGCGGAACCGGAAGAGAACTTGGGAAGCGGGGAATCCGACCGGACCTGATGCCTGACGTCTACGAGGCAGGAAAACTTGGGGAGGCACTTGCCGGACAGACGAAGCCGGGAGACCTTGTGACTGCGTTCCGGGCAAGGGAAGCCTCAGAAGAACTGTTTCCGCCGGTGCTGAAAACCGGAGCAGAGTGCGTGGATATTCCGGTCTATGAAACAGGGACCGGGGCGGACGATGCATGGACCGAAAAGATTGTGGCGCAGTTTCAGGAAGGAAAGATTGATCTGGTGACATTTACAAGCGCTTCCACGGTCCGGGGATTTGAAAGAACGATGCAGGGAAAGGTAGATCCCGGTAGAATTTTTGCTCTTTGTATCGGGAGAAAAACCGAAGAAGAGGCAAAGCGATGGGGGATGCACACGGCTGTGGCAGAAGAGGCAACCGTGGAGAGCATGACAGAAAAAATACTGGAGATACTTTAAGGATTCCGGGAAAAGAAGGATAGATTTACAGTAAGTGAAAGAGACACTTCTGTAGAATTCGGGCTTTTTAAGCCTGTATTCTGCAGGAGTGTCTCTTTTTTTCTTTTCTCTTTTTTTTCAGCTCTTTACATCTACAAAAGCTCTGCAAGGCAGATGTTCAAACCTTTCAAAACCCTTGCTTCGATAAAATCGGCAAAGGCATATTGTACAGAGTCTTCCTGATCGCCGAAGTAATAGACCTGCACGGTTTCCTGCATTGGATTTACGATCCAGTATTCGCGTACTCCGGCAGTACGGTATTTGAAGAGTTTGGTCAGATAGTCCATCTTCTGGCTGCCGGGTGATGCTACTTCTATGATCCAGTCCGGCGCACCTGCGCATCCGCGGTCTGTGAGTTTGCCGGCATCACAAATGACGCTGATATCCGGTTCCACATAAGTTTTGTCATCTTCGTTTAAAAGCACGGCAAACGGAGCGATAAATGATCTGCAGTCTCCGCCGTTTGCCTTGATGTGGCTGTGAATCGCGGCAAAGAGTTCACCTACGATCTCCTGATGTATCCGGCTGGGCGGAGCCATCATATACAGGGTGCCGTCGATCAGTTCGGCACGTTCTCCTTCCGGGAGGGAATAGATATCATTGATCGTGTAATTGTGCTCTTCTGGTAATGGCATAAGATCATCCTTTCTATGTTAAAAATCGGAAAAAATATGCTGATATTCTTATTATACCCGGGCGAGAAGGAGAAGTAAACGGAGACCGGAAAATTTACCGGGAATCTCATGGAATATGAGCATACTTTGTTGACTAGTGAAATAGAAATATGTTTACTACAGAAATGCGTGAATTGTTAATATAAAAACGAACTAAATTTGTGCAAAATGTACAAAATAGAAAAGTAAAAAATAGTTAATATAGAGAAAATGCGTGTGCTGGAGTAAAATAATGTTTACTTTTACCAAGTAAAATGCTATATTAATTTTACCTAATAAAGCGAAAGGGAGGAAAACAAAATGAAAAGAAAATTGGCGGTAGTTTGTATCATGATGTTGTCTGCTACAACAATCCTTTCCGGATGCGGCGGAAGCAGCGATGACAGCAGCTCAGGGGGAAAAACAAAAATTCGTTTTGCCACATGGGATGTAGCAGAAGACGTGGACAAACAGCAGGAGCTTGTGGACAAGTTCAATGAAGAGCACGATGATATCGAAGTGACACTGGAAGCGTACGGAAGTGATTTCGATACCAAGATCAGTGCCGGAATGGGATCCGGGGATACACCGGACGTTATGTACATGTGGAATTACCCGGCATACTACGATGGACTTGAACCACTCGATGACTACATCGCTGAAGAGGGAGACGAGTACAAATCCAACTTCTATAACACACTCTGGGATTACAACATGATGGACGGAAGCACTTACGGTATCCCGGTAGGATTCACAACACATTGTCTCTTCTACAACAAAGACATCTTTGATGAAGCAGGTGTGGAATACCCGACAGCAGACTGGACATGGGATGATCTGCAGGCAGCTGCAAAGACAATCTCCGAGAAGACAGATGCAAAGGGATTCTCTTTCCAAATGAAACCGGACCCGTATGACTTTGAAATGTATCTGTGGAGCAATGGTACATCTTACTGTGATGAAAACGGAGAAATGGACGGATACATCAACTCCGAAGAATCACAGGAAGTATTCCAGATGTTCCAGGATATGGAAAAAGATGAATATGCAACTTCAACAGAAGGTGACGGTACAGACGAATTCCGTGCCGGCAGCACAGCAATGTATGTATATGGTTCCTGGGCAATCAATACACTTAATGAAGACGGTGTAAACTACGGCGTGACAACAATTCCGGCATTCGCAGATGCAGGACAGGATTCTGTCAGCATCCTGAGTTCTTCCGGTCTGTCCATGTCCAAAGACAGCGAACACAAAGACGCCGCATGGGAATTCATTAAATACTGGACAAACGAAGAATGCAACAAAGCACGTATCGGTACAGAGCTTCCGGTTCTGAATACGGTCGTAGAATCCGAAGGAATCATGGAACAGGAAGAATATGCTCCATTCTACACCATGCTGGAACAGAGCCAGGGACACACACCTGCAAGCTTCCTGATTGATAGCTGGTCTGAAGTGGCTGAGAATCTTCAGCTTTCTTTTGAACAGATCTTCAATCCAAGCTCTCTTCAGCCTGTAGATAAGGCACTGGAGAGCGCAGTTCAATAGGAAACCAATGGGAGGAGGACAGCCTCCTCCCATATTTAGGAGAGATCGATATGAAGAAAAAGAAATTTTTAAAAACAGCGACTCCTTATTTCTTTATCCTGCCATGGATCATCGGATTCCTCGTATTTACGTTTGGACCGCTTTTGCTGTCATTGATCATGAGCTTCTTTGACTGGCCGCTGACAGGAGAGAAAGTATTTGTCGGCCTTGGAAATTACATTGAAATGTTTACCCAAGATGACCAGGTGCTCAAATCACTTGGAATCAGTTTACGTTACGCGGCAATCTTCGTTCCGCTCAACCTGATTCTTGCCCTGTTCCTGGCGATGCTGATTACGCAGCCTCTTCGCGGCGTGAAGGTTTACCGTGCGATCTTTTATATCCCGGCGGCAATCTCAAGCGTTGCGATCTCCATTATCTGGAGCTGGATTCTGAACAGTGACTACGGTGTTTTAAACTATCTTTTGTCACTGATCGGAATCGAGGGACCGGACTGGCTGGTTGACCCGGCCTGGGCGATTTTTGCCGTTATTCTGGCAAGTGCGTTTGGTGTCGGAACCATGATGCTGATTTTCTATACGGATATGAAAAATATCTCCACTGAGATTTATGAAGCTGCTTCCATCGACGGAGCGGGTCCGGCGAGAAAATTCTTCAGCATCACACTGCCGATCATCACGCCGACATTGTTGTTTAACCTGATTACGTCCATTATCAGTTCTTTCCAGCAGGTAACGCTCGTTATGCTGCTGACAGGAGGCGGACCGCTTCAGTCCACCTACTTCTACGGACTGATGACATACAACAATGCCTTCAAACACCACAAGATGGGATATGCCAGTGCCAATGCATGGGTAATGTTCATCATTATCCTTCTGCTTACCGCTCTGGTATTCAAATCATCTTCCGCGTGGGTATTCTATGAATCTGAAGTCAAAGCAGATAACAAGAAGAAAAAAAGGGGAGGTAAATAAGTATGAAGATGTCAAAAAAATCGAAGGTTGTTCTCTACATCCTTCTGACTATCGTTGCCGTTTACTTCCTGGCACCATTTTTATACATGCTGCTCACAACCTTTAAGACAGAAGGAGAGGCGATCGCGTATCCGCCGAGCCTTTTCCCGAAAGAGTGGCATTTTGAAAACTACAGCGAAGCATGGGCTTCACAGCCGTTCGGAACTTACTTTCTGAATTCTGTAATTGTCACTGTTATGACGACACTTGGAACCGTGCTGTCCAGTTCACTGGTGGCCTACGGATTTGCGAGATTCAAATTTAAAGGGAAAAATATTCTCTTTATGATTCTTCTTGCAACCATGATGATTCCGTGGGATGTTACCATGATCCCGCAGTACATGGAATTCAATCTGTTCGGATGGATCAACACACTGCTTCCGCTGATTGTGCCGACCTGGTTCGGGTCTGCCTACAATATCTTCCTGATGAGGCAGTTCCTCATGGGAATTCCGAAGGATTATGAGGAAGCGGCGCGGCTGGACGGCGCGAACTCTTTCCAGATTTACTGGAAGATTTTCATGCCGATTCTGAAACCGTGTCTGATCATGGTAGGAGTTCTGAACATGCTCACCGTATGGAACGACTACCTTGGACCATTGATTTTCCTGCAGGACAGAACGAAGTACACACTTGCGCTCGGTCTTGCATCCTTCAAGGGCGTACATACAACGGCCATTATTCCAATGCTGTGCATTACGGTAGTCATGATTATCCCTCCGATTCTCGTGTTTATCTTTGCACAGAAATACATCGTAGAAGGAACAAGCGGTTCCATCAAATAGCATTTTTATAAGAAAAGGGCAGCCTGATAGAAGGCTTCGGCCGACAGCCGGATATTCTATCCGACTGCCCTGACTGGTATTTCATAACGAGTAACTGACAAAAGGAGTATGACATATGACACAGAGAAGAAAAAAGAGATGGGAGAATCAGGAACTGATATCCATGGGGAGAAGAGAGGCAAGAACCGCTTTTTATGATGATTCTCTTACAAAAATCAGCCTGAATGGGGAATGGCGTTTCCTGTATCTGGACGCACCGGAGCTTTCACCGGAAGGATTCCAGACACCGGGTGCGGCAGAAGGCTGGGATACGATTGACGTCCCTTCTGTATGGCAGCTTCGCGGGTACGACCATATGCACTATACAGATGTTTTATATTTGTTCCCTGTGAATCCGCCGTTTGTTCCTACGGAAAATCCGACGGGAATCTATAAAAAGAGTATCTGTCTGGATGCCGCATGGCTCAAAAATGATACGATTCTGAAATTCCACGGAGTGGACAGCGCGTTTGATGTGTGGGTGAACGGAGAACATGCCGGATACAGCAAAGTAAGCAGACTGCCTTCCGAGTTCGATATCACTTCTTATGTAAAAGAAGGGGAGAATGATATCACAGTCAGGGTATACAAGTGGTCGGACGGAACCTATCTGGAAGATCAGGATATGTGGTGGCTTTCCGGTATTTACCGTGATGTAGAGCTTATCAACGAGCCGAAACAGTCGATTCTGGACTGCCGCGTGAACGCAGGGCTTGATGATGACATGGAGACAGGAATCTTCACCATGGATATCACTTTAAAGCAGCCGTCCGGAAAAGGATACTGGGTGCTTTCCCGCCATGGGGAGGAAGTCCTGAAAGGAACATACGAAACAGAAGATAGAAAGGCTCACATTGAAGCGCAGATTCCGAACGTGCAAAAGTGGACAGCGGAGACGCCGGAACTTTATGATCTTACGGTGACCGCAGGAGAAGATGCCGTTTCAATCCGCCCTGGATTCCGCCGTGTAGAGATCAAGGATAATCAGTTCCTTGTAAATGGACAGGTAATCCTTCTCAATGGAGCAAACCATCATGATTATGATCCGGAAGAAGGACGGACAGTCAGCTATGAAAGAATGAAAGAAGATATTCTTCTGATGAAGCAGTACAACATCAATGCCGTACGCTGCTCCCACTATCCGTCTAACGAATATTTTTATGATCTGTGCGATGAGTACGGACTGTATGTGATCGATGAGGCGGATCTGGAATGCCACGGATTTGAGTGGACAGGAAACTACAAATGGATTTCCGATGATCCGGCCTGGAGAGAAGCATACGTGGACCGGAGTGTCCGTATGGTGAAAAGAGACCGGAACCATCCTTGTATCATCATGTGGTCCATGGGCAACGAATCCAGTTTCGGATGTAATTTCCGCAGTGCGGCAGAAGAAATCAGAAAGCTGGACAGCACAAGACTGATTCATTATGAAGGAGATTTTGAGGCGGAAGTGACAGATGTTTACTCCACCATGTATACAAGACTCAAGGGACTCAAAGAAATTGCGGAAACCGAGATGAAAGGGAACAAACCGCATGTAATGTGCGAGTACGGCCATGCAATGGGAAATGGACCGGGAGGACTGAAAGCCTACCAGGATATGTTCCGAAAATACAAAAGGCTGCAGGGCGGCTTTATCTGGGAGTGGTATGACCACGGAATCCGTGTGGAAGAGAATGAAACTTCCTATTATAAATACGGCGGATGCTTTGGAGATTTTCCGACCAACAGCAACTTCTGCATCGACGGCGTATTGATGCCGGACCGGACACCGTCACCTGCCCTTCTGGAGTACAAGCAGGTCATTGCTCCGGTAGAGATTCACAAGGTACCGGACAGCCGGACACAGATCCTTCTGAAAAACTACTATGATTTCTTATCACTGGATCATGTAGTACTTTGCTGGGCACTGGAGGAGAATGGAAAGGTAGTACAGGAAGGAGAAATCCGTACGTTATCTGCGCTTCCTCATGAATCCGAAACAGTGGACATTCCGGTCAAACCGTTCGAGATCCGGAAGAATAAAGACTACTACCTTCATATCAAGGTATGCCAGAAATACGATACAAACTATGCACCGGCAGGCCATGAAATCGCGGCAAAACAGTTTGATCTTGAGATCCGTCAGGATGAATTTGCGGCAAGAGCTGCAGGAAATGAGCTTACAGTTACTGAAGAAAACGGCATTCTTACCGTAGCAAACGACCGGATCACAGCAAAATTCCATACGGTATTCGGAACTCTGGCCGCATTGGAAAAAGACGGAAAGACATACCTGACAAAAGGACCGGTTATGAACCTGTACCGGGCAACGATCGACAATGATATGTACAAGAAAGACGACTGGATGAATAAGTACTTTATCCAGAAGGGAAGCGAACAGACAGAAGACTTCTCATGGGAAAAGAAAGAAAATGCAGTTGTTGTGACGATCGACAAGTATTTCGGATGCCTGAATCAGTCCTGGGGATTTGAGTGCTCTTATGTGTACACCGTATATTCCGGCGGACAGGTGAAGGTACAGCTTACAGGAAAGACTGTTCAGAATGGAAAAGAAGAGCCGGCATTCCTTCCTCGGATCGGCGTGATCATGGAGGCGGACGGAAGTCTTCAGAACACAGCATGGTACGGCCTTGGACCACAGGAAAATTATCCGGACAGCCATGCGGCAGCATCCATGGGAATTTACGAAAGCACCGTAGACGGAATGCAGACCAGTTATGTGTATCCGCAGGAAAACGGACACAGAGAACAGGTGAAATGGTTTGCGCTGTCTGATGAAACAAAGACACTGCTCTGCCGGACGGAAGGCGGACTAGGAATGAACCTTTCCAACTGTACGGATGAAAGTCTGGAAAAAGCGCGCTATCCGCACGAAATCGAAAGAAGCAGCGATGTGGTGATTCATCTGGACTACCGTCACTCCGGACTTGGAAGCAACAGCTGCGGCGAAGAACAGCTGGAAGAATATAAGGTAAAAAGACAGGATTTTGCCATGACATTTACACTGGAAATTGTCGGACGGGATGAAATCCTGGAAGAAACCGGAAAACAATATCTGGACTAGAAAAGGGGAAAAGAAACAATGATCAGAGACCGATTTTCAGAGAACTTGAGAAATGACATGAGCACGGATGAGTGGCTGATCTGCCAGGACGAGTATGATCCGCAGGAAAATCTGAAAAACGAAAGCCTGTTTGCCCTCTCCAATGGGTATCTGGGCATTCGGGGAAGTTTTGAAGAAGGAACAAAGATCACACTTCCGTATCTGTATGTCAATGGAGTGTTTGATAAATCAGAAACATTCATGAGAGAGCTGGCAGCACTGCCGAACTGGCTTGGAATCCGCCTTTATGTGGAAAAAGAGCTGATCGGCATCGAAAACTGCGAGATCATGGAATTCTCCAGAGTACTGGACATGAAGCATGCCGTTCTTTCCAAGCAGTATGTGCTCAAAGACAGAAAAGGACGCATCACAAAGATCGAAGGACGCAGATTTGTGAGCCGGAACAATGTACACAGAATGGCAATCGAGCTTTTTGTGACACCGGTGAACTATGAAGGAATCATCGAAGTGGAAAATATCATAGACGGAACGATCATCAACTTCTATGATGCGCCTCGTTTCAAAGTAAAACACATGTATCTGACAGCAAATGAAAAGCTGGGCGAGCACGGTGTTTACATGGAATCCGCAACGAGAGACCGTCATCTCCATGTGGGATGCGGATGCGTGCTGGAAGCGTACCGCGGAGAAGAGAAGATCATGAGAAACCGGATGTTCAATGCGTTCGGTGAGCAGGCTGTGGAATTTGGAGATTTTACAGCAGCAGAAGGTGAGACAATCCGTCTTGTGAAATATGTTTCCATGTATACAGAAAGAGAGTGCCCGACCTATGCGCTCCATACGACCATCAAAGAAGAAGTGGACCGTTTCAGTGAAGACGGATTTGAAGCGGAGCTGGAAAAACACAGCAAAGTGTACGACAACATGTGGGAAGAGGCGGATGTACGCTTTGAAGGCGACCCGGAACTGAACCGTGCAGTACGGTTTAATATCTTCCACCTGATGAGTACCGGAAATGAGACGGATGACAGAGTCAGCGTCGGAGCAAAACTTCTGACCGGGGAAGAGTACGGTGGACATGCATTCTGGGATATCGAACTTTTCATGCTTCCGTTTTTCTCCTACGTATTCCCGCAGATGGCACAGAACATGGAAAACTACCGCTACCACCTTCTGGATGCGGCAAGAGACAATGCAAAGAAAAATGGCTATAAAGGCGCACAGTATCCGTGGGAATCCGCAGACGACGGAACCGAGCAGTGCCCGGACTGGACGATCGAGCCGGACGGCACCTGCTACCGCTGCTATGTAGCTGTTTATGAGCACCATGTGACAGCAGATGTGGCTTACGGAATCTATGATTATGTACGGATCACAAAAGATATGGATTTCCTCTATGGAAGAGGAGCGGAAATCCTCACAGAGACCGCAAGATTCTGGGCAAGCCGCTGCGAATATATTGCAGAAAAAGACCGGTACGAGATCAATCAGGTAACCGGACCGGATGAATGGCATGAACCGGTAAACAACAACCTGTATACCAACTATTTCGCAAGATGGAACCTCCGCTATGTAATGGCGCTGATCCGGAAGATGAAAGAAGAAAAACCGGAAGCGTACGCTGCACTCGTAGAAAAGACCGGACTCAAAGACGAAGAGCTTACATTCTGGGAAGAAGTACAGAGCAAGATCTATCTTCCGAGAAAAGAAGGCACCAACCTTCTGGAACAGTTTGAAGGCTACTTCCAGTTAAAAGACGTTGTCATTGACCAGTATGATGAAAATGACTGGCCGATCCGTCCGGCAATTCTTAATACCTGCAAAAAACAGGAGACACAGATTCTGAAACAGCCGGATGTCGTACTGCTTCTGCATCTGCTTGGTGAAGAGTTTGAACCGGAACTGATGAAGGAAAATTACGACTACTATGAGAAACGTACTCTGCACGGATCTTCCTTAAGCCCGAGTATCTATTCGGTAATGGGACTGAAAGTGGGAGATGATTCCAGGGCATACCGGTATCTGAAACGTGCGGCATTCATCGATCTTCTGAACCTGCAGAAGAATACGAGAGAAGGAATTCATGCGGCAAATGCCGGCGGCGTATGGCAGACAATCGTCTTCGGATTTGCAGGAGTATCCATCGATAAGGATGGCATTTTAAGCGTGAAACCGAACATGCCGAAAGAGTGGAGTTCCCTTTCCTTCAGACTTCATTATGACAATGCATGGCTGGAAATCCATACGGATGGAGAAAACAATGCAACAGTGAAGAGGCTGGAAGGAAATCCGGTACAGGTGAAAATCAACGGAACTACAGAAGAAGTATAGTGGAGGAAACATTAATGAAATATCAGGCGGTAATTTTCGACCTGGATGGTGTGATCTGTTCTACAGATACATACCATTACCAGGCATGGAAAGCAATTGCGGATGAACTGAAAATCCCATTTAACGAGACGATCAACCACAGACTGCGCGGCGTCAGCCGGATGGAAAGCTTCGAGATCATTCTGGAAAAATATGATAAAGAGATGAGCCGGGAAGAAAAGGTATCCTGGACAGAAAAGAAAAACGAGATCTACAAAGAGCTCTTAAAGAACATGAGTCCGGCGGATCTTTCCGAAGAAGTAAAATCCACACTGGATGCGCTCCGCGAAAAAGGGCTGCTGCTTGCGATCGGTTCTTCCAGCAAAAATGCAGGATTTATCCTGGGACAGCTGGGACTTGGCGAATATTTTGATGCCGTTTCTGACGGAAACAACATCACAAAATCCAAGCCGGATCCGGAAGTGTTTGTAAAAGCAGCACAGTTTATCGGAAAAGAGCCGGAAGTCTGCCTTGTTGTAGAAGATGCGAAGGCGGGAGTGGAAGCAGCCAAAGCCGGCGGAATGGATTGCGCGGCGATCGGAGATGCGGTAAAATGTGGAATGGCAGAGCACAATCTGAGCACATTTGCGGATCTGCTTCAGGTGGTGCAGGAATCCTAAAAGACAGAAAGAGTGAAAGAAAATGAATGAGGAATTTTTAAACAGGCTTCTAAAAAGCATTTCTGTATCCGGGTATGAAGAACCGGTGCAGGAGGCGGTCAAAATGGAAATGAAGGAGTACACGGATGAAATCCGGGAGGATGAGATGCACAATCTTGTCTGTGTGATAAATCCGGAACATCCTGTACGGATCATGCTGTCCGCCCATGCGGATGAGATCGGTCTGATGATCTCCAATATCACGGAAGAGGGGACACTTCAGGTGATTGACAGAGGCGGAATCGTGACTCATACATATCCGGGACAGCAGGTGATTGTACATTCCCAAAAGGGCGATGTTTACGGTGTGGTAGAGGCGTACCGGGATCTTTTGAAAAAAAGCGATCTGAGCACAAAAGACTTCGTGATTGATATCGGCGCTAAAGACCGGGAAGATGCATTGAAGTATGTAGACCTGGGAGATCCGATCGTTCTGGATACCCATATCCGGAAACTGGCAAACGGAAGAATATCAGCAAGGGCTCTGGATGACAGAATCGGTGTCTACATTATTATGGAAGCATTGAAGCGTGCCAGGGAAAGAGGCTGCAAGGCCGGTGTTTATGCGGCTTCCACGACAGGGGAAGAGACGACAAAGACCGGAGCTTACTGGTGCAGCACAAGAATCCGTCCGACACTTGCTATTGTCGTAGATGTGACTTACACAAGCGACTGTATCGGCATGAATCCGGCTGAGATGGGAACTGTGGAACTTGGAAAGGGACCGGTTCTCTGCAACAGCCCGATTGTTGTAAAAGAATGGAACCAAAAGCTGGAAGACTGTGCCAAAGAAGCAGGAATTCCTGTTCAGAGAGAAGCGGCGAGCAGACTCAGTTATACAGATGCGGACAAGATTCATTTTTCAAATGAAGGGGTTCCGGTTGTTCTTGTATCCATTCCGCTTCGGTATATGCATATGCCGTGCGAAGTGGCGGATGAGAATGATGTGGAGAACTGTATTGAGCTGATTGCCCGGTTTTTAACCGCATATCAGGCGGAATAAAAAATACAAATGCGAGAGGACATGCGAAAACACGGCGGTTGCGGCCGAAAAACAGATGTGTTAGAATAGACTAGAGTTTATACAGGGGGATTGGAGTATCATGGCTACGATCAAAGAAATTGCTGAAATTGCAGGGGTTTCAGTCACAACCGTCTCGCGTGTCCTGAATTTTGATGATACCTTGAATGTGCAGGACGAAACAAAGCGGAGAGTGTTTGAAGCAGCGGACAGGCTGGAATATCAGATCAAGGATAAAAAGAGGAAAAAGAGAAAACTGAAACTGGGGCTTCTTTGTACTTATTCACCGGAAGAAGAACTGGAGGATACCTATTATCTTTCCATACGGATCGCGGTGGAGAAGAAACTTGACAAAGAAGGATTTAAGAAAGTGACGATTACATCAGAGGATGCAGTGGAGGATGTGGCAAAGCTGGACGGAATTATCTGTATTGGCACATTCAGCAAAAGCATGGTGGAGAAAATCCGGATGTTTGGCAGACCGGCTGTATTTATTGATGCGGTGGGAGATGCAGAGCTGTTTGATTCCATCGTAGTCAATCTGAAATATTCTGTCACAAAAGTCATGGACTATCTTGTGGATGCCGGACATGAGAAGATTGCGTTTATCGGCGGCAGAGATATCGATTCTGACGGAAAAGAGATTATGGATATGCGGATGCCGATCTTTGCTTCCTATTTAAAGGAGAAAAATCTGTTACGCGAAGAATATGTCAAAATCGGAGGATTTACGCCAAAACAGGGCTATCGGATGGGGAAGGAAGTATTGTCGGTAAAGGACCGTCCAACGGCGATTTTCTGTGCAAATGATTCTCTGGCGATCGGATGCTACAAAGCGGTTCAGGAAGCCGGTTTGAAAGTGCCGGATGATATCAGCGTAGTCGGATTCAACGACATTTCCATGACCAAATATCTCGTTCCGCCTCTGACCACTGTTCATGTACCGGTGGATTTCATGGCGGAAACGGCGGTAGGTCTCCTTTCCGAACGGATCAATACAAACAGAGAGATCAGCATGCATGTTTCCGTTCCTGCAAAACTGATTATCAGAGAAAGCGTAAGTAGGAGAAAGGACTAAAAACAGTATATGAAAACACATAAAGTAAGAAATTCGCTGCTGCTGCTTTTGACAGCATTTATCTGGGGGACGGCATTTGTGGCGCAGAGTGTGGGGATGGACTATGTCGGCCCGTTCACTTATACCTGTGTCCGGTCCCTGATCGCGGGGATAATGCTGATCCCTTGCATTGCGTTTTTAAATAAAGTAAATCCGAATCTGGAAGAAAAGAAGATCTGCCAGGATGAGACAAAGAAAAAGGCATATCAGAAAACACTGCTGATCGGCGGTATCTGCTGCGGAGCAGCCCTCGGGGTAGCCAGCAGCCTTCAACAGATCGGAATTTTGCATACAACAGTAGGAAAGGCAGGATTTATCACTACCTTTTACATTATCATCGTACCGATTATCGGACTCTTCTTTAAGAAACGGTGCGGACTGAATGTCTGGATCGGAGTTGTATTTGCTCTGGCAGGGCTTTATTTCCTCTGCATCACGGAAGGATTCTCCATAGGATACGGAGATACGATGGTATTTTTATGTGCGCTGGCATTTTCCATCCATATTCTTGTGATTGACCATTTTACCGGGCTGGTGGATGGTGTGAAAATGTCATGCATCCAGTTTTTTGTGGCGGCAATTGTCAGCGGAATCGGAATGGTCCTGTTTGAAAATCCGGATCTCGGCAATATTCTGGCAGCATGGCTTCCGATCCTTTATGCCGGAGCACTTTCAAGCGGAGTTGGATATACACTTCAGATCATCGGACAGAAGGGAATGAACCCGACGATTGCGTCCCTGATCCTGAGTCTGGAATCCGTAATTTCTGTTCTGGCAGGAATGGTTGTTCTGGGAGAAAGTCTGACATCCAGAGAAATTCTCGGATGTGTTCTCATGTTTATCGCCATCATATTGGCGCAGCTGCCGGAGAAGAAAAAGGCTGTTTAACATGAATTTTACAAAGATTTAACATAAACTTCAAAAACTATTGACACCCCTGATTTCTTTCCGATACAATAAAAATCAGTGCGGCTTAACAGAACGCACAAGGAGAAAGAATATCAGGAGGAACATCACAAATGAAACCGGAATATGTGTTTATGCTGCTCGGAGGGCTTGGACTCTTTCTGTGCGGAATGCAGATGATGAGCAGCAATCTGGAGGCAGTGGCAGGTGACCGTCTGAAAGGGATTCTGGAAAAGCTGACTTCCAACCGGATACTTGGAGTACTTGTCGGAGCTGTCATCACGGCGGTGATCCAGTCTTCATCAGCAACGACCGTCATGGTGGTCGGTTTTGTCAATTCAGGGCTGATGACTCTCAGACAGGCTGTATGGATTATCATGGGAGCCAATATCGGCACCACGATCACCGGACAGCTTGTCGCGCTGGACATCGGGACGATTGCTCCGCTGTTTGCTTTTGCCGGAATCGCAATCGGCATGTTTTCAAAGAAGAGAAACGTGCAGAATGTCGGAAGCATCATCGCGGGGCTCGGTGTACTGTTCATCGGACTTGGCATGATGAGTGATGCCATGGTTCCGATGAGAGATTCGGAAATGTTTGTCAATGCGCTGACGAGTTTTTCCAACCCGCTGATCGGAATCCTCGCGGGTGCTGTTTTCACGGCGGTGATCCAGTCCTCGTCCGCATCGGTCGGAATTCTTCAGGCACTTGCTTTAAGCGGCCTGATCGACATTCACAGTGCGGTTTTCGTTCTGTTCGGACAGAATATCGGGACCTGTATCACATCCCTTATTGCTTCGGTCGGAATGAACCGGAACGCAAAGAGGACAACCGTGATCCATTTTATGTTCAATGTCATCGGAACCATTATCTTTGTCACACTTTGTCTGGTAACACCGCTTACGGATGTAGTGGCGGGATGGACACCGGGGCATCCGGCTTCCCAGATCGCAAACATGCATACGTTGTTTAATGTCGTAACAACTATCATTCTGATGCCGTTTGGAAATGGACTTGCATCTCTGGCGGAGAAAATTCTTCCGGACCAGAAGGAAGAGGCCCGCATTCAGCCGGATGACGAGCAGTGGCTGAACGAAATCATGAGTTCCCAGCACGTACTGGGATCCTCCGCAATCGCGGTCAACAGCCTGATGGAAAATGTCGGCAGTATGTATACTCTTGCCAGAGAAAACGTGGTGAAAGGATTTGACATGATCCTTACCGGTGATGACAGCCGGTTTGCCGAGGTGGAAGAGACGGAAAACACGATCGACCTCTATAACATAAATATCTCCAGACGTCTCTCCAGAGTTCTCGCAATCGAACACAGTCCGGCGGAGACAAAGAAGCTCAACAGCATTTTCCAGATTGTCGGAAATGTAGAACGGGTGGGGGACCATGCCATGAATTTTGCAGAGCACGCTGCTTCCATCAAGAAAAAAGGGCTGAAGCTTTCAGAAGAGACGATTGGAGAATTAAAAGAAATGAGGGAGCAGTGCCGGAAAGCATTTGAACGCATGGAACTTTCCGGGCAGACCGACCCGACACAGCTTTTGGTGGATGCGGTCAGCTTCGAACGCGCGGTGGATGATATCACGGAGCGGTGCCGGAATCGGCAGGTGGAACGGATTCACAGCCATGCATGCGAGATCGAAAGCGCAGTACTGTATTCGGAGATTCTGATTGATTATGAAAGAATCGGGGATCATATGAGAAATATTGCGGAAGCATATGCCCAGCAGAATGCGTAGAAGCGGATAGAAGAAAGCAAAAGAACAGAAGAAAAAAAGGACAGACATACTGTCCGGAACAGGGAAGCGCCTGCACGAAATTGTTTTGTGCAGGCGCTTTTCTATGATAATGCAAAAATATTGTGTAAAAAATTAATCAATTCTTCATATTGTTTTTATGGCATTTACAGTTTCAGGGCGTATAATGGAGACATGAAAAACTGACAGAATGACAAAAGATGAGACGAAAGGAAGAGACAGCATGCTAGAACGACTTGCCGGAATACTGAGAAGAAGGCGGGAGGAAGAAGAGGAATACGAACCGGAGAGACTTCCGATCCGCAGATGTATGCCGGATTATCATATGGGACTCTATGAGGAGGAGATTATCGAACGTGAGGAAGCGGGATGGACGAACGATCCGGTGGATCCGCCCTCTAAGACAACGCGGGATATTATTCATGATAATGTATTTACTTATTTCAACCTGATTTTTGCGATTCTCGGGCTGCTTCTGATTATGGTGGGAGCCTTCCGGGATCTGACATTTCTTCCGGTAATTATTTTGAATACCATGATTGGTATCATTCAGGAGATCCGGGCGAAGAATGTGCTGGATAAGATGACGATGCTTCATGCACCGAAAGCCACGGTAGTACGCAACGGGCGGAAACGGGTGATTGCGGTGGAGGATCTTGTTATTGATGATATCGTGATTTTCAAGGCGGGTAATCAGATCTGTGCGGATGCGATTGTAGAGCACGGGGAAGTGCAGGTCAATGAGTCGCTTCTGACAGGTGAGGCGGATGAGATCACGAAAAAGAAAGGCGATATTCTGATGTCGGGAAGCTTCATAGTTTCAGGAGAATGCCATGCCCGGCTTGAAAAGGTGGGGGCGGATTCCTATATTTCCAGACTGACGCTGGAAGCAAAGGCCATGAAGGACGGTGAACAGTCGGAGATGATCCGCTCTCTGGACAAACTGGTCAAGTGCGTTGGTATTGCCATCATTCCGATCGGGCTGATTCTGTTCATTCAGAGCTTCTTTTTAAATGAGGAAAGTTTCCGTTCAAGTGTCACTGCCATGGTAGCGGCTGTCATCGGAATGGTCCCGGAAGGTCTTTATCTGCTTTCAAGTGTGGCTCTTGCGGTAAGCGCAGTGCGTCTTGCCAAGCAGAAAGTACTTCTGCATGACATGAAGAGTATCGAGACTCTGGCCAGAGTCAATGTGCTCTGTGTGGACAAGACAGGTACCATTACGGAGAATACAATGAAAGTTCAGGGGCTTCGGGCCACGAGACATTATGACAAGGAGACAATGCCTCCGCTCAAAGGGATCATCGGTGATTTTGCACAGTCCATGAGCAAGGACAATATTACGATGGAAGCAGTGCAGACCTATTTTCAGAAACGTACCGGAAGACGGGCACAGAAGATCACATCCTTTTCTTCGGAATTTAAATACAGCAGTGCAACGTTTGAGGACGGATCCTATGTGCTTGGGGCTCCGGAGTTTGTCCTCCGGGAGGATTATCCGGAGTATGAGGAAGAGATCCGGGAAGAGGCCGCAAAGGGATACCGTGTGCTTGTATTCGGGAGCTGTGACGAAACTCCGGACGGCAGAGAGCTGAAGGGAAAGGTGACGCCGCTTGCCTATATCATGCTTGCGAACCCGATCCGGAAAGAGGCGCCAAAGACATTTGCCTACTTTGAAGAACAGGGAGTGGAGGTCAAGGTGATTTCAGGAGATAATCCGCTGACGGTATCCGAGGTGGCGAAAAAGGCGGGCATTACGGGAGCGGAGAACTACGTGGATGCTGCGACCCTGACTACAGAAGAGGAGATCAGGCAGGCGGTTCTGAAATATACAGTTTTCGGGCGTGTGACACCTGCTCAGAAGAGACAGTTCGTGAAGGCTCTTAAAGGGGCGGGACGTACGGTAGCGATGACCGGAGACGGTGTCAATGATGTACTGGCGCTGAAAGATGCAGACTGCAGCATTGCCATGGCATCCGGAAGCGATGCGGCGGCGCAGGCTTCCCAGCTTGTGCTTCTGGAATCGGATTTTTCCTGTATGCCAAGCGTCGTGCTGGAAGGACGGCGGGTCGTCAACAATATTCAAAGATCCGCAAGTCTTTTCCTTGTGAAGAATATTTTCTCTTTCCTGCTTTCCATCTTCTCGGCGGTTTTTATGATTACCTATCCGCTGGAGCCGTCGCAGGTATCTCTGATCAGTATGTTTACAATCGGTGTTCCGGCCTTCTTCCTAGCGCTGGAGCCGAATAAGAATATTATCAAGGGACACTTCCTGACAAACGTATTTCTGAAGGCTCTTCCGGCGGCATTGACAGATGTGCTGGCGGTCGGGGCGCTTGTAGTTTTTGGAGCTACGTTCAGTGTAAGTCCTACGGACATTTCGACGGCTGCGACGATGCTGCTTGCGATCGTTGGATTTATGATCCTTTACCGGATCAGCCAGCCGATGAACAGGATCCGTGTGGCTGTGCTGGCCGGATGTATCTGTGCCCTGCTGTTCTGCAGTACGGTGCTGAATCAGCTGTTTGCCATTACCGATATGTCTGCGGAATGTGTTATGCTTTTTGTAGTATTTTCCATTGCGACAGAACCGGTGCTGCGGTATCTGACTGTTTTTGTCGGCAGTGCAAAGTCATTTTATGATAAAGTGAAAGGGAAAATTTTTATCGGGAAAAAAGCGGGGGAAGAAGCATAGAGAAATCAAAAAGAAGCTGAGAAAGGGAGGGGATACCTATGAGAATTCAAGGTTTACAGAAGCTGACGCTTCTTGACTATCCCGGCAGAACCGCGTGTACGATCTTTCTGGGCGGATGCAATTTCCGGTGCCCGTTCTGCCACAATGCGGCTCTCGTGACCGGAGTAGACGAGCAGGAAGATATTCCTGAGGAGACGATTTTCAGTTTCCTGAAAAAGAGAAGGGGCATTCTGGACGGAGTATGTATCAGCGGAGGAGAGCCCCTGATACAGCCGGGACTGGATGAGTTTCTGAAAAAAGTACGGGATATGGGATATCTGATTAAGCTTGATACAAATGGAAGCTTTCCGGAACGGCTGGAACGGTTTGCGGAAGAAGGGCTGATTGACCAGGTGGCGATGGATCTGAAGAATTCCAAAGAAAAGTATGCCATGACTGTCGGAGTTCCTTCGCTGGATCTCCGCCCGATTGAAGAAAGTGTGGAGTTTCTGATGGAAGGGCACGTACCTTATGCGTTCCGGACAACGGTCGTAAGAGAGTTTCATCAGAAATCGGATTTTGAACAGATGGGGCTTTGGATCCGCGGGGCAGACAAGTACTATTTGCAGCAGTTTGAAAATTCGGGCAGACTGATTCAGGACGGACTGCACGCGTATGATCCTCCTGTGCTGGAACAGGCTCTTGAAATTATGAAAAGATATGTAAATGACGCGGAAATCCGCGGGATATAGCAAAACACATGAAGAACAACATCTAGTGTTTGTTTAGCGTTAAACTACTAAAAACAACTAGATGTTGTTTCCGTATATTGACGTCAAAAAGAGAAGGGTGATATAATGAGGACATCGACACGAACAGGAAAGGAAGTATGACAGATGTATCAGGTAGTAAAGAGGGATGGACAGATTGCCGAATTTGACATCCATAAAATAGGATCCGCGATTCAGAAAGCGTTTGAAGCAGCGGGAAAGAATTTTCATCCGAGCATCATTGATATGCTTGCGTTAAAAGTGACGGCAAATTTTGAGCCTAAGATTGCGGACGGAAAGATCAAAGTGGAAGAAATTCAGGACAGCGTCGAAGAGGTGCTCAGCCAGGCCGGATATGCCGATGTGGCAAAGGGATATATTCTTTACAGAAAGCAGAGGGAGAAGATCCGCAACCTGAAATCCGCGACATTAAATTATAAAGAACTGGTGAACAATTATCTGCAGGTCAATGACTGGAGAGTCAAGGAGAATTCTACCGTGACCTATTCCGTAGGCGGACTGATCCTCAGCAATTCCGGTGCCATTACGGCAAACTACTGGCTGTCCGAGGTGTACGACCAGGAGATTGCCCAGGCACACAGAAATACGGATATCCATCTGCATGACCTTTCCATGCTGACCGGGTACTGTGCAGGATGGTCGCTGCGCCAGCTGATCCAGGAGGGACTTGGCGGGATCACCGGGAAGATCACATCCGCGCCGGCCAAACATCTGAGTGTACTGTGCAACCAGATGGTTAATTTCCTTGGCATCATGCAGAATGAATGGGCGGGGGCACAGGCTTTTTCCTCTTTTGATACGTATCTGTCACCTTTTGTACGAACAGATCATTTGACCTATACTGAAGTGAAAAAGTGCATTGAGTCCTTCGTATACGGGGTCAATACACCGTCCCGCTGGGGTACGCAGGCGCCGTTTACGAATATTACACTGGACTGGACCGTGCCGGATGACCTGAAAGACAAGCCGGCGATTGTAGGTGGAAAAGAGATGGATTTCACCTACGGTGACTGTAAAAAAGAGATGGATATGGTAAATAAGGCATTCATTGAAGTTATGATTGAAGGAGATGCCCAGGGCAGAGGATTCCAGTATCCGATTCCGACCTATTCCATTACAAAGGATTTCGACTGGTCTGATACAGAGAACAACCGTCTGCTTTTTGAGATGACATCAAAATATGGAACACCGTACTTTTCCAATTACATTAACAGCGACATGGAGCCGAGCGATGTCCGCAGCATGTGCTGCCGGCTGAGACTGGATTTGAGAGAGCTTCGGAAGAAGGCGGGAGGATTTTTCGGAAGCGGCGAAAGCACAGGATCCATCGGCGTTGTGACGATCAATCTTCCGAGGATGGCTTATCTGTCAAAGGATGAGGATGATTTCTTCCGGAGGCTGGCCCATATGATGGATATTGCGGCAAGATCCCTTCATATTAAGAGACAGGTTATTTCCAAACTGCTGGATGAAGGACTCTATCCGTATACGAAACGGTATCTCGGAGGCTTCGGAAATCATTTTTCCACTATCGGATTGATCGGAATGAATGAGGCAGGACTGAACGCAAACTGGCTTAGAAAGGATATTACTCACAAAGAGACACAGGAGTTTGCGGTCAAGGTACTCAATTTTATGAGAAACCGTCTCTCCGATTATCAGGAAGAATACGAGGAACTTTTCAATCTGGAGGCAACTCCGGCAGAGTCCACCACCTACCGGTTTGCAAAACATGATAAGGAGCAGTTCCCGGATATTATCACAGCAGCGGAAGGGAACGGTACTCCATACTATACGAACAGTTCCCATCTTCCGGTTGGATTTTCCGATGATATTTTTGACGCGCTGGATATTCAGGACGAGCTTCAGACGCTCTATACATCGGGAACCGTATTCCACGCATTCCTGGGAGAGAAGCTTCCGGGCTGGAAGGAATCGGCGCTTCTTGTACGGAAGATTGCCGAGAATTATAAGCTTCCATACTATACGATTTCTCCGACCTACTCCATCTGCCAGGATCACGGCTATATTGACGGCGAACAGTATACCTGCCCGCACTGCGGAAAGAAGACGGAGGTTTACAGCCGGATCACCGGATACTACCGTCCGGTACAGAACTGGAACGATGGAAAGATTCAGGAGTTTAAAGACCGGAAAGAATATGATATCGAACATTCTGTAATGAAGAAAAAGAAGACAGAACCGATTACGAAATAAAAATCAGACAGAAAGGCTGGCATGCTTACTTACAAGGTGTGTCAGCTTTTTTCTGTGTCGTTTCTTGCAAAACTGTAAGACTGGAGGGGAAAGTGTAAGATGATTCGATGGAAGGGAAGACCTGAACTTTATATAATAGAGGCAGAAGAAGGAGGAAGAACAAATGGCAGCCATGAAAAAAGGAATGGCAGCGGCACTTGTAACGGCAGAAGTACTGTTCCTTCTGCTGCTCTCTGTGCTGGCTGCCATTTTGAATCTGTTTATTTTTTTAAAGCACTGCTTTTTCCGATCAAAAAATGATCGTTTCGCAGAATCTCGTAGGCCTTTTCGTAATTGTTGGAACGCATGTAGCGGATCATCTTTTTAAGATTTTCATTTGCCTTGTTGATGTGGAGTCCGTTCCGTACGGAATAAAGGCCCATCCGGATGACTTCATTCAGATAGTTTTCATAGATCCTGTTGATCCGTTCATTTTCAAATACACTGACAATCTCCATGTGCATCTGTGTATCGGCAAGCTCCCACTGATAGATGTCGCCGGCGCAAGCGCACATACGGACAACGCGCTCTTCAATCCGGTAGGAAAACTCTTCAGCTTTGCCGGACTGGAAGATTTCTTTAAACGCGGCACCTTCCAGAAGTTCCCGAAGCTGATAGATCTCCCGGATATCTCTGTCGGTAATTTCTCTTACAGTAATAGATTTATAATAGTCCCGGACAATCAGTCCCTCGGAATGCAGGGATTTGAGTGCGGTACGGATAGGGTTACGGCTCATGTGAAGATCATCTGCGAGCATGGTCTCCGTAAGCTGCATGCCCGGAGGGTAGGTAAGATTCAGAATCCGCTCTTTGATCGTATGATATGCCTGATCGGCCAGAGAAATTTTGTCAGCCATGCGGACCACTCCTTTAATGTATACTAATAATATTATTGTATACAATTTATAACGAAAATTCAAGGGAAAATGATATAAAAAATAGTAGATTATTTTTCGAAGAATGATTGACAAGTACGTGGAAGAGTGATATTTTATAGATAGAAATTGTATACAACTGATTTAGATGTATACAAAACTGATTATAGCGGAAAAGGAGTGTAATACACATGAAGTTAGGATTTATCGGATGTGGAAATATGGCGGGCGCCATCATGGGAGGTATTATTAAAAAGGAAGTATTCAAACCGGGAGAGATTATCGGTTCTGACGTATTTGTACCGACCAGAGAAAAAGCAAGAGATACTTACGGGATTCAGATTACAGACAGTAATCTGGAAGTAGTTGAAAAGTCCGAAGTGATTGTTCTCGCTGTAAAACCGCAGTTCTATGAGTCTGTAATTACAGAGATCAAAGACAAAGTAACAGAAGATAAGATTATCATCACTATTGCACCGGGTAAAACTCTTGCATGGCTGGAAGAGAAATTCGGAAAGAAAGTCAAGATCGTAAGAACCATGCCTAACACACCTGCTATGGTCATGGAAGGGATGACAGCAGCATCACCGAACTCTTATCTGTCAGAAGAAGAAGTGAAGTATGCATGCCACATTCTGGAAAGTTTCGGAAAAGTAGAAGTGATTCCGGAGAGACTGATGGACGCAGTCGTAGGAGTAAGCGGCAGTTCACCGGCATATGTATTTATCCTGATCGAAGCAATGGCAGACGCAGCTGTTTCAGATGGTATGCCAAGAGCTCAGGCTTATAAATTCGCAGCACAGGCTGTTATGGGCAGCGCCAAGATGGTACTCGAAACAGGAAAACATCCGGGTGAATTAAAAGATATGGTATGTTCTCCGGCCGGTACAACGATTGAGGCTGTCAGAGTTCTGGAGGGTACAGGATTCAGAAGTTCTGTGATTGAGGCAATGAAAGCCTGCACAGATATTGCAAAGGGAATGTAAAACAGGTATACTGTAAAAGTACAGAATTGAGACAGCTCAGTTGTCAAAGTACAGCTGAGCTGTTTTTGTTCTACCGGAAAATCAGGACAACATTCCGGCAGAAGAATAGAGGTGCGTGATCCGCACAGATACAATGCAGAAGGAAGGAGCAAAACGGCAGCAATGGAAAAGAAAAAGAAGAGTGTAAAAGACAGAATTGTGTCGGCAGCCTGGGAATTGTTCTATGAGAAAGGATATGACTCGACAACAGTAGATGACATTATCAGACTGTCTGACACATCCAAGGGATCATTCTATTACTATTTTGACGGGAAAGATGCTCTCTTAAACACGTTGTCATCGGTGCTGGATGATCTGTATCTGACTTTGAAAGAAGAGATGGATCCTTATATGGACAGCTTTGAGAAACTGATGTTTTTAAATTACCGTTCTCATACGTTCATGGAAAAGACAATTAAAGTTGATCTGCTTGCGTCTTTGTATTCGACACAGTTGATTTCCAAAGGAGAGAGAAGCCTTCTGGATCAGAACAGGGAATATTATAAGCTGATTGCGTCCGTCATCGAAGAAGGACAAAAGCGGGGGGAAATCAACAGAAGAAAAAGCATTGCGGAGGTTGTGAAGTATTACTCCCTCTGTGAGCGGGCGCTTGTCACAGACTGGTGTCTGAATAAGGGAAGTTATTCTCTTGGGGAATACAGTAAGGAATATATGCCGATTATGATGGAAAGTTTCAGAGGAAAACAGTTGTCATGAATCAAATGGAGAAGAGAGAGGCGATGCGCGGTGCGTGCATTGCCGTGATTGGGGGAATTTTCTGGGGACTGGCAGGAGTGTTCGGGCAGTATCTGTTTACATACAAGGGCCTGAATGCACGCTGGCTGGTCAGTGTCCGGCTCGTACTGGCCGGGCTTCTTCTGCTTACGACCGTACTGGCAAAGCAGAAAAACGATATGTGGCGGATATGGAAGAAGAAACAGGATGTTTTCTGGCTTGTGCTGTTCGCGATTTTCGGAATGGCGGGATGCCAGCTGACCTACTATTCTGCTGTGGAAATGTCAAATGCCGGGACTGCGACCGTACTGCAATACACCGCTCCGGCCATTATTATGCTTTATACTGCCCTGCGGGCAAAGAAGATGCCGGGGATTCTGGAGATCGGAGCGTTGATTCTTGCGTTGTTTGGAACGTTTGTCCTGGCGACCCACGGGAATATTCATTCTCTGGCCATTTCCAGGGAGGCGCTGGTCTGGGGGCTGACTTCGGCGGTGATGATGGCAGTCTACAATCTGCTGCCGCTGAAACTGATGAAAGAGTACGGGACATTCTGTGTTATCGGCTGGGGTATGCTGCTTGGAGGAATTCTGATGTGCTTGTTTACGAGACCGTGGCATGTGATCGGGACATGGGATCTTCAGGCGGTAGGAGCCATGGCGGTTGTCGTGGTGGTAGGTACCGTGCTGTCGTTCTCGTTTTATATGGAAGGAGTCCGGATGATCGGAGCATCCAGAGCAAGTCTCTTTGCATCGGTAGAACCGGTGACAGCAACGGCAGCGACCGTACTGATGATGCACGCCACATTTACACTTTCGGACTTTTTCGGAATTCTCTGCATTATGGCGGCAGTACTGATTCTGTCGATACGGAAATAGAACAAAACGATCCCGTGATGATCGAAGACTTTGAAGGTCTTGGTTTTCACGGGATCGTTTTATTTATGAGGTTCAGGTTTCGGTGACGGTTCCCCGGTTATATGAGGGGAAGCCGTCTGCGAAGCTGCGGCCCAAGAAGAAGAGCCAGAATGATTTTCAGAGCATCTCCCGGAAGATATGGGATGACACCGGCAAACAACCCCTGCACAAAAGTCAGATTCATCTGTTGAGAAAGCCAGATGGTTCCGAAGAGATAGGTGACCAGGCTTCCGAGAATCAGACCCGTAAGAGCAAAGACAATTCCGCGGCGTCCTTCTCCTTTTTGCAGGAAAACTCCGCCGATCAGGATCAGAAAGAGAAATCCGATCAGATATCCGCCGGTCGGTCCGGCAAGCTTGCCAATGCCTCCGGAAAAACCGGAGAAAACCGGGAGGCCGCAAAGGCCCAGCAGCATATATACGATGTAGCTTACAAACAGCTGGCGCCATGGCAGGATAAACAGACCGATATAAAGGACCAGATTGGTCAGTGTGACTGGCACCGGACTTACCGGAATGGGAATGGAAAGCGGTGCCAGAATACAGATGACAGCTGTCATCAGTGCTGTAAATACAAGATAACGGGTTGAAACGGAAGATGTTGATGTATGATTCATGAAAGTTCTCCTTTTCTGTATGTGTAGGGTTTTATATGTATAGGAGAAGTATACCGTTAGATACATCAATTGTCAACCAAAATAAAAAGAATGGGTTTACGATTGGAACGGTTCAGGAATTCCGTAACTTTATGGAATGCATCTGACATGCAAGTTTCCGGCCGAACAGGCGGGCAATAAATCCGACCAGCAGAGCGGCGATGATAGTGCCTTCCCTGATTCCATCCAGTCTGCGGGCAAACAGAAGGGAGAGAATGCCGGCAATCACTGCGAGTGATACATCAAAAGCCACTTTCGTAGAGCCGAATTCCGTCTTCCACGTAGAAGAAACTGCACGGACAAAAGATTCTCCCGGAAGCATGGCCACATTAGCAAGCACTTCGGTGTAGACACCAAACCCCAGTATGACACATCCGATTAACAGATAAATGACAGAAGCCATATAGGTCTGAGGATGAATGAAGAAGAGCAGTTCCATGGTCAGATCGATAAAGTATCCAAACAGAATGGAGATCGGGATCTGCAGCAGATGTTCTGCCTTAAAATTCCGGCGGAGAATGGCAAGCTGAATCAGAATCAGAAGCAGACTGAAGGCGATTGTGAACTGCCCTAGTGTCAACGGAAAGTTCAGGCTGAGTACATAGGGAATCGACGAAATCGGTGATGTCCCGAGATCTGCCTTTGTAATCAGACTGACTCCCAGTGAATTAATAAAAAGTCCAATTAGAAATACAGCATATCGTTTCAATTTTTCCATGATTTGATGACCTCCTCTGAATATCAAGATACCGTATTCTCATAAATACGCTGAAAGATCCGTAAAAATTTTTCCCTGTCTTCCGATGAAATATCGCGAAATGCCTGCTCTTCCAGATCAGAAAACGCATGATCGACCTGCCGGGACAAAAGGCTGCCCTTTTCGGTCAGAAACACATACAGGCTTCTCCGGTTGCCATGCAGCATGCGGCGCTCAACGAGTCCGGCTTCTTCCATCCGGTTTAATAGTGTAGTAAGTGTGCCCGGCTCGATATGACACCCTTTGGCAATCTCTTTCTGGCTTATGCCGTTATGATCTTTCAGGTAATCAAGAATTTTCGGCTGTCCGATTGTCAGGCCGGTGTCCCTGAGTCTGGAGAGAAGTTCTTTTTGGAAGGTTGAGTGCTCGGCCATAATCAGATAATGAAATGAATAAGGCATTTGAAATAGTCTCCTTTCGTTTTTCGTATACTTACACAAAAGTTTTGAATTGAAATAGTTTGAATTCAAATAAAACATACCTATTATATAAGGAACGGGAAAGGATTGTCAAGTCCTGCATTGTAAAGCAGAAGTGGCTATGTTATAGTAAAAACGCACGAAGAAGGGAGGAGAATGTATGAAATACCGTATTCTGCTTGTGGAAGATGATGAGATGATGGTGGAAATCCTGAAGAGAAATCTGGAAAAATGGGGATATCTTGCCCGGGGGATTACTGATTTTCAAAATGTCATGGATGAATTTCAATCATTTGAACCGCAGCTTGTCCTGATGGATATCTCCCTTCCGTTTTATAACGGATATTACTGGTGCGGGGAAATCCGGAAAGTGAGTCAGGTGCCGGTGATTTTTCTGTCCTCCTCCGGCGATGATATGAATCTTGTGATGGCAATCCAACTGGGGGCGGATGATTTTGTCGCAAAACCGTTCCGGATGGATGTATTGACGGCAAAGATTCAGGCCGTGCTCAGGAGGGCATACACATTCGGGGTGTCCAGCCCGGAGGTGTTGGCCCACAAAGGAGTGACCCTGAACCTGGATTCGCAGATACTTGCTTTCGGGGATCAGAAACTGGAACTCGGAAAGAATGAATTCGGGATTCTGCGGACGCTTCTGGAACATCCGGGGAAGATCATAGAGCGGACAGAACTGATCCGAAATCTCTGGGAGACAGAAAGTTATATCGATGACAATACGTTGACTGTAAATGTGACAAGACTTCGGAGAAGGCTGGAAGAGATCGGCCTGAAAGACTATATTCTCACGAAGAAAGGTGTGGGATATTATGTGGAAGAATAACTGCTTTGTCTCGTACCTGCATGCCGCGCGCAGGACAGAAGCCTTCTTTTTCGGAATTTTGATTCTGGAGTGGGCGGTCTATTCCCTCTACGGACTTCCGTGGGGACCGGCCGTCTATACGATGCTTCTTTCCACCGCATTCTTTCTTCTGGTCTGGGGAGCAGGATTTTTTGCTTACAGGAAAAAATGGAGATGGATGAAGCAGCTGGAAGAAACAATAGAGATGGAAAGCGTGGAATTCCCGCGGGCGTGGAACGGGGTGGAAGCGCAGTATCAGGAGATTATCAGGAAGCGGGAGTGGTTCTGGCGGGAACACGAAAGCAGGGAACAGGCAAAGCGGAAACAAGAGGATGCCTACTATACACGCTGGAGCCACCAGATCAAGACGCCGGTATCTGTGATGGGGCTTTTGCTGCAGGAAGAGGAGCCGGACAAGGAGGCCATGCGCCATGAGATGTTACAGATCGAGCAGTATATTGCCATGGCTCTGCACTACCAGAAACTGGAAAAGGGCGGAAACGATTTGCGGTTCAGCCATTACCGGGCCGGGGATCTGGTAAAACAGGCGGTCCGGAATACCTCGGAACTGTTTATACATAAGAAGATTTCCCTTCAGATCGGGGAAAATCTGGATTTTGATGTTCTGACGGACGAGAAGTGGTTTGTGTTTATTCTGGAGCAGATTTTGACGAATGCAGTAAAATATACGAAGCAGGGTGGCGTTTCCGTTTTTCGGGAAGGAGAAGGCACTCTGGTGGTTCGGGATACCGGAATCGGAATTCTGCCTGAGGATCTTCCGCGGGTATTCGAGTGGGGATATACCGGATATAATGGAAGACTCGATAAACGTTCCACCGGCATCGGACTGTCCCTTGTGAAATCCGCAGCCGATCTTCTCGGACATCCGGTCCGGATCACTTCCGAAGCAGGAAAAGGGACGACCGTCCGGATCGATACAAAAAGAGTTCAGCTGGATACGGTGTGACAGAAATCTTACACCGGTGTAAGAATAGAAAGAGAAAGTGTAAGCCCGATCGATGGCATCCACTTTCTTTTTTTCTTATAATAATGGCAGAAAAGAAAAAGAAGAAAGGGAGAGGATGGATATGGCATTACTGGAAGTCAGACATCTGAAAAAAACATATACAAACCGGTTCGGGACCAATCAGGTGCAGGCATTAAGAGATGTATCCTTTACGATAGAAGAAGGAGAATTCACTGCGGTGATGGGGGAATCCGGATCTGGAAAGACGACGCTGTTAAATCTGCTGGCCTCCTTTGACCGGCCGACGGGCGGGGAAATCATTTTAAACGGACTTTCCTTTCAGAATATCCGGGAAAAGGATCTGGCGTCTTACCGGAGAAAAAATCTGGGATTTGTCTTTCAGGACTTTAATCTTTTGGACACTCTTTCTGTCAAAGACAATATTTTTTTGCCGTTGGTATTGGCAGGGGCAAAGCCGGAAGAAATGAAAAAACGGGTGATGCCCCTTGCGAAAGTGCTGCGGATTGACGATCTGATGGAAAAATTTCCATATGAAATTTCGGGAGGACAAAAACAGAGAACTGCAATTGCAAGGGCACTGATTACAGAACCGAGGCTCGTGCTTGCGGATGAACCGACCGGGGCACTGGATTCCCGGGCATCTAATGAACTTTTAAACATGTTCGAACAGATTAACCGGGCAGGCCAGACGATTCTCATGGTGACCCACAGTACAAAAGCGGCAAGCCACGCCGGAAGGGTACTCTTTATCAAAGACGGCATCGTATATCATCAGATTTACAGAGGAGATAAGAGCAGGGAGGAGATGTTCAAAAGCATTTCCGAAACATTGACCGTGATGGCGTCGGGAGGGAAAACACATGCGTAATTCCTTATATTTCAAACTGGCACGATCAAACCTCAAAAAGAACCGCCAGATTTATTTTCCGTATACGCTGGCAAATATACTGATTGTCAGCATGTATTATATTTTAAAAAGCATCCGCTCCATGATGCTGAAATACGAGACGACACAAGGATCCAATTCGGATATGATTTTAAATTTCTGCACGATTGTGGCCGTGATTATGGCATGCATTATTCTGTTCTATGTGAACAGCTTTGTCATCCGGCAGAGAAAAAAGGAAATCGGGCTGTACTGCGTTTTGGGCATGGAAAAACGCCATCTGTCCACGATGATGTTCTGGGAAGTCCTGATTACAGCTCTGCGCGGACTTGTTGGCGGCATGATCGCCGGAGCATTGCTCAGCCAGCTTGTCTTCCTGATCTTTTTGTCCATGCTTCGCATTCCGTCAGACCTTCGGTTTGAAATCCCGATCGATGCAGTAGGAAGCACCTGCCGGACCTTCGGAATTCTGTATCTGATTGTTCTGATTTATAATATTTTATCTGTTGTAAGAACGAACCCGATCGAATTTCTGCAGGGGGCAAAAGAGGGGGAAAAAGAACCAAAAGTACGGAAACTGCCGGCAATCCTCGGTGTTGTCCTCCTTGCGGCAGGGTATACATTTGCTATCGGAGCACAGGGAGTCTATGAGACACTCAAAATATTTCTGCCGGCTGTCGTACTGGTGATTGCAGCTACCTACCTGCTGTTTCTTGCGGGAAGCATTGCATTCCTGAAATGGATGAAAAAACAGGAGAGACTTTATTACCGGCCGAGAAATTTTATCACGATTTCAGGAATGATTTACCGAATGAAACAAAATGCCGCAGGACTTGCAACGATCTGTATTTTATCTACAGCCGTGATTGTATCCATCTCCACAAGCTTCAGCCTGTATCTAGGCGAAGAAGACATTCTGGAAAAACGCTTTCCAAGAGATTACATGAGTAGCTGTATCCTTGACGGACAGGAAAGTAATGGTACGGTACTGCAGGAGGCTGTCCAGAAACATGCTGACAGAACCGGTGTCAAGGTAACGGAAGGATTCGGGTACAAGCAGCTGTGGATGGCAGGATTTCAGGAAGCAAACGGAACATTTACACTGTCCGACGGAGAACAGGCAGATGCCTCAAAACTTTATGTATTTGCATTCCTGACACAGGACGATTACAGCAAAAACACAGGAGAAAAACTGGACCTGGCGAAGGGAGAGGCGGCTGTTTATGAAAAAAACAAAAACCAGGTTTCAGAAACGCTGACACTGGATCAATTAAGCTGGAACGTCAGAACCACCGTTGACGATCCCGGCATCTGGAACGAGGCACTTTACCTGTCAGACGCAAACTTCATGGCTGTCATTCTGCCTGATCTGAAATCGATGGAAACAGTCCTGAACGCTTACAATGAACGCTATGCAGACACCAGGGCGGGAAGCAGAGAAATTACCTACGAATACTACTATAATATAGAAGGGACAGATGCAGAGAAAGATACCTTTTTCAAAACATTAAGAGAAAATCTCGTTGAAGACGTAGAGCGCCTGATGACAGTCGACAACATTGACCAGGCAAGGGCACACTATTACGAACAATACGGCACCTTTCTGTTCATTGGAATCTTCCTCTCCATCCTCTTCCTGATCGCAGCATCACTTATCATTTACTACAAACAGATTACAGAAGGATTCGACGACAGAGAACGATACCAGATCATGAAAAAAGTCGGCATGACCAACGACGAAATCCGATCCACCATCCGAAGACAAATCCTGCAGGTCTTTTTCCTGCCGCTCTTGATGGCAGCAATGCACACCGCTGCAGCCTTCCCGGCACTCGTCGATATCATGCGCGCATTGAACCTTATCAACCAGACTATCTTCGCACAATGCACCATAGCCGTCACACTCACCTTCGCGGCCATATACTTTATCATTTACACCATTACCTCACACACGTACTACCGCATTGTACGATAGAACTTATCGTAATTTATCGGGGACATTAATTTATCGGGGACGTGTTCCGACGCATTGGAACACGTCCCCGATAATCGTTGTAATAACAACATTTTAAAATACCAAAAATCCTGGAAACCCTTGAAAATACTGGGGAAAAGTAAAAATAGAAAGGAAAAGTATCAAAACTTATCAAATCAATAAACAGAGCACGTCGTGTACCTGTGAAAAAAATCTGACAATAAGAGAAAAAAATAAAATTATCTAGTAGATGATTAGAAGTTACAAAAGTATTAAATAGGGAGAATGCAATGTAAAGCAGGAGGATAGCACGGGAAAACGAAATAAAATATTACAAAATAAAAAGAAATATGTGATAGAAATGAAAAGAAAACTTAAAAACAACTTTATATTTTTTCAATAGGGGACGTGTTCCGGTGTATCGGAACACGTCCCCTATCAATGTGCTGTAAAAATGGAAGAATGTGACCTGTTTTTATGTCGATATGCTCAAAAATTTGACATTAGGACATATAAATTGGTCATTCTTCCATTCATAAGGCAGGGTGCGGATTGTATAATTACACCCGAAGAAGACAAGTAATATTAGTTTTCAGATGAACCGGTTTTAAGTTTTCGATATGCAGATGGAGAGTATCCGGTTGCATTGCGAAACATTTTTGAAAACGCTAGGGAATCTTCATATCCTACATTATGGGCAATATCTTTAATGAATATATCGGTGGAGGCGAGCAGATTTTTGGCCTGTTCAATCCGATAATTTAAGAGATATTTTTGTGGAGACATCTGTAGTTTCTTGTTAAAAATGTAGAACAGATAAGATCGTGTAATACCTATATAGTCGGCGATGTCCTGAATGTGAATATTCTTATTGTAATTAAAGTGTATGTACTGCAGGGCGTGTTCAAAATATGTCTCAGGAAGGTAGTCGTGATGCTTCTGAGGATATTGGGAATCGGCTGAGTGGGAAGAAGCAGTCAGCATGGAAAAGAGTGAAAACAACAGACTGACACGACAAAGTTCGTTGGTAATGGTCAGCTGATGGGTTTTCAGCATTTTCCGGATAACATCAGCGTATTCTTCCGGATCGCTGTTGCAGTCTCGGATATATGGGGAGGAGCCGAAGCCGGCCTGTTCCATATACTGTGCGGACTTGTTTCCGAGAAAGCTGATAAAAGCGTAGGTCCACGGTGTCTGGCTGTCGGCATAATAGCGGGCTTGAGTATTTGGAGGAATCAGAAAGATCTGTCCCTTTTTCAGATGATGGATCTGATGATCAATTTCAAAGTAGCCGCTTCCATCGAGAATAAAATGCATATGGTACTGAGGGCGGAGCTTTGGACCCCACGTATAGTTTGGAGGGCATTTCTGAATGCCGCACCTTGTCAGATACAGATCGTTGGTTTGATGTTCAATATGGTCGAGACACTGGAAGCCGACAACATCACGATATACATTTGTTTCCATATGAGTCCCTCCTTTGAAGCGAAGTTAAAATTACATAAATATAGCATAAAAGTATTTCAGAAAAAAGTCAAGGCAAGGAGAATCAAAATGAAAGTTGTAAGTAATATCAAAGCAGAATTGAACTGGACTTCCAGATCCTTACCGGATGGACGTCAGGTTTACAACATATCCCTGGATCAGATTCCGGAGGGAGCGGATCAGACGGTCATTACCTGTGAATGGAGTTTTCCGATCTGCGATATAGCTGGGAAATGGCATCCGAACTGCAGATATGACAGAACAGTGAAAGCGGACTGGGCGCATGGAGAGGTTTCCATGAGTTCTGTATCAGCCCCATTGGTAGTATTTTTCAGCGAGGATGGAAAAAACAGCGGTACATTTGCTGTTTCCGAGGCGAAAAAGATTGTCAGGATGAATCTGGGTGTTCATGAAGAAGACGGAACGATGAAATGCTGTGTGGATATTCATGTGGGGGCGGCAGATGAAGATCATTATGAAGTATCTGTTCTGATGGATTACAGAAAGATCAGGTATGAACAGGCAATCAGAGAAGTTGGAATCTGGTGGGAGAAAGAATGCGGATTTGAGCCGGCATTTGTGCCGGAAGACGCGAAAGAGCCGATGTACTCTTTCTGGTATTCTTACCATCAGGAAATCACAGATGAAGAGATCGAAAAGGAATGCCGCAATGCAAAGGAACTGGGATTTAAGACCGTAATTGTAGATGACGGCTGGCAGACTGATGACATAAATCGTGGTTATGGGTACTGCGGAGACTGGGAAGTCGCTGAAAAGAAAATCAAAAATATGCAGCAGCATGTAGATAATGTTCACAAGCTGGGGATGAAATACCTGCTGTGGTTCAGCGTTCCTTATGTTGGTATGTATTCAAAAATGTGGGAATTATTCCATGATAAGCTGATCGCGGTAGATGAAGAACAGCATACGGGAATTTTGGATATCAGATATCAAAAAGTCAGAGCATATTTAAAAAATATTTATGTGAAAGCTGTACGTGAATGGGGACTTGACGGTCTGAAACTTGATTTCATCGATGAGTTCTATGAGAGAAAAGATACACCAAAGGCGAATGCCGATATGGACTGTGTTTGCCTCCAGACAGCGCTTGACAAGCTGCTTGGTGAGACGATGGAAGAACTCAAAAAGATCGATGAAAACATTCTGATTGAATTCAGACAGCGTTACATCGGACCGTTTATCAAGAAATACGGAAATATGTTGAGAGTCTGTGACTGTCCGGAATCCGGACTTGCAAACAGAGTCGGAAGCATTGATCTGAGACTGATGAATGAACATACAGCAGTTCACTGCGATCCGATTGTCTGGAATGAGGGAGAGACACCAGAGACAGCAGCACTGCAGATTGTAAATGCACTTTTTTCAACGCTGCAGTTTTCCGTAAAGACGGAATATCTGACAGATGCACATAAAAAAATGATCCGCAATTATATGGAGTTTATGCGGGAACATAAAGCATTACTGCAGGAGAGCGCAGTGACGGCAGAAGAACCGCAGAATTTATATCCGGAAGTCAGCGTAAGAGATGACGAGACGGAGATCGTAGCATTGTATTCAACCGGCCGGGTAGTTACTATCGGCTCACAACAGAGAGATTCCATCATTGTGAACGGAACAAGGGCAGAAGAAATTTATGTAAGAACAGAAAATGAAACAGCTGTCAAAGTCGTTCAGATTGACTGTTTCGGAACTGTTGTGAAGGAAGAAAGAATGATGCTTTCAGGCATCAAAAGTATTCCTTGTACTACGGCGGGGCGGATTGAAATAAAAAAAGAAAAATAAAAAACGGAGGTAGTAACATGAAAAAGAGAATGAAAAGACTTGCAGCAGTTGGGCTTGTAACAGCGATGACAGGTACGATGCTTCTTGGATGTGGAGGTGGAAGCGGAAGTGACAGTGAAAGCGACACAACCAGTGATGGAAAAGTAAAAATTCGTTTTGCATCCTGGGAGACAGGAGATACACTGGACAGCCAACAGGAATGTGTTGATCAGTTTAATGAGAGCCAGGACAAGATCGAAGTTGTTCTGGAAGGATGGGGATCTGATTTCGACACAAAGATGACAGCCAGTATGGGAGCAGGAGATGCACCGGACGTTATGTATATGTGGGATTACCCGACATATTCTGAAAGCCTGGAACCACTCGATGAGTATATTGAAGCTGAAGGAGAAGATTACAAGAACAATTTCTTCGAAGCACTTTGGCCATACAACTCTATGAATGATCAGATTTATGGTGTACCGGTCAGTGTAGTTACATCCTGTCTGTACTACAACAAAGACCTGTTTGATCAGGCTGGTGTAGAATACCCGACAGATGACTGGACATGGGAAGATGTGGCAGAAGCATCTAAGCAGATTCAGTCCAAGCTGGATGATGTAAATGGATTTACGCTTCCGATCGGAACACTTCCATACACACTGGAAATGTATCTGTGGAGCAATGGAACCGCGTTTGTTGACGAAGATGGAAAACTGGACGGCAACATCAACAGTGACAAGTCTATAGAAGTATTCCAGACATTCCAGGATATGGAAAAAGATGGCGTATTATACGCATCTGAAGAAAGTGGACAGACAGAAATGCTGGGCGGCAAAACAGCAATGTACGTAGATGGTACATGGCCGATCAAACAGTTTGATGAAGAAGGACTGAATTATGGTATTGCCCAGATTCCGAAATTTGAAGGAACAGAACATTCTATCAGTGTTATTAATACATCTGGTATTGCAATCTCCAAAGACAGCAAGCACAAAGAAGAAGCTTGGGAATTCCTGAAATTCTGGACAGGTGAGGAGATGAATAAATATCGTATTAATACAGAATTACCGGCATTAAAGTCTGTTGTTGACTCTGAAGGTCTGAGAGAAGACGAAAAATATGCTCCATTCTATACAGCGCTTGACAATTGTGCAGGTTATGTACCGGCAAGCTTTATTACTGAAGGATGGACGGAGATTGACGCAGATGTTCAGCTTGCATTTGAAAGCATTATCAATCCAAGCAGCCTTGCAGATGTAAAAGATACTCTGAATGAAGTTGTTGAAGCACACGAATAAGGTTGTAGAATAAAAATATCCGGTCCGTACATGAAAGAACGGACAAAGGGAGGGGGAGAGCGCTTCTCCTCCTCGAAATAAGGAGAGAGTCACATGAAAAAATTTAAATGGAAGACGGTCACGCCATATCTGTTCATTCTTCCATGGATTATCGGCTTTTTAGTCTTTACATTAGGACCGCTGATCTTTTCTCTTTGCATCAGCTTTTTTGACTGGCCGGTTGTCGGAGAACGTACATTTGTGGGACTGGGAAACTACATAGAAATGTTTACTCAGGATAAGCAGGTAATAAAATCCCTGACTATCAGTATTAAATATGCCGCTATTTTTGTACCGCTGAATATTTGTATCGCTTTGTTCCTTGCGATGCTGATCAGCCAGCCGTTAAAAGGAATCAAGGTTTACAGAACGATTTTTTATATCCCGGCCGTTGTGTCCGGTGTTGCGACATCCGTAATCTGGAGCTGGGTATTAAACAGCGACTATGGTGTATTGAACTATCTGCTTTCACTGATCGGGATTGAGGGACCTAAATGGCTCGTAGATCCGGCATGGGCGATTCTGGCAGTCGTTATTGTAAGTGCTTTTGGAGTCGGAACCATGATGCTCGTGTTCTATACGAATATCAAAGGAATTTCGGCAGAACTCTATGAAGCGGCAGCGCTCGACGGCGCAGGTCCGGTCAGACAGTTTTTCAGCATTACACTGCCGATCATCACGCCTACATTATTATTTAACCTGATTACTTCAATCATCAGTTCTTTCCAGCAGGTAACACTTGTAATGCTGCTGACCGGAGGCGGACCGATGAAATCCACATATTTCTACGGGCTGATGACATACAACAACGCGTTCAGACACCATAAGCTTGGATACGCAAGTGCCAATGCATGGGTAATGTTCATCATTATTCTCTGTCTGACCGCTCTTGTATTCAAATCATCCTCCATGTGGGTATTCTATGAGAATGAAATGAACTCCGGATCGAAAAAGAAAAAGAAGAGGAGGAAAAAGTAATGAAAATGTCTAAAAAAACAAAAGTAGTACTGTATGTGATTTTGACATTGATTGCAGTTTACTTTTTGTTCCCTTTCGTATATATGTTCTTTTCCACATTTAAGTCAGAAACAGAGGCAGTTGCCTACCCGCCAAGTTTCCTGCCGGATATCTGGAACTGGCAGAATTACGTGGATGCATGGAACGCTCAGCCGTTCGGTACATTTTTAAAGAACTCTGTAATTGTAACGGTAGGATCCGCATTAGGATCCATGGTATCCGCAGCGCTTGTTGCATATGGATTTGCAAGATTCCAGTTCAGAGGGAAAAACATCCTCTTCATGCTGTTGCTTTCCACAATGATGATTCCGTGGGACGTTACAATGATCCCGCAGTATATGGAATTTAATATGTTTGGATGGCTGAACACGCTGAAACCGTTGATCGTCCCGTCCTGGTTTGGATCTGCATATTATATCTTCCTGATGCGCCAGTTCTTAATGGGCGTACCGAAAGATTTCGAGGAGGCAGCGAGAATTGACGGAGCAAATGCTTTCCAGATTTTCTATAAAATCTATGTTCCGATTATGAGACCTTCATTAATTCTGGTAGGTGTACTGAATATGCTTGCCGCATGGAACGATTACTTAGGACCATTGATTTTCCTGCAGGAAAGATCCAAGTACACACTGGCATTAGGTCTTGCATCATTTAAGGGTGTTTACTCTCAGGAAATTGTCCCGATGCTCTGTATTACTGTGATTATGATCGTACCGCCAATTTTGATCTTTTTATTTGCACAGAAATATATTATTGAGGGAACCGGAGGAGCCATTAAGTGATTTAAGGCAGAGGGAATCTTTTCTAGTAAAAGGTTCCCTCTTTTGATAAGATAAAGAAAAATGGGAATAGGAAAAAGGAGAATGAAATGGCGATTCAATTTCACCAAACTTCAAAAGAATTTCATCTTTACAATGAACAGATCAGTTATATTATCAAAGTTCTGGAAAATGGCCAGTTAGGCCATGTATATTTCGGGAAACATCTCACAGACAGGGAAGATTTTGGCTATCTGGTGGAGTATGCAACAAGAGATATGGCTCCGTACCCGTTTGAAGGGAGAAGTAATTTTTCCCTGGAACATCTGAAACAGGAATATCCAACCTTTGGCTCCGGCGATACAAGATATCCGGCTTTTGAACTGGAAAGTGCGGATGGAAGCAGGGTCGCAGATTTTAAATATAAAACACACGAAATTTATTCCGGAAAGAAAGAAATTCAAGAACTCCCGGCTGTCTATGTGGAAGATGACAGCGAGGCTGACACTCTGGAAATTGTTCTGGAAGATACATTCTTAAAGACAGAGATCGTGCTGTCCTACACGATTTTCAATGGACGCCCGGTGATTACAAGGCATGCACGTTTTGCGTGCGGAAATGAGAATGGAATTACGCTTTTAAACTGTATGAGCGGCTGCCTTGACCTGCCGGACAAAGAATATGAAATGGTCGAACTTGCAGGGACATGGAACCGGGAGCGTCATCCGCATACGAGAAAACTGTGTTACGGTACCCAGGGAGTATACAGTATGCGTGGATGCAGCAGCCATCAGTTCAACCCGTTTTTGATGCTGAAGCGAAAAGAGGCAGATGAATTTTCCGGAGAAGTGATTGGGTTCAGTCTTGTCTACAGTGGAGATTTTCTTGCGCAGGTCGAGGTCGACAACTTCGACGTGACAAGAGTGGTAATGGGAATCCATCCAAATGAATTCCGCTGGGAACTGGAAAAGGGCGAATCCTTCCAGACTCCGGAGATGGTGATGGTATACTCTGAACACGGGATGAATGGAATGAGTCAGACCTACCATGAACTGTACCGTACCAGACTTGCAAGAGGAAAGTGGAGAGATCAGGCAAGACCGATCCTGATCAATAACTGGGAAGCAACCTATTTTGACTTTAATGAAGAAAAGATACTGAATATCGCCCGGAAGGCAAAAGAGATTGGTATAGAGCTTTTTGTTCTGGATGACGGATGGTTCGGGAAGCGGAACTGGGACAATGCGTCTCTTGGAGACTGGTATCCGAATCTGGAAAAACTGCCGGAGGGCATTACAGGACTTGCCGGAAAAATCGAAGATCTGGGCATGAAATTCGGTCTGTGGTTTGAGCCGGAGATGACAAACAAGGACAGTGACCTGTTCCGGGAGCATCCGGACTGGCTTCTGGCGGATATCCGGCGGAACTACTGCCACAGCAGAAATCAGTATGTACTGGATTTTTCCAAACCGGAAGTGGTGGATCACATCCACGGACAGATGAGAAAGATCCTGCAAGATGCGCCGGTTTCCTATGTGAAGTGGGATATGAACCGTGCATTTTCCGAGGTATTCTCCAATGGAAATTCCAAAAGTTATCAGGGAAAAGTACGGCATAAATATATTCTTGGAGTATACAGCCTGTATGAACGGCTGATTCAGGAATTTCCGGAGATCCTGTTTGAATCCTGTGCAAGCGGCGGGGCCAGATTCGATCCGGGAATGCTTTATTACGCGCCGCAGGCGTGGACGTCGGATGACACGGATGCGGTAGAACGGATCAAAATTCAGTACGGAACGTCTTATGTATACCCGATCAGCAGCATTGGAAGCCACGTATCCGCTTCTCCGAACCATCAGGTATTCCGGAATACATCTCTGGAAATGCGGGGAAATGTGGCGTACTTTGGAACATTCGGCTATGAGCTGGATATCACAAAGCTTCCGGAGGAAGAGCTGGAACAGATGAAAGAACAAATTGCGTTTATGAAGAAGTACCGGGATCTGATCCAGAAGGGCGTCTTTTACCGGCTCAAGAGTCCGTTCGAGGGCAACCACTCAGCCTGGGAAGTGATTGCGGATGACAGAAGCGAAGGTCTTATGGCCTACTTCCGCGTGATGCAGCCGCCGCAGGGCAAATTTGAACGGATCTGCTTCAAAGGGCTGGATGAAACGGCAGTCTACTCCGTACAGGAATGTTTCGGAGCAAAAATGGACTGCGGCGTACATTATGGAGATGAGCTGATGTATGCAGGATTAAGTGTTTCCGACTGCTCTTCCGGCCTTGCAGGCGTAGCAAGAGAGCAGCAGGGGGACTATTTCTCCAGACTGTTCCATATCAAAAAAACAGATGTCCTGTAAATGTACGAAAAAAGAAACAAGGCAAAGAAAGCAAGCCGTAAGAAACGGTTTGCTTTTTTATGTATTAGAAATTATAATAATACAGGAACATTGGAAAAGAAAGGGGAAAGACTATGCTGAAAGGAAAGACAGTGATACTTGCCGTGAGCGGAAGTATTGCGGCCTACAAAATCGCGTCCCTGGCAAGCGCACTGAAAAAGCTTCAGGCAGATGTCCATGTGCTGATGACAGAAAATGCAACGAACTTTATCAATCCGATTACATTTGAGACGTTGACCGGCAATAAGTGTCTGATCGATACATTTGACCGGAATTTCCAGTACAGTGTGGAGCATGTGTCTCTGGCAAAACAGGCGGATGTGGTAATGGCGGCACCTGCCAGCGCCAATGTGATCGGAAAGATCGCAAACGGGATCGCGGACGATATGCTGACAACGACTATCATGGCATGCCGGTGCAGGAAGATCATCGTTCCGGCGATGAATACGAATATGTTCCTCAATCCGATTGTGCAGGACAACCTGGACAAGCTCCGCCGTTTCGGGTATGAAGTAGTGGACCCGGCCAGTGGCTATCTGGCGTGCGGGGATACTGGCCAGGGCAAGATGCCGGAGCCGGAGCTTCTGTTGGAATATATCCTGCGTGAGATTCAGTATGAGAAAGATCTGGCGGGGAAGAAGGTACTTATCACAGCAGGACCGACACAGGAATCCATCGATCCGGTGCGTTATATCACCAACCATTCCACCGGGAAGATGGGATATGCCCTTGCAACAGTCTGTATGCGCCGGGGCGCGGACGTCACGCTGGTGACCGGACCGACGGAGACGAAGAAGCCGGAGTTTGTGAACATCCTTACGGTAACCACAGCCCGGGAGATGTTTGAGGCGGTCACCGCTCATGCACCGGAGCAGGACATCATCATCAAGGCAGCCGCGGTGGCGGACTACCGGCCGAAGTACGTCAGCGATGAGAAGGTTAAAAAGAAAGATGGAGCACTTTCCATCGAAATGGAGCGGACCGATGATATTCTCCAGTATCTCGGAGAACATAAAAGAGAGGATCAGTACCTCTGCGGATTTTCCATGGAGACCGAACATATGCTGGAAAATTCACGCAAGAAACTGAAAAAGAAACATCTGGATATGGTCGTGGCGAACAACCTGAAAGTAGAAGGCGCCGGATTCGGCGGCAATACGAATGTGGTGACCATGATCACAGACGATGAGGAAATCTCACTCGAAAAGATGACAAAAGAGGAGACGGCCGTGCACATCGTCGACCAGATCTTAAAAGAACAGAAAAAGAAACAAACAAAAGAATAAGGTAAACAGAAGCTATTCTGTGCCAAACGTATTGTATCTCAGAAGAGAATGATAACAAGGAGGCAATTATGAATCAAAGAGCAGACAGCAGAAACGCAGGCACGTCCATGAGCGTGCGCAGCATGATCCAGGTGGCATTATTCGGAGCAATTATCGTGATTTTGGCATTCACCCCTTTCCTCGGATACATCCCGCTTGGATTTACGAGAGCGACCATCATCCACATCCCGGTGATTATCGGATCCATTCTGATGGGGCCGAAAAAGGGAGCGGTACTTGGATTTGTTTTCGGCGTGACCAGTTTTATCAACAACACGATGAACCCGACGGTGACATCGTTTGTATTCACACCGTTTTATAACCTCGGAGAATTCAGCGGAGGGATCGGCAGCCTGATCATCTGCTTTATCCCGAGAGTTCTGGTCGGAGTGGTTCCATATTATGTATATAAAGGAGTGAAAGCTTTGACCAGAAGTGAGAAAGTATCATCACCGGGACTGATTCTGGCAGGCATGTCCGGAGCACTGGTTAACACGCTGCTTGTGATGAATCTGATTTTTGTATTTTTCCGTGACGCCTACGCAAAGGCAAACGGCGTAGCAGAAAGCACGGTATACACATTTATTCTGTCCGTGATCGGAATCAACGGGGTGCCGGAGGCCATTGTGGCGGCGGTCTTTACCCTTGGAATCGGAAAGATTCTGATGAAGAAAAATATCAGAGACAGACTGGGAGTTTAGAGTATGATTTTAGCGATTGATATAGGAAATACAAATATCGTCATCGGATGTATGGAGGGAAACCGCTGCAGCTTTATCGAGCGGCTCTCCACCGTCCGGACGAAGACGGAACTGGAATATGCGATTGATATTAAAAATGTCCTGGACATCTACCATATCAATCCGCACGAGCTGGAAGGCGGAATCATTTCATCCGTGGTTCCTCAGATTACAAAGTCCTTCCGGCTTGCGGCCGAGAAGATCCTGAAGAAGGAGATTATGATTGTGGGAGCCGGCATCAGGACCGGACTGAATATCCGGATGGACAATCCGGCGTCTCTTGGGGGCGATCTGGTTGTGGACGCGGTGGCCGGTCTTCAGGAATATAAACCTCCGATGCTGATCTTTGACATGGGGACGGCAACAACGGTCAGCGTCATCGATGAGAACCGCTGCTATCAGGGCGGCATGATTTATCCGGGCGTGGGGGTATCACTGGATTCCCTGACGGCAAGGGCGGCACAGCTGTCCGGCATCAGTCTGGAAGCGCCGGAGCATCTGATCGGGAAAAATACGATCGAATGCATGAAGAGCGGGATTATCTACAGCAGTGCAGCGGCCATCGACGGAATCATCGACCGGATGAAAGAAGAGCTTGGCTCCGATGTGACAGTCATTGCTACAGGCGGACTTGCAAAAAAGATCGTGCCCCACTGCAGAAGAGAGGTCATTCTGGATGACGATCTGCTCTTGAAGGGGCTGTCGATTCTGTATCAGAAAAACAAGAAATAAATCAGGGAAGCCGCGGTCAAAAGACCGCGGCAGTATTATGGAATGAGACATCATCAAAAAGGGGGAACGGACTTTGAAGAAAAACAAGTATGAAATTGACATGTGCAATGGCTCCATTATGGACAAGCTGGTGACTTTTGCCTTTCCGCTGATGCTGACCAGCATTCTGCAGCTTATGTTTAATGCAGTAGATATCATTGTAGTGGGAAGATTCAGCGGAAGCCAGGCTCTGGCGGCAGTAGGCTCCACATCCGCACTGATTAATATTTTCACGAACCTGTTTATTGGAATTTCGCTGGGCGCCAACGTACTTGCAGCCCGTTATTATGCGGCCGGGAAAGACCGGGAAATGTCAGAAGCAGTACACACAGCTATTACTCTGGCCCTGATCAGCGGAATCGTTATGGCATTTGTAGGAGTGGCAGCGTCCAGACTTGCGCTTTCCCTGATGGGAACGCCGGACGACGTCATTGACCAGTCGGTACTGTATATGAAGATTTACTTCATGGGCATGCCGTTTTTTATGCTTTACAACTACGGCGCCTCCATCCTCCGGGCTGTGGGAGACACAAGAAGACCGCTGTATTTTCTGATTGCGGCCGGGCTGACCAATGTGGTGCTGGATCTTCTGCTGGTTATCGTAATCCCGCTGGATGTGGCAGGCGTTGCCATCGGTACGGTGGCTTCCCAGATGATTTCCTGTATTCTGGTTATCCGGTGCCTGCATCAGTCCGACGGAAGCTACCAACTGCGGTTTTCCAGACTGACGGTGAAAAAGGAGCATCTTGTGCGGATCCTTCAGGTGGGAATTCCTGCCGGAATCCAGAGTACCGTCATCAACTTTTCCAACGCCCTGTTGCAGTCCTCGGTCAATTCATTCGGATCCACTGCCATGGCAGGGTACACGGCGGCAAACAACATCATCGGATTTTTGTATTCCGCAGTCAATGCAGTAACCCAGGCATGCATGAGCTTTACAAGCCAGAACTACAGTGTCGGTAAGCAAAAACGGATGGACAGGGTTCTTCTGGACTGCATCATTTTGACAGTCAGCGTATCCGCGCTCATGGGAATCGGGGCCTACGTTTTCGGAGGACAGCTTCTTCAGATCTATACGGCAGAGCCGGAAGTCATTCAGTGCGGCCTGGAAGTACTGTCCATCACAACGGTACCTTATTTTCTCTGCGGCATCATGGACCTGTTCCCGGGAGCCCTGCGGGGAATGGGACACTCCGCGGTGCCGATGATCTTATCCGTCATCGGAACGGTGGGAACACGAATCGTCTGGATTTACCTGTTCTTCCCGCACCACAGATCTCTGTACTTTCTGTTCATTTCCTATCCGGCATCCTGGATTCTGACTATCATCATGCAGGCAGTCTGTTTCTATTTTGTGAGGAAACAGTGTAAGCTGGAGATGCATTTAAACAGTGCGGAAGAAGTATAAGAAAAGAAAAACGAGGAAGCCGGATGTACCGGTTTCCTCGTTTGTTTATCGGGAAGAATCGTATTCGTTTGTATTATGATAGGTCCGGAAAATGTGCCGGAGCATCAGGATTGCACAGATGCAGAGAATAAATTCCGCTGTACACTGCGCGTAAGCCAGTCCGTAGAGCGGGAAAATCATATTCAGGATCAGAAGTGCCGGAATCTCCAGGATCAGCTTCCGCATGACCGCAAACAGAAGAGCATATCTTCCGAATCCCAGTGCCTGGAAGACACCCACTGCCAGGAAGTCCACGCTGATAAAGCAGATGCCAAGTCCGAATCCATGGAGGAACCGGGTTCCGTATGCGATGATCGCTTCATTGTTCATAAACAGGCTGATGAGCCGTCCGGCATTGATATAATAAAGAACCGTCACTACTGCAAGGACCGGGACGATCAGCTTCAAGGCAAAGAGAATGGTATCTTTCATCCTTCTCCGGTTGCCGGAAGCAAAGTTATAGCTTACAAGCGGCATGATTCCCTGGGAGAATCCCATTGCCACCTGCATCGGAACCATGTAGATCTTGTAGGCGATTCCCATGGCGGCCACGGCGTCCGCCCCGTAGGCGGATGTAAAATTGTTCAGTACCGTCATTCCGGTCACATTGAGCAGGTTCTGGATGGAAGCCGGGATGCCGACACCGCAGACCTCCCTGATGATCTGGCGCTTGATCCGGAATTTCTTTGGATTGATGCAGACAAAGGTATTTCCCCGTTTTACATAAAGAAGAACGAAAAAATACAGGCAGGCCACACAGTTGGAAATACAGGTGGCAAGTCCGGCGCCTGCCGCACCCATGTGGAAGCCCCACGGAAGAATGAAAATCGGGTCCAGAATCATATTCAGGATACATCCGCTCATCGTCCCGATGCTGGCATGAAGGGCCGCACCTTCCGAGCGGACCAGATAGGCCATGACGACATTCAAAATGGAAGGGGCTGCTCCAAGATAAACTGTCCAGAACATATATCCCTGAGTGGCGGCACGTGTCGTCTCATCCGCCCCGATCAGGGTCAGTAAAGGTCCGTGAAACAGTCCGCACAGCAGACCGAATAGCACTCCGCAGATCAAAGAGCAGTAAAATCCAAAAGCTGAACTTTCCGATACCACTTCATAGTCCTTTCGTCCAAGCGCCCGGCTCATCATGCTGGATGTTCCAACGCCAAACAGGTTGTTGATGGCATTAAACGCAAGCAACACCGGAGCGGCAAGGGAAACTGCGGCATTTTCCACCGGATTGTTGAGCATTCCCACGAAATAGGTGTCCGCCATGTTGTAAAGCACCATGACAAGAGAACTGAAAATCATGGGAACCGACAGCTTGGCAACTGCCGAGGGGATTGATGCCTTTTCAAACAGCACAATCTTTTCATTTTCTTCCATTTCAAAAACCTCCTCATATCTTTTGTACCTAATCGAAGTAAGGTATTTCATTCCACAAAAAAGAATCCTGTCTGAAGGATTCTCTGCGCACAGCCGCTTCCATTCCCCTGGAAAACGGGTGACATATACCCAGTATATCATACTGAGGGAAAAAGAAAAAGGATTCGGAGGTGAAAAAGCGGGAGAATTCCCTTTATAGACGTCCCCTTTCTGTGTTATGATAGTATCTGTACTATCGAACAGAAAGGGGTATTTTCATATGGAAGATACGTCTGGAAATAAAGACAAACAGATTTGTCTCGGTCTGGTCGCCCACGTGGATTCGGGAAAGACGACGCTGGCCGAGAGTATTTTATATCAGAGCGGACAAATCCGGACGCTTGGAAGAGTCGATCATAAAGATGCGTTTCTCGATACCTACGAGCTGGAAAAGGACCGCGGCATTACGATTTTTTCCAAACAGGCACAGACCGTGATCGGGGACAGGCAGGTGACGCTCCTGGATACGCCGGGCCACGCAGATTTTTCCGCGGAGATGGAACGAACCCTTCAGGTACTGGATTATGCGGTGCTGGTGATCAGCGGGGCGGACGGCGTCCAGGGACAGGTGCGCACCCTCTGGACCCTGCTGGACCGGTATGAGATTCCGGTTTTTCTTTTTGTAAACAAGATGGACCAGCCGGGGACGGACCGGACGGCCCTTCTGCAGGAACTAAAGAAAGAGCTGGACGAGCGGTGTGTGGACTTTGGCAAAGACCAGAGCCGGGAGGAACTGTTGGAAAATATCGCAGTGTGCGAAGAATCTCTTCTGGAATATTATCTGGAGACCGGAGAGATCGAGGATGAGGCGGTAAGGACTCTGATCCGGGAGAGAAAGCTGTTCCCGTGCTGCTTTGGATCTGCATTGAAGATGCAGGGAGTGGAGGAATTCCTTCAGGTATTTGACACCTTTACAACCGCACCATCCTATCCGGATGTCTTCGGGGCAAAGGTCTACAAGATTGCAAGAGATCCGTCCGGGACCCGCCTGACCTATCTGAAAATCACCGGCGGGACACTGAAAGTCAAGGACATTTTAAGGGGCAGAAAACAGCAGGACCCGGAAGAGACCTGGGAGGAAAAGGTTCATCAGATCCGGATTTACTCCGGTGCCTCCTATCAGGCGGTGGAGGAGGCTTCCGCCGGGATGGTCTGCGCCGTGGCGGGACTGGATTCCAGCTGGTCCGGGGAAGGACTTGGAATGGAGGAGGACGCCCAGGTGCCGATGCTGGAGCCGGTGCTCTCCTATCAGATCCTTTTCCCGGACGGGGAGGACGTTCACCTGATGCTTCTGAAACTCCGGCAGCTGGAGGAGGAAGTACCGGAACTGCACATCGTATGGAATGAGCAGGCCGAAGAGATCCATGTCCAGGTGATGGGCGAGGTTCAGATCGAAATCCTGAAAAGCATGATTGAAGAGCGGTTCGGCGTCCGTGCCGAATTTGGCTCCGGAAGCATTGTATACAAGGAAACCATTACGAAGAAAGTAGAAGGGGTGGGCCACTTTGAGCCCCTCCGCCACTATGCGGAAGTCCATCTGATTCTGGAACCGGGTGAGCGGGGCAGCGGACTCGTTCTCGACAATCAGTGCAGCGACGATGTGCTGGATAAGAACTGGCAGCGTCTGATCCTGACCCATCTGGCAGAGCGGAAGCATCCAGGAGTTCTGACCGGATCGGAAATCACCGATCTGAAAATCACCCTGGCATCCGGAAGAGCCCACCAGAAACATACAGAAGGCGGAGACTTCCGGCAGGCGACGTACCGCGCTGTCCGGCAGGGACTGATGAAGGCGGAAAGTATCCTGCTGGAACCGGTCTACGACTTTATTCTGGAAGTCCCGCAGGAATCCATCGGGCGAGCTATGACGGACATCCAGAAGATGGGCGGCTCCTTTGCGCCTCCGGAGCAGGAGATGGACCACGCCGTCCTGCGCGGCAGCGTTCCCGTATCGGAGCTTCAGGGATACCAGATGGAAGTCATTGCCTATACGAAAGGGCTTGGAAGGATGTCCTGCACTCTGAAAGGGTACGAGCCATGCCACAATGCGGAGGGAATCATCGAGGCGGCAGGATACCGGCCGCAGCTGGATGCGGACAACCCGGCGGGATCCGTATTCTGTGCCCATGGTGCCGGATTTTATGTGGAGTGGGATCAGGTAGAAAATTATATGCATCTGGAAAGCTGCCTGAAAGAAGAAAAACCCTGGGAAGAAGCGGCCGCACCCCGTTCCTATACCCTGACCTCCAGTTACGGCTGGGGAGACGAGAAAGAACTGGAAGAGATCTTTAACCGTACCTACGGGTCCGGCCAGGAACGAAAATACGGATACCAGAAACAAAAAAACAAAACCCTTTCCAGGGCGCCGAAGACCGTCTACGCGAAAAAGAAGGAGGAGGAAGAATACCTCCTTGTAGACGGCTATAACATTATCTTTGCGTGGGAGGAATTAAAAGAGCTGTCCAAAATCAATATCCAGGCGGCAAGAGATAAACTGATGGATATCCTGAGCAATTATCAGGGTTTCAAAAAGCAGACCCTGATCCTTGTATTTGACGCCTACAAAGTGGAAGGACATCCGGGTGAGGTACAGAAGTACCACAATATCTATGTCGTCTACACAAAAGAAGCTGAGACAGCGGATCAGTATATCGAAAAGACGGTACATAAAATCGGCCGTACCCACCAGGTGACTGTCGCCACATCGGACGGACTGGAGCAGATCATCATCATGGGACAGGGCGCAAGAAGGCTTTCTGCAAAAGGACTGAAGGAAGAAATCGAACAGGCCAGTATCGAGATCAGGGAAACGTATCTGGACCACCAGGACACAAAAGGGAAAACCTATCTCTTCGACCAGCTCTCCGAAGAGATGACCGATTTCATGGAGGAGATCCGGCAGGGAAGGAAAGCTGCCAGAAAAGAAACGCCATAGGTCTATTGAAAAGACGGAACAAGGGACAGCCCGTTCCGTCTTTTTCATACATGAACACGTAGAATATTTTAAAAAGTTTAGAAAGAATTCTCAGATTTTTTATGGAGTTATCCAGGTCACTGTGATAAGATAACACTATCTGAAAAGCATTCTGCTTTTCTCATTCAACGGCGTTCGCCGGATTATCCAATCAATCAAACTGAATACGGCAGAGACATCTGTCAGAAAAGAACAGACCTTTTCGGCTTTCACGGATTATGGTACACTGTAGAAAGAAGAACAGTTCCTTATCAGGCAGATGCAAAAGCCATCTCAGAAAGGAGACTGTCTATGAGAACAAATGAAACCAATCAAAAAATCACAAACGGCCAGGAAGAATTTATCATGAAACCCTATGTGGACTGGTGTTTCAAAGAGCTGATGCGCAATCCAAAGACGAGACAGGGATTTATTGCAGTGCTGCTGAAAGTCCCACCCGAAGAAATCGGCGAGACGATTCTGCTGAAAAATGAGCTTTCCCGGCGGTCCGAAGAGGAAAAACAGGGCATCCTGGATGTACACGTCCTTTTACGGAACGGAATTCAGATCGACATGGAGATGCAGGTTGCCTATGTGGATTACTGGGACGAGCGGCAGATGTTTTATCTGTGCAAGATGTTTGCCGATCAGCTGAAAAAAGGAGAAGGGTATGAGAAACTTCAGAAGTGCATCCAGGTCGGAATCCTGAATTTCACATATTTCCATGATGATGACATCAGTTACCACGTGATCAATTTTCGGGATAACAAGACCATGAAGCTGTACAGCGATAAGATGGAGATTCAGATTCTGGAACTGCCCAAGATACCGGAAGGTTATCAGGATCCGGACGGGATTGTAGCATGGATGAAATTCTTCCGGGGGCCGGACAAAAAGGAGATGGAAGAATTGGCAAAAGAAAATCCATATTTGGAAGAGGCATACGAAGACCTGTTGGAAATGAGCCAGGATGAAGAAAAAAGGCGCGAATATGAAGCGAGGGAACGGGCGATCCGCGACTATGAGCATTTCAAACATGCGGCAGAGCGTGCAGCAGAGCGCGCACTCAAGGAGGGACACGAAAAAGGAATGCGCCAGGGAATCCAGGAGGGAATTCAACAGGGAATTCAACAGACATTAATTGATTTGTATCAGAAGCAGGTGCTGACCGTGGAACAGGCGGCCGTGGAATGTGGAATGACGGTGGAGGAATTCCAAAAACTTCTTTAAAATTGGTTTGGACGGATCAGGAACAGAACGAAGAGTTTTTTATACCGGATGTGGTTTTGATGGGGAGTCCGAATACACCTTATCCGCGCTCCTGGAAAAAGCATCAGGAAGAGAACAATTTGCATAAGGAGGACATAAATATGAAAACAATCTATTTTGCTGGAGGGTGCTTCTGGGGAATGGAAGCATTTATGAAAAAGCTGCCGGGTGTTGCAGAGACGACGGCCGGATATGCCAATGGCAGAACGGAGAATCCGACGTATCAGGAGGTCTGCAGCAATACGACAGGGCACGCGGAGACGGTGAAGGTCGTGTATGATCCGGAACAGATTTCCCTGGAACTGTTATTAAAAGCCTTTTTCAAGGTTGTGGATCCGACGGAGCTCAACCGGCAGGGCGGTGACGTTGGGGAACAGTACCGGAACGGCATCTATTATGTGGATGTAGAGGACCGGCCCGTGATTGAGGCGGCAATCGAGAAGGAGAAGCAGAAGTATGCAAATCCGGTTGTGACAGAATGCATGCCCCTTGCCTGCTTTTATGATGCAGAAGAATACCATCAGGATTACCTGGATAAGAATCCGGCCGGCTACTGCCATATCAACCTGCTGGATGCGGACGAATTCATTGCAGAAGAAATGGGAGAGGAAAGTATATGTTAATGCATCATGCGTGTATGCTCTGTAATTTAAATCAGGTGTATCGTGTGATCCGTCTGCTGGATATGGATGAGGAGGAAGAACTTCGCTTGTCGGTGAAGCGCTCAGAAGACCCGCTTTGTGGTGCCCTGCGTCTGGCAGCCGCTGGAAATCAGATTGATTTTGCAGGGAGCAGAGAAGTCCGTTTTGTGATGGAAGAAGTATACCATCGGATGAATGGAATGCTGGCGGTGGATGACAGCGGGCAGCTCTTTGAAGATTTGAAAGATGCAAAAAGTGTGTTGTATATAGGGGATAACTGCGGAGAAATTGTGTTGGATAAACTGTTTATAGAAGAAATCCGGAAGCAGTATCCAGATCTTTCCGTTACATATGGAGTCAGAGGGGAACCGATTGTCAATGATGTGACGATTCTGGATGCCCGCATGACAGGAATGGAAAGAGTGGCAGAGGTGATCGAGAACGGAAGCGGAGCCCTTGGTACGGTACTGTCAGATACTTCTTTGCAATTTCGGAATGTGTTTGAAAAGGCGGATGTTATTATCAGCAAAGGTCAGGGCAATTTTGAAAGTCTCAGTGAATGCACGGACAAGAACATTTACCATTTGATGATGGTAAAATGTGAGAGAATCGCCGGGATTTTGAAGGCTCCAGTTGGAGAATTGATCTGCTGTCATGGAGTCCGGTGACAAAGAGAGCTTATCAAGTCTGTTTCGGACGTCTATTAAAGAATCAGAAAAGATACCCCATACTGCAACTATAACAAAGCTGCAGCATGGGGCTGTTTTTATTTCTGAATTTCTTTCCTCAGCACTTCTTTTGGCGGCTCAATTTCCAGAGCGATCGTGTGCTCGGTGAGCTCGGAAAGTGCCCGGATTTTCTTATTTAGGAGCGGGCGCATGCAATTCGGTACATGTTCCTGATGAGCCCGGTGGATGGCTACACATTCCTTGCAGTTGCCGTGGTAGCGGCAGGCTTTCTGGCAAGGGCAGTGATCCTTGTCCTTATATTCTTCCCGGAATGCGGAGGCAAACTCCTCCTGAAGCCGCAGTCCTTCGGCGCGGTCGCCACGGTGAAAGGCTTCCATTGCTTCTTTTTGTTTTGGATTTCCTTCGATGATCATAGGTATCCCTCCCTGAGTCCTGTTTCCCTTTGTACGGCCTTATTTTAGCACACTTTCGCTGCCTGTGGAAGTCAAAAGGAGAGGAGTAAGCGGCCGGTCCGTCAGAAGATAGAGTTCGTGGAGGGCACGGGTGATGGCCACATAGAGGAGCTTTGCGTCCTTTGGATGATCCTGATAGTGGTCTTCGTCCGGCTTCCAGAGGATGACACAGTCAAACTCCAGACCTTTGGTCAGAGAGACCGGAAGCACCATGACACCGTTGTGGAAGCTGTTGTCGTCCTCTTCCAGAGGGATGCCAAGGCCGGATTTCAGCTCTGCGGCCTCTTCCGGCGTCCGGCAGATGACGGCGATGGTTTCAAACTTCTTTTCCCGGACGTGCCGGAGAGTCTCCTGCAGTTGGTAGAAGAGTCCGGAAGGCTCTGCCTGCAGAATGGATACCGGCTGACCATGGCGTATCACCGGATCGATCTGGTAGCCGCCCTGGGAAGCCCGCTGAAGGACCTGCCCTGCAAAGCGGGAAATTTCTATGGTATTCCGGTAACTTTTCAGCAGAAGGTAGAAGCTGTCCTTTGGAGAATCAAACATGGCTTCTTTGAGCTGTTCCCAGTCGTTCATGCCGGTCTCGTAGCGGATGTTCTGGGAGACGTCCCCCATAATGGTAAAGTAACAGTCATGAAGCATCTGCTTGAGGACATAATAGACGGTTTCACCGAAATCCTGAGCCTCATCGATAAAGATCTGGCTGAATACATCCTGATCCTGTTTTTGGAAGATCCGGCGGTAAATGAGGCCAAAGGCGGCCGCATCGTAAACATCGGTTTTCCCTTTTGAAACACCGGCTTTTGTCGCAGAAAAATCAAGAGAGGAATCCTGTTCTTCCAATTCGGTGAGAAATGCAAGGTAAAGTCCCGGAACCGTCCATTTGCGGACGGAAGAGTCAAAATACTTCCGGAATGCCTGGCGTTTGGCTTTCTTAAAATCGGATGACCGCTCGGTGCAGAGAAATTTCAGCCGGGAGAGAATCCGTTCATTTAAGTGTTTCTCGAACTGATAGAGAGAATCTTCCGGGTGATAGCTTCTTGCCTCCAGCATGCTCTCCAGAGAGAGCACCACGCCCAGATCCGGATCCGTGATATCCGAAAGGTTCAGTGCTTCCTCGGTAAGTTCTGCCAGAAACCGGTCCAGTGCCCGGATAAAAGGCAGGTGGCTCTTGATTTCCGCCTCCGGATAATCCGGAACGATTTGATACTGCTTTTTCCAGGCTTTCTCCATCAGATACGGGAAGATTTCATCCATCCGCATTTCGTGGATATGGTGGACATCCAGCTCCGGCAGACCGCTCCGGATATAGTGCAGGAGCATGTCGCTGCTTCCGATGATGCAGAACTCGGAGGGCTTGTAGAGATCTTCGTAGTTGTACAGAAGGTACGAGATCCGGTGGAGGGCCACCGTTGTTTTTCCGCTGCCGGCCACACCCTGGACGATGATATTTTTGCTGGGCAGATCCCGGATGATGGTATTCTGCTCCTTCTGGATGGTGGCGATGATATCCCCCAGCACGGCGTCCTTATTCTGAGAAAGATATTTCACCAGCAGGTCGTCATTGGCGGCGATATCATCATCGTAGTAGTCGTGCAGCGTGCCGTCGGAAATGTCGTAGGTCCGTTTCTGGTGGAGATCGATTTCCACATCGCTGGATCCGGGAACGGCGTAATGTCCGTTTCCCAGACTGTTTTCATAGTACACATTGGCCACCGGAGCCCGCCAGTCCACGACAATCACATCGGTCTGATTTTTCGAAATGCCGTTTTTCCCGATATAGCAGCATTCCGAGGCCTCGTAGGTCAGATCGTCGTAGACAATCCGCCCGAAATACGGCTGATGCAGCGCCGATCTGTTTTTGCGGAGGGTATTTTGCACATGCTCCAGAATATTCTGGCTTGCGACCAGCTGACCGTAGGAATCCCCCTCCCCCTTGCGGACAGCCTGAAACAACGCTGTAACCTCTTTTCGCGAGGCCTGTTCTCTGGCCTCATACAGCCGGATATTTTCCTGAATCACGGAAAGACAGCTTTCCAGATGCAGGAGTTCTTCTTGATAATCCTGATTCATCATGATCATTCCTTTCTTTTCCGGCCATCCCAAACACTGTCTTTCCATTATAGCAGGAGAACGATCGAAAGAAAATCCGAAAAAGTGGGATTTTTCCACTTTTTTTCAGGTATGATAAGTAAAAAGCTTTTCAGAAAATATGTTTCGGCGGAGGAAGACAGTGGACAACGAACGATATAACGAAATTGTGACAACATACAGCCCGATGGTGTACCGGATTGCACTCCACGACTGCAGAAATCATGCCGATGCAGAGGACGTCATGCAGAATGTATTTCTTCGGCTGTACCGGTTCGCACCGGAATTTCAAAGTGTGGAGCACCTGCGCAGATGGCTGATTCAGGTGACCGTCCGGGAATCCAGGCGCCTGTTTGCAAAGCCCTTCCGGAAACGGGAAGCACTTCTGGAAGAACTGCATCCGGGAACGGACACATTGGTATCCGGAAGTCCGGCGGATCTGACGACAGAGGAGGGAGTTCTGGCGGATGTACTTTTGCTCCCAAGAAAATACAGAGTCGTCATTTATCTTTATTATTACGAAGAATATTCCATCAGAGAGATTGCAGGAATGCTTGGGAAAAAGGAATCCACCATTCAGACTCAGCTTGCGAGGGCGAGGAAGAAGTTAAAGCAGACATGGGAAATGGCGGATGGAAAGGAGAGATTACGTTATGAATCAGACAGACGGGTTCAGAGAAATGGAAATTTATAAAATGGCATGCACCAGGCTCAGGCCGGATCAACATGCAGTGAACAAGGTGATGCAGAGGAAGCGGGCGGCCAGAAGGCCGGCCCGGAGAAAGGCAGTGGTTCTTGCGGCGGCCTGCATTGGAATGTTTGCCTGCTCGATCGTAGGCACAGCGGCGGCCAGACAGTTTCAGGTGGAATTTTTTGCAGACGGGAAAGTCCTTCAGATTGGAGCCGGACTGGAGAAAAAAGGGGATCAGTATGTGATCCATATGGAAGAAGGAACCAGGACCAGCAGAGAAATGACAGAAGCAGAGAAACTTGGCGTGTCTGTGGTACGGCATGAAGATCAGCAGACTATCGGACTGGTTCTTGGGGAAGAAGAGCGGGATATTACGGAGGAAATCCGAAGGGATGGACAGTACGAAACCATCTGGGAGAAGGATGGGAAGACGTACCGCATTCAGGTGACGGACGCAGAACCGGAGCCAAACGTTACCATTACAGAAGAATAAAGAGCCAGGATGGATACAAAAGACGCCGGGAGGCGCCCGATTCGATCCGACAGGATCGCTTTTGAAGGGCAGACTTCCGGCGTCCGGTTTCGTTATTCCACTTGGGTTAAGGCCTCCTTTGGCGTCATATGGTACTTTTTCTTAAAGACCCGATAAAAATAAGAAAGGTTGTGAAATCCACTGGAAAAGGCCGCATCAATGACAGAATACCTGCCGCTTTGCAGCAGCTGCCAGGCCCTTTCCAGGCGGAGCGCATTGATGTACTCCGTACAGGTCATTCCCACATGGGTCTTAAAAAACCGCATAAAATGCGATTCACTGAAACAGCAGATTTCGGCAAGCGTGGAAATAGCAATGGGAGATTCCAGATGGAGATCAATGTAGTCCAGCACCAGCTTCAGCTTCTCGCTTTGCTCCCTGGAAGAAACGGAGGCCGTCTTTTGAAGACGGAACGGCCAGATCCGGTAAAATAACTCCAGAAACAAAGACTTCATCAAAAGCTCATAGCCCTCCTCCTGGGACTCATACAACTTGCTCAGACGGGACATCAGATCCCGCAGATGCGGATTCACAGAATGGCCGGGAGAAAACACATACGGAAACTGCACCTCCCGGTTTGCAAACGGACGAAGATACTTCATACTGCAGAGATCCGAACCACCCGCACCCGGAAAATTCATATGAAACACAAAGGACTCCGAAACCATCCGGCTCTCCGGGAACGAACCCGCAGAATGCAGCACACGCGGCGGCAGCAAAATCACATCCCCCTCCCCAACCGGATAATCACACAAATCAATATGATACACACACGAACCAGACCGGATCCAGGTAAACTCCGCCTCCTCATGCCAGTGCGCCGGCACCAGAGGAAACTCCTCCGACAACACCACATCATACTTCTCAAGCGGAAACAGCCGGTCCCCATGCCGCACACCCTCACGCTTCATCAAAAACGAACGATCACGAAGATCCATATCAGCACACATCCAATACACCTCCCAACCTGTTGAGCACTTATAGGTTTTTTTAGGGCTTATAGGACCTGAAAAGCAGAATCGTACAAAATAGTAAGATAATAATACAAGAAAAAAACAAAAAATGCAAGTATAATACAGTTAACCCTTTTGTTGGGGACGTGTACCGATGCAACGGAACCTGTCCCCAATGAAAAATTTCAGAATAGAGCGAGTTTTTAATATTGTATGAGAAAATGTGACAGTTCTAGGCGGCGATTTGGAGATGCCAGGGTACTGAAAAAAGTCAAAGGAGGAGTTTTGTTATGGCAAGAAAGTGGTGGCAGGATAAGGTAGTATATCAGATTTATCCAAGGAGTTTTCAGGATAGTAACGGGGATGGAATCGGTGATCTTCCGGGTATTATTTCTAGATTGGATTATCTGGCGGATCTTGGAGTGGACGCACTCTGGCTTTCGCCGGTGTGTCAGTCTCCGCAGGACGACAATGGGTACGACATTTCGGACTATCAAAATATTGATCCGATGTTTGGAACACTGGACGACATGGAGCAGTTGATTGCGGAAGCAAAAAAAAGAAATATCAAAATTATTATGGATCTGGTGCTGAACCATTCTTCCGATGAACACCGTTGGTTTCAGGAGGCGAAGAAAAGCAAGGATAATCCGTACCACGACTACTATGTCTGGCGTGATGGTGAGGAAGGAGTGCTCCCGAATGATATGAAGGCATCCTTTGGCGGTTCGGCCTGGGAATGGGTACCGGAGCTTGGTCAGTATTATTTCCATCAGTTTTCTGTAAAACAGCCTGACTTGAACTGGGAAAATCCAAAGGTCAGACGGGAGATTTACGATATGATTCTTTGGTGGATGGACAAAGGTGTTGGAGGATTCCGTCTGGATGTCATCGATCAGATTGCCAAAGAACCAGATAAGAAAATCACGACAAACGGTCCAAAACTGCATGAATTTCTGCGGGAGTTAAGTAAAGAAACATTCCAGAAGGCAGATCTGATTACGGTCGGTGAAACATGGGGCGCGGACCCGGAACGGGCAAAACGTTACAGCAATCCGGACGGCAGCGAATTTTCCATGGTATTCCAGTTTGAGCACGTGATGCTGGATCAGGAAGAAGGAAAAGAAAAATGGGACCTCAGCCCGCTTCCATTTGTGGAACTGAAGAAAAACTTTGCAAAATGGCAGAAAGAACTGCACGGAAGCGGCTGGAACAGCCTGTTTTGGAACAACCATGACCTTCCAAGAATCGTATCCAGATGGGGAAATGACAAAGAATACCGCGTAGAATCCGCCAAAATGCTTGCAACCATTCTACACGGAATGCAGGGAACTCCATATATTTATCAGGGAGAAGAACTGGGAATGACAAACGTAAGATTCCCGGATATTACCCATTACCGCGATATCGAGACACTCCATATGTACGAGGAGCGGCTGGAAGCAGGATACAAAAAAGAAGATATTATGAAATCCATTTACGCAAAAAGCCGCGATAACGCACGGACACCAATGCAGTGGAACGACAGCACAAACGCAGGATTTACCACAGGAACCCCATGGATCGAAGTCAATCCAAACTACACAGAAATCAATGCAGAAAATGAAACCAAAGATCCAGATTCTATTTACAACTACTATAAAAAGCTGATAAAATTACGGAAGGCAAACGAAATCTTCACAGAAGGAGAATTCCATCTCCTGCTTGAAGAAGACTCACAGATTTTTGCATACACACGCACAACTGAAACAGAAACAATGTGCGTCATCGCAAACTTTACAGCTACACCGGCACCCTGCAGACTGATAGAAAAATGGAATAAAACAGAAAAACTGATACATAACTATAAAACAGAAAACACAGACGGAATATTACGTCCGTACGAAGCAATAATCTATATTGACAGATAATTAAAAAACAACTGTATTTTGGGGACGTGTTCCGGTGCATCGGAACACGTCCCCGTAAAAGGGTGATGGTAACTATGTTGGAGCTGGATTATTTTGGGATTGATGGTGCTGTTGGAGGGAATCAGGACTGGTTTTCGAATGTAGTGATGCATATTGGTGGCTGTGCAGCAGCGGCGGCTTGTGATACGTGTATTTATTTTGGAAAGAGATTTGGAAATACAGGATGGTATCCGTTTGACATTGAAAATCTGAATAAGGATGACTATGTTGTGTTCAGCCAGATGATGAAGCCGTATATCAAGCCGCGGGTTGGAGGCGTGAAGAATCCGGAGTGGTTTGTGGATGGTTTTTCACGGTATCTTGAGGATCATCCGGATCCGGAAAGGCCGAAACTTCGGATGGAGATTTTGTGGGGCGGAGAGCCGGAAGGAAAAGCGAAGGAGGCTTTGAAGGAGCGGATGGATAGAGGGTATCCGGTGCCGTTTCTGCTTTTACGTCATCAAAACCGGGAGGTGTTTGAGGATTATATCTGGCACTGGTTTATGGTGATAGGATATGAGGAGACGGAGAAGGATTTTCTGATTCAGACGGCGACTTACGGAGAGAAGAAGGCTTTTTCCTTTCACGAGATCTGGAATACGGGCTGTGAGGAGAAGGGCGGTATGATTTTGTATGAGCTGTCCGAAAAGTAATGGCCGGAATTATGCAGGCCGAACCTTCCGGATTGTATTACAGAAAAGAGGTTGACGTCAGAGTGTGGCGGCTTGCCTGCCGCAGAGGAGTGTGTTACAATCGTTTTAGCCTAATAAAGATAAAGGAGAGAAATGATATGGCAAATCCAGTAGTTACGTTTGAGATGGAGAACGGGGATATCATCAGGGCGGAGTTATATCCGGAAATTGCCCCGAATACAGTTCGAAATTTTGTGTCTCTTGCAGGAAAGGGATTTTATGATGGATTGATTTTCCACAGAGTTATCCGTGGATTTATGATTCAGGGAGGATGCCCGAATGGTACAGGTATGGGCGGCCCTGGTTATTCCATTAAGGGTGAGTTTGCGCAGAATGGTGTGACAAATGATCTGAAGCATACGCCGGGTGTGCTTTCCATGGCACGTGCGATGCATCCGGATTCTGCGGGAAGCCAGTTTTTTATTATGCATGAAGCGGCTCCGCATCTGGACGGCGCTTACGCAGCATTTGGAAAGGTGACAGAGGGAATGGACGTGGTCAATAAGATTGCTGAGACAGCGACAGACTACAGTGACCGTCCGCTGGAAACCCAGAGAATGAAAAAAGTTACGGTGGAGACATTCGGCGAAGAATATCCGGAACCGGAAACGATCTAGGTTAAAAGGAACAGGAAGATGAAAAAGAAAATCGACTATGAAAACTGGGATCGAAAAGAGATTTATGAATTGTTTCACGGCTATCTTTTTTATCTGACAGTTGAGATTGATATTACGGAATTCCTGGAGACGATTCATAAACATCAATGGAAATTTTATCCTTCTATCTGTTATTGTATTACCAAGACAGTCAATTTGGATGAAAGATACCGGTATGCAAAAGTGGACGGTCAAGTCTGCGTATGGGATCATGTGAATACTCATTATACTTTGATGCGCAAGAACACGGATCATCTTTTTACACATCAACGGACAGGATACCAGGAGGATTTCCAGAAGTTCTATGAGGCGTTTTTAAAGGATAAGAAAGAAGCGGAAAAATGCAGCAGCCTGTATGCCTATCAGCAAAAGGCGATGGATGACGTGCATATTTCCACGATGCCGAATACTGTTTACACGAGTCTTTCGTACGCCAAGCCGAATTCTTTTACAAAGTATGGAACGGACAATGTCAGTTACATTCCTTTTGTGATGATTGGAAAGTATCATGAGGAAAACGGACGGATGAAAATGCCTGTAACAGTAGAGTTTCACCATGCGGTAAATGACGGGTGGCATGCAGAGAATTTTTTCCGGCTGCTAGAAGAGTGCTGCAGAGGTTTTCAGCAAGAAAAGGAAGACGAAATGCACGATTAGAGAGAGATGTGAGCTGTTGCTGGTTCTGGCGGCAGCTCTTTTTCCATTTTACTAATGACCGGGAATGTGGTACACTATACGAAATATGGTGAAAAATGAAGAAGTAAGAGGTTGACTGCAGATGAGTATGGTAAAAACCGACAAGCTTGTATTTGAATATGAGAAACGAGACGAGGAAGGAAATGTCATCGGGAAGCAGCGGGCCATTGATGAGGTAGATCTGGAGATTGAAAAGGGGCAGTTTATTGCCATTTTGGGACACAATGGTTCCGGAAAATCCACGTTTGCAAAGCATATCAATGCGCTTTTAATTCCGGGAGGCGGCACGATGTGGGTCGGCGGCCGGGATACCAAAGATGAGGATGAGCTGTGGAACATCCGCCAGAGTGCGGGGATGGTGTTCCAGAATCCGGACAATCAGATCATTGCCACGGTGGTGGAAGAGGATGTTGGATTCGGCCCGGAGAATCTGGGGGTGCCGTCAAAGGAGATCTGGAAAAGAGTAGAGGATGCTCTGGAAAAAGTAGGTATGCTGGAATATCGTTACAGTTCGCCGAACAAGCTTTCCGGCGGACAGAAGCAGCGGGTGGCAATTGCAGGTGTGGTTGCCATGCGGCCGGAGTGTATTGTGCTGGATGAGCCGACGGCGATGCTGGATCCGAATGGCCGGAAGGAAGTGATCCGGACGGTCCGGGATCTGCAGCGGCAGGAGAAGGTGACGGTCATTTTGATCACCCATTATATGGAAGAGGTGACGGATGCCGACTATATTTATGTAATGGATAAAGGGAAAGTCGTCATGCAGGGAAATCCAACGCAGATCTTCTCGCAGGTGGATCTGTTAAAGCATTACCGCCTGGATGTGCCGCAGGCGACAGCAGTGGCGGATGCGCTGATTAAAAAAGGATTTCCGGTTTCCGCGGGAACGCTGACGAGACAGAAGCTTTGTCAGGAGGTTTGTGTCCTTGCAAAGGAGAGAGGAGTTCTTCAGAATTCCCTGCCGCCGGAAGTGGTCAAAGATCACGCGCGTACCCGACCGGACGGGGAGCCGATTTTAAGTCTTCGCGGGCTGAATTATGTCTACAGTCCGGGAACTGCCTACGAAAAGCAGGCCATGAAGGATGTCAATCTGGATATCTGGCAGGGCGAATTTATTGGCATCATCGGACATACCGGATCAGGGAAATCTACACTGATCCAGCATCTGGACGGTCTGATCCGTGCTACCGGCGGAGAATTGTATTTTGACGGTGAAAATATTTATAAAGAGGGTTACTCTATGAAAGCTCTCCGGCAGCAGGTGGGACTGGTGTTCCAGTATCCGGAGCATCAGCTCTTTGAAGCGGATGTATTAAGCGATGTCTGCTTCGGCCCGAAAAATCAGGGGCTTTCCGAGGAGGAATGTAAGAAGAGAGCAAAAGAGGCACTGGAGATGGTTGGTTTTCCAGAGTCTTTATACAATGCATCTCCGTTCGATCTTTCCGGAGGACAAAAGAGAAGGGCGGCCATTGCAGGTGTCCTTGCCATGCGCCCGAAGGTGCTGGTACTGGACGAGCCGACAGCAGGACTGGACCCGAAAGGACGGGATGACATTCTGGATCAGATTGCACTGCTCCAGAAGACCACCCATATGACAGTAATTCTGGTTTCCCACAGTATGGAGGACGTTGCCAAATATGTGGACCGGATCATTGTCATGAATCACGGAGAAAAGATTTTTGATGACACACCGAAACAGGTTTTCCTACATTATAAACGGCTGGAGGAAGTGGGACTTGCCGCACCGGAAGTGACATATCTTATGCACGAACTGCGTGAAGCAGGCGTCCCGGTTTCCACAGATATCACCCTTGTGGAGGAAGCAGCCGATGAAATAGAAAGGGTATTAAAACAATGATACGAGATATTACAATAGGCCAGTATTATCCGGCGAAGAGCCCTGTTCATAAACTGGACCCGCGTGTAAAGATTGTCAGTACACTGTTGTATCTGATTTCGCTATTTTTATTCCGGAGCATTCCGGGCTATCTGATTGCCACGATCTTTCTCTTTGGATGCATCAAATTGTCCAAAGTTCCGGTAAAATATATTCTCAAAGGATTGAAGCCGATCTTCATTCTTCTGCTGATTACGATTCTCTTCAATCTGTTTTTGACAACCGGTGGCAGAACTCTGGTTCACATCTGGATGTTCCGGGTGACGGAAGAAGGGCTTCGGACAGCAGTTTACATGGCAATCCGTCTGATTTATCTGATCATGGGCGCATCTTTGATGACGTTCACGACAACGCCGACGGCACTGACCGATGCCATCGAAAGTCTCTTGCGTCCGCTGAACCATCTGCATGTGCCGGTACATGAAATCGCAATGATGATGTCCATTGCACTTCGGTTTATTCCGATTCTTCTGGAGGAGACGGACAAGATTATGAAAGCCCAGATCGCAAGGGGAGCGGATCTGGATAGCGGAAATATTATCCAGAAGGCCAAGGCCATGATTCCGATTCTCGTGCCGCTGTTCGTCTCGGCGTTCCGGAGAGCCAATGACCTTGCCATGGCAATGGAGTCCAGGTGCTATCGTGGCGGCGAAGGAAGAACAAAGATGAAGCCGCTTGTCTACAGCAGCCAGGATATCCGCGCGTATGTGATCGTAATCGTATACATGGTCGTTGCGGTGGGAGCAGGAAGATTTCTTCCGTTTCATATCTGGATTTTTTAATGGAAAAGAAAGCACTCTCAGTGGGAGGGTGCAAAACAAGAATAAAACTTATATATCAGAAAAAGAATCTTTTTACCGGCAAAACGGTAAAACAGATTCTTTTTTTGATACAATGGAAACATGATAGACAGGTGTCATGTTTTGTGTGCTATAGTCAAGGAAAAAGAGGAGGAGACAAGATGAGATATGAGTGGATGGATGCGTACTTGTTAAAAAAGCGGGGCGTGACGAAAGATTATCAGCCGGTCTGGAACTGGATCCGATACCATGTGGGCGGAAAAATGTTTGCAGCCATCTGTCTGGATCAGGAGAAGCGCCCTTATTATATTAATCTGAAACTGGAACCGGTGAAGGGTGAGATTTTCCGCGGCCAGTACGAAGACATTCTGCCGGGATACTATTCTGACAAAATCAACTGGAACTCGATCCGCACGGACGGGGAGGTGCCGGATGACCTGATGAAAGACATGCTGGATGAATCGTACCGCCTGGTACTGGAAGGATTCAGCCGGAAACGGCAGCGGGAAATTCTGGGTATCACCTGTTGTGGTGCAGACTGCCATGCGTGCAGCTGTTATGGCTCCATCTGCCGGGGATGCAATGAGCTTTCCGGAAAAGTATTCCACGCTCCGAAGGGAAAGGCCTGCCCGATTTACCGGTGCGCCGTTTACAAAAAGTACCGTACCAGCTGTGCCGGATGTGAGGATCTGCCGTGTGAAATCTGGAGGACAACAAAGGATCCGGAATTGGATGAGGCGGAATTTGAAGCTGATATCCGTCAGAGGATGGAGAATCTGAAAAGAGCATACGAAGATGGCATTTGATTATAAGAAAGAATGCAAAAAATTCTACCTTCCGACAGACGATCAGGAAAGCAGAAGAACGCTTAAACCAGTAAAAAGGCGCCGGTCCTGCCAAGGCAGAAGGGAATTTCTGACCTCAGCAGAACTGGCACCTTTGTTATGTATGTGTCTTTATTCGGAAATAGATCCGGACGGTCGGTTGGAAACCGGAATGCCGTTGACTTCCACACTGTCACTGAGCTGAATGACAAGGTATGGGATGCCGTCAATCAATTTTGTTTCCACTAGATCAGTCCGGTCCGGATTTACCTTGATGACCACATCCGGAGTCTTGACCTCGAAGGTTCGGGTGTTGGCCACGTTGGACGCCAGAAGAGACGGCGTGTCCCCGGCAGCAGCATCAAATTCCCGGTCAAACTGTTCCAGATTTTCCTCCCTGGCGCCGCTTCGCTCCAGAAGTTTCTTCACATCCGTCTTGTCCAGACGCAGCGGCTCCGGCTCATCTTTATGCTCTTCAATCATTTCTGTCAGATTCTCATGAAGTGTCTTGACCGTGTCAAAATTGCAGGAATCCCCAAGGGTATCACTGACCAGATACTGGAAGGTGGATTTCTGATCCCCTGCAGGCATCGGCACATGACAGCCAAGGACATTGTCAATCAGATCATCCTGAAATTCTTTTGCGTTTTTCGAATAATACAGAAGACTGTGGATGTCCGTGGAGCGGTCGTTAAAGGCCGGGAACAAAAATCCGATATCCGGCATTTCCACGATCCAGTCACGGATCCGGTCCTCAATATGATTGGTCTCCGAATTATAGCAGAGCCCTGCCTTGGAAAGCTTCACCGGGCAGATGCTGCAAAGGAGAAATTCATATACTTCGTCTGAAGCATCAAACATTTCTTCCCCGTCGGAAGATTTTCCAGGCACATCGTAGTTTGCATGAATCAGAATAATATAATAATTTTCCCCATAGTTATAAAAATCGATAATTTTCTGGTAAAACTCATCCAGAAGCGAATCGTCCTGAAGCTTACTGTCCCGAAGTCTCAGAAGAAACTCCTGGGTGCCGCCGGAAGTTTCCTGCTCCAGCGGGAACTCCATATCCATCAGATTTTTCCCGATTCCTCCGGAAAGCGTCTTCTTAAACAGATCAAAATATTTAAACATTTCCTCCTCCGGGAGAGAAAGGAACGCATCTTTTGATTTCGTCTTTATCGTCTTTTCCCCGTCTACATAACAGCCACAGATCCGCGTAATGGCACAGTTGGCAGGAGAAAACTGCTTTTTAATTTCTGCGATTTCTTTTTTATTCATGTTCGTTCACCTCGCAGATTATCTTATCATGGATGAAGAAAATGTACAAGAAAAAGGCAGATTCTTTGGCCGCGGTGTGTTAAAATGAAGAAAGCAAACAGACGAAGGGGATCAGAACGTGAAACGAATCAAACTGACCGTCGCATACGACGGCACCAACTACTGCGGCTGGCAGGTACAGCCAAACGGAATCACAATTGAAGAAGTACTGAATAAAAAACTCAGCAAACTTACCGGAGAAGATATTCACATCATCGGAGCAAGCAGAACCGACTCCGGCGTCCACGCCCTTGGAAATGTGGCAGTTTTTGATACAACAAGTACAATTCCACCGGAACGGTTTGCCTATGCCATCAACCAGAGACTGCCCGAGGACATTGTAGTCACACAGTCCGAGGAAGTTCCTATGGATTGGCACCCAAGGTATCAGGACTGCATAAAATACTACGAATACCACATTCTCAACAGATCACTCCCGGATCCGCTGAAACGCCTGACCACAAGCCACGTCTCCTTCCCGCTGGATGAGGCCAAAATGCAGGAGGCGGCCAATTACCTCATCGGTACACACGATTTCAAAAGCTTCTGCAATATCCGCACAAACACGGACGACACCGTACGCACCATTTACAGTCTCGACGTTGTCCGGGACGGAGAAGAAATCACCATCTACATCAGCGGAAACGGCTTCCTCTACAACATGGTACGCATCATCGCCGGCACACTCATCCGCGTCGGCCGGGGATTCTATCAGCCAGAACAAGTCAAAGAAATCCTCGAAACAAAAGAACGAACTGAAGCCGGCGTCACCGCACCACCACAAGGCCTCAGACTTGCAAAAATACAATATTCATCGGGGACGTGTTCCGATTCAAAGGTACACGACGTAAATGAGTAAAAAATGGCCTTCAGCCCAGTAAAATCAAGGGCTGGAGCCAATTGTCAGATAATTTTCACTGGGGACGTGTTCCGGTGCATCGGAACACGTCCCCGGAAAGGAGGAGCGATGGAGAAGATCTATTTTGATAATGGGAGTACGTCGTTTCCGAAGGCGCCGGGTGTGGCCCGTGCGATGGCGGAGTTTCTGGAGCGGGGTGCGTTTAATATTAATCGTGGCGGCTACGAGGGGGCTTATGAGCTGGCGGGCCGGGTGCTGGATACGCGTGAGATGCTTGCGAAGCTGTTTCATGCGGAAAGTTCCAGACAGGTGATTTTTACCCCGGGAATCACATGGTCTTTGAACATGTTTTTAAATGGATTTTTGAGGGAGGGGGATCATGTGGTGGTCTCCGGCATGGAGCATAATGGTGTGATGCGTCCGCTGGAACAGCTGAGGAAGACGAAGGGAATTTCTTATGATGTGGCAAGGACGTCGTCAGAGGGCGAGGTGACAGCTGAGGCCGTGGAGGAGAAGATCGGTCCGAAGACAAGGCTGGTGCTTGTGCTGCATGCTTCCAATGTGTGCGGAACGGTGCTTCCGATTGAAGAGATCGGGGAGGTCTGCAAACGGCATGATGTCTTTTTTGCGGTGGATACGGCTCAGAGTGCGGGGGCACTTTCCATTGACATGCAGAAGGCAAACATCGATTTTCTGGGATTTACCGGGCATAAGGGGCTCAAAGGCCCGCAGGGGATCGGCGGCTTTTTGATTTCGCCGGAGCTGGATGCCTGTGTCCGGCCGGTGATTCTCGGCGGAACGGGAAGTCATTCGGATCTGCTGTCCCAGCCGGAAGAACTGCCGGATAAGTACGAGAGCGGAACGATGAATCTTCCGGGAATCATCGGGCTCCATGCGGCTCTTTCCTATCTGGAAGAAACGGGAATCGATGTGATCCGCAGGAAAAAGGAACAGCTGACCGCCCGGTTTCTGGATGGAGTCAGAGAGATCCCGGGTGTGCGTGTGATCGGAAAGCAGACGATGGAGCACCGGACGGCGGTGGTCTCTCTTGATTTTCCAGAAATGGATAATGCGATCGCGGCATTTCTTCTGGAACAGGAGTACGGGATTATGACGCGGGTCGGCCTGCACTGTGCGCCGCTGGCCCATCAGAGTCTTGGAACTTTTCCAAAAGGAACGGTGCGGTTTTCGTTCAGTGAGGAAAATACGGAAGAAGAAATTTCCAGAGGAATCGAAGCGGTCAAGCGGATTACTGAAAATAGAGATTATCTATAAACAATTATAATTATGTGAAAAAACGATAGCATAATCTGCCGGGCGAAATTGAAGCAGTTCCGGAAACATGTTACCCTTAACGTAAGAGAATCATTGACAGACAAAAGGCGCGGCTTACCAGCAGCCGTGTTTTTGTTTCGTGACAAAGGAGGAAAAAGAAATGGCAGATTATCATCAGATGTGGAAAGATCTTGGAATGGACGTAGAGACCCACGATCAGCTCTGCGAAGTGCTTCCGCAGGCGTTTGGAGATGTGTATCTTTCTCAGGAAAACAGACCGGAAGGAATGGATTATTATAATTTTGTTGTTGCGGAGATTCACGGTGTTCGTCCGGCAGAGCTCATTGAGCATCAGAAAAAGGGCGGAAAAGTATTTGGAACGTTTTGTGTCTATGTGCCGGATGAAATTGTGTTTGCGGCAGACGCAATTGCAACGGGACTGTGCGGTGGTTCCCAGTTCTGGGTTCCGGGCGGTGAGAAGGTGCTGCCGACCAATACCTGCCCGCTGATCAAGGCCTCTGTAGGGGCTAGACTGGATAGAACCTGTCCGTTCTTCCGGATTGCGGACATGTATGTCGGTGAGACGACCTGCGACGGAAAGAAGAAAGCATGGGAAATTCTGGCGGAAGATGTGCCGGTCCATGTCATGGATCTTCCGCAGATGAAGCGGGAAAAGGACATCAAAGCATGGGCAGATGAGATCCGTATTTTCCGGGGCGTAGTTGAAGAGATGACAGGCAATCAGGTGACGGCAGAATCTCTGCACAATGCCATTGTTCTGATCAATAATAAGAGACGGGCACTTTCCAGACTGTATGATTTAAGAAAAAATGAAAAACTTCCGATCAGCGGAAAGGATGCCCTTTTGATTTCCCAGATTGCATTCTATGATGATCCGACCCGGTTTACCGAGATGACAAACAAGCTTTGCGATGAGCTGGATCAGAGAGTCAAAGACGGCGTCAGCGTATTCCTGGAAGGAACAAAGAGAATCATGCTGACAGGTACTCCGCTTGCGATTCCGAACTGGAAGCTTCACAACCTGATAGAAACAAGCGGCGGTGCGGTAGTCTGTGAAGAAATGTGTACAGGTACCCGGTACTTTGAACGTCTTGTGGACGAAGCAGAGGGAACGGTGGATGAGCAGATCGACCATCTGGCAGAGCGGTATATGGGCATCAACTGTGCATGCTTTACACCGAACTCCGCACGAATCGACGATATTATCCGTCTTGCAAAAGAATACAAGGTAGACGGAATTATTGACGTGAACCTGAAATTCTGCAGCCTGTATGACTGTGAAGGCTACCATGTAGAAAAAGCGCTGAAAGAGGCAGGTATCCCGGTACTTGGCATTGAAACGGATTATACGGACAGTGACGCGCAGCAGCTTCGTACCAGAATCAGCGCATTTATTGAAATGTTAAACAGCTAAAGAAAGCTGGTGCAGGAATGATTTCATATTATGTGCTTTTTCCCAATCACGATAATGGGATGCGGCTTTACCGGGAAATGAAAGAAAACGGCCTGAAATGTACGATTGCTCCGACTCCGCGCGAGGCGAGCAAGTGCTGCGGCATTTCACTTCTTGTAAAAAAAGAAGATCTGGATCAGATCAGGCAGATTGTGAAAGAAAAACAGATTGAAATTCTTCAGATTGCAGAAATCAAAAAGGATATCGATCCCAACAGGGACCGGTATTGCTGAAAAACAGGCGGGGACGCAAATAAGCGTCCCCAAATCATGGTGGAGGGAATGAAACATGAATTACGTAGGAATCGACATCGGATCAACCGCTTCCAAGGTTGTGGTAAGAGGGGATGCAAATGCGCATTTCGTACTTCCGACCGGATGGAGCAGTAAGGAGACGACGAAGAAGATAAAAGAACATTTAAAAGAGCTGGGAGCAGACGTGGAAAACGACGACACCCGCGTTGTTGCTACCGGATACGGCCGTGTGGCTGTGGATTTTGCAGATCATGTGATCACAGAGATCACATGCCATGCAAGAGGAGGACGGGAACTGGCACACGGAGACTGTGCAGTCATTGACGTGGGCGGACAGGATACGAAAGTCATCATGGTGGAACATGGCATGGTTGTGGACTTCCTGATGAATGACAAATGTTCAGCAGGAACCGGAAAATTCCTGGAGATTATGGCTAACCGTCTGGGCGTGACCATCGACGAACTGTTTGAGATGGCTGCAGCAGGGGAGGTCCTCCCGATCAGTTCCCTGTGCACGGTATTCGCTGAATCCGAGGTCATTAACTACATTGGTGAAGGGCAGAAACGGGAAAATATCGCTGCCGGAGTCGTAGATTCGGTGGCTGCAAAAGTAGCCCAGCTGGCACAGAGAAAGGACCTTCCTGATCACATCATCCTGACCGGAGGACTGAGCCACAGCATCTATTTCACAGATATTCTCAGTAAAAAAATCGGCAAAAAAGTAGAACCGACGGAAAATGGACGCTACGCAGGCGCACTCGGCGCATCTTATCTGGCGGAAGAAAAAAAGAAAAGAGTATAAAGATCACGGGTCTGTACTTGACGAATTCCCTCGGCAACAGGTATGATAACAGAGAAGATTGGGAGGGAATTGCATGAAAATTTCAACAAAAGGAAGATATGCACTCAGGCTGATGCTGGATCTGGCTCTCCATGATCAGGAAAAACCAATCCGGCTCAAAGACGTAGCCGCACGGCAGGGAATTTCTGTCAAATATCTGGAAAGCATTGCAGGGGTACTCGCAAAAGCAGGGTACATCCGAAGCCTTCGGGGAGCACAGGGCGGCTATTTTCTCAAATACAGTGCAGAACAATATAAAGTCGGCGACATCCTGAGACTGACAGAAGGAAGCATGGCACCGGTAGACTGCCTCGAAACAGAAGAAAACCACTGCCCGCGCGCAGAAACGTGCACCACACTCCGCCTCTGGAAAGAACTCGACACCGCAGTCAAAAGCGTAATCGATCACTACACACTCGCCGATCTCGTAACATGGGAAAAACAAAAAGGAAACGAATACATTATTTAACAGAAAAAAAGACCACGATGGCGGAAAAAAGCAAATAAATAATAAATTAAATAAAGATCAATAAGAATTAAAACGAACTAATAAGTGATAATCAGAAGTAGTAAGTACTAATAAGAACGGGTAAAAGAAAGAGGACATTTGTCCTCTTTTTCTTTTACCCGTTCCAATAGAAAACAACAAAAACCCCTTGACAAAGAGAAACAGATACCATATAATTCCTATAAAATTTATAGGAAATCAACTCATTGGGGACAGGTTCCGGTGCATCGGAACACGTCCCCGAAATAGAAAGAAGGGATTTAGATGGCTGTTTTTAGTAGTGTTTTGGATATGGTTGGTGGTACTCCGCTTCTTGAGGCGAAGAATCTTGAGAGGGAGCTTGGTCTGAAGGCGAAGATCCTGATGAAGCTTGAGTATTTGAATCCGGCTGGAAGTGTGAAGGATCGGATTGCGAGGGCGATGATTCTGGATGCCAGAGAGAAGGGGCTTTTGAAGGAGGGGGCTACGTTGATTGAGCCGACTTCTGGAAATACGGGGATTGGTCTTGCTTCGATGGCGGCGTCGCTTGGATATCGTTTGATTTTGACAATGCCGGAGACAATGAGTGTTGAGCGGAGAAATATCCTGAAGGCGTACGGGGCTGAGATTGTTTTGACAGATGGTGCCCGTGGAATGACAGGGGCAATTGAGAAAGCAAAGGAGCTTGCGCAGGAGATTCCGGACAGTTTTATTCCGGGGCAGTTTGAGAATCCGGTGAATCCGAAGGCGCATATTGAGATGACAGGGCCTGAGATCTGGGAGGATACGCAAGGACAGGTTGATATTTTTGTAGCAGGTGTTGGAACAGGCGGAACCATCACAGGCGTGGGTACCTATCTGAAAGAGAAAAATCCGAATGTGAAGATTGTGGCGATGGAGCCTTCGGATTCGCCGGTGCTTTCCGGAGGAAAGCCGGGCCCGCACAAACTGCAGGGGATCGGCGCGGGATTCGTCCCGGAGACGCTGGATACGGAAATTTATGATGAGATTCTTACCATCGGTTCAGAGGAAGCATTTTCCGGTGCGCGCCAGATTGCGCAGAAGGAAGGTGTTCTGGTGGGAATTTCCTCCGGTGCGGCTTTTGCGGCGGCAGTGAAGCTTGCGAAACGGCCGGAAAATGAAGGAAAGACGATTGTTGTCCTGCTTCCGGATTCAGGAGACCGGTACTACTCCACTCCGTTGTTTACCGCATAGAGAATCCGAATAACAGGCCAGAAAATAAAAAAGCAGCGAAAGGAAAGACAGAGTATGGAAAAAAATTTGACAAGAGACAAAAGAAACCTGAAATTTGAAACATTGCAGCTTCATGTTGGACAGGAGCAGGCGGATCCGGCTACAGACGCAAGGGCAGTGCCGATTTACCAGACAACCTCCTACGTGTTTCATGACTGCCGGGATGCAGAGGATCGTTTCAGCCTGAAAGCAGAAGGAAATATTTACGGCCGTCTGACCAATCCGACCCAGGCAGTGTTTGAGCAGAGAATGGCTGCTCTGGAAGGCGGTTCGGCAGCGCTTGCGGTTGCATCCGGTGCGGCAGCGATCTGCTATACGTTTCAGGGCCTTGCCGGACAGGGGGATCACATCGTGGCGGCAAAAAATATTTACGGCGGAACATACAATCTGCTGGCCCATACTCTGCCGGAATATGGAATCACAACGACATTTGTAGATCCATTTCAAACAGGAGCGTTTGAAGATGCGATTCAGGAAAATACAAAGGCCGTTTTTATTGAAACTCTGGGAAATCCAAACTCGGACATCACGGATATTAAGGCGGCGGCAGAGGCGGCTCATGCCCATGGGATTCCGCTTGTGATTGACAATACGTTCGGAACGCCGTATCTGATTCGGCCGATTGAACACGGAGCAGATATTGTAGTTCATTCGGCGACAAAATTTATCGGAGGCCACGGGACAAGCCTTGGCGGAATTATCGTGGAGAGCGGAGCATTTGACTGGGAAGCATCCGGAAAATTCCCGTCTCTGACAGAGCCAAACGCAAGTTATCATGGCGTGGTATTTTCCAAAGCCGCGCCGCAGTCGGCGTTTATCACAAAACTTCGTGCTATTGTTCTGCGTGATATGGGAGCAGCAATTTCTCCATTTAACGCCTTTTTACTGCTTCAGGGACTGGAAACCTTGTCTCTCCGTGTGGAACGTCATGTGGAGAATGCCCTGCAGGTTGTACGGTATCTGAATCAGCATCCGATGGTGGAATGTGTCCATCATCCTGCTGTGACGGAAGAGGAAGATCAGAAACAGTTGTATAAAGCCTACTTCCCGAAAGGCGGCGCTTCGATCTTCACTTTTGAAATCAAAGGCGGCGCAGAAGAAGCAAGGAAATTTATCGACAGCCTGGAAATTTTCTCCCTCCTTGCAAATGTGGCGGATGTGAAATCACTGGCAATCCATCCGGCTTCCACAACACATTCACAGCTGAATGAGGAAGAATTAAAAGAACAGGGTATCCGTCCGAATACCATCCGTCTTTCCATTGGAACGGAGCATATTGATGATATTATCGAAGATCTGGAGACGGCATTTGAGAGAATAAAATAGGAAAATAAGTATAGGAAGAGTTTTGGACAAGAAAGTTCGGAACTCTTCTTTTTGTATTCAAACAGCAGGATGAAAATTGTGAAAAATGTATATTACAAATGTCACAACTTGAATGATAATTGTAATAAGCTTACAAAAGCGAATTGACTTTTAGTATTCCAATGATATGATAAAGATAGTATTCAGACGGAAAAGGAGGGCTTTATGAAAAAGAAAAAAATCATGGTAGCAGGACATATTTCCCTCGATATTACTCCAGAATTCCACAATTCCGGAACACAAAAATTTTCGGAAATTCTAAGACAGGGGAAGCTTGTCAATGTGGGGCCTGCCCAGATGACATTGGGAGGTGCGGTTTCCAATACCGGACTTGCTTTGCAGAAGCTGGGGGCGGATGTGATTCTGACAGCAAAAATCGGGACAGATCTTTTCGGGGATATCATGATGAAAAAGCTGGAGGAGTACGGATGCCCGATGCATTTGATCCGGGATGAAGAGGGAGCCACTTCTTATACGATTGTGCTTGCTCCAAAAGGAAGCGACAGGGCATTTCTGCATGATCCAGGCAGTAATCACACGTTCTGTGCAGACGACTTGGACTGGGAGGAAGTAAAAAAGGTGGATTATTTTCACTTTGGGTATCCGACTTTGATGCGCCGGTTTTATGAAAATGATGGGGCAGGACTGGTAAAGCTGTATAAAGCGGTAAAGTCCGCAGGTCTTACTTCTTCTTTGGACCTCGCAGCTGTTGACCCGGAATCCGAATCGGGACAGTGTGACTGGGAAAGTATCTTAAAACAAGTGCTTCCATATGTGGACTTTTTCGTGCCGAGTATCGAAGAGCTTGCTTATATGGTGGATCGTGAAAAATATCAGGAATGGCAGGAAAGAGCAGAAGGCGAGGATATTGTATCGATTCTTTCTCTTAGCAAAGATGTCCGGCCTCTGGCTGAGAAAGTACTGTCCTATGGATGCGGTGCTGTCTTGTTAAAATGCGGTGCGGCAGGTATGTACTTAAAGACTTCGGGAAAAGAGAGAATGAGGAACGTGGATGCTGACTTGGAAGGCTGGGAAAATACAGAACTTTTTGAAGACAGCTTCGTCCCTGAACGGATTTTGTCCGGAACCGGAGCGGGCGACACCAGTATTGCGGCATTTCTGTATGCTGCCATGCAGGGATGTACACCAAAAGAAAGTGTTGAATACGCTGCGGCGACCGGTGCGTGCTGCGTATCAACATACGATACGATCAGCGGCTTAAAGTCTTTCGCGGAATTAAGGGAAAAGATACAAAATGGCTGGAAAAAGCAGAAGATTATGAAAGAATAGGAGGAAAATAACAATGATTGTATCCATGAAAACCGTCTTAGACATAGCGGATGCAGAAAATATGGCGATTGGGGCCTTCAATGTTACAGAACTGGAAGGAATCCAGGCAGTATTGGGGGCGGCAGAAGAGCTGGGACAACCGGTAATTCTTCAATTTGCTCCGGTACATGAAGAGTATATCTCTTTGAAAACGCTCGGACCGATTATGGTATTGATGGCTGACAAGGCAAAAGTACCGGTATGCGTTCATCTGGATCACTGCGACAATTTTGATATGATCCGGGAGGCGCTGGATATGGGATTTTCCTCTGTCATGTATGACGGATCCATGCTGCCGTATGAGAAAAACTGTGCATATACGAAAGCTGCAGTGGAAATCGCCCAAATGTACGGTGCGTCTGTGGAGGCTGAAATCGGCGCAATGAACAGTGAAGATGGAAAGGCACAGAATGACTGCTATACAGATCCGAAAGAGGCGGGAAATTTTGTCAAAGCGACTGGCATCGATGCGCTTGCATGTTCCTTCGGAACCGTCCACGGCTTATATACAGCGGAACCGAAGCTGGATTTTGACCGGATTGAGAAAATCCGGGAGACGATTGGAATTCCGATTGTCATGCACGGCGGAAGCGGAGTCAGCGATGAGGATTTCAGAAAATGCATTGACCGGGGTGTAAGAAAAATAAATTATTATACTTATCGCGCAAAAGCAGGCGGTGAATATGTAAAACAGAAATGCATGGAAACAGATGGACCGGTATTTTTCCATGATATCACATGCTGGGCAAGAGACTGCATGAAAGAGGATGTTCTTCATGCCATGCGTGTTTTTTCCGGATGCAAATAGGAGGGATAAAGAAATGAAACGTTCCGAAATTAATCAGGCATTAAAAAATATGGAAGAGATGATCAGAAAATGCGGTTTCCATCTTCCGCCATTCTGTGACTTTACACCGGATGAATGGAAAGAAAAAGGACATGAATATGATGAAATCCGTGATAATATGCTGGGATGGGATATCACAGACTATGGCCTTGGAAATTTCAAGAAGATCGGATTTTCTCTGATCACTCTCAGAAATGGAAATACGCATATGGATAAATATAAAAAAACATATGCGGAAAAGCTTCTTTATCTGGAAGAAGATCAGTCCGCAACGATGCATTTCCACTGGACAAAAATGGAAGACATCATAAACCGTGGAGGTGGAAATGTTCTGATCCGTGTTTATAATTCCAAAGAGGATGGATCTTTTGATGATACCGATGTTACCATCCATAGTGACGGAAGGGAATATACCGTTCCGGCGGGAACACAGATCAGGCTGACCCCGGGCAAAAGCATTACGGTATATCCGTATATGTACCATGACTTTGAAGTGGAGAAAGGAAGCGGGGCAGTTCTGTTAGGAGAAGTTTCCATGTGCAATGACGATAACACGGATAATCGTTTCTACGAGCCGATGGGAAGATTCCCGGAAATCGAAGAGGATGAAGCTCCTTACCGGCTGCTGTGCAATGAATATCCGCCGGCACCGTAAAAATACAGACAAATCAGCGCTGTGCAAAGCAGACAACCTGGAAAGATGTCTGACGCACAGCGCTATTTTTGTTGAGAATATATTACATTTGTCATTTAAAACATTGCAAATGTCATGTGGAAATCGTTACATTGTACACCTGCACAAAAAATCACGTTTTGCTATGATGAATCTATCAAAAATACACAAAGCAAAAGGAGGAAAGATTATGAAAAGAAAAGTGTTAAGTGTATTGCTTGTGGCAGCGATGGCAGGAACCATGTTAATGGGATGTAACAGCGGAGACAGTGGTTCCGGCGGATCGGACAATGGCGGATCATCCGACGACGGCGGCAAACACTACAAATTCGCCTATACCTGTATGGACGGAACAAACCCGTTCTTTGTGACAATCGAAGACAAGATCAAAGAACTGGTAGAGGCAAACGGCGATGAACTGATTTCTACAGACCCGGCTAATGATGTTTCTCTTCAGATTACCCAGGTAGAAGATATGGTATCCCAGAACATCGATGGTATCTTCTTAAATCCGGTTGAAGCAGAAGGAATTTTGCCGGCACTTGACGCACTGAAAAGCGCAGAAGTACCGATCGTAAACTTCGACACAGAAGTAGCGGATATGTCTTATGTAGCGTCTTATACAGGATCGGATAACTACAACGCAGGAAAAGTTTGTGGAGATGACCTCGTAAAGAAATGTCCGGACGGCGGAAAAATCATCGTACTGGATTCCCCGACAATGAACTCCGTTACAGACAGAACAAATGGATTCCTGGATGCGATCGAAGGACACGGATTTGAAATCGTAGCACAGCAGGATGCAAAGGGAAATCTGGAAGTATCCATGGGTATCGCAGAAGACCTTCTGCAGGGCAACAGCGACGTTGTAGCAATCTTCGGTGGAAATGACCCTACAGCACTTGGCGCATTAGCAGCAGCAAACGCAGCAGGCCTTGAAGATGTATTAATTTACGGCGTAGACGGTTCACCGGATGTGAAATCCGAACTGGCATCAGGAGATTCTCTGATGGAAGGTACCGGAGCACAGTCCCCGATAGCGATCGCAGAAAAAGCAGTAGAAATCATGTATGACATCATGGAAGGAAAAGAAGTAGAAGACCGTTATCCGGTTGATACTTTCCTGATCACTGCTGACAATGTAGAAGAATACGGCACAGACGGCTGGCAGTAAGAAGAATGTATTTCAGGGGAACGGACGATTGTCTGTTCCCCGGACTTGAGGAAAAGCAAAACAGGAAGTAGGTGAAAGCGTGAGCAAAAATGTGCTGTTGGAAATGAAACATATACATAAGCGCTTTGCAGGGGTGCATGCGCTTAATGATATCAGCCTGGAACTGCACGCAGGAGAAGTACATGCTCTCCTTGGGGAAAACGGAGCCGGAAAGTCGACACTGATCAAAGTCCTCGGAGGGATTTATTCTGCGGATGAGGGAGAAATATGGATTGATGGGAAAAAAGTAGAAATCAAAGGCGTAAAAGATGCCCAGGACAATGGGATCGCGATCATCCATCAGGAGCTGGTATTGGTTCCGCACATGACAGTAGCGGAAAATATTTTTCTCGGAAGAGAATTTGGAAGCGGTTTTCTTATTAACCGGGCGAAGATGAACGAGGAAGCGCAGAAGCTTCTCGATGCCAATCAGGTGCATATTAAAGCCGATACTCTGGTAGGTAAGCTGACAATAGCACAGCAGCAGATGGTAGAAATTGTAAAAGCAATTTCGTACAATTCGAGAATTCTTGTCATGGATGAGCCGACCTCTTCGATTGCAGATAAAGAAGTGGAATTCCTGTTTGAGACGATGAGGAAACTGGCAAAACAAGGCGTTGGAATTATCTATATATCGCACAAAATGAGCGAGCTCGAAGAAATTTGTGACAGAGTAACCGTCATGAGAGATGGTGAGTATGTCGGAACCAAAGTGGTAAAAGAGACAAACAAAGATGAGCTGATTGCCATGATGGTAGGTCGTGAACTGACAAGCTATTACACAAGAGAGTATCAGGAACCGGGGGAAGAAATACTCCGGTGTGAACATATTTCTGACGGTAATATGGTACGTGATGTCAGCTTCAATCTGCACAAAGGAGAAATCATCGGCTTTGCCGGACTGGTGGGGGCTGGAAGAAGTGAAACAATGAAAGCCATTTTCGGTCTGACCAAAGGAGCCAAAGGAGATATCTACCTGAAAGGGAAAAAAACAAAGATCTCGTCACCTGTAGAAGCAATGAAAAACGGCATTGCCCTTGTCCCGGAAAACAGAAAAGAGGAAGGGCTCTATAAGGTACAAAGTGTGCGGTTTAATATGACCATTGAAATTATGGATCAATTCATAAAAGGAATCCGGGTTAATGAAAAGAAAGAAATCGAAATCACACAGAAATACATTGACATGATGTCTACAAAAACTCCGACACAATTACAGAAAATCGGAAACCTTTCCGGCGGAAATCAGCAGAAAGTCATCATCGGAAGATGGCTTGCCACCAATCCGGATGTATTAATTATGGATGAGCCGACCAGAGGAGTGGATGTAGGAGCGAAATCCGAAATTTATGTGATCATGAATGAACTGGTGAAAAAAGGCATGTCCATCATTATGATTTCCTCCGAACTTCCGGAAATCATCAACATGAGCGATCGGATTTATGTCATGTCAGAAGGCCGTGTTACAGGATGTCTTTCCCATGAGGAAGTCACTCAGGAAGCTGTGATGCAGCTGGCGGCGAAGTAGAAGGAAAAGGGGGAACGAAACATGGCTCAGACAAAAGGAAATAAAGCAAAACTGCCCGCTACAGAAAATAAAGCAGCAGTATTTTTGAGGGAGAACCTGGGAATTATTATAGCACTTCTGGTGCTATGTGTTCTTCTTGCGGTTTTGCCGGCAACAAGCAGTTCATTTTTATCGACCCAGAATATGTTTAATATTCTGCGGCAGATTTCGACCAATATGCTGATTGCGTGTGCAATGACCATGGTAATTATTCTGGGAGGAATCGATCTTTCTGTTGGATCGATCATTGCTCTTTCCGGAGTAATCGCGGCAGGATGCGTATCAAGATACGAGCTTCCGATTGCTGTAGCACTCATAGCGGGAGCCCTGGTTGGTGTTGTAATCGGTGTTTTCAACGGATTTGTAATCTGTAAGACAACCATTCCGCCATTCATTGTTACACTGGCTACCATGAATATCGCCAGAGGACTTGCAAAAGTATATACCGGCGGTTCTCCGGTGCGTGTTGTTACAAAAGAATGGCAGTTTATCGGTGCAGGCTATATCGGACCGGTTCCGGTTCCTGTTATCATTATGATTATTGCCATCATTATTACAGCATTGATGATGAATAAGACCAAACTTGGACGTCATATCTATGCGGTAGGTGGAAACACACAGGCAGCAGAGTTTTCTGGAATCAAGGTAGCAAGAGTCAAATTTATTGTACACGCTTATGCGGGACTTATGGCAGGACTTGCCGGAATTATTCTGGCATCCAGAATGTATTCCGGACAGCCGACGGCAGGAGAAGGCGCTGAGATGGATGCCATTGCAGCCGTTGTAGTAGGTGGAACATCCATGGCAGGAGGTTCCGGTAAAATTGGAGGTACGATTATCGGTGCTCTGATTATCGGTGTACTGAACAATGGTCTGAACCTGATGAATGTAAATTCATTCTGGCAGGACGTAGTAAAAGGTGTCGTTATTCTCCTGGCGGTATTTATTGACTATATCCGAAACAGAAAATAATAAGAAATATCATAAAAAAGAGACTGGTGCGTCATTTTTTCGCAGCGGTCTCTTTATGATAAAGACGCTTGATAAAATAGACTAAAAGTTATACCATGATAGATAAGTATTGTGACGAAGAAGTGAACGGAGCAGAGAATGAAAAGAACAAAATGGATTGCGGCAGCACTGTGCATTGCACTCTTCTTCAGCGGATGCGCAAAAGAACAAGATCAGGAAAAACACATCTTTGGGGCTACTTACATGACAAGAAACAACCCCTATTTCGATGTCCTGAACGATGAGATTGCCGAGGGAATAGAAGCGAACGGGGACAAACTGATTGTCCGGGATCCGCTTCAGGACCAGGAAAAGCAGAATCAGCAGATCCTCGATATGATCGATGAAGGAATAGAAATTCTTTTTCTCAATCCCGTAGACAAAGTAAAAGTCAAACCGGCATTAAAGGCATGTCAGGAAGCCGGCGTAGAAATTATCAATATTGATACCCAGGTGGATGATACGGACTATGTTCTGTCCACGATCGAGACGGATAATTATCAGGCAGGACAGGAATGTGCAAAAGATATGATGAAACGGGTGGATTCGGCCAGAATTATCATTCTGGATAATCCGATGCAGGATTCTATCGTCCAGAGAGTCCAGGGATTTTTGGACACCATCGAAGGACATCCGGAATATCAGGTGGTACAGCAGATTTTCAGCGGCGGAGAAATTGAAATCTCAGCAGAAGTAGTATCCGGACTTCTGGACGAAGATTTTAATGTTGTATTTGGCGGTAACGATCCGTCTGCACTTGGCGCCCTTGCGGCTCTTCAGAAAGCAGGGAGAGAGGAAGGAATTCTGATTTACGGAGTAGACGGCTCCCCTGATTTTAAAGCCATGCTGGATCTGGGGTATGTAACCGGGACAAGCAGTCAGAGCCCGGAGACGATCGGGAAGACGGCGACGGAAATGGCATATCAGGCACTGGATGGAAAAGCAGTGGAGAAATATGTCAAGCTTCCAAGCAGGCTGATTACAAAAGAAAACCTGATGAATTACGACATAGATGGGTGGCAGTAGGATGAAAAGAAAAGCAATGAGTATTATTAAACTGCTCTTTTTTCTGATTAACATGGTACAGGCGGGCGGAATCAGCCTTTTTATCTATATGACGACAAAGAAAATCTGTGAGGATGATCAGGCCAGAGTATTTCTGGGGCAGGTAGATGCCATTCCCAAATATCCGGAAATGATTGTCTGGAGTGCACTGCTTCTCATTGCTCTTCTTGGATGCGACATGCTGATCCGGGAGACGAGGAAAGAACAAAGTGGGAAAATCATTGCGATTACACTGGGAATAGATCTGGTGTGCAGCATCGTTCTTGTCTGGATTCTGGACTTTAATTATAATGGTGTGATTTTGCTTGTCTTCGCCAATATTCTTGTATTTGTCAATGATACAAAGATAAAATACCTTCTGATCGGTATTGCGACACTTGGATATCTGGTGGCGGACTACGATTTGATTTCTGTATCCAATCATCTGTTTTCCGTCAGGGATTACATACAGTATTACAACGAGACACAGCAGCAGCTGTTGTTTTCCGTCTACAATATACTGGGATCATTGAATATTATGATTTTCATTCTGTATTGTATTAACATCATTAATGAACAGCGAAATACCATTCAGGAAGTGAATGAATGGTCCAGACAGCTTCAATATGCAAATGACCGGCTGAAGGAATACAATGAAATGACAGAAAAAATGGCTGAAACAAGGGAAAGAAACCGGGTGGCCAGAGAAATCCATGATACGCTGGGCCATACTTTGACCGGTGTGTCTGCCGGAGTTGATGCCTGCATTGCCCTGGTCGACATTGACCCGGGACAGACGAAAAAACAGCTGGAAGTGATTGCAAAGGCGGTACGAGGAGGGATTAAAGACGTTCGCAGTTCTGTTTCCGAACTGCGTGCAGATGCGCTGGAACATTTTCAGCTGGATGAAGCCATAAGCGATATGATCGCAGAAATGAACTCACTTGCGGGGGTGGAAGTAGTGTTTCATTCAGAAGTGAAACCATTCCGGTTCAGTGAAGATGAAGAAAATGTTGTTTACCGGATCATACAGGAAGGCATTACAAACGCCCTGCGTCACGGGAAAGCAACAAGAATTCAGATTGACGCCAGAAAAATTGATGGAGTACTGCATCTGACAATTCAGGACAATGGATGTGGATGCAAAGAGATAAAGAAGGGATTCGGAACAAAACATATGAAAGAGAGGGTTGCCATGCTGGGCGGCTCGATCCACTTCTCAGGAGAAAATGGATTCTTGATTGATGCCCGGATTCCGATAAGATGGGGTGAAGAGTATGATTAAAGTACTGATTGCAGATGACCAGGAGCTGATTCGGCAGAGTCTGCAGATTGTTTTAAACAGCAAACAGGACATTGAGGTATCAGATGTGGCTGCAAATGGCCAGGAAGTGATTCAGTGTATTCGGAAAAACAAGCCTGATATTATACTGATGGATATCCGGATGCCTAAAATGGACGGGGTCCAGTGTACAAAAATTATTAAGGAAAATTATCCGCAGATTAAGATCATCATTCTGACAACCTTTGATGATGACGAGTATGTATTTAACGCTCTGAAATATGGGGCAAGCGGATATCTTCTGAAAGGTGTCTCCATGGATGAACTGAGTGATGCAATACGCACTGTTTACAGCGGACGAGCAATGATCAATCCTGACATTGCGGCAAAAGTGCTGAGACTGTTTTCGCAGATGGCGCAAACCAACTATACCATTCCTGTTGAGGAAAAAGATATCCGCCAGCTGACAAAAACAGAATGGAGAATCATTGCACAGGTAGAAAAAGGAGCAAGCAACAAGGAAATTGCAGATACACTAAGCCTTTCCGAGGGAACGATCCGTAATTACTTAAGTACGATTCTGAACAAGCTGAATCTAAGAGACCGGACGCAGCTTGCAATCTGGGCAGTACAGACGAACGCACACAAGAATATGACTGAAGAATAGGAAGATGAGATTGTACAGGAAATGGATAACAAGAATGATACAGGCAGCGGCAGCACTGCTCCTTCTGGCAGGAATGTATTTCTGGAGCAGACCGCAGGCACAGACACAGGAGCTGGAGTTTGGCATGTTTACCGGAAGCAACTGGGGCGTGGAAAACGCAGACGCTTTCGTTATTATCGACAGGGCGATTGAGCGTTTTGAAGAAAGCCATCCAGGAGTAACGGTCCGCTATACTTCGGGAATTGAAAAAAAGGATTACTCCGAGTGGTGTGCAAAGCGCCTTCTGGAAGGAGAAATGCCGGATGTCTTTATGGTTCTGGATACGGACTTTAACCAGTACTGTTCCCTTGGAATTTTGCAGGAACTGAATACGTTTATGGAATTAGATCCGGAGTTTCAAAGCGAAGAGATTTTCCAGACAGCGATGGATATCGGAAAGGGCATGGAAGAAATCCAGTATGCACTTCCATATGAAGTAGTTCCAACGATGCTGTTTGTCAATAAGACACTGCTTCGGCAGGAAGGAATCGAAATGCCCCAGCAGGATTGGATCTGGGATGATTTTTTGGAAATCTGCAGAAAAGTGACAAAAGATACAGATGGTGACGGCCGGATTGACCAGTTCGGAACTTATAATTATTCCTGGCAGGATGCGATGTATACAAGCGGCGGAAGCGCGTTTGATAATGAAAAACAAAATGTAGACTTTTCCAATCAGTATGTGATTGAGTCGGTGAAATTTATGAAAGAACTACTGGCTCTGAATCAGGGCGAAAATGTGACACAGGAAGACTTTGATGCAGGAAAAGTCGCCTTCATGCCTCTGACGTTTGCAGAATACCGGACATACAAAACTTATCCATACAAAATCAAGAAGTATTCCAATTTCCAATGGGACTGCACGACATTTCCAGGCCGTACCCACGGAGAGAATATTTCCAAGGTGGACGCACTTCTGATAGGAATCAATCATGATAGTACGGAGAAAGAACTGGCGTGGGAATTTTTGAAAGAACTTGTCTGTGGATACGAAAGCCAGCTCGATATTTTCCGGTACTCACAAGGCGTATCCGTCCTGGAATCTGTAGCAAGATCTGAGAAAGCGGCCTCGATTATTCAGGAAGATATGGATAAGGAAGAACAGGTTATCAGTGGAGAACTGTTGTGTGATGTCATTGAACATGGAACGATCACACCGAAATATTATCAATATGAGACGTACGAACAGATGATCAGTCTGGCAAACACCGAAATTACAGAGATCTTCGAAAAGAATAAGAATATAGAAAGCAGTATGAAGATTTTTCAGAGGGAAATCCGAAAATATCTGAATCAGTAAAAATAAGAAGCCCGGATACGATTGCGAGAAGAACAGAGTCTTCCCAAGTATCCGGGCTTTTTCCAGTAGAAGCCACTTCAAGCGGCCCCGGCTTTATGTAATAATGAAAAGGATATGATAAAACGTGCTGTATTTCGCTGACATGCATATCCATCAGCCGGATTCCTACAAAAGCTCAGTGACAGAAATCAGACACCGGGAGCTGGAATACAGGGCGGATACAGCACACGAAAAAGGGAGAGGAGGAAAGGAAACAAGGTCGGTCCTGAGCGATAACAATCCGATTGAAACAGGAGAAGAATCCGATCGGAAGCATCGCAAAAGAGAAAGGAAAGGGACATGGCAAGAAAAGGAGAAAATATTTACAGAAGGAAAGACGGACGCTGGGAAGGCAGATACATTGCAGACAGATCAAAAGACGGCAAAGCAGTATACCGTTCTGTCTACGCAAAAACCTATACCCAGGCCAAACAGAAACTGCAGGAAGCAAAAGAAACAAGTCAAAAAGAAATAGAGAAGAAATATCTTCCTGATTCGGAAAAAGAATTTTCGGAATTTCTCTATCGGTGGCTCGAATATATCCGGCCCCGCATCAAAGAATCTTCTTATGTAAAGTATGCAAATCTGATTGAACTTCATATTGACAAAGAAATCGGAGCAATCAAACTTGGCAGTCTGAATACTGCCATCATTGACCAGTTTATCAATACCCTTCTGGAGGGAACAGAAGAAATAGCTCCCCTTTCAGCAAAAACCGTAACAGACATTCTGGGAGTCGTCCGAAACGTGATCCGCTACATCAATGGACGATTCCAGAGAGTCGACTGTGATCTGTCCCAGATCACCATAAAAAAGGAAGAAACCCGGATGCGGATTTTAAGCAGAGAAGAGCAGGAACAGCTGATCCGGTATCTGCGGGAGTATCCGTCACCAATGAACTGCGGCATCTTCCTGACCTTATTTACCGGACTTCGGATCGGGGAGCTCTGCGCGCTGACATGGGAGGATATTCATCTGCGCGAAAAAGAAGTGTTTATTCGGAAAACAATGCAGCGCATTCAGAATAAAAGACCGGAAAAACCACGGCTGGAGTGGGGAAGCAGGACCAGAATTATCATCACTCCGCCAAAAAGCAGCAAGTCAATCCGGCATATCCCGATCCCGGAAAGTGTAGCGGAAGTACTTGGGGAATACCAGAGATACGGAAACGAATATCTCCTGACGGGAAAAGAAAACAGTTACGTCGAGCCCCGCACCCTCCAGTATCATTTCAAAAAGGTTCTGAAGAAATCAAGCATCGAGGAGGCAAATTATCATGCGCTGCGCCATACTTTCGCGACGAGATGTATTGAACTTGGCTTTGACATCAAAAGCCTCAGCGAGATTCTTGGCCACGCAAGCGTTAACATCACGCTGAACCGGTATGTGCATCCGTCCATGGAGCTAAAGCGGGATAATATGGAAAAACTCTCCGGGCTGATTGCGGAATAACCAGTCCATATTACATTCAACAGTAAAAACAGCAGGAAATAACGGTAGAATAATAAAAAAATCGCAGAGTGTGATACTCTTGGAAATGACAAATTCAACATGGAAATGATCAGAAAATAGGGCGTTTCTTCCGAATAAAAAATTTTTGACAAGAATATTGACGTTAATAAAATCAGGAATAAAATCTTAAATAGAAGCAAAAAAAGAAAAAGAATTGTCTCTAAAGATGGTATTCGACCAAAGATTTGACGCATAATTTTGAAAATTCTACAAGTCGAAAGATGAATCTTAAAGAAAAAAGGTTGTCCACTTTTCTGTCCTCACGAAGGAATCCCGTCTTTTACGACATCTTCCAGTATTATAGAATTGCATTTTCAGTTTGTTGTGTTATAATTAGGGAGGTGAAAACAGCCTTAAAGTTTTCACTATTTCGTATACAAAAATAACGGGTTCGCAGAGTATCACACTCTGCGAAATGATAGTAGGTGGTGAGCGTCATCTGGTACGCAGTGCGCTGTGAAGCGGGAAACGAAGAAAAAACAGCAGAAAAGTGGAAGCAAAAGCTTACGGGACAGGGCGGAGAGGCCTTTGTCTTTACCTATGAGAAGATGAAACGCTACGAAGGCAGCTGGCATCTGCTCCGGGAGCCTCTCTTTGCAGGGTACATCTTTCTGGTGGTCAAAGACGAGATGATCCCGGAAAAGGAAGATGATCAGAGCCTGATTCCTGTCGGTACGGAAGAAACCAGATTTCTGGAGGAGATCGGCGGGAAGGAGCACCACATCCCGATGTCACGGGGCTATATAAAAGAAGGACAGACCTGTGTGACAGAAGGACCGCTTTGCGGGCGGGAAAGCCAGATCCGCAAAATTGACCGACATAAGCGTCTGGCACGTCTGGAATGCCCGGTGGATCAGTATCAGAGAAAAGGACTCTGGACTGGCCTTGAAATTGTATCAAAAAGCTAAAAACCGCACGCCTGGATAAGGAGTGCGAAAACGGAAAAGAAGTTTGGAAAACAGCTGTGATAAGAAGTCATGGCTGCGAAAAAAACGGATAAAAAGGAAAAATAGAAGTCTGGGGTGAAAGACTTAAAAAAATTTTTCACTGCAGATATGGCGAAGCTATGTCAAAAACAGATAAGCTTCCCAGAGAGGAGAAGTTATGTGGTATGTCATACAGACCATGACAGGGAAAGAAGAAGAACTGACAGAAGTGCTGGATAAGATGTTGCCACAGACGATATGTGAAAAAAGCTTTTTGATCAAACGGGAGACATGCTGGAGATTGAAAGGCGAACACAAGATACAGAAAGAAATCCTGTTTCCGGGGTATGTGTTTGTCAAGACACAGACTCCGGAAACATTATATTATCAATTAAAAAAAGTACCGAAGCTTTCCAAATTGTTAAGCGACGGGGAAGAAGAATTCCTGCCGGTCCGGGAGGATGAGCAGGAGTTTCTGGAAAGCCTGATCACGATTGAACAGGCTGAGGAAAAAGAAGAGTACATCGTAAAACGGTCAGAAATAGAAACCGATGAAGAAGGAAATATCGTCTGGGCCGGAGCCCCTCTTTCACAGTATCTCGGAAATGTAGTCAGAAAGAGGATCCGGAAACGGTACGTTGTCATAGAAAAAGAACTGTTCGGGAAAAAACGGACGGTTCTTCTTAGCATCCGGCTAAAAGGGGAAGAATAAGGGGAAACGTAGAAAGCTACGAAGTTATTATATATAGAAGAAAAAAGATCGAATAAAAGATAGAAAACAAAGCAGGGATTTCCAAACAAGGAGATCCTTATTTTTGTGTAAAAAAGTAAGGAGTGAGGGAAGGAAGATGAAGAATCTTCTGATTTTAGGAGCAGGCGGACATGGACATGTGGTTGCAGAAACAGCACGTTCCATGACCGATGCAGAAGGTAATCCATTATACGATAAAATCAGCTTTCTGGATGATCTAAAACCAGAAGCGATTGGTAAATTAAACGAAATGCCATTATTAAAAAAAGAATATCAGGAAGTTTTTCCGGCAGTTGGAAACTATGAGCAAAGACTGGAAATGTATGCGAAAGCAAAACGCTTTGGCTTTGCAGTTCCAGTTTTGATTCATCCAGAAGCATATGTCAGTCCGTCAGCAACGATTGGTGAGGGGACAGTGATTCTGCCAAAAGCTGTTGTACATACAGGAGCACACATCGGGAAAACATGTATTCTTTCGATCGGAAGTCTGACGGATCATGACTGTGTGCTGGAAGACGGCGTTCATCTGGACTGTGGAGCAATTATCAAAGGAAGCAGAATTCCGGAGGGAGAGAGAATCCCCTGCGGGATAGCGATAGAAAATCAAAAAGAAATGAGAAAGGGATAAACAAGGGGGAGATATCCTCTTTGGAAATGGGAGTGTAGTCATGAGGAAGAAAAACTATCTGAAGAAAAAGCAATATCT
>NZ_JACJKH010000031.1 GCF_016900655.1 Drancourtella massiliensis
TCTGCGTAACGCACTCCATCCAGAGTCTATAGGGGCATAAATCACTATTTTGTCAGCTGAAATATTGAATTTTCAAGGAGCGAAGCCCATTTCAGGTATGGGAAGTCTTAGTAACTAATCTAACCAGGGGATTATTGATAAAATGGCGCAGCGGCATCCACATGTGTTTGGGAATGCAGTCGTGCCGGGTTCAGGTGAAGTGCTGACCAGATGGGATGAAATTAAGAAATGGGAGAAGGCGGGAAAAGGATGGACGGAAGCATATCTGCCGGAGGCGTTTGAGGAGCAAAAGAGTTGATTGAGGAAGAGAAGAAGAGTATTTGGCATATGTGTCATCCATTGGTGATCAGCCGGATAGTATCGAAATACGATATGAGGATGAAAAACAAGGTAAAATTAACCCTTTTAAAAGTTCTCGCCATAAAATTTAAAAAAATTAGCACTCACCTCTTGGCTCGTTTGGGGTGGTTTTGTCCTGTGGTGTCAGAGCCCGTAAAGCCTTATTTTACAAGGCTTTTGCGGGTTCTTACTTTTTGTCTGAGAGCGTCAAAAATCGTCATTTTTCGCGAAAATGGTGTAGTAAATGGTGTAGTAGAGTCGTGAGAGGGATGGTTGAAAAAATAGTCATTAGATGATATAATATGACTATAAAAAGATAGGAGGTACGATTATGTTTTCATTACAAGAATCTATTCGTCCATCAGCAGATTTGAGAAATCATTACAGTGAAATATCGAGGCAGTGCAGGGAAAACAAAGAGGCTGTCATTATTACGGTGAACGGCAGAGGAGATACTGTTTCTCTTTCGTATGATGAATACAAGAGGATGAAATCAAGAATAGAGTTATTGGAAATGCTGGCAGAAGCTGAAGATGATGAGAAGAACGGAAGGGTAGAACCCATTGAAAATACTTTCCGTGATCTGAGACAGATGCTGAAGGAGAAATGATATGAAATACACAGTTGTTCGTACTGATACAGCAGATGAGCAGATCCGTAAAATTATCCTTTATATCAACGAGAATTTCGGTTCGGAAGTTGCATTGCAGAAATTAGATGAATTAGAGGAAAGTATTTTTCATTTGGGTGATCATCCGGATATTGGAATCATCCCCAGATATGGAATCTTAAGACGGCAGGGATATAGAGTGTTAGTTTTAGAAAAAAATCTTGTGTTTTACAAAGTGGATGAAGAAAGAAAAAGAGTGGTTATCTATGCAGTTGTGGATCAGAGACAGGATTATTTGAATATTCTTCGAGGATTGTAAAGGCCTTAGCATAAGTCTGTTTAATAAATTGCGTCTTTCCTGATAAAAAACCAAAATGAGAAAGGGGGGGATTAAGAATATGTCAGAGACGACAGAAACAGTTTTGAACGGGATGGAAATTACTTGTCGTATAGATGAATATTTGACATATGCACTTATTCACAATGGTGACAGCATTGTCAGGGAAATCAGTCTGAAAAATAATTATGAAGAGAATTTGGAAAATATTGTATTAAAGATTGAATCAAATAATAGTTTGATTAAGACTTTTGAGCGTACAATCCAGAGTATTGGTGCGGGCGATAAAATCAGTCTTAATGACATCAACATCAATGTAAATGTTGATGGATTGGTAGGGCTTACAGAGCGAATGGTTTGTAGTCTGAACATAAAAGTATGTAAAGATGGGCAGGAACTGGCAGTCGATACAAAAGAGGTGATTATACTGCCTTTTGATCAATGGCCAGGGATGCAGTATACTCCAGAATTGTTGATTTCTTATGTGTTGCCTAATCATCCGATAGCGGCAGCTGTTTTGCAAAAAGCAGTAATATATCTGAAAGAATGGACAGGTGATCCCTCTCTGGCCGGATATCAGTATGGTGATCATAATCGTGTGAAATATATGGCGGCAGCAGTTTATGCGGCAATTCAGGAACAGAATATTACTTATGTAGAACCACCTGCTAGTTTTGAAACCTACGGGCAGCGTGTCCGACTGTCTGATATGATTATGGAACAACATATGGGAACATGCCTGGATCTGACCTTGTTATATGTGGCTTGTCTGGAAGCAATTGGTCTGAATCCGTTTTTGATCATGATGAAGGGACATATTTTTGCTGGGCTCTGGTTGATTGAACAATCTTTCTCCGATATGATCATGGATGATCCGTCTCAACTGGAAAAAAGAATGTCGAAAGGAATTCATGAGGTTATTGTTGTAGAATGTACAGCCATGTGTGCAGGAAAAAATTTTTCATTTGATGAAGCAATCCATTTGGGACAGAGTCAGATTGCCAGGTATGAAGAGTTTGAATTTGTAATTGATATCAGGAGAGCCCGCAGCTTAGGTATTCGTCCTTTGCCGGTACGGGTGAAACAAGATAACGGGTTTGTGGTAGTACATGAAGAACGAAAAAAGGAAGAAGTGACAGATACTCCGGAAGCAGTTGGGGAAATTTTCGATTTGTCACAGATCAATAAGAAGGAAACGATAACCAAACAAATGCAGTGGGAGCGGAAGTTGTTGGATCTGAATATGCGAAATTTACTGATTAACTTCCGTATTAATCAATCAGTCCTTCCATTACTAGCTTCGGATGTAAGTTTGCTGGAAGATGCCCTTGCTGATGGAGAAGAGTTTCGAGTATTACCCCGTCCAGAAGATATAAAAATTGACACGGATAATAAGGTTCTGATTGAAAATCTCTGCAGGTTGGATGGTGTAAAAGAGTTTATTGATTTGGAAAGCAAACAGAAAAAAATACATTCTATATACACAGCTCGGGAGCTTGAAAAGCGCCTGACGAAATTGTATCGTTCCGCTAAGGCATCTATGGAAGAAAATGGAGCAAGCACATTGTATCTTGCATTAGGCTTATTAAGATGGTATGAGAATAAACAGAATTCTGATCCACGGTATGCACCTTTGATTATGATTCCAGTTGATATCAAAAGGAAATCTGCAAGCAAAGGGTACGCCATGTACATGAGAGATGAAGAAGTGCAGGTAAATGTAACGCTGTTGGAGTTTCTGAAACAAAATTACGGCATTCAGATTTATGGACTGAATCCGCTTCCTATGGATGAACATGGTGTGGATCTGCCTAAGATTTTTTCTATTATTTATGATGCAATTATGGATTTTCCCAAATGGAATGTTCTGGAAGTTGCAGTGATAGGAAATTTTACTTTCTCTCAATTCGTCATGTGGAATGATATTTGCGGAAAAAGTGATTTTCTGGCAAATAATAAGATTGTCAGAAGCCTAATGAATGGTGTGATTGACTGGGAATGTACTATTCCACCAGAAGTTGATACGGAAGATGCTTATTTGCCAGTTACAGTAGATTCTTCTCAGTTGAGGGCAATCAATATGGCGGCTGAAGGAGTGAGTTTTGTTCTACATGGCCCTCCGGGTACTGGAAAATCTCAAACTATTACCGCAATGATAGCCAATGCCCTTGCGAAGGGGAAAAGGGTTTTATTTGTGGCAGAAAAAATGGCAGCACTAGAAGTGGTACAGAAAAGGCTTAAATCACTGGGAATCCAAGATTTTTGTCTAGAACTGCACTCCAATAAATCTACGAAGAAAGCTGTGCTGGATCAGCTAAAACATAGTCTGGAATTAGTTGTTGGTGAAAAGGAACCTTCCTATGATCAGAAACTGGATGAGATTCGGAAGATTAAAGCTGAGTTGGACGGTTATGCTCAAGCGTTACATATCGAGCGGAGATTTGGAAAGAGCTTAAGGGAATTATTGGATATTTATGAGGGGATTCCGGAAAGAGAAACTGAAGTTGATTTTGATCCTGAGTTTGTTTCCAATCTTACGGAAAAAGATTTAAATGAAAGGTTGTATTGTTTACAGCAGCTGGTAGCTGCAGGAAAAGCAGTCGGCCATCCCCATGAACATCCATTGGCAGCAGTTCACTTGGATGAATATATTCAAAGATTGAAATATGATCTGGAAAACATAATGTCCGATTATAAAGATAGCATACAGAAACTTCAGATAGATACAGAGACTTTCATTCAATTATTAGGGATAAAGGCTCCGGTAACAGAGTTGGAATGGAATGTGATTTACAAGAGTGCTGTTAGCATTCTTTCAGCAGAAGAAATTCCGGACTTTCTGTGTAAAGCAGATTCAATAGATGAAGAATTTTATGTTCCTTATCAATACCTGGAAAAGAAGGTGGCTTTTGAGGAGAGGCGGAGACAGATCTTAAAATACTGGAATGAATCATTCCTGAAAATGGACATGGAATCTTATCGGAACAGGTATGATAAGGCTCTTTCAAAATTATTTGGGAAAAATAAAGCTTTGGCAGGCCTTTTGTCTGAGTTCCAGGGATATGCATCTTTCCAGACGGAAATCATCAAAATTCCATTTTACATTAACGATATTGCCACTTATCAGCAGGAAGCAAAGGAGTTTGAAGAAACTACAGAAAAATTACCATTTGCATGGAAAGAAATTTTGCAGCAATATCCGACAAAAGCTGACCTGACAGGCTATCAGACGAAATTGAAAGCGCAGATCGATGAAATCAGTCAGTTTAGGACACAGATCAATATTCTGGAGTCTCAGGGGAAATTAAAGAATTGTAATTCCATGGCAAATCTCATTATACAGGATTTTAATAACCTGGCAGAAAAAGAGAAGCAGGTTTGTGAATTGTTAAAACTGGAATTTCCGGAGACCGAAGAGAATTGGATGCAGGCTAAAATTGCATTGTGTGACAGCATTATGCAGAATGCCTTTTCTATCAGAGAGTGGATTACTTACCGGCAGAGCGAGAAAGCTTGTATCGAGAAAGGCTTGCTGCCTGTATGCAAAGTATATGAGTCAGGTGTACCTCATGATCATATAATAGACATTTATCTGAAATCAATTTATAAAACCATGATTATATCGATTATTGACGGGGAGCCTGTACTGAATAACTTTACTGGCATCGTATTCAATGAGAAGATTAATCGTTTTAAGAGAATGGAACAGGAATTTAAGGAACTTACCAAAGAAGAAATTTTCTATGAATTAGCCAGCCATTTGCCACAAGGTTTTGAGTCTACTCAAATTAGCAGAGAATTAAATATTCTCAGAAGAGCTATCAGCAGCAATGGGCGAGGAATATCAATCCGTTCTTTATTTGAGCAGATTCCAATCATCTTGTCGAGATTATGCCCATGCATGTTAATGAGTCCGATTTCTGTAGCCCAATATCTGGAGGCAAAGAATGATCTGTTTGATATTGTTATTTTCGACGAAGCATCACAGATTCCGACCTGTAAAGCCGTTGGAGTCCTTGCAAGAGGAATGGATGCGGTCATAGTCGGAGATCCCAATCAGATGCCGCCTACTGCATTCTTTGCAGGAAACAAGTTAGATGAGGACAATATTGATATAGAAGATTTGGACAGTATCCTGGATGACTGTTTGGCTCTTGGCATGCCACAGTCTCATTTGCACTGGCATTATCGGAGCAGACATGAAAGCCTGATTGATTTCAGCAACAACGAGTTTTATGAAAATTCTATGTTTACCTTTCCATCTGTAAACGATGGAGAGAAAAAGGTAAATCTGGTAAAAGTAGATGGATTTTTTGAGCGTGGAAAAGACAGGGTAAATCGCGGAGAGGCTCACGCAATTGTAAAAGAAATTAAGAGACGTTATAAACATCCTGTTTTGTCACAACAGTCTATCGGAGTGGTTACCTTCAATATCAACCAACAGAATTTTATCGAAGATATTCTGCAGGGCGAATATCAGAATGATCCACAGTTTGATAAATGGGCCAATGAAGGGGAAGAAACGTTATTTGTCAAGAATCTGGAAAATGTACAGGGAGACGAAAGGGACGTGATATTCTTTTCTATTGCTTACGGTCCGGATTCTGAAGGAAAGCTTTCTTTAAATTTGGGCCCATTGAACAAAGAAAATGGATGGAAACGATTAAATGTGGCAGTTACTCGTGCCAGATTAGAAATGATGGTATTTACTACACTTACGGCAGATCAGATTAACATGAGACGAACGAAGGCAAGAGGGGTGGAAGCACTTCGGAATTTTCTGGATTATGCAGAAAAAGGAAAAATTGATAGAGATTTTGTGAGAGGACGAGGACAGAAAGAGCAAGGTATTATGGAACAGATTTGCCACTACCTTTCCGAACATGGGTATGAATACCATAGAGCAGTGGGAAATTCTAAATTTAAGATTGATATCGCTGTCATAAATCCATTTAATAAGATGGAATATTTATTGGGGATCATGCTTGACGATAAGTCTTATCAGCAATCTTCGAACACTCGTGACCGGGAAATCGGTCAGATTAGTGTGCTGAAAGGTCTTGGGTGGAAACTGCATCGGATCTGGGCTATCGACTGGTGGGAAAATAAGGAGAAAGAACTATTCAGACTAGGAGAGGTGCTTGATGGGCTACAGGAAGAGGCAGAGGAATATGCGAAAGCGCATCACAATCATTACGTTGCTGAAGAAAGTGAAATTGAAATAAAACCTGAAATCGTACAGGCAGTTGAAGAGAAAAAAGAGTTACAGGAACCTATAATAGAAGAAAAAGGTTCCGAACCTGTCATATTTCAATATTCAGAACAGAAGATTGCATCTAAGGCGGTTACAACATCAGTGATAGAAGAGCACAAACGAGAAGAATGGGATTATGCTTTTGTAGATTATGATATGGCTCAGATTGAATCTACTCGTATGTCTACGGCAGATTTTGTTCAGAAAGAGTCTATTCCACTCATCGCAGAGAAAATGCAACAGATCATAGACGTGGAGGCTCCGATCCAGTATGACAGCCTGATTCGGAAAACGTTAAGAGCATTTGGAATAGGACGAGCAAGTTCGTATACATTGGAGGCAGCCGATAAAGCATTTAAAAAAGTTACGGCAAAACAATATAAACAGTCTAAGGTTCGATTCGTTTGGAGGATAGATCAGATTCCGGAGAAATATTTAGTATTTCGAAAAGATTTGGAACAGATGAATAAGAGAACGCCAGATGAAATCTGTGTGCAAGAGTTTAAAAATGCGGTTTGCATTACGCTTCGGGAAAAAGGCGTGATGGATAAGGAGAGTCTGATTAAAGAGACTATTTATATGATTGGATTTGCACGGAGTGGAAAGGCGCTGAAGGGGGCTGTGGATAGGGGAATCAAATATGGATTGAAAACAGGAGAAATTGTACAGAATGAAGAATTGGAGTTAGAATTAGCTGAAGAAGAATAAGGCTATATCAATCTCTGAATAGGCCACTGGAGCAAAAGCCATTAAGTAATTAGCCCCACCTTTTGGCTCGTTGGGGTGGTTTTGTCCTGCGGTGTTAGAACTCGTAAAGTCTTATTTTACAAGGTTTTGTGAGTCCTGACTTTTTGTCTGAGAGCGTCAAAAATCGTCATTTTGAAAGAAAATGGTGTAGTTTTATAATATTATAAAGTGAAAATATAAGTTTGAATGTTTGTATTCCAGAAAAATAATATGTGCTAGGTGCTAAACCAGTGATGCTGGAGAAGTTCTTTGAGGATTGGCTGAAGATGGAGGAAGAAACCCAGTAAAAACTATAAAGAAAATCGGCGCAGGCTCATAGGATGCGCCGATTTTCTGATAATCGAAGAAAAACTTCTTGGAGGGCGTAAAAATTTCTGTGTCTATGGGGAAAAATCTTCTTTGATAAGAAACAGATATGTATAATTGTCTTGTCGGAACGTCTGCTTTTTTGCTGTCGAATTACTTATCTGTTTATAGTATTACCCATTTGACTCATGTTATACATGAATTTTAAAATTTTTTGCAGCACAAATAACGGCATCAGTAATCCCTTTTTCGTGGGCTCTGCCCACACCCGGTCTCAGGAATAAGCTGGGATTTTCTGGGAATACTATAAATGCCGAAGGAATAAGATGAAGACAGGAGCGGAATAGTTTCTCATCCGCTCCTGTTTTCCTTTTACAGGTATGCGGTCAGTCTCTCATCGTATAGAAGAATCAGTTGGTTCAACACCTGATCCCAGTTCCGATAACGCTGCGTCCACTTCTTTGTTACATTTCTGCTCGCAAGAAACAGCATCTTTTCAAGAGCGGTATCGCTTGGGAACACACTCTTTGTCTTTGTGACTTTCCTGTATTGACGGTTCAGCCCTTCTATGATGTTTGTGGTATACATAATTCTGCGGATATCTCCGGAAAACTGAAAGAAAGAACTCACATCTTCCCAGTTGTTTTCCCAGTTACTGATCGCATAGGGATATTTCTTTCCCCATTTCTCCTTAATCGTTTCCAATTCCGAAAGAGCTGCGGATTCATTAGGTGCGTTATAGACAGCCTTGAAGTCTGCGGAAAACTTCTTCAGATCGTTATAATTCACATATTTAAAAGAATTGCGCAGCATATGGATAACACAGCGCTGGATCTGTGCTTGTGGGAAAACGGCCTGAATTGCGTCTTTAAATCCGGGGAGACCGTCTACGCAGAAGAACAGGACATCCTGCACGCCACGGTTTTTCAAGTCGTTGAGCATTCCAAGCCAGAATTTACTGGTCTCATTCGCTCCTACGGTAATACTGAGAATCTCCTTGTATCCTTCCACGGTAACTCCCAGTACAATATAAGCAGCACGGCTGAGGATCCTGCCGTCTTCCCGGACTTTGTAATGAATACAGTCCATGAAAGCAAACGGATATACAGGATTCAGCGGACGTGACTGCCACTCTTTCACTTCCGGAAGGATCTTGTCCGTGATCTTGCTGACCATTTCGGCGGAAAGTTCAATCCCATAAAGTTCCTGCAGCTGGTCATGAATATCCCTTGTGCTCATTCCACGGGCATAGAGCGAGATCACTTTCTCCTCAATCCCGGAAATATCCCGCTGATATTTAGGAATCAGCTTTGGTTCAAACTCACCATTGCGGTCACGGGGAACATCGATCTGAAATTCCCCGTACTGGCTTTTGAGTGTTTTAGGAGAGTGACCATTCCTCTTATTATCGCTCTTAAGATCACCTTTACAGTTTTTTTCGTAGCCCAGAGTTGCATCCATCTCGGCTTCCAGAAGCTCCTGCAATATATCTTTGAAGCTGTCTTTGAGAAGGGAGTAAACATCAGCCACACTGGTAATGTTGTTTTCTGTAATAATCTGTCGGATTTGGTCTTTTGCTACTGCCATAAATAAACTCCTTTTCGATAAGAATTGTCATATCTGTAATTCTTACCAAAAAGGAGCCATTTTTTACCAAAGCCACAAAGTTTTTTACACTACCACTTCTTGCAAAATCAAGATAATACATGATTTATCTTTGAAATCAATTTTTCTGCTTGTGAGATTTCAGTTTCAGTTAAATCGTTTAGTGAATGGTCTCTTGACCAACGAATAAAGGCTTTGGCTAACTGATATTTTGAAAAATTTTCTTTAGCAACACTAGAGAGAATGTCGACTATCGGACGTTTTGTTTGTTGCTTTGCTTCTTCGGTCGCATCCCACCCCAGGTCATCCTTTGCAATCGTGACTAAAGTATCCCGCAAAATATCTTCAATCTCAACTTTTATAACATCACCTTGATATACATCCTTTGTGCGTAATATTTTTTTTGCACCTAATGCGTTAACCAAAGTGTCTTGATTGGCGGCTAAATCTCCTTCGGAATCGGAATCCAATAATGCTGCTATTTTAAGGTTTTGCGAATGAAGAATAGTTGCATAGTACACTACTTTCGTGGCGCAATTTGCAGGTAATAGAGCGATTTTTTCATCAATGCCGCATTTTCCATTCGCTTTTAATAAATCTGACAGGCCTTCTAAATACCACATATCTGTCAAGCCTTCAAGTATCAGATTTTTTTTATGGAAAAACAAACTTTGTGCCAGATCATATCCCAGGGCCTCTTGCAAAGGTAAAATGGCCCCACTATCTGTTGCAGTTAATGTCAAATTGACTTTTGTTCCTATTTTTCGATCAACCATTTCCACAACACGAACCTTATCAAGTTCATTTGAACCAACTAAAAAGGGCGAATGTGTTGTAAATATAGTTTGATTTTTCTCGCTAAGCTTTGATAGTGTTTCCCTAAATTCTGCTTGCTTTAAAGCGTGTAAACTTTGTCCGGGTTCATCAAGCAATAGGATAGCATTTTTGTGCCTGTCAGATGATTCAGCAAAGAATACAACATAAAAAGAGACCATCCATTGAAAACCTTCTGAACGCTGATCTAGTTCGACTTCAACACCGAGCTCATCTTCAACGACGACCTTTAAATATTGTCCATCCGCTTTAATTCTCAATTTGTTTGCATCACGGCTATATTGAGTCGGATTCCAAACTTCTCGAATGGCATTTGTAAGGCGAATAGTTGCTGCATTTAGTCTATAGTCACGTTCATCAAGTTGTGCTTTGTATTTTTCATATTGATCGGGTTCGCTCACATCCCATTTCGTAATGTCACCCGCATCTGCCAGTTCTTTAGGTGTAAATCCTAAAAATTTAAGCAAGCATAAATTTCCATAATCATATTGAGAGTCATCTAAAACATTTGATTGAACTCGATTGGCCAGTTTTCTCAAATGAAGTGAAGGTTTAATCCTAAAATAGTTGCTAAACAGAATAAAGCGAGGCAACATCTTTTTACAAGTAAGTAATACTTCATTGCGTTCAATGGGTTGCTCTAATAAAGTAGTAAGTTTATCATATCGACTTTCTTCTGACTCATTATCATCTGCAAGATTTTTTATGTTCTTTTTGAGCCATGCCTGAATCGATTTGGCTTGTTCGAAAGAAACGATAGATGTCCGCTTAAGCCCAGAAATGGTATTTTCAAGTTCTGTTTGAATTGCAGTTACTACAGCCTCTGCCTCTCCCCGCTTGTGGCAGGTTTCTTGAAAGTGGGCAAGCATTTTTTGCAAGTCTTTATCTATAGCAGAGAATTCAAGTTCCGAAGGCGCATTGTCTAATTTATGCCAAGTAGAATTATCCAATTTCCTTCCATATACATAGATAATATCCCTATACGATTCTGGGAGATCTTTTTTTTCAGAATCCTCAAGCGAAAAATACCCTTCCACAACAGTGAATGTTTTAGGGTCAATGTTTCCCTTTTCAATATCTTCATCATATTTTGCACGAGGGTAGTCTCTTAATGGATTGAACAATTCAACACCATCGGGCGGATTAAGCTTTTGCAGGGCCTGCAAAATAGCACTTTTTCCTGCTTCGTTTGGCCCAACCAGAATGGTTTTTCCATTTTCAATGTCAAAATATCCTGTATCGATTATACTTCGGTATCCTTGAATACGAGCTTTTATTAGTCGCACCTTTGTCTCCCCCCCTTGTATGATTAAAATGTTGTATTAAAATGATGCGTTAGTGAAACATAGCAGTTGTCGTTCACCAGTTTTAGACGACTATATTTAATTTATTATACTACTAATTGCTTATTTCGACAACAAATCAATGTTTTACCAAAGCAAATTCTATGACTTCTGTGCGCTATCGGCTAAAATCTTATGGCTTTTAAGAAATTTGTATATTCCGATATGCAAAGCGGCTTTGGAAGAGGCGATTTTTTGATATTGTATTAGTGTTAATGCAGATGAGTACGCTTTAGATATAGGTTATATAATTAGCAATCGTACTCGCTATTATGGGGATGAAAGCGAAATAGATACAGATGAAGCAGAAAGGATTGTATATAATGAAATTGTTAATATGCTCATAGAGGAAATATTTAGCCTTCTTAGTGAACTTCCCTTAGAAATTCATCCGGAAATCGAATTTATCAATGATTTAACTATTGATATTATTGGATGCAAGGATTTGATAAATAATTATATTAAAGCTGATGAGGAAGATAAGAGGGACTATTATACGGCCGACATTGAAGGTATTACAGAAATAGATTTTATTTTTAATAGGTGAAAGTGAATTTGTAGATAAAGTAAGATTGGTAGTATGGATATTATAAGAAACGTTAATAGAGCATAATTGAATATTTCAATTTTTTTTGAATATTTAAACTTAAAATGCTATAATAAACTAACAGTGTTAGTTGTTTTAATTTAATAGGAGCAAAATATATGAGGGCCTGTTATAACAAATTGTGGAAAATATTGATTGATAAAAATATGAGCAAAACACAGCTGATAAAAGCTGCAAAAATTAGTACAAATGCAATGGCAAAGCTGGGAAAAAATGAGGATGTTAGAGTTGAAGTGCTTGTTAAAATATGTGTAGCACTTGGGTGTACGATTGATGATATTATGGAAATTATTCCAGATGACATTGATTGATGGAGGGAGGAATACATGTGGGTACAATTTTATCGAAAAAACAAATGAGTGAAGAGGATATTAAACTTCAGTATATTACTCCTTCCATTACTTCGAAATGGAACCGTGCAAAGATTACAATGGAAACCCGCATTACAGATGGAAAGATTAATCTGAAGGGGAACTTTGTTTTCCGCGAAAAGCCAAAACGTGCAGATTATGTTCTGTATCTGAGTGCAAATAATCCAATTGCGATTGTAGAAGCAAAAGATAATACCCATAGTATTTCTCATGGTTTACAGCAGGCAATTGCTTATGCAAAGATGCTTGATCTTCCTTTTGCCTATAGTTCCAATGGAGATGGATTTGCAGAGCATGATTTCCTTACGGGCCAGGAACGAGAGTTTGGTCTGGATGAGTTCCCGACAGAACAGGAACTTATTGAACGCTATAAGAAGGAGTCTGGTATTACACCGCAACAGGAGGTTGCTATTGAACAGCCTTATTATTCCAGCCAGAATACCTATCCGCCACGTTATTATCAAAGAATTGCCATAAACCGTACTGTTGATGCCATTGCAAGGGGACAACAGCGTCTTTTGTTGGTCATGGCGACAGGTACAGGGAAAACTTACACAGCTTTTCAGATTGTATACAGGATGCTTCAAAGTGGATTAAAACGGAAGATTTTATATCTTGCTGATCGTAATATTTTGGTGGATCAATCAATTCAGCAGGATTTTGCGCCGTTGGAAAAAGTGATCCATAAAATCAATGTGACAAAAGATGACAAAAGTACCATTACTTCTCATGAAGTGTATTTTTCGCTATATCAGCAGTTGGTAGGTGACGATGATAAAGAACATTTCAGTGAATTGTTTTTGCCAGATTTCTTTGACCTGATTATTGTGGACGAATGTCATAGGGGATCCGCAAAAGAAGAAAGTCGCTGGCGGAGAATTCTGGAGTATTTCAAGTCTGCAACTCAAATTGGTATGACGGCTACGCCCAAGGAAACCAAGTATATTTCTAATCTTAGCTATTTTGGAGAGCCTATTTATACATATAGTTTGAAAGAAGGAATAGAGGATGGCTTCCTTGCTCCTTTTAAAGTCATCAATATTATGACAGATATTGGTGAGGGGTGGCGTCCCCGTAAAGGACAGCGTGATATCAATGGTATGGAAATACCGGATCGTATTTATACGAGCAGTGATTACGATTACAATATTATTATTGAGGATCGTATTCAGCAGGTGGCGGAGGAAATCACAAAATATTTGAAGAGTACTGACCGTATGGCCAAAACCATTGTGTTCTGTGCTTCGGAGGATGCTGCTTTACGTATGCGTAATGCACTTGCGAACCTAAATCAGGATATGATGCAACAGAATCCGGATTATGTGGTACGCATTACGGGCGGCGATGACTATGGAAAAAGTAAACTGAAATATTTTATTTCGGTTGCAGAGCCCTATCCGGTTATTGCAACCACTTCAAAACTGCTTTCCACGGGTGCAGATTGTAAGATGACCAAGCTGATTGTGTTGGATGAAATGATCGGATCTATGACGGAGTTTAAACAAATTATCGGCCGGGGAACACGTTTACGGGAAAAAGAAGGTAAGACTCATTTCGTGGTTATGGATTTCCGAAATGTGACCCGTTTGTTTGCAGATCCTGACTGGGATGGCCCGATTGAGATGGATGAGAACTACCATCCGAAAGATCCAAATGGTTATGGAAAAGCAGATCCTGTTCAACCGGGAGTGATAAAAGAGCCTCCTGCATCTTATGGTATACAGAAACCTATTGTAGACAGGAATGGTTGTAAAGTGCAGATTATCCATAAGACAGTATCTGTTTATGATACGAACGGTAAACTGCTCCGACAGGAAAGTATTGTAGATTATACCAAAGAGAATATTCAGGGAGAGTATGCTTCTCTGGATAACTTTATCCGTCAATGGTCAGCACACGAGAAAAAGGAAGAAATCCGAGATTTGCTCCATGACCGTGGTATCGATCTGGAACTTTTAAAAGCGGATCAGAATATGAGCGATGTAGATGATTTTGACTTTATTTGCCATGTGGCTTTTGATAAAAAACCTTTAACTCGTAAGGAGAGAGCCAATAATGTGAAAAAGCGGGATTTCTTTAGCAAATACAGTGGTGTAGCTCGAGAAGTCCTGGAAGCTTTGTTGGATAAATATATGAACACAGGTATTTACGAGATTGAAAAAACAGAAATACTTAAGCTGGATCCATTTTTTAAACTCGGAAAACCTGCCAAGATCGCTGGATATTTTGGAGGTAAGCAGGGGTATCTAAAAGCGGTAAAAGAATTGGAAAAAGCAATTTATGAGGAAGTAGTGAGTTAAATGAAAGCAATAAGTTCATGGCATGTTGGCGTTGCCGCAGAGGCATTTGCGGCAGCACTATTTGCAAGATTAGGATATGATGTATCTGTACAATATGGTGCAAACCAGCCGGAGTATGATTTAATAGCCGTTTCTGGCGATAAAATGTTAAAAATTTCAGTAAAGGGAAGTCAGGATGGCGGCTGGGGATTGACTCAAAGTTATAAAAAAGGTTGTGACTATCAGGAAGCAATCCAAAAGTGGTTGAGTAATCATCATAAAAAAACAATATTTTGTCTGGTTCAGTTTAAAGGAACCGAGAATCACGAGATGCCGCGGATGTATCTTGCATCTCCGGTGGAGATCGCAGAAGTATTAAAAAAATCCGCAGGTGGTCGAGGTGAAACAATCCTTTACGAATATCACGAGTGGGGACCGCGTGCTGCCGGGCGAGGAACGATAGATCGTGTTCCGGATGAATGGCGATTTACTGCAGAACGGGCAAAAGATATGTTTGAAACATATGGACAATAAGAAGGATAAGGATTATTTATGAGTAATTTAACAGGATTTGTAAAGAGACTTCGTGACATTATGCGTAACGATGCAGGCATCAATGGTGATGCCCAGCGTATCGAGCAGATCGCATGGATGCTCTTTTTGAAAGTATATGATGCAAAAGAACAGGAGTGGGAATTTAGTGATGATAATTATCAGTCTATTATTCCGGAAGAATGTCGCTGGCAGAATTGGGCACAGGATGATAAATCGGGAACAGCTCTTACTGGTGATAAACTATTGAATTTTGTGAATAATACGTTGTTTCCTACTTTGAAAAATTTGCAGGTAGACGCCTCTACCCCTATTAATAAGGCAATTGTGCAGACGACTTTTGCTGATGCAAACAATTATATGAAAGATGGAATTTTGCTCCGTCAGGTCATTAATGTGATTGACGAACTGGATTTTAGTGACTATGAAGAAAGTCATGCTTTTGGCGATATTTATGAAAATATTCTGAAAGAACTGCAGAGTGCAGGTTCAGCAGGTGAATTTTATACCCCCCGTGCAGTAACTGATTTTATGGCGCAGGTAATCAAGCCTCAGATTGGAGAAACGATGGCAGATTTTGCCTGTGGTACCGGTGGCTTTATCGTTAGTTGGCTGAAAGAACTGCAAAAGCTGGTCCATACTACGGAAGATGAAGATGCATACTCAAATTCTATCTATGGAATTGAGAAAAAGCAGTTCCCGTATATGCTGTGCATCACCAACTTATTATTGCATGGATTGGATGTGCCTCGGGTGTTTCACAGTAACACTCTGTTGCATGATGTACTGGACTATACAGAAGAAGATAAGGTGGATGTGATTCTGATGAATCCTCCGTATGGAGGAAGTGAAAAAACAGATGTGAAGAATCATTTCCCAACAGATCTTGCGAGCTCAGAAACGGCAGATTTGTTTATGTCGGTTATAATGTATCGCTTAAAGAAGAATGGACGGGCAGCGGTGATTTTACCAGATGGTTTTCTGTTTGGGACAGATAATGCCAAGATCAATATTAAAAGGAAACTACTGCGAGAGTTTAATTTACACACTATTATACGTTTGCCAGGAAGTGTATTTTCTCCATATACATCTATCACTACGAACATTCTATTTTTTGACAATACACATCCAACGGAAGAAACCTGGTTTTATCGTCTGGATATGCCAGAAGGGTACAAGCATTTTTCTAAAACCAAGCCTATGAAACTGGAACATTTTCGGCCGGTTCTGGACTGGTGGAAAAATCGACAGGAAATCACAGAAGATGGATTTGATAAAGCAAAGAAATTCAGTGTTCAACAGCTTACAGAGGAGCTTGGATACAATTTAGATCAGTGTGGTTTTCCTCATGAGGAAGAAGAAATACTGGAGCCGATGGAGTTAATTCGGCGTTACGAGGAACAAAGAGCTTCTCTCAATGCAGAAATTGATCAGGTACTGGAAGAAATCACTTCTCTGTTAGGAGGAGCAATAGAATGACACCACAGGAATTGAAAAATAGTATTTTGCAGTTGGCTATTCAGGGTAAATTGGTGGAACAACGACCGGAGGAAGGAACGGCAGAGGAACTTTTTGCACAGATTCAGCAGGAAAAACAGCGACTGATTAAAGAAAAGAAAATCAAAAAGGAAAAGCCATTGCCTGAAATCACCGACGACGAAAAGCCCTTTGACATTCCGGAGAACTGGAAGTGGTGCAGGCTCGACGATATTGTTGTAAAAACAATTAAGCGCGGAAAATCACCAACATACACAGCAAAAAGTAATATGCTTGTTTTTGCACAGAAATGCAATACAAAGGCGGGTTATATTGATTTATCTTTAGCACGGTGCTTGGATGAAACAAAACTTAGCAAATATCCAGAAGAAGAATTTATGATAAACAATGATATTGTTCTAAACTCTACAGGTAATGGTACACTCGGTAGAGTAGGGATATATCGTAATAGTGATAATCCAAACAGATATCCAGTTGTGCCAGATTCGCATGTCACTATAATAAGAGCGAATACTCTTGTTTCTGTTGAGTATGTATTTTACTCTTTAAAATATTATCAGCCATACATGGAAAAGCTGGGTTCTGGTTCTACAAATCAAACAGAATTAAGTGCAGGGACGGTAAAGGCACTTCTTTTTCCTCTCCCACCCATTGCCGAGCAAAAGAGGATTGTTGCCAAAATCGAGGAGCTGTTGCCCTGTATTGACCGTTATGAACAGGCATGGTGCAAGTTGGAAAAATTTAATAGCCGTTTTCCAGAAGATATGAAAAAATCACTTTTGCAGTATGCTATTCAGGGAAAGTTGGTGGAACAACGACCTGAAGAAGGAACGGCAGAGGAACTTTTTGAACAAATTCAGGAGGAAAAGCAGAGGCTAATTGCTGAAAAGAAAATTAAGAAGGCAAAGCCGTTGCCGGAAATCGCTGAGGACGAAAAGCCGTTTAATATTCCGGAAAGTTGGAAGTGGGTGAGAATACAGGAGATTACTTGTTTAAATCCGAAAAATGACTTGGCAGATGAACTTCAAGTTTCATTTATTCCGATGGCACTTGTGGATGATGGATATCGCAATAAACATACCTATGAAATAAAAAAATGGGGAGAAATAAAAAAGGGATTTACTCATTTTGCAAATGGAGATATTGGTATTGCCAAGATTACGCCATGTTTTCAGAACAGGAAATCAGTTATTTTTAGAGATTTAAAAAATGGATATGGAGCAGGAACAACAGAACTTTCTATTGTGCGAGTTATTAATAATTTGTTATCACAAGAATATTTATTGTGGTTTTTTAAATCGGCATATTTTATTGATAATGGAATTAAATCATTTACTGGAACAGCAGGACAGCAGAGAATACATAAAGATTATCTTTCAATGTGTAAAATCCCACTTCCACCCCTTGCCGAGCAAAAACGTATCGTAGAAAAATTAGAACAACTTCTGCCGCTATGTCAGTTACTAAAAAAATAAAGGAGAGAATCTAGTGGCAAGTTTTTTAGAAATAAAACAGGTTTTAAAAGAAATTCTCTGTATTGAAACAGAGATAGACGAAAATTGTGATATTGTTTGGAACTCTTCAGATGAATGTACAAAGTTAATTTTCCGTAACGATACTTTGAAACAAGCATTTGATAACATTGGAAATTATAAAAGGGATAAGCTTGTAATAATAACAACAAATTATAGAGAAGTAGCACTGCGATTATTTGGTCCGATATCAAGAAATGCAATGGATTTGGAAATGTTAGACGATAGAATAAATGGCTTTTCATATTCCGTTGGCCCTGCTTCCCTTGATTATTGTATGTTTTTATTAGATTCTATAGCTGAAAGCGTTAGAATTAATGGTCGAAGAACGTATATAGATTTGCGACATCGATGCAGAATGATATTTAGGCATAACTTCAATAAAGCAGACATCGAACATCCATTGGAATTACTGCCAGAGATTTTAAAAGCAATTACGCTAAAAATTAGTTCAGCAAGCCCTATTTCTGAAAAGAGATTAATTGATTGTGCTATTTCTTTTGAATTTTTAATCATGTATAAAAAAAGCATTCCAATTTCTGAATATACAGATATTCAGGATATGTATTCTATTGGCAATTCTGTGTTGCATTATACTCGAGAAGAAGTTGATTCGCCGCCACAGCGAATATACAATGCAGAGGTTCTTGATTATTATACGATGGCAATGGAATCTAGAGATCCTTTTACTATGTATATTTCTTTTTATCATATAATTGAGCATTATTTTGATGCTGTTTTTAGGAAAAAACTGACAGAAGAAATCAAAGATAGAATGACGAGACCTGATTTTTCATATAAAAGTGAAGAGAAGATTTATGAGCTAGCAAAATATATTAAAAAGCATATGAGTAGTGACGATGAATCAGGTAAAGGGAATGAATCTGAATCTTTAAAATATGTTTTAATGGAATATGTGCCAATTGATGATTTAAAAAAACGTATTAGTCAGATTGACTTAAAAGCTATTGATTATTACCAGAATAATTTGGTACCATTTACAACTTCTAAAAAAACGAAAATTTCTTGGTCGGATACACAAGGAGTGTATACAAATTTGGCAACCCGAATTTATGAGACAAGGAATTCATTGGTCCATAGTAAAAGTGAACAAATAGCTAATCAGTATAGGCCATATAAAAATAAAAAACAACTTAGCGCAGAGATTGCGCTCATAAAGGCGGTTGCAGAAATAATACTTATTAATTCCAGCGAAATATTATAATATAGATACACAAAGAAAGAGAGGCCTATATGATTGAATTGATACCTGGCGTAACAAAAGAAGATTATTCTGACTATGTTCTTTACTTCATAGAGTCTCTCACGGAAGAATTGAAGCAGGAGATACGCAATCGGTTAGTCGCAGTTTGTCATGGCGTAGATCAAGCTCGATCAGGAAGAAAGATTTATTCTTACAAGGCTACGGTAAAAGAGTTTATTAAGAGATATAAAACAAGTAAGAATGTATCAGAAGAGCGTAAAAAAGGAATGATTGGTGAACTCCTTGTTCATGTTATTTTAGAAATGGAAGGTAGATTCACTACAGCTTCTCCATTTTTTAATATGGAAGAACGTAGTTTCAAAAAAGGCTACGATGTTGCTCTATTCGAAAATAAAACAAATTCTTTATGGATTACTGAAGTTAAATCAGGTGAAATTCAAAAAGGGCAAAAAAATGCTTCTGCCGCAGCAATTGGATTGATTAATACTGCAAAAAATGATTTGAAGTCACGTCTGAATGCTTCTAATACTAGTCTATGGCTTAATGCACTGAATGCTGCTAAAGTCTCTATGAGTGATAGTAATCATCAAAAAGATGCCGTAATGAAGCTTTTGGAACAATGTGCTGATGATTCTTTAGAAGGAAATAATTCTAGTGACACATTTAATGTTGTATTGTCAGCCACATTGTTTCATCCCATGTCAGAACGCATAAAGGCAACAAAAGTGGGACAGAAATATATCCGAGTTGTTAACGAAAATTTATTTAAGAAAGTATACATATTGATAATTCAAAAGGAAACTTTTGAAGCAGTATACAATTTTCTGGAAAGAGAGACTGTAGATGAAAAATGACTTAACTCTTGCTAAACTTAGAAATACGAATTTTGCTTCGCTATATAATCGTTTTATGCTTGGCAAACAACTACAGCCTAAAGAATATAAATGTTTGTTGGCTATTGCAATTTGCTTTATAAATGCAGAGGAGGTTAATGTCCAACAACTTGGATACAGAATTGTTGTTGAATACTGCAATCAGACAGGCGATTATATTCCTTTATATGAAATTTCTATAAATAAGGGGCTTTATCCTGTCAGCAAATTTATTGAACAACACTACATTTCAGATGAACAAAGAAATTTTTTTACAGAATGGAATGATGCATTTCTTGAGCAATATGCGACAGGAAGAATTTACCAAAGCGAACAGCAACATATGTTGGTTAAATTTTTTGATGACACGAAGACTGACACGGTGTCTATTATTGCGCCCACATCTTATGGGAAATCTGAGTTGATTTTATCTGCGGTCAAAGAATATGCTGGAAAGAAGATTTGTATATTGACATCGACAAAAGCACTTTTGATTCAGACAAAAAAGAGAATCCAGAGTGTGAGTAAAGGACTTTTTCCTAAGATTGTTGTTCATCCTGAAATGTATAATCCACATGATAAATCTTGTCTGGCGGTACTGACACAAGAACGGCTACTTAGAATTTTTAAAAAAGATCATAATTTGGCTTTTGACTGTATTATCGTTGATGAAGCTCATGAATTGTTGGAGGATAATACTCGCAGTCATACACTGGCAAATGTTATTATTGTTGCCCAAAATCGAAATCCTAATGTTGCATTTAAGTTTTTAACACCTTTTCTTGCTGATGGGGGGAATTTAAAAACAAGATATACAACATATGATATTGAAGGATTTAAGGTTAGTGAATATATAAAATCTGAAAAATATTTTCTATATGATATGAGAAACCATAAAGGTTTGCAACTTTATGACCAGTTTTTAAACAAATATTTGCCTATATCTATGAGCAAAAAATTTATTTTTGAAGAAGATTTTATCAAGGAATATTGTGCTAATAAAAACATTATTTATTTGAATAGACCCATTGATATAGAAAAATTTGCGTTGGCACTGAAAGATGTTTTGCCAGATATTGAATCAGAATTAGTTTCTACGGCGTGCGAAAATATTTCTGAATATCTACAGCCACAATATAATTTGTTGGCTTGTTTACGTAAGGGTATTATTTACCATCACGGAAGTGTTCCTGATGCAATTAGAATTTACATAGAAGACTTATATAAAAAAGATCCTGCTATTAAATACGTGATTACAAGTTCAACATTACTGTCTGGTGTTAATTTACCGGCTGAAAGAATGTTTATTCTTGATAATAGACGTGGAAGAACAAATTTGAGCCATGACGCATTTAAAAATTTGGTAGGGAGAGTATGTAGATTTAGTGAGATTTTTGATAGAAGAAATGGGAAATTACAGAGATTGGAACCACAGATCTATATTGTGTTTGGCCAATACTTTGCTCAAAATGCCAACTGTGAAAATTTTTTGAGAAAAGTAGCTAAAGTAGAGTCGAAACATCAAGATGTTGTTGAAAATATTTTGTTGAGCCAGACAAAAATTGATTCTTCTAACGAAGAAGATCTCCGACAGGCTTCGGAGTTCATTGAAAATTATGAGAATGGGATAATAGAGGAGTATAAGGAAAGATACACGCAAACAGATATTGGAAAGGCGTGTATCATGAACGGAATCAGCGAAATTGATGTTTTTTCATATGAAACTAATATGCAAAACAAAGTAGACTCCTATCAAACAAAAAATGTTAAAATAAACACTACAGATCAATTATTAGATGTAATCTATCATTTGTTTATTCAGTATATTCCAGATAGCAGAAGTGATAACTTAAAACGCTTAGAGAATGAAGAAGCACGAAAATTTTATGCAATGATGTTAGATTGGAGAGCGGATAATAAATCTTATGCAGAGATGATAGGCCTTTTTATTAGACACTGGAGGCGGCTTTATCAACAAAATAAAGAAATTGCTATCTATGTAGGCAAATGGGGAGATATAAAACTTTTTGGAAACAATACTCCACGCTATACAAAGCTCAAAGGAAAAAATCGAACCCAGGTAGTGAATTTGGCAATAGTACGTATTAAAGAAGAGCAAGATTTTATTGATAATATTTTGATCAAGTATGTCGAGGTTTTGCATGATCTGGAATTACTTGAGGATAGGTTCTATATGCAAATAAAATATGGAACAGATGATGAAACTGCTATTTGTTTATTGAAAAATGGATTATCGTTAAGTTCAGCGATGATGTTGCTTAAAAATTACCGTAATTATCTTCATATTAATATTTCAGAGAGTACAGTAAAGTTTGATGAAACTTTAATTGAAAATATGGAACAAGCAAATGAAAATCAGATTATGATTTATGAAGTCAAAAGTTGTATGTAACTGATTTTTTTAATTTTTGAAAAATTAAATGTGATAAATTCAATCCATATCAAGATAATAAGCATTAAGATGTGTAGCTTGATAGGTAAAAGAACTAAACTTTACTATGAAAAGCTACTGGAGCATAATTTTCCAGTAGCTTTTATTCTTTTTCAAATTTAATAATATCATTCGGTTCGCAATTCAAAATTTCACAAAGTCTTTCCAGTGTAAACATGGTAATAGACTTATTATGTTTTAAATTATTGATCGTCCGGGGATTGATCCCATACTTATGAATCAGTGTATAGGTGGAGATATCCCGTTTGTTCATGGTCTCCCATAATGGAGAATAGCTTATCATTTCTGTTCACTTCCCAGTTTGTAATATAATCATTATCATGGGAAAAATAATGGTTTACTATACTGAAAAATGTATCTATAACATAGGCATATGAAAGGAGAACTGGGATGAAAAAATATGATGAACTATCAGAAAAAGAAAAACATAATTTTGAAGAATTTCTTATCTTAACATTCGAGTTTTCCGATGATGAACTGGCGGCAATCGATAAACAAAAGCCAATGACTATGAAACTATTTTCTTCATGCCTGGCTAAATGTACAGAGTGGGGACTTTATAAACTTTTCGAAAGGTTGTTGGATGAGTATCCGGATTTAACGGATAAATATGTAAAAGCTATTGATGATGATATAAAAGATGTGATATTGCCAGAAAGAACTCCAGAGGAGGAAGAAGAAAGCTGGAATCGGTTGTGCGAAAGGATAAAAAAAGAATATGGTGATGATTTAATAAGCGAATAGCTGCCAGAAAATCTGGTGGCTATTTTTTATAACAGAAATCTATGAATTAAAAATTGGCATCCAGTCAAAAAAGGCAGGATGTTTTTTTATGCACTTTATCAAAAACTTTGTCTCAAAACACTGTATAATCCTCGGATTTCCTTTCTATAAGTGAGGGAAATATTTTTTGAAACAGAAAATTAAAAGATTTTTCGAATCTCCTTGTATTTCTGCCTCTGACAAATGGGTTAAGTGAGGGGATCTTTAAAGAATAAAAAAGATAAGAGTGGATCTGGTTGATAAGAATAAAATTTATTTCTTTTTGCCCCTGTATAATAGCCACTCCCGGTTACGTTAAGTGAGGGGGTAGATATTATAGAGCAAGATCCACCCGTGTTAAGCGGTTATGCCATTCCTGGTAATCCTTTAACTTACAGGTTGAGCTCTTGATGGGGATTTTTCCAGAGCAAGATCCACCCCGTAATACACTATCGTGTTTTCCTGTGTAGGGCTCTTGCTTGGGATTTCGATTCCCCATACCCTCGATGATCTGCCGATTTGGCAGATATTGGCGTCCACTGGAAAGTGGGACGCAGCACAAAAGGTAGATTCCGGCAGGACTGCCGGTTCTCCCCTTTGTGGTGTTACTGAAGTAACTGAAAGAAAGGAGATGAAGTCATGAGAAAAAGGAGAATGGAACAGGAACTGAACCATCCGCGTTTTGTCGGAGTCCGGCTTTCGGATATTGAGCTGGAACTTCTGGACAGGAAGGCGGAGATCCTGGGGGTGTCCAGATCCGAATGCCTGCGGAAACTTTTGGTGGAAAAGGAGATCGTGCATCGAGTAGAAGTGGTCGCCGATATGGAAGAACTGCGAAGTCTGGTGGGGGCATATGGAAAGATCGGTGTGAACCTGAATCAGATCGCACGGTACTTCAATACGGGCGGAGAACGCTCTCTGGCTATGGAGGATGAAATCCGTCACTGCATCGCGGAATTGTTCGCACTCAGGGAAGTGGTGTTGAAGATGGCAGGGGATTTTGAACGGGATTATCGGGGCGGTTAAAGTAGTCCAGATGAATTGTTCCAAAATGATACCGAAACACGACCAAACAGCGTTTTCTGCCGTCAGACAGGATAAACCCCAGGTAAATATATTTGAAGTCAAAAAAGCCTGCCGTAAAGGGCAAAAAATGCAAAAAATGATACCGAAACGCGACCATATTTCGCTGTCCTGTACCAAGTACTGGCAGGATGGCAGGAAGGAGGAATGTCTGTGCCGAGAATGAGCAAGAAAAGGAAACAGGAATTGGCCTTTTTTCTCAATGAAAGAGGGCGCATCGCCCACAATGACACCTGCAGGAAATGTGTCGGGGACTGCAAGCAGAGTTTCCGGACTGTGATTGTCTGTTGCCCCTGTTATGAATCCAAGCGAAGCCGCCGGCGGAAAATCAGACAGAAACAAAAGGATGGATGTGAAGAATAGAGACCAGATGGAATATTTGACAGAGCGGACCCTGATCAGAGATTTCATCCCTTACCCAAGGTTTCTGCTGGATATGAAACTGACTCAGACAGCCAGGATTCTGTATGCCCTGTTGCTGGATCGGTCTAAGATTTCAAGGAATAACGGATGGAAGAATGAAAAAGGGTATATTTACGTGATTTACCCAATCATGGATTTGGCACAAGTGTTGGAAAAGAGTCATATGACCATTAAGAAAGCTTTGAATGAACTGGAAAATGCCGGACTTTTAGAAAGACAAAAGCAGGGATTTTCAAAGCCCAATCTGCTGTATGTCAGAATTCCGGCAGAGGGAAAGAAAAGTGTCCCTGTGAAGGAAAGAAAACTATCCCCCATAGGGAAAGAAAAAGATACTTATGAGGGAAAGAAAACTGTCCCTGTGAGGGATAGAAAAGTATCCCCTAATAAAATGAGTAATAGTCAAATGATATATAGTCAAATAAATAAAGAGAGAGAAGCGCGCTCTTCCTATGGCGAATATCACAATGTGTTTCTCTCCGAAACAGAATATGGAGAATTGAAACAGGAGATCCGGGAAATAGACAGGCTGATCGAGGAACTGTCCAGTTATATGCGTTCCAGTGGAAAGCAATATGCTGATCATGCTGTTACCTTGAGAAGATGGGCAGAACGGTCAGCCCCGGTAAAAAACATTCCGGATTATACCTGCAGTGAGGAGGAAAGTCTATGAACAAGATGGTAGAAGCAACAGTAAAGAACATGATGCAGCCGGGAGAAAGAAACGGGGAAGATTACATCGGAGAAGACGGGCTCCTGTATTGTGGACAATGCCATGAACCGAAGGAGGCTTATTTCAATCAGGAGAAAGTCGGAGTTTTGGGAATAAAAAAACATCCGCGTGAATGTGAGTGCCGGAGGCAAAAGAGAAAAGAGGAGGAACAGTACCGGGAACAGCAGCGTCATGAAGCTGTAGTCAGAGAATTGAAGGAACATTGTTTCTCGGATAGATCCATGAAGGGATGGACATTTAAGAATGATAAGGGGCTTTCCGGAAATACCGTGCTTGCAAAGTTGTATGTGAAAGACTGGGAAACGATGAAGGCGGAGAATACAGGCTATCTCTTCTGGGGAGCAGTGGGAACCGGTAAAAGTTTTCTGGCGGGCTGTATTGCCAATGCACTGTTGGAACAGGAGATAGCGGTCCGTATGAACAATTTCGCGGAAGTGCTGAATGATCTGTCTGCTAATTTTTCAGAGAAGAACCCATACATAAAAAATCTGTGCAGAGTTCCGCTGCTGATTTTGGATGATTTTGGAATGGAGCGGGGGACAGAGTACGGACTGGAACAGATCTATGCGGTGATTGACGGCAGATATCGGAGTGGGAAGCCCCTGATCGCGACGACCAATCTGACACTGCAGGAGTTAAAGAATCCGCAGGATACAGCGCATGCCAGGATTTATGACCGGTTGCTGGAGATGTGCGTGCCGGTTCAGTTTAAAGGTGAGAGTTTTCGAAAACGTACGGCTCAGGAAAAGCTGGGGCGGATGCAGAAAAGAATAAAGGAGGAGATGAGGTAAATGAGACAGACAAAAGAAAGAGAGAGCAACTGCCGTCTGGCAGTGGATATTGAAGGTCTGTCCGCTATGCTTTCCTGCGGACAGATGACTGCAAGGAAGATTGCGGAAGATGCGGGAGCCCGGATCACCATCGGCCGCCGGGTATTGTACTCCGTACAGAAAGTGGAAAAATACCTGGAAGCAATAGCGGAATAGAGGAACACAGATGTGCGTGGGTGTGGTTTTGTGCTATACTTTTCATAGACAGGACAAGACCATTCCCCACAACAGGGAGGTGTGAGTAGTAAAGAAGCAACAGTTCAGCACGCGCCATTCGCAAAACCGCACTTACGTGCTAATGATGGCTGTCGCCATTGTTTTGCTCATTCACGGGCGCTCATCACATCTGGATGTCAGTCACCGGATTTTTATGCAAGCATAAATCCGTCTCCTGACACCAGATGGCTGAACTGTTCCAGAAAGGAATGGTTTTGTGGCAAGAAAAGACAATAGAGGAAGAAATCTGAGGACCGGGGAATCCCAACGCAAGGATGGACTCTATATGTACCGGTACAAAGATGAACGGACTGGCAGACGCCTGGCCGTTTATTCTCCGGATCTGGCTGAACTCAGGAAAAAAGAAAAAGAGATTGAGAAAGACCAGAGCGAGGGAATTATGACCGATACTCAATGCAAGAACATGACTCTCAATGACCTGTTTGAGATCCACATGGATACCAGAAAGCTGGCAGAGAGTACACAGGCCAATTACAGAAGGATGTGGAACAGTCTTGTGAGGAACGAACTCGGACAGATGAAAGTGGTACAGGTAAGACCATCTCATGTACGCTTGTTTTATTCCCGGCTGAGCAAACAGAAATATTCCCACAGTACCATCAAGTTTCTCCATAATATGATCTTACCGAGCTTTGAGGTGGCTGTAGATGACGATATCATCCGGAAGAATCCGGCCAAGAGAACGCTGGGAGACTATGGGGAACCAGAAAAGAAACGCATCGCCCTGTCCTTTGACCAGCAGAAAAATCTGCTGAACTATGTAAAGAACAGCGAGGTATTCCATATCTATCTGCCACTTTTGCAGGTGATGATTGGAACCGGACTCCGCTGTGGGGAGCTGATCGGACTCACCTGGAAGGACGTGGATCTGAAGACCCGGACCGTATACGTGAATCATCAGCTGATCTATAAGAACTATGGAGACGGGTGTGATTTTCATGTGACCATGCCGAAGACAGAAGCCGGGATCCGGGAGATACCCATGAGCAAGATGGTGACAAAAGCCTTTGAGACCCAGAGACGGCTGAATTTTCAGATGGGAATTCCAAGGGATGTGAAGATCGAAGGGCTTTCAAATTTCGTATTCATGAGCAGGAGCGGGCGTCCTATGATGCCCACTACCGTGAACTTTATTCTCCGGGATATTGTGAAGGCTTATAACGAGGAAGAAAATGAGCGGGCAAAGCGGGAGAGGAGAAAGCCGGAAGAGCTGCCGCACATCTCCGCCCATATTCTCAGACATACAGCCTGCACCCGAATGGCAGAGACGGATCTGGATATGAAGGTCGTTCAGTATGTGATGGGACATGCCAACATCAGTGTCACGATGGAAGTTTATAACCATATCACAGACCGGTCCAGGATTGAAAAAGAGATTGCGAAGATGGATCTGGTTCAGATCATGTGACTGGATTTTCAGTCTCTAAATCAGAGATTTTTGATCGCCTTGGAGTGAAAATTATGAAAATAATCGGATTTTTCTGCTTTTGATGGTGTAGTAAATTAACTCAGATTTCCTTGAATTTACAGGGGATTTTGGAGGTCCCCGATTCTGAAATTGGTGTAGAAATGGTGTAAAAATGGTGTAGTAAGCCATTTTTTGAAAAAATCAAAAATTTGGAAAGCCCGAAAAATCCCGTAAAATCAAGCTTTTTTGAGGTTTTCCAAAAAAAATATTTAAAAAATTAGCACTCACCTCTTGACACCGCTAACAACAAGTGTTATATTACAACTAGAACAAAGGAAGAGACAAAGATCTCAAGAGAAACTTGTTCGATTTCAACACTTCGGATTTCTCCGATGGTGCTAAAATAAAACAAATTGTCATAAAGAAAGGAGACATGACTTATGATGATGCCTAGTATTTTTGGAGAAAACTTATTTGATGACTGGATGGACTTCCCATTTGATGATGACTTCTTTGGAAGAAGGAACCCATTATATGGAAAGAATGCAAAGAACATGATGAAGACAGATGTCAGAGAGACAGATGATTCTTACGAAGTAGATATTGATCTCCCGGGATTTAAGAAAGACGAGATCAATGCCCAGCTGAAGAATGGATATCTTACCATTTCTGCAGCGAAGGGACTGGATAAAGATGAGAAGGATAAAAAAGGTAACTACATCCGCAAGGAGCGTTATGCAGGCAGCATGAGCAGGAGCTTCTATGTAGGCGATGACGTCAAACAGGAAGACATTCATGCGAAATACGAAGACGGTATCCTGAAACTGACAGTTCCGAAGAAAGATCAGAAGAAAGTAGAAGAAACATCGCACATCGCGATCGAAGGTTAATGAACCATGCGGGCGGCCGAAAAGGCCGCCCTTTTTTGTTCACCTTCTGTCAGGAAAACGGGCGAAACTGTACAGGATTCCTGGTGGTATCTTTCTGCAAAAACAGGTAAAATGAAGACAGAAATCATCAGGAGGAACAGTTGTGAATTTAGGAAATAATCTGTATCAGGCAAGGAAAAAGAAAGGGCTGTCTCAGGAGGATGCGGCTGAGAAGCTTGGAGTGAGCAGGCAGACAATCTCCAAGTGGGAGACCGATGAGACGCTTCCGGATATCCGCCAGGCAAAGCAGCTTTCGATGTTGTACGGTCTTTCGCTGGATGAGCTGATTTCATTTGATGTGGAAATGCAGGAGATTCAGGATGTGATCGACCGGATGAGTGACGAGGCGACAGAAAAGATCGACTGGACAAAAGCGTGGAGTAAAAAGTATCCGATTCTGGCGTCCTACCAGAAAGAGGTGGACATTTCGTATTATGCGGAAGAGTTGTGCAGGCTCTTGATCCGGATGGAAAAAGAATATGGATATAATGAGCTGGATTCCATGCTGGTGCTGAAAGATATTCTGGCAAGAGTGTGGAAGAACAGAGGAAAAAAGAATTCCGGGAAATAGATGATGAAAACGCAGGGCAGGCAGCGGACGATGATAGAACCGCTGCCTGCTCTGGCTTTATGTTTCGGAACCGACTGCCGTTGTGAATGCTTTCAGGCGTTCATAGAATACTTTTGCGGCCGGTGAAAATGTTTGATATTTTTTGGTGACCATATAAAGGCCTACAGATAATTCCGGACTGATTGGCCGAAATACAAGGTTTCGTCCCATGGTGTTGACAAGCCGGTCAAGGCAAAGGGCATATCCGATGCCGTGCTCCACAAGATAGGTAGCATTGTAAATCAGATTGTAGGTCGCTACGACATTCAGGGCATCCTCACCGAACCAGTCCAGATCCTGATGGCCGGAAAAGGTCTGGTCTGCCAGAATCATCGGAAGCGTTTTCAGCTGATCGATGTTGATGGTGTCCTGTCCGGCGAGCGCACAGTCCTTTGGCATCAGCAGTCCGTAAACATCTTTTTGATGTAGATTCAGGTAATCGTATTTTTCCTGCCGCACCGGGCCAAGCAGAAGTCCCATATCGGAGAGCCCTTTGTCAATCCGGTCCATGATGGCGTCAGCATCCCCGCTGTAAGTATGAAGCTTGACATCCGGATAATCTCTGTGAAACCCTGCCAGAAGCCCGGCGATCATATCCATTCCTACCGTTTCGCCGCAGCCGATAAAAATATCTCCGCTCAGATGCTCGGCGTCCGTATGAAGAGCGGTCTCTGTATTTTCCAGAAGTTTCATAATCTCCTGCGCACGGTTACGAAGGAATACCCCGTCTTCCGTCAGTTCGATACTTCGTTTTCCGCGGATAAAGAGCTGTTTCCCAAGCTGGCTTTCCAGATCCATCATCTGCCTGGAAAGAGTAGACTGGGAAATAAACAGTGTCTGAGCCGCCTTTGTAATATTCAGTTCTCTTGCTACTGCAAGAAAATAATGGAGCAGTCGCGTTTCGATCATGCCGTTTCACCCTTTCAAGTATGGAATATAAAATCAGTATAGGGTCAGTATACCACAAGTCTATCATTCCTGAAAGTGATGATAAATAAGAAGTGATAACTGTTTGTTGTTTCTTTAAAACGGACCTATAATGAAATCAAACAGGGGTTAATTGAAATCCTTACTGCAACATTGAAGTTGTAACTGCACATTGAAAACTTTATGAAGTTGTAACTGCATAATATCATGAGTAATTGCAACAGTTTTAAGCTGTTTTTC
>NZ_JACJKH010000032.1 GCF_016900655.1 Drancourtella massiliensis
CATGGGAGGCTGCCAGTAGCAAGGTGTCTGCGAACCCGCTTTAGCGGATACCAGTACTATACCCTGGAGGGGTTAAAATTAAACCCCCATTTGAAATGGGGGTTGCTAACTTTGCTATGGTTTTATTGATGGAGAAGAAAAAACTCAAAGAGCATTGTTGACTAAAATTGAAGCATATTTGAAGTATACTAAGAGTGCAGAATTTCAAAATGAATATTTGAAATGTCCAATTATTTTACGAGTTACTTTTAAAGAAAAACCAGACCAACTTATATTAGACTTATTAAAAAATAGTCAGTCATGGATTATGGAATATGATGTAACATTGGAAGTAGAAATCAACAACAAGACAATAAAACTTCTGCCGTAAAGGCACTAACAAATCCTAATTTGTGGTGATGGGGAAATGACAGAAGAAACTAAATTAAGAATAATGAATGGACTGCAACAGCATGGATATGTTATAAGCAATATCAATGATTTATTAAATCTGTCTCATAAAGAAAGAGAACTTGTTCCTTATTTGTTAGAATTGCTCGACTATTTATCTGATGAAAGCGATAAAGAATTTATTGTACGTTGTTTAGGTGTAAAGGGATTTACAGAAGCAATACCGAAGATGTTAACAGAGTTCAAAAATGCAAAGAATAATTATTATCGATGGGCGATTGCAAATTCAATCAATATTATACACAGTATGACAATAGAAAAAGAACTGATCGAGTTGTCAGTAGATAAAAAATATGGGACTGGTCGACAAATGTTAGTGCTATCTTTGGGAGAATATAAGTCAGATTTATCAATAAACTGTTTGGTTAGTCTCTTAAATGACGAAGATGTTAGAGGTCACGCTTTACAGGCATTAGGAAAATGCGGAAAACCTGAAGTATTATCAGATATTGAAATATACTGTAATTCTGATAATAATTGGATAAAGAAGACAGCAATTAATGCAGCTAAAAAAATCAGAAGAAAACATTTATAAATTCCAGTTTATAGCTGGCTTACAAATATAAAATTAAATATGATTTTACATAGCCGAGAGGTTTTCATTACGAAAATCCCTCGGCTTTTTCTATTTCAGGAGGTGATTGTATTGAATGAGAAGTAACAGACCCTATGTGCAGCTTGACCCTGCTGTGATTGAGCAGGAACGGCAGATGGACTTGCTGTCCTACTTGCGTATGATGGCATTGGGTATCTAAAAAAGCAGTATTATAACCGACAAAGGCAGCATTGGCGCAAAGTTGATGCCGCCTTACAAGGCATTGGATAGAAAGCATTACCAAAGTGTGATATAATGTAAAACTATAAATGTTAATTTGCCGATATGCTCAAACTCATATTGCGATATATAATTACATAGCCGGATGGTTTTCAAAAAAGAAGATCATCCGGCTATTTTTATGCCCGGATATCTGAAATAACTTATGGAATATCCAATCACGGGCAGGAAAGGAGATGATATTTATGCCTTATGTTGCGCCGGAAGTGGTGCAGAGAGTGAAACAGATCGACCTGTTGACCTATCTGAAAAGCTATGAACCTTATGAGCTAGTGCATTTCTCCGGGCACACTTATACCACCAGATCCCACGACAGTTTGAAGATTTCCAATGGGAAATGGATGTGGTGGAGCCGGGGGATCGGGGGCAGGAGCGCACTGGACTATCTGATCAAAGTGAGGGGATATGACTTCGTGCAGGCGGTACAGACCATAGCGGAACAGGCGGCGATCCAGCCGCCTGTTTCCATACCAGCCGAAAAGAAAACAGAGAAAAAGCTGATCCTGCCAAAGCCTTACCGCTATCAGACGTATGCAGTTTCCTACCTGCAGAACCGTGGGATTGATGTGGAGATCATTCAGTATTGCCTGAAAACCGGACAGATTTATGAGAGTGAGAACTACCATAATGTCGTTTTTGTAGGGACTGATCAAAGCGGAATTCCCCGTTATGCGGCTCTGCGGGGCGTCGGTACAGACTTTGTCGGGGAGGCGTCCGGGAGCGACAAAAACTATTCTTTCTGTATCCCGGCAGAAGAAAAATGCTGCGAAGTCCATCTATTTGAGTCAGCAATTGATCTGTTATCTTATGCTACGGAGCAAAAACTGAACGGGGGAAATTGGAGAGAAACGCACCTGTTATCCCTTGCTGGCGTGTATCAGCCTGCCAAAGAAATCGAGAAAAGTAAGGTTCCGGCAGCGCTGACACGTTTCCTGAAAGAACATCCGGAGGTGGATCGGGTGGTGTTTCATCTGGACAATGACCGGACGGGAAGGCTTGCGACACGGGCCATCCGGACGGTGCTTCCGAAGAAATACCAGACAAGAGATGAGCCTCCAAAGCAGGGAAATGACTGCAACGACAGCCTTTGTATCCGGCTGGGAATCCGTCAGACAAAGCGGGAAAAAAGACACATAGGGAGAAACTTTGAACGGTAGAAAGAGAGGATTTTATGAAGACAGTTCAGTATGATCTGAGGATTATTCACAGAAAAAAGGTTGTGATAGGAGCCATTAACCGGAAAGAAATTGACCGGATTCTGCGGGATATGATCACGTCCGGAGAGGCTTTGAACATGGAGGGAGGCGAAGTAGTCGGCATTGTAGTTGAAGAAAAAGAGGCGAGGGATTGTCCAGGAGACTGTGACCACTGCTCCTATCTTTGCCCGGAAAGCGGAGAATGCATTGTAAATGATCGGGATGACCGATGCCGTAACTGCGAGTATGGTTGCAAAAAATGTGGCACTTGCAGACTGATTGACTATGGTGTCTGCGGAGATGAGGAGTGTGAAAACTGCCACTGGCGCTGCCCGGAGTGCGGCGGATGTACCCATCCGGAGGGAGAAAAACAGCCATGACAGCTTTTCTTGTCGGCAGGTAATGAGCCGCCGGAGGCGGGAACGGAGCGCAGGCGGAGTGGGATACACAATACCAGCAAGCAACGCCTTTGGATTGCCAGACTGTCGTCCGGCAGTCCTGCGGCAGCTTGTCAGGGAAAAATCCCTGAAACCCTTTAGAAAATACGGAGGTAAGAATGAAGATGATCCAGTTTATCGTTGGAACAATCGTTGGCGGTATGATCGGCGTGGCTATGATGTGCCTTATGCAGATCAACCGTCTGCACAGGCATGACCGGGAGGTGGAAGAATGATACGGATGGAAATGATCAGAACAGGAAAAGACGCTGCGGAAAACAGATTGAAAAAGTATCAGCAGATATTAACAGGAAAGGGGGCTGGACAGCATGAGCAGTACGGTAGCAGTAAAAGCGTTCGCAGAGGGCGTAACACAGCAGATTAAGGATTATCTGCCGGAGGATTATCAGGACATGGAGTGTGAGATTTTAGAGCAGCAGAAGAATAATGGAGTAGTGCTGACCGGAATGATCCTCAACATGCCGGGACAGCAGATTGCCCCGGTTGTCTATATGGAACCTTTTTATGACCAGGTCCGAAAGGGAGAGCCGATGGATCAGATCATGGACCAGATTGCCGATGTGTGCAGACAGTCGCTGTCTGTGCGGGAACTGCCGGAAACTCTGGATTTTACGGACTATGATTCTGTGAAGGATCATTTAACCGTACAGGTCATCAATACGAAAGCGAATCAGCGGATGTTATCCCAGGTTCCGCATAAGCAAATGGAAGACCTGTCTGTGATCTGCCGGATTGAATTTCCTTCGCCAGCCGGGGAAGGAGTCGGGAGTGTTAAAGTAACCCATGAAATGATGAGACAGTGGGGAGTGCATCCGGAGGAAGTTTACCAGAAAGCAGTGGGCAATGCAGTCAAGAGCAGTCCGGCTGTACTGATGAGCATGGACGACCTGATGATGGAGATGATGGACCTTCCCTTTGAGACAAAAAATCTATTCCAGTTAAAAGAAGGGGAGGAGTTCCCTAAAGATGGCATGTATGTTCTGAGCAACCCGATGAAAGTAAATGGTGCTTCTGTCCTTGCCTATCCCAATCTGCAGGAGCAGTTGGAGTCCGTATTCCCACAGGGCTGTTATCTTCTCCCTTCGTCTCTGCATGAGTTGATCATCATTCCCAAAGATCTCGGCATGACACCGAAAGAAATGGGAGAGATGGTGCGTGACGTGAATCAGAAAGAAGTGGCCCGTGACGAAATCCTGTCAGACCGGGTATATGAGTTTGACAAAGAGAAGCGGCAGCTGCGTCAGATACCGGAATCCATAGAAAAAGCAAAGGAGATGGAGCGATGAGAAAACGAAACGTGGCGATCCTGTTCCGTCTGAACCGGAAAGAGGCGGAGGCCCTGGATAAGAAAGTGAAGAAGAGCGGCCTGAGCCGGGAGGCGTATCTCCGTCATCTGATCAGCGGCATGGTTCCGAGAGACGCCCCGCCGCCGGACTATTATTCCATGATGAGGGAACTCCACCGGATCGGGAATAACTTAAACCAGATCGCACAGAAAGCCCACACCTTAAATGTGGTGGATGTGCAGCGGTATGACCGGGATATGCGGATGTTTGAGGATACTGTAAAAAAGATCACGGAGGCAGTGATCCTGCCGGAACCGATGAAAAATGAAAACCGGAGAGGAGTGTAAGGTGGCTACCACATCCATCTGGAGTGTGAAAGGGTGGCTGGGGAAAGTCGTGATCTATGTGGGGAACCCGGACAAGACCACCGCCCCGGAGATTGCAAAACTTCCGGGATATGAAAAAGAAGAGACGGTACAGAGTGAAGAAAAAATGCAGAGCCTTTCTGATGTGATCGCCTATGCGGTTAATGCGGAGAAGACCAGACGGAAAGGGAAAAAGGGAGAGGAGGAGATCGTCAGTGAGACGGAGCAGATCATGCAACAGTATGTTTCCGGAATCAACTGTACGCCCGCCACTGCCAGAAATGAGATGATAGCGGTCAAAAAACGGTATGGAAAGGATGAGGGAATCGTGGCATTTCACGGGTATCAGTCCTTTGCACCTGGAGAGTGTACCCCGGCATTGGCCCATGAGATCGGCGTCCGTCTGGCGCAGGAATTGTGGGGCGGGCGTTTTCAGGTGTTGGTTGCGACTCATCTGGACAAAGCTCATCATCTTCATAATCATTTTGTGGTCAATTCTGTTTCCTATCTTGACGGGAAACGGTATCACAGAACAAATCAGGATTATCAGGATATGCGGTCTGTCTCTGACCGTCTTTGCCGGGAGTATGGTCTGTCCGTGATCGAACATCCGCAGCCGGGAAAGTCCAGACACTACGGCGAGTGGCGGGCAGAGCAGGAAGGGAGGCCCACTTATCACAGTATCGTCCGGGAGGACGTGGATGAGGCCATCCTGCAGGCGAGGACGGAAAAGCAGTTTTTCCACTTCCTGAAAGAGAAAGGCTATTCCATCAAGTTTGGCAAAGACATTACGATCCGTCCGGAAGGGCGGGATCGGGGATTGAAACTGAAACGGAACTTTGGAGAGGAGTATTCTTTGGAGTCGATCCGAAGGAGGATACTGGAGGAAGATCCGCCTGCCATCCCGCAGGGAGAACGACTGCCGGAGAAAAAGCGGTATGTGGCGCATGTGCGGGGGAACCTGCCGAAAAGGAAAATCGGAGGACTGCGGGGCCTGTACCTGCACTACTGTTTTCTTTTAGGTATCCTGCCGAAAAACCGCCCGCCTGTATCGCCGAAACAACTTCATTTCCTTCTGCGGGAGGATCTGGCGAAACTGGAACAGATCTCCAGAGAGACAAGGCTGCTCTGCCGCTGTCACATTGACACGGACGTGCAGCTTTTTTCCTATAAAGAATCGCTGCAGGAGCAGATGACACAGCTATCAAAAGAACGTCAGAAGCTGCGGTATCAGTGCCGCAGTATCCGGGAAGAAGACCGTCTGGCGGAAGTAAAAGCAGAAATTGCCAGACTGACTGCCCGGATCGGGGAACTGAGAGAGGAGGTGGTGCTTTGCGACGGGATCGCCGCACGTTCCGGCCTGGTCCGGCAGAAGATCCAGATCGTGCGGCAGAAAAAGAAACAGGGAAAGGAGGAAGTAAGCCATGAACACATCAGGCGAGGCCGCTGACCAGGTGGTGCGCATGTCGCTGGAAGTCGGCGAGGCGGCCTTAAAGATCACAGGAGCCGGGGCAAAACAGCTTGCGGTCATTCTGTATGCGGTACTGAAAGAGCAGAAAAAGACAAAAGGACGGGCAAGGCTGGAAACGCTTGTCCGTTCCGGGAAACCGCTGACGGTGTATTCCGTAAAAGAGAGCGATTTGAAACAGTTTGTCACAGAGGCAAAGCGGTACGGGATCTTATACTGTGCGGTGCGGAACCCGAAAGGGAGTATAGACGGGATGGTTGATGTGGTGGTCAAGGAAGAGGACGCTCCCCGGATCAACCGGATCGTGGAGCGGTTCAAGTTTGCTTCTGTTACAGAAGCGGCTCAGATCAAGACAGAGATCGAAAAGAGCAGAGAGGAAAAATCCCACAGGAAGAGCCAGGAGGTGTCCTCCGGGAAAGCGAAACCGGATACCGGAAAGCCAAAGCAGAAAGGGGAACCGTCACAGGAGCAGAAAGCAATGTCCGGGAAATCCCCAGCGGCTCCGCAGCAGGAACGCCCGGAAAAGTCACAGGAGGACCGGCTCATGGACGAACTGTTTGGGGAGCCGGTAAAGAAAGAGGGAAAGCAACAAAACCCCTCTTTGGCAAAGACAGAGAAATCCCGTCTGTCCGAGCCTATCTCCGTGAGGCCAGACAAAACCGCCGAGGGTACTTCTAAGCTGTATGTTCCGTCCGTACCGAAAAAGCCGTCCGTGCGGAAAGAACTTAATGAGATAAAGGCGGCGAGGAAGAAAGAGGCGGAAGGGAAGGTACAGGAAGCGATTTCAAAAGAGAAATCTGGCAGGACGAGGCAGACGCAGCATACGCAGCCGCAGAACCGGAAAAAACCAAGAAAATCGAAAGAGAGGTAGAGAGTATGGAGAACAACTTTGATTCCATGTTGAATGTATCGGCAGTGCCGCAGGACGACAAAAAAGCCGCTTTTATTGCGAAGAGTAAAAACAATCGGAACCGCTGCTATGAGCTGTCTGAGCAGATCACGAATGAAGTGGCGGCAGACAGCGGGAAGTTTCAGCAATATCTGGACGTACAGGCCCGGTTTGACCGCTATACCGCCAATAATGCCCTGCTGATCCTGGCTCAGAGGCCGGACGCAGAGCGTCTGGGAGATTATGGATACTGGAGGGAGCAGGGCGTATTCGTGAAACGTGCGGAGCGGCAGAACCCGGTTCTGATCATGGAGCCGGGAAAGGAATATGAACGGGAAGACGGAAGTATCGGGACCTACTATAACGCCAGGGAATTGTATGATATTTCCCAGACTACCATGAAAGAACGTCCGCAGCCGCAGACAGAGCTGGATGAGCGCCTTCTGATCCGGGCGTTGATCAACAATCCCCCGGCCAGTATTGTGACGGCAGAGCCGGATCAAATGCCGGAGGATAAGGGCGCAGTCTTTGAGCCGGAGGAAAACTGTATCTATGTGAGGAAAGGGATGAACGCACAGGAAATTTTCCAGTGCCTGACGCCGGAACTGGCCCTTGCCGGGTTTGCGGACGGAGATCCGGAGTATGACCGGGATGAGGACGCTTTCCATGCCTACTGTGCGTCTTACCTGCTCTGTAAAAAGTATGGGATCGATACGCAGGCATATGACTTCCGCTATGCGCCCGATTTCTTTGAGGGGATGGAGCCGCAGGAAGTGCGGGCGGAGCTGTCGAAAGCCCGTGACGCAGCCAATCAGATCTCTTCCCGTATGGCGAAAGTGTTTGAGCAGAACCGCATGAGCCAGAGACAGCAGGAACAGGCGGGGCAGAGGCAGGAAGGAGAGCAGAACAGGGAGAACGGACCAAAACGGGAGGAAAGTCAGAGCCGGACGCATATGCAGGACCGGGAACCCGGACAGCCACGAGGAAACTGGCAGCGCCGGGAGGCGGCACAGGAACGATAGGACGGAGGTGTGAAGATTGAGTGAAGGCAGAGTAACTCTGGAACTGGATAAATACGAATGCGGCGTGATCTTCCATTCCCTGAAAGATAAACGGAACCAGATGTTAAAAGAGGAGCGGCCCACGGACGCCGTGGACGATGTTCTCTTAAAGGTTATTGAAAAGATGGAGGTGCCGCCGGAGAAACCACGAAGGGGGCACAGACGCCATGAAGAGCGGTAGCAGGAAAAGCACATGGATTTTTGCCATTCTCGGCATTTTCCCCGTTATCTGGTTTGCCCTGCTGACAGCGCCTTATCTGTCCGGCGGCCTGATCGGTATCGTGAAAGGACTGCCGGAGGCGATGGAGCATCCGTTTTCTATGGAACTCTGTAAGGACAGCGCAAAAACTGTCCTTCTTTTTTTACTGGCGTATGGACTGGGGATCGGAATCTACTTGTCCACCCGGCGAAAGTACCGCAGGGGAGAAGAACATGGTTCCGCTGTGTGGGGAGACGTCCGGGAAATCAACCGGAAATACAGTGAGAAAAATTTTCTGGCCAATAAACTGATGACGCAGAACGTGCGGATCAGCTATGACAGCCGGAAACACCGGCGGAACCTGCTGACCATTATCATCGGCGGGAGTGGAGCGGGCAAGACGAGGTTTTATGCGAAACCGAATCTCATGCAGGCGAACACTTCTTTCGTAGTGCTGGATCCGAAAGGGGAAAATCTCCGGGATACCGGATTTCTGTTAAAAGCGAAAGGCTATGATGTCCGGGTGCTGGATCTGATCAATATGGAGAAAAGTTACTGTTACAATCCCTTTGTCTATCTGAAAGATGACAATGATGTGCAGCGGCTTGTGACAAACCTGTTTAAAGCCACCACGCCGAAAGGGAGCCAGAGTAACGATCCTTTTTGGGATACAGCGGCGTCCATGCTACTGCTGGCGCTGATCTTTTATCTGAAGTATGAGGCTCCAAAAGAAGAACAGAATTTTCCAATGGTCATGGAGCTTTTACGGGCGGGGGAAGTGCATGAGGACAATGATGAGTATCAATCCCCTCTGGACGAACTGTTTGAACGCCTAGAAATGCGGGAGCCGGAGCATATCGCCGTAAAGTATTATAAGGATTACCACTCCGGAAGTGCGAAAACGCTGAAATCTATCCAGATCACACTGGCAGCCAGACTGGAGAAATTCAATCTGTCCAGCCTTGCGGCGCTGACCGCTACGGACGATTTGGATCTTCCTTCTTTGGGAGAAAAGAAAGTGGCGCTCTTTGCCCTGATCCCGGACAATGATACCAGCTATAACTTTCTGGTGTCGATCTTGTATACCCAGTTGTTCCAACAGCTTTTCTATCTGGCAGACCACAAGTATGGAGGCAGGCTGCCCGTCCACGTTCATTTTCTGATGGACGAGTTCGCAAACGTCAGCCTGCCCGACGACTTTGATAAGATCCTTTCTGTCATGCGCTCCAGAGAAGTCAGCGTTTCCATCATCCTGCAGAATCTGGCGCAGCTAAAGGCATTGTTTGAAAAACAGTGGGAAAGCATTATGGGAAATGCGGATGAATTTCTATATTTGGGCGGCAATGAGCAGGGAACCCACAAGTACGTCAGTGAACTGCTGGGGAAAGCCACCATTGATACAAACACCTACGGAAAGTCTACCGGACACTCCGGGAACTATTCCACCAACTATCAGATCACAGGCCGGGAGCTGATGACACCGGATGAAGTGCGTATGCTGGACAACCGCTACGCACTTCTTTTTATCCGGGGAGAACGCCCGGTCATGGATGAAAAATTTGATATCTTGAAACACCCGAACATTGCTCTGACCACAGACGGGAAAGGAAAACCCTATCTGCACGGAGAAGTGACGCAGGCGGTGGCGAGCATTTCGCTGGGAGACAGTCTGGAGGGCGAGATCGCAGAGGCTCCGCCGGACACAGAAGGCTATGAACTCTTATCCGATGAGGATTTAGAGGAACTATTCAATAAGAACGAGGAGGACTCAGTCAATGAAACAGAGAGATGAGAAAAAAGAAACCCGGAAACTTCCCATGAGCCGCAGAGGAAAGCGACTCATGGTCATTTATGCGGCACTGGTGCTGATGATGACGGCAGGAGCCACAACCGTATTTGCGGCGGATGATCCGCTGACCGTGATCAATAACCTGTCCGAATTTATCTTTGGGCTGATCCGTGCCATCGGTATGATCCTGCTGGGATTTGGTATCGTACAGATCGGACTGTCTTTAAAATCCCATGATCCGTCACAGCGGGCGAATGGATTTCTGACACTTGCCGGAGGCGTGATCATCACGTTTGCAAAAGAAATCCAGACATTGATCGCAGGATAAGAAACATCCAGTAACCGGGCAGGGGGACGGACCGGAAACGGTCTGTCCTGTTTCTGCCGGAAAGGAGGAATGTGTTTTGAGTGATAACTGGGTGGTTCAGAACCTTCAGAACGCCCTGGACACATGGAACAGCAAACTGGCGGAAATCTGGCAGATCATTACCCAGTCTCCGGAGAATTTCAAAGGCGGAGACATCTGGAACGTGATCGCCAGTATCCACGGTGCGCTGCAGGCAATCGGGTATGCCCTTCTGGTGTTGTTTTTCGTGGTGGGCGTGGTAAAGACCTGCGGAAGTTTTACAGAAGTGAAAAAGCCGGAACACGCACTGAAACTGTTTATCCGTTTCGCTCTGGCAAAAGGCGTGATTACCTATGGTCTGGAACTGATGATGGCGCTGTTCCGCATTGTGCAGGGAATTGTCAGCACCATCATGGACGCCGCCGGATTTGGGAGCGCACAGGAGACGGTGCTGCCGCAGGAGATCATTACCGCAGTGGAAGACTGCGGATTTTTTGAAAGTATCCCTCTATGGGCGGTCACGCTGATCGGCGGCCTGTTTATTACCGTTTTGAGCTTTATTATGATTATGAGCGTGTACGGGCGGTTCTTCCGGCTATATCTCTATACCGCTATCGCCCCGGTTCCGTTGTCTACCTTTGCCGGGGAGCCGACACAGAACGTAGGAAAGAGTTTTTTAAAATCCTATGCGGCGGTGTGTCTGGAGGGAGCGATTATCGTTCTGGCCTGCATTATCTTTTCCGTGTTTGCGTCTTCTCCGCCAGTGGTTGATCCGGAGGCAGCGGCAGTTACAATGGTGTGGAGCTACATTGCGGAACTGATCTTTAACATGCTGGTGCTGGTAGGCGCTGTGAAGATGGCGGACCGTGTGGTACGGGAGATGATGGGATTGTAAGAAAAAAGACACGGAATCCCGTGCCTTAGTCTACGATTTCTTTGGTATCTTTGTACCGCATGTTCCCGGCGCTGTCAAAGTATACGGAATCCATAGAAATTCCGTTGTTTCTGGCACGTCTGACCTGCCAGCTCATATCCTCTTCCATAGCCTTGTAATACTTCCGGTCACGAATGGCGTTTCTTAGAGAAAAGAGCCAGCTTATGACGGAGAGAGCGAGCAGTCCGTAAAGAATTGCAAAAGCAAGTGTCTCATGGGCGGCGGCCCACGGGTTTAAAACCGTGGCGGCCAGGAGAAAGTAAAGGAGCGGCAGAGTCAGCCTGAATTTTCCCGCCAGACGGAAGAGTAAGGAGAGAATGAGCAGGACAGCAGAGATACCGAGAGAGAGAAAAACAGTGTATGACATATAAAAGCCCCCTTTGCGTTTTTTCTTTGAGTATAACAGGAAGAACCGGGGGAGACAAATGTGCGATTGAGAAATTTTCAGATAAAGGAGGTCATCGTTTGGAGATCAAGATCAACCGGGAAATCCGGGAATACACGGAGGCCATGTACTTTGGCCTGTCACTCCGCCAGTTTATCTGTGCGGTTCTGGCCTGTGGCGTCGCTGTGGGCCTTTATTTTTTGCTCCGCCCCCATATGGGGATGGAAACCGTCAGTTGGGTTTGCATGTTGGGAGCGGCTCCCTTTGCGGCCATTGGTTTTATCAAATATCACGGAATGACCGCAGAGAAATTTCTGTGGGTGTGGATCAAGAGTGAGATCCTCATGCCGAAGTATCTGGTATTCCATCCGGAGAACTTATATTATGAGCTGACAAAAGACGAGATCAGAAAACAGGAAAAGGAGGCGATGGGAAAGCATGTTAAGAACACTAAAAACCGTCATGCGACAGGACAAGGAGAAGTTTAAGATCCCGAAGAGCGTACAGCAGGCGATCCCGATCCAGACCATCTGGAAAGACGGGATCTTTCTGGTAGGGAAAAACAAGTATGCGAAGACGTACCGGTTTACAGACATTAACTTTGAAGTGGCGTCCGAAGAAGATAAGAAAGCCATGTTTCTGGAGTATACCAATATCCTCAACTTTTTTGACTGCGGAGCGACCACCAAGCTGACTGTCATTATCCGCAGGCTGAACAAAGAGGAACTGAAAGAGGCAGTCTTTATCCCGAAGCAGAATGACCGTCTGGATAAGTACCGGGAGGAAGTCAACGACATGCTTATGGAAAAGACAGTGGGAGCCAACGGCATGATCCGGGAGCTGTATGTGACGATCTCTGTATATCGGAAAAACGTGGAGGACGCAAGGAATTATTTCCTGCGTACCGGAAACGGGCTGATCTCCCATTTCAGCAACCTGGGTTCCAAGTGCGAGGAACTGGACGCACAGGAAAAACTCCATGTACTGTACAGCTTTTACCGGGCCGGAGAGGAAAGTCATTTCTGTTTTGATCTGAAAACGTCCGCAAAACTGGGGCACAGCTTTAAGGACCATATCTGTCCGGATACGATGGAATTTGAAAAAGATTATTTCAAAGTAGGGGAGCGGTATGGCAGGGTGCTGTATCTGAAAGACTATGCTTCCTATATTTCTGATGAAATGGTGTCGGAGTTTGCGGACATCAACCAGAACATGATGATCAGCATTGATATTATCCCGATCCCCACAGACGAGGCGGTCAATGAGGCGCAGAACCGGCTTTTGGGCGTGGAAACAAATATCACGAACTGGCAGCGGCGGCAGAATGCCAACCAGAACTTTTCCGCTACCGTACCCTATGACATGGAACTGCAGAAAGAGGAGAGCCGGGAGTTTTTGCGGGATTTGACTACAAGGGATCAGCGGATGATGGTGGCTGTCGTGACTTTCATGCACACAGCGGAGAGTAAGAAACAGTTGGACGCAGATACCCATACCATCCTGTCTCTTGCGAGAAACCGGATGTGCCAGATGGCAGTGCTGAAATTCCAGCAGATGGACGGGATGAATTCAGCACTCCCGATCGGCGTGAGGAAGATCGACAGCATGAGGACGCTGACTACGGAAAGTTTAGGCAGCCTGATCCCCTTTAGGACGCAGGAAGTCATGGACAAAGGCGGGATCTACTGCGGGATCAATGCGATCTCCCACAATCTGATCTTAGTAAACCGTGGGCTTCTGCTCAATCCGTCCGCTTTTATCTTAGGCGTACCCGGAAGTGGAAAGTCCATGCTGACCAAAATGTTTATCCTGCTGATCATCCTTTCCACCTCAAAAGATCAGGTGCTTGTGTACGATCCGGAAGGGGAGTATGAACCATTGGTGCAGGCGCTGGGCGGTGTGAGCCTGCCGATCTGTGCGGGAAGTGATATTCACTTGAACGCTATGGATATGGTAAAAGGCTATGGCGATAAGAACCCGGTTGTGGATAAATCCCAGTTCGTCCTTTCTCTGTACGAGCGGATCACGGACGACCGCTATGTGATTGGGCCGAAAGAAAAGAGTATCCTTGACCGCTGTGTGGAGCGTGTCTATTCCAGAAAACGCCAGTACGAAATCCCGACCTTCTTTACGCTGCGCCGGGTGCTGCAGGAGCAGGACGAGCCGGAGGCGAAAGACCTGGCGCTGATGTTGGAACTGTTCACAGACGGTACGCTGAACAACTTTTCCCATCCTACCAATATTGAGACGGAAAACCGTCTGATCAGCTTTAATACACGGGGCATGGTGGAAGATATGAAAGACCTGGGGCAGCTTGTGATCACGGACCATATGATTAACCGGGTATCCCAGAACTGGGAGAACGGTGTGAGAACCCATATCTTTCTGGATGAGTTCCACACACTGCTGCAGCATAAGTACAGCGCAAACTTCTTTGACAGCGCCTATCGGCGGTTCCGTAAGAGAAACGCATGGACGACCAGTCTGACGCAGAACGTGGAGTATGTGCTGGACTCCCTGACCGCAAGGACCATGCTGTCCAACTCGGAATTTATTGTCATGCTGAACCAGTCTGCCTCTGACCGGGAGCAGTTGGCGGAACTGCTCCATATTTCCGGGGAACAGATGAAGTATATCACAAATGCCAGAGCCGGAAATGGGCTTGCCAGGATCGGCAGCGCCCTGGTTCCGTTCTATAACCAGATGAGTAAGAACTCTGAGATCTATAAGCTGATGTCCACAAAACCAGAGGACTTTGAGAAAACGTGGGGCAGTCCGGGAGACGGGCTTCCGGAATCATAATACAATCAATGTTAGCAGTCTGTGAGGAAAGAGATTTCCCGCAGGCTGTTTTCTAATGGAGGGATCATATGAAAACAATCCGATTTGAATCAAAGGAACACGAAAATTTCTTTTATTCCATGCTGAAAAGAACCGGGAACACGGACAGCTATCATCAGGCGTTTTTCTACTGCGTGGGGATTTCCGACACTACCAGAAGAAATGTGGAGCGGATTTTTGACTTTAAGAAGGGGCATATCCGGCCGGAGGGCCTGCATGAAGGCTGGCAGACAGGCGGCTCCATCCGTCTGACGAGGCTTGCATTCAATCTCTGGAACGGATACGCAGAAAAGGGGGATGAGAGGATGTCCACCCCGTATGAGATATTTGACTGCGGGTACGCTCCCTACTTCTTTGAGGCGATCCGGCTGAAATATCCGGATTACTGCCGGGAACTGCCCGCCATGAAACCGCAGACCGTACAGAGAGAGCGATAGGAGGGGCGCAGATGGAGACAGCGAGACAGACAGTATTGATGGAACAGCCGGAGATCGTGGAACTGTTCCGGGTATTGGAAGGAAATGGACTTACAAAAGAACAAAAGGAAGTGGAATCCCTTGTAAAGTATCTGGACGGAATGGAAGTCCAGTTTGGGCAGGTATTGGAGGAATTGCGGGATGTGAAGGAACAATTATCTCAGATCCAGGACGGAGGCGTGAAAGCGTCCGTCCTGCGGATCGCAGAACAGGCACAGGGAAAAGTGCAGGAAGTGGGAGGACAGTTAAACACAGTGCGGAAAAATCTGATCCAGTCTGCAGGAAATGCTTTGCAGACCTATAAAGAGAAAGGGAAGGACGCTCTGCGGAAAGCCGTATCATCCATGAAGATCCCGTCTGCTCTTGCCCGGATACAGGAAGGGCTTCACGGGGCAGTGGAGAGCATGAACCGGCAGGCGGATAAAATGGAAGTTTTAAACGGGGAACTTCACGCCGCAGGCGGACACATCAAAAACGTGGGCAGGATTTTCCGGGGAAAAGAGCAGAAGAAAGTTGAACCACAGACCACAGACAAGGGGGTTACAGCAAAAATCCGCAAGTCATTTTTGACGATCAGCGGCAGGCTCTCCAGCATGGAGCAGACCACCGAGAACCTGCGTCGGCGTCTGGAACAGTTCGTGCAGAAAGAGGAAAAGAAATCGTCCGTGAAAGTGGAACTAAAAAAGCTGAAAGAGGAAAAGAAAATGGTTCCTCAGTTGCCGGTTCCGGTAAAACAGCAGGCAAGAGAATAAGGGAAGGAGAATTTCAGAATGAAAAATCATAAAATCAGAGAGAAATGGTATTTGGCAGGACTGGCGGTATGTGTCCTGCTTTTAGGTGTGTCAATGTTTCAAGTGATCAGTCACTATGCGGGCGCACAGAAAGCGGAGGAAGAATTTACAGAACTGGCAGAAATCGTGGAACAGGTAGAGGATACGCCGGAGGAAGAAACGGAGGGAGAAGAAAGTGAAGTTTTGTCTCCCTTAGAACGGTATGCAGAGTTGTTTTCCATCAATAATGATATGGCAGGATGGATTATGATTGAAGACACGCCGATTAACTATCCGGTCATGTATACTCCGGACAATCCGGATTACTATCTGAAACACAATTTTTACAAGGAATCCAGTGCCTATGGTGTTCCCTATATCGCAGAGCATTGCAATCCGGCAGAGCCTAGCGACAATGTGATCATTTATGGACACCATATGAACAATGGCTCAATGTTTGCCGGACTGATGAACTATGAGGATCGGGATTTCTATGAGCAGCATAAAACTGTCCGTTTTGATACGCTGACGGAGACCGCTGAATACGAAGTGATCGCAGTATTTAAGACCACAGTATATGACGATACGGGATTTAAGTTTTATCTTTTTTCTCATGCAGAGACGGAGAAAGAGTTTACGGATTATGTGGAGCAGTGTAAAGAACTTGCTCTTTATGATACAGGAGTGACCGCAGAGTATGGGGACAAGCTGCTTACCCTGTCCACCTGTGAATATTCCAATACCAATGGAAGGCTTGTGGTTGTGGCAAAGAAGATCTGAAAATCCCATATCCGAAAGGAGGGCAGGCGATGGGAAGAACAATCAAAACCCGCCACGTCCAGAAGGATATAAAAGTATTGGATAAAACAGTGACAGCGGCGGAGCATATGAAAGGTGCTTATATCCGGACGAGAGACAGCGCAGAGCAGACGCATGTAAAAGAACAGAGTAACCCAGTAGGGTATGCGGAAGAGCAGGTTAAGGAAAATGGGGAAAGAGTTGCCCGTGGAACAGTTCAGCAGGCAGGCAAACAGGGGAAAAAGGTAATAAGTGCTGTCCGGGAGAAGGGCAGGGCAGAGAAAGAGGCAGAGACTTTCCGGGAGAGAAACCGGGGACCATCGGCCTCTTCTTTTTCGTCCGGTACAGAAGAGAGTTACCAGCCGAAAGAGCAGATGAAAAACCGGGCGGGAGCGCAGAACGGGCGGACAGCCGGAGAGCATACCACAGTAGGAAAGGAGGCAGGGAAGAAAGGGGCGCAGATCCGGGAATTTCCAAAGCAGACGATCAAGACGGTTGAACGGGGAGAAAAAACGATCAAAACAGCCCATGCTTCTGTGAAAACTTCCGGGAAAGCCGCGGTGAAAGGCGCAGGCAGGACGATCAAAACAGCGGAGCGGACAGGACACACAGCAGTCCGAACTACGGAGGTTACTGCCAGAGCCGCAGCACAGGGGGCGAGGACAGCGGTTATGACTACACAGCGGACAGCATTTGTCGCAAGACAGGCAGCGATTGTCACAGCACAGGCAACAAAAGCGGCGGCGAAGGCTGTGACCGCCTCAGTTAAGGCTGCTATTGCGGCTGTAAAGTCCCTTGTTTCTGCTATTCTTGCAGGCGGGTGGATCGTGGTGCTGATCCTGCTGATCGTCATCCTGTTTGGTGCACTATTCAGTATGGTTGGAGGAAGTAATTCCAGTACCGTTACCCCTGTCAGCGCTGAGGTGGAGGCATATGAGCCGCTGATCCGGCAGTATGCTAGACAGTATGGAATTGAGGAATATGTAGAACTGATCAAAGCAGTTATGATGCAGGAAAGCGGCGGACGGGGAACAGATCCCATGCAGGCGTCCGAGTGCGGTTATAATACCAGATACCCGAATACGCCAAACGGGATCACTGATCCGGAGTATTCCATTGATGTTGGTATCCAGAACCTTGCAGCTTGTCTGCGTGAGGCAGGTGTGGAAAGCCCGGTAGACATGAACAACATTAAACTGGCATTACAGGGATATAACTATGGAAACGGGTATATCTCATGGGCGAAAGAGAATTATGGAGGATATACCTATGCCAATGCGGTAGAGTTTTCCACGATGATGGCAGAGCGGAATGGATGGAGCGGTTACGGGGATACAGAGTATGTATCTCATGTGCTACGATATTATGTATTTGGGCGTATCCCTACGGGAACCGGAAGTCAGGCGATTGTGCAGGTGGCATTGACGCAGGAAGGCAATGGAGGCGATACCTACTGGAGCTGGTACGGTTTTACAAAGCGGGAGGAATGGTGTGCTTGCTTTGTGAGTTGGTGCGCTGATCAGTGTGGATATATTGACAGTGGTGTGATTCCTAAATTTGCAAAATGTACCGTAGGAGCCGAATGGTTTCAACAGAATGGACAATGGCAGGACGCAAGTTATGTGCCACAGGCAGGAGATATAATCTTTTTTATGTGGGAAGGGGACACTGAGACAAGCCATGTGGGGATTGTAGAAAGCGTGGTAGATGGAACTGTTTATACAGTAGAGGGAAACAGCGGAGATAAAGTGGCCAGACGGAGCTATCCTATCGGTTATGATCAGATTTACGGATATGGAATTCCGGCATATTAATATAATGCAAGGGGCTGTTGCAAAATAGAATCATCTAGGGAGCAATAGCTCCCCTTTTTTTGTCCAAAAACAGAAAACGGACTCCGAAGAGTCCGTTTTCCATGGTATAATTAGATATGCCTAATAACCAAATATACCATAAAGATTATACCGAATTCGGCGAGCCTTATCAACAGGTTTTGCCATTAAATTTAGAAGGTTTGGTTCCCAACGATGACTCTGTCCGACTGCTTAGCTACGAATTGGAGAAATTAGATTACAGCTTGCTGTATCAGGCTTACTCTGCCAGAGGCAGAAATCCCACAGTGGACCCAAAGGCTATGTTCAAGATCCTTACCTATCTAATAAAAATATCAGGCAGTAGTCCATACTTGTTTACATACCGAATTATTTATACCCCACACCATCGGCAAGTGGCAAAAGATCAGTTCTATGCTACTGCAATCTCATTACGAATTTTTCCTGCAAAAAACACAAAATCATTTTGTCCGCCTGATATTATCCAGTCCGTTTCATGCTGTCTTGTTCACAAAATATGACCGAAACAGCACAAAAAAGTTCCAAATATGCCTCATGTATTCTTTCAATATTATCAGGATAAAACGCCCGGAACCTTGTTTCTTTTACTTAATAATTTTCTGTCAATTATGCCAAGTACTCCGGATATAATCAGACTGGCAAGTACTGCCCCTGATACCACTGGCTTTACACTTTCTGTTAAATTTCCAAAAAACAGCATTGCCATAAATTCTACTCCACCTAAAAGTGTAGAAGCCTGGATAATCCTAATAACATATTTCATACCTATCTCTCCTTTCAAAGCTACAACCACTTTATTTTGATAAGCTCCAATTGAATAATATTATTGATGAAAAATCTTATCATAAATTCCTTTTATCTTTTTAATTCTTTTCAAATGCCATTAAAGCCTTATTTTATAGGCTTCTATAGCATTTTTCATAGGGTCAAGCACTTCACATAGATTTTTATATCTCTATGTATTTTACCGTTCGGAAGTAGTAAATTTTGTGGTAAATATTCTTTTTACCACTATGCACAAAGCCTGTCCATTTCAGACTTTGCAGAAGCATAAGAACCGTGTGCGTAGTAATTCAGCGTCATGGTTATATTGGCGTGTCCCATGATATACTGCAATGTATTTGGGTTCATTCCTTTATTCGCCATTTTCGTACAGAACGTGTGTCGAAATGTATGCGGTGTGATGTGCGGTAAAGGCTCATCATGTGTCTTGTTATACTTTTTCACCAGACCTCTTAGCATACCGTCATAATTTCCTGCTACTTTAGGCAGTCCCTTTTGGTTGAGGAACAAGAAACGGCTGTACCCGTCTATGACAAGCGATACACCTTTTTCACGGTTTTTGATAGCTCGTTTAAATGCTTCATAAGCCTTTTTGCTCATTGGCACTTGTCTGCTACCATTCTTTGTTTTAGGAGTGGAAATATAATAACCGATTTCCTTATCCTTCAACAGCTGGTGTTCTACAAGGATTGACCTGTTACGCATATCAACAGCCACATTCAAGTCCAGTCCGCAAAATTCAGAGATACGCAAGCCTGTTTCCAACAGTATGACGACCTCATCATAATACTTGCGATACGTCTTATCTGACTGCATAAAGGATAATAGGCTGGCTTCCTGCTCTGGTGTCAGCACCACCTTTTCCTCGGTGTCGTCGTCCAGAACGTCGCTCAATTTAAAATCAAACGGGTTCTTTCTGATGTAATCGTCCTGTATTGCAAGATAGAATGACGCTTTCAAGGAACGCTTGTAATTGCGGATAGAATTGTACGCTACACCGTTTTCGCTCATGCGGATTGCCCACTCTTTAGCGTCGGACAGCTTTACTGTATCAATCGTCATACTTCCTAAAGGGTCTTTTTTCAACAGGTTCATGAACTGCTTACGTCCCTTTACCGTATTGTGTTTGACATTCTTTCTAAGGCTGTTCTTTTTGTCATAGAGCTGGCAGACCGTGATTTTCTTTCCCGTAGGGTCGATACCGTCATTAAGGTCTTTCTGTAACTGTTCAATCTTTTCTCGCAGGGAAATATCCTTACGTTTTCCCTTTGGTATCTTATCTGTGGGAACGAGTTTCCATGAATAAAGCGAAACGGGTTCGCCTAATGCGTTGGTACACTTATATAAATATCTTCCGTCGGTTCTCTGGCTTTCTCCTGTTCGTAAAATACGTCCTTTGTTATCTCGTCTGACTTCTTTTGCCATTACAGGAAGCTCCTTTCATGAAAGGAGCAAATGAGAAGCAGGAAGCCCACATAGAAGCCCGTACTTCCAAAGCCGTTTTCCGTTACGCCCGCTAATGTCTGTATGCTCTTTCCGATACTGTCTGCCATGTCGTTGATGAAGTCCAGCTTATACGCCTGCTGGACGACATACCCCGTAGCATTACTTAGATACAGGCTGATAGTCCAGATAAAGTTGGTGATACAGTAAAGCCCGTATTGTACGGATTTCCCGATACCGTCCAGCCAGTTCCACGGAAGCCAGCCCCAGCTATTGTCCACATAGAAGTCAAGCTGGTAATTCTCCAAAGGGTACTGTGAATACAGGTTGTCCGCATTGACCGTATCATCTACCAGCCCAGAAGCGTGTGCCACCGTCCCTAAAAGGGAGAGCAGGGCAATGGTCGTCAGTACCACAATCACAGCTATCTTAAAAAAACGAAAGAGCTTCTTTCTTGTCAGAAGCCCCTTTATCCTATCTATCATCACTCCACCTCGCTTTTCACGGGCGGTCTGGTATCAAAGGCGTGCAGTAATTCTTCAAAGACAGGGTGTATCTGCACCACGCCCACACGCCCGTACAAATCTTGAAGCAGGCATTGTCCGTTCTCCAAGTCACGAAGCCTTTTCTGATTGTTCTCGTCGTTCTTGTCGATACCGAAAAATTCAAGGGTCTGCTTTACCTCGCCTAAGTCGGTACTTCTAAAGGCAAACTTCAAGCCGATATTGTTCTTTAGTCTACTTGATTGTCCCCATGTTCAGTAGTAGGAGAACCGCTATGAACAGGGACAGGAGCGTACCTACACAGAAGCGGTACACAAGGTTCTTGTCACTGGCTCTGATACGCTTTCCCTTGTATTTGTATAGGTTCATAAACACCCCTTTCTGGATATAGAAAAAGCGGTCAATCGTAAAGACTAACCGCTTCGTTTAATTCTGGATATGAAATTGTTAGATATAGAATTATCTGCTTTATTTTGCTATGTCGCTCAACATTTTTAGTGTACCGTCAAGGTTTTCTTTATGCCAATTTGATACCTTTAAACCGTCATTATAAAACGCCAACATTCCCGTAGAGCGAAAACCACTTAACTCTTTTTGCTGTGCAGTCAATCTAATAGTATCGGTATCTGTAATAATAGCAATTTGATAATTTAACATATCTTCTGTAATTTCAACAGATTTAATTTCAGAATAAGGGATTTGTAGAGTAACTTCCTTTTTCAATCCTGCTGTAATTGTACTAAAAGGAACTAACACTAATTCATCATTGCAAAGTTGTAATACATAAAATTCCATACTGAAAAATTTTGCAATCTTTGCACTCAAATTATCGGGAGCAAATTTTACAACAATCCCTTTATCGTCAATTGGGTTAAATCCAGCTTCTTTAATTATTTCAAATACTTTCTTTTCTGTTGCCATAATAATAGCCTCCTTTTTAAAAGATTATCTATTTATCAGTTTCAAAATATTTGAACCTAGTATAATGAAACCATTATCAGTATAACATATTTCTCTCTTAATGCAATATATTTCTTGCATTTAAGAATAAAAATATTGCTATTAACCATTATTAAATAGAAACGGAAAATAGCAATAGGAAATATTAAATTTTTGCTTGCCTTGTGATTAAGATAGTTATATCAGCCGATAATAACACCACGGTATATGCTGTTTGCAAGCAATTCATAGTCCTTGTCACATTATTGGCCCCCCATCCAGAGCCTAACACTCCACCTAAAACATTCAATGCTATAAATAAGACAACAAAAGCACATAGTGAAGCAATAGCAATTATTTTTCGACCACGCTCATCTCTTCCTTCTTTTGAGAAAAAATAAGCGATAAAAATAATAAATAAAACAAAGCCTATGCCCGAGTTAATTTTTAACACTATTGAACTATCTAATAAAGAAATCAACCTTTGTAACATTAGTCACCCTCCCGAAAATCAAATAAATCTTCAATCGTTACATCAAATACCTTTGCTATACTGTATGCCAGAAGCATAGACGGATTATAACGATTTCGCTCAAGCTGTCTAATTGTCTGGCGGGACACCCCGACTTGATCAGCAAGTTCTTGTTGCGTCATTCGTTTTGTTGCCCGATACACATGGATTTTGCTTTCAAAAGTGTATTTATTTTTTCCCGCCATTTACTCACCGCCTTCCTCTGAAACTTATATTCAAGTATAACATATTTCTTGCAATTTGATAAAGATATATTTATTTATGAAGAAGAGTGAAATACAACAGAAAATTTATCTTTGTCTTTAATAACCCATAGCCTTTTTTACAATAAGCATTTTTTCCTCGCCACATAATTTCTTTAACAATTCAAACGCTACATAAGGAGCAGTTTCAGGACAATATGATGTAATAATATTATCATCAACTACTATACGTTCATTTAAAACGGTTACTCCAAATTCTGCAAGTTGTTTTTGACGATATGCATTTTTAAGATGATATGTTGTTGCATTACGATTATTCAAGACACCACTTTTTCCTAGTGGTAAAGCCCCAACGCATATTGAAGCAATAGGCTTCTTTTGCGAGTCAAAATCCTTAATCAGTTGAAGCAATTTAGGGTTATATGCTTCATCATAAAATCCAAATTCTTCAAATCCCCCCGGAATAGCAAGTGCGTCATAATCATCAACAGAAACATTTTCGATTAAATTATCAACAATAATCGAAACATCAAACGTACTGTCTACAATTTTGTTAAAGCCACAGGTTTCAGTTTCTACTGGAAAACCATAATCATTCCTTGCCCAGCCCATAACATCAATAAATACACTAAATTCCATTGTCTCAAATCCTTTTGCACAAAATACTAATATTTTCATAAATTCATCCTTTCTGATTTAAAATTTAAGATTATTATACTTTTGTGCTACGGGGGTTACAACCAAAATATGGTTTACTGATTATTTTTTCTGCTGTCCCTGTGGAGCGTGGCTCTGTGGATTTCCTGCGGGCTGACCGCCTTTGTTTTTCAGCACAATGTCGTCTGCCTTGATATACCACTCCACGTCTGCCCCTCGGTAGTTGGCGTTAGCTACTGTGTCGGCAACGGGATTGATAAGCTCCACCTCGGCATTGTACGGATAGTCCTTGACAGGGATTTCCGCTGGGATAGATACCTGTATCGTGCGTTCCTGCTGACTGCACTTCAAATCATAGGTTCTTCGCTTGATTTCCTCGGTTGTCGTCCCGTCCTCATTCTCCACACGCACTTCATGTCTTAATGCGGAGAACTTTAATACTCCGAAAGTCTTTTCCTTCCCGCTGTTATCAGTCGTAAGGGTGGCAAGCTGTTTCGTACAGTCCTTATCAGAATAGACACCATAGGTCGCACCAGCGATAGAGTAAAGCCCGTTTCCGTCGGTAATGCTGGCATTACTGGAAGTCTTTTTCAATGTGGCATTTCCTACGGCAAGTTTCGCCCAGAACTGTCCAATGTCTTGTCCCTCGCCAGAATAGATGTAACCGCCACATTCATAGCGTCCCTTGTTCTCGCTGGCAAAGGCTTTCGCCCCAGCGTAAACCTCGTCCTGTATAGCTTTTGGAATTTCATCATAGGAAGCTCTGACGTTATCGCATTGCCAGCCAAGATGAACGCTCAATCTCTGCCATACGACGCACTGTTTCAAAAGGTAAATATGCTGACTGCTCAATCCGCTGTGGCTCTGCATATACTGATTGACATACTCGATTGAGAGGGCAACATCTGAAATCTGGTCGTAGCTCATGCGTGTGCTTGCGTCGGCTCTGGTCTTATAACCGTTGCGGAAGTTGGTGTTAATATCCACGCAGAAAGCGTCCTCGCCCTCAACGGTCATGTGTCCCTCATTGAATGTCGAACCGATAGAACCGTCATTCATTACTTTTTCAACGATACCGACACGCTCTGCACTTTCTGTCCAGTATTGCTTCTCGGAAGCGTGGACTGCCGTTGTCGGCAAAGCGGTAACGATAGTCGCAAAGGCAAGGAAACCTGTGGCTAATCGCTTCAATATCTTTTTCATAGCTTTTAAAATTCTCCTTTCGTTTGGATATAGAAAAAGCCGTCCATTTCTGAACGGCTGGAAATAGAAAAGGAACGTCAATATCGGCGTTCCATAATCTACTTACGATATTCAATTTTAATCTTTTCAATACTGATGTGCTGTACCTGTAAATTCCAGTAAAAGGGGGCATATGCTCCGCACCAACGGTGCGCTCAGTCCATTTTAAACGGTGCGGAGCATCATCCCTCTGATGACAGATGCTTATTTCTCAGCTTCGCGCATACTGATACCATTCATTTCAAGCCGATAGCTATGTCGCTTATCAGTAATACGGGCAAGACATGCATCCGCATAAGTATGTTCCCTGAACAGATCAAACCATGACTTGATCGGAAACTGTGAAATGATGATTGTGGACCTGCGTCCATCCCGTCCATCGATTACTTCGAAGAGATCACGGCATTTATCCAGATCCAGCTCCATGAGACCAAAGTCATCAATCGCAAGCAGATCAAGTTTGGACAGCGCGGTAACGTATTCCAGATAGGTTGACTTCAGTCTGGCCTGCTCCAGTTCAAGCATGAGCGTGTTTGCACGGATATATCGCACCGTCTTCAGCTGGCGAAGAGCAGAGATACACAAGGCATTGCTTAGATGTGTTTTCCCGCTGCTTGTCATCCCGGTAATCAGGAGATTCTTTCCTTCATCAATCCAATGGCAGGTTGCCAGCCGCTCAATTGCATCTGTGTCCAGTTTTCTTGCAGGATCATAAATGGTTTCATCCAGATCAGCATCCGGATAGCGCAGATGTGCCTGTTTCAGATAGCGTTTAAACTTTTTGTCGTATCGTATCTGCCATTCATGGTTTACGATCTCCGTGAACCGTTCAATGAAGGGCGCCAGATCGGCATTCGGATCCAGCATCTGGCTTTCAAATGCATCTGCCATTCCGGACATCCTCAGGGAACGCAGGCGTTCACAGATCAGGAGTTCCTCGTGAGTAAGGGAAAGATTTTCATTCATTGATAGCAGTCCCTCCCTCTGATGTTTTCATGTTCCGGAAGATGCCCGGCTGCTCTGTTTCCTGTCGGTTCGTGGTTAACCAGACGGCTAAGGGCTTTCTTGAAGTAAGTGTACTTGCATGCAGATGCATCAATACAAATCTGAGCCGCTTCCGCTGCGATATGACGCGGGACATCATTGCACATATGCAGAATGCCCTTGCAGCTGTTGTATGCCTGCTCTTCATGCTTGACACTGCGAAGAATACGATCAATGAGCGTAACCATGGACTCTCCATAAACGGATGCCCATCTGCGGTAATACGCCCCGTCATGTGCATTCAGTTCCTTGTAATACAGGTGTTCCGGAGGCATATGACTGTCGTCTGTGATATAACGCGGAAAATCCTTATAGGAGCGTACATGCTTACACAAAAGCCTATTATTCTCATCACAGATCCTTATCTCACTCATTGTAGCTTTGAGCATTGCAGGTTTTCCGTGATACGTATACAATACAGAGTAATAGTGGCCGTCATATTCAAGGTGGTAATTATCTGGTATACGCAGAAAATATTTATAATCACAAGTCGTAAAGCTGCCCGATGGAAGAGGCTTCATTTTTGGCTTGTCGTAGGTCTGGAAGGCATACTCCCGTGTCCTGCGGATATCATTTTTATTCCGGAAATCCGCTTGATTGATTGTCGCTATTATCTTTTGGGTTTCTTTGTTCAGGGAATCGAGACTTGTAAATATGTTTTCTTTTAAGCGCTCGATTAAATGTGTCTCCAAAAAACGGACGTGGTTTTCTATCGTCGG
>NZ_JACJKH010000033.1 GCF_016900655.1 Drancourtella massiliensis
GATTCGTTCTTTCTCTTTTTTTATAGTTGTCAAAACAACTATAACGAAATATCCTGAAACACACAAGAAAAAAGCGCGCCGCTTTTTCTGGCACACTGTAAAAGATATATTTATAAGACTGCTATTATAATTCGCTGTCTTTGTGCAGGAGACGGGAACTTTATTTCGCGGGACGACAGCTGGAGCTGCTGATGTTCATTTGAAGAAGATGCATGAGCTGGCTGATCTGCAGCGTGATTTGGAAAGATGCAATACAGAGAAGTTTGCCAACATGGATGGCTTTATGGCTGGAATTATTGGTAAAGATGCTTTCCAGAGAAAGCGAGCTGAGCTGACTGAGCAGGAGTCACGGCTGAAAGAACAGATAGCGGTTTTGGAAAAGCAGGCTCAGGAGCTTAAGATGGAAGGCAGTGGTGAGACAGCCAGAGCGGTGGAGAAGATACAGTCATTCTCACGGGCTGAGGAGCTGTCTGTTGAGATCGTTCAGGCACTGGTGAAAGAGGTGAGGATAACTGACCGGGAGCATATGGAGATTCGGTGGAATTTTAAGGATGAGGTGATGGAGTTCATAGAAAGTTGAGGCTGAGAGCTAGTTGGAGAGATCTGACTGGCTCTTTTTGTGTTACAGCCACATCAGATGGCTCCCTGGGTAGCGGGAGCCTCTGAAGGAGTAGTGGCTTTAATTGCGTAGACCGCAACTCCGGCACAGCAGATGGCTATGGCAGTTACGGCTGCAGGCCATCCCTGAAGGTTGACATTAAGATGGGTGTTCTTAATGAGAGTCGGGAAAGTGTCTACGACTTCGATGAGTTTGTTTTCCATAGGGGTACCTCCTTTGGTGGTGTTAGTTGATTGATTGTGTCTATATAATAACTCAGAAAAAACAGGACGTATAGAAAGTAAGAAATATAATTTCACAGCCCCTTTATATTGCAAGAATTAAGTGATATAATGGAAGAAGTATATGATTTGCGACCCCAAAAAGGGGACGTGAGGAAAGAGGATAGGCGATAATGGAGAAAATCAATATATATGTCCCGGATAATGTAGGGCGGATCCTAGAGAATGATGCTAGTCTATTTGAGATATTTAAAAGAGATGGGCGTACTGTAAATAAGAACCGCTTTTTAAGCATGTTGATTACGGGATTCTATGGGCAGTATGTACAGGAATATACGCAGAAGTACGATGCGATAAAGAAAGAAACGGCTGGTGTTGTCAAGTCAGCAGAAAAACGTGATCTTCTGGCAGATAGCATTCTGAAAAATGTAATCTTGCCAGAGGTTCCTACCAGAAAAGGGAAAAATCCAAAGCGATTATCCTTGAAGCCAACCAAGGATACAGAGAGTCTAATTATTAAGATTATGACTGATCTGGGAGACTCAGATTACATATCACAGTACTTTTGCCGGTTGTTGATGAGCTATTGCGACAAGCCGCTGAATGAACGTGAAAAGATTATTTTCCGAGATAATTATGAGCTGTTGGATGAAGCTTGTAAAAGCAACAGGCCAGTAGCCTTCACTACGATATGGAACAAGGATGTTGTGCATGAGGTAATTCCCTATCGAGTGGTAGTAGGTCAGGGAGAAATGTTCAATTATCTAATTTGTGCTGAGACGGATGACAGGAGTGGTGAACAGGTGGCAAAGAGCTATAGGCTTAACAGGATTACCAATCTTAATCGTAGTAACCGTATGGGCACCATTTCAGATGATGTCAAAAGACACCTTGATATGATGCTGCATTATGGCCCACAGTTTGCAATTAATGATGATGAGGAAATATGCGTAAAGCTCACAGACTATGGGGAAAAGTCTTATAATCGAATCTATTATGGTAGACCTATGGTGGATAGAATTGAACACGAGGAAGATGCTCACTATTATTACTATAAGTGTTCGGCAGATCAGGTGTTTTTATATTTTAGAAGGTTTACTGGTAATAGCGCTGAAATTATTAAGCCAGAAGCATTGAGACTGAGAATGAAAAAATTCCATGCTGATGCTATGAAGCAATACGAATAAGGGGGGAGACGGTCATGGATAACAGGTATATATATCAATATCGTTTTGAAGAGCTGTTAAATCTATTTAAGAGGAATAGAAAAGATGCTCCAGAAGACAATGGAGAAAGCGATGTGGTTGTTGATATATGCGGGGATATATTTAGGTATTATAGTCGCATGATTTCAAATAATGAATCATGGGTGAAATATACCATTGAGCGTATAGTTATCAATATTTTTGACCAGGAAGACATGGCTTATGAGATACCGGAGTATGATGAAGTTAGCCCAAGTGGAAGGCCAAGGAAAATTCATCCGTTTTCATTTGCCAGATATGAAAATAATAAGAAAGTTGCATACGTAATTTCGTATGGCCTTAGGAAAGGGTTAATTGAAATACGTAAGAACATTCGAAAGTTTAAAGATATAGATAGCGTAAAATTTATTTTCATCAAGTCCCAACATGATAAATACGTTGATCAGCTTAATGAAATAGAACAAGAAGATGATAATTCTTTTCTTCAGTTTTTTACGCTGAAAGAATTTTTTGATATCAATTTTGGCGCTGAAGAGTATCCAGCATTTATATCTTATGCGGAAAAATTTAATGAGAGAGCTAAAATGCTTATTGGATGCAAGACTATAGCAACGCCTACAGCAGAGGCTGTAGAAAAGTTTAGAGTCAAGAAAGAAAGCATGATAGAAACCATAGATTATAATCGTGAGTATTGTATATGCCTTCCAGATGATCAATTGGATATAATTCGTCATAATTATATTGAAAGAGGATTATACCGTCTGATAACAGCTGATTCCAGCTTCGCTGATAGTTTTATTAGTTCAGAATGGTATTATGGTATTTCTACAGCGACTGGTGCGATTGATCAGACTGGCATAGTAACAGGATATCTGAAGTCTGTAGAACAATTACTGTTTGAAATTATAAAGTTATATGAAGGCCGCGGAAAGCGGATTAGCATTGATCACAGTAAGCAGGGTACTTTTACAGGCACTTCTTACAGCAATGGCAATTTCATTGACTTAATAGAGACTAATGAACAATATATGGATAGCACCCTGGGATCACTGATAAGGTTTATTCGTAATAAAGATAGAAGTGGACATTTCTTTAATAGTGATGTGTTTGATGTTAATGAGGACACCATGCAATATTTGATAGATACGCTGTATTCTTGGAAAGATAATGAAAGGAACGATCATCTTCATAAAGATAATCTATATACGGAAGAAGAAGTAGTTGCTATTAGACATCAAGTATTTTTATTGTATTATCTGATTTTGGGCTCTTTTAAAATCAGAGACACTGATTTGGAAAGATTAGGCTTAAAGGATGACAGTCAGAAGCCTTTAGTAATAGCGAGTGATGAAGAACTGCTTGAAAAAATCAAAAACTGGGCAACGCCAATAATCTTATTTGATATGCCTAAGGACTCGCAGGCAATAGCGTTTAATTTTATAAAGTTTAAGGATGCACCGTGGGATTTATGTTTACAGGGACTTACAAATGACGATGAGTCGAAATATGGAGATGTGCAGTGGAATTGGGGGCTTAGTTATTCGTCTTCCATGACTAATAATAATTTGAAATGGGAATCAGATGCTGATTGGAATACTGGATTGGAGCAGATAAAGAGAGTTCTGAAAGAGATAATACATGACGATACTGTATTAGGGAAAAAGCTCAGAGTATTTCCTAAAGTGTTGCTGGGAAACATGAAGGTTGAGGCGGTGCTTTACGTCAGAAAATAAATTTAAAAAATTGTTAGTCTACCCTTGACATAAGCTGATGAATGTCATCACTGTGCATCGGATACCGCAGAGGCAGTAGTGAAAGAAGTCTCTGCCAGATATGTTTATGGTCTGACCGCAACTCCCAAACGGGATGACGGACAGGAACAAAAAATATTTATGCAGATCGGACCGGTCAGATACCGTTTCAGCGCAAAAGATAAAGTGAAACTTCAGGGAATTGCGCATTATGTATATCCGAGATTTACAAGGCTGATCAATACTACAGGACAGGAATGGAAGATCAATGAAGCATATGCCGCAGTGCGCGGCAGTGATGTGAGAAACAGGCAGATTATATCTGATGTAGAAGAATGTCTGAGGCAAGGCAGGACTCCGCTCGTTTTGACAAAATCCAGAGATCATGCAGATATATTGCTTGCTATGCTCCGGGATAAGGCGGATCATGTATTCCTGCTTAAAGGCGGCAGAAGCAGAAAGGAAAACGAGCAGATCCGTGAGAATATGAAAAATGTTCCGGCAAATGAATCAATGGTTCTTGTTGCCATCGGACAATATATCGGAGAAGGTTTTAACTACCCAAGGCTAGACACAATGATGCTGACAACTCCCATTGCCTGGCAGGGGAATGTGGAGCAGTATTCCGGAAGACTACACAGGGATTATGAAGGCAAACGGAAGGTCATCATATATGACTATGTGGATGCGCATATCCGTGTATTGGATAAAATGTATTATAAAAGACTGAGAGCATATAAGAAGATCGGATATGAGATCGTTATGAATGAGGCAGAGAAAAAGCAGGAGACTAATGCCATATTTGACAGCGAATCCTATACGTCTGTATTTGAAAGAGATGTGGCGCAAGCCGATACGGAGATTGTGATTTCCAGCCCTGGAATCGGTGCAAAGGGGGTACACAGAATTTTAAAAACTTTGGAAGAACGACATGATAGCGGTGTGAAGATCACACTACTGACGCTGTCGGCGGACAATTACCCACAACAGCGAATTGAAAAGACGAAAGGACTGATTACCGAACTGATAGAATCGGGAGTGACTGTGCTGGAGAAGACGGGGATGCATGAACATTTTGCTGTGATTGACAGAGAAATCGTCTGGTATGGAAGTGTGAATCTGCTGTCTAATGTAAAGGAAGAAGATGGTTTGATGAGAGTGAAGAGTAGGGAGATTGCTCAGGAACTGCTGGAGATTGGGTTCCTGGAATAACTATTCTGGGGAATGTGGAAACACAAAACACACTTTTGTATACCGTTAAGCTCAGTAAAATCAAGGGCTGGGGAAAACGACCTCCGGTTTAGTACCCAATCTGGTGGGGCATCGCCGCATGGCCGGAACCGGAGACTGGCAGGAAGGACAGCGATTCAGCTCCAGTGTTGATGAAGCAGAAGTACAGGAATGGATTGACGGACTGGGACTGTAGTTGCTGAGAATAGAATAGTTTGGTGACAGGGCAGGATGTTTGACATCTTGCCGTTTTTTATCGAAAGCTATGTCTTGTAGGACGAGAATATATCCTGTTATATAATCTGTTAGACGAAAACAATACGTATAACAAATAGGGGAGAAGACATGAATGGGGTTAAAATGATTGACATATTTTCTTTTTTACCATATTATAACGTATATACGATAAATGATTCTTCTAAACCTTACAGGAGAAAATGAGGAGAGACCAATCCATGAGGGAGAATGTGAAAATCATTACAGATAAAGATAGTAGGAAACTCGTTGTAATTTCAAAAATTTTATTTAAAGGAAAACGGTCGATTTGTTGGGATGAAGTGAAAAAGTATTTGAGGCAATATGTAGGGAATTCTTATTTGATTGAAGATACAAATGATACAGTTTATATTGGACGGGATCTACCGGACGAATATACGGGATCGAAATATACTTTTTCTTTGAAAGGAGCCAATGCGAAAGCGAAGGCGAATGCCACACAAGGAATTCCAGAGATGCTTGAAATTGCAGAAGGAAAGCATTATCGGGAGAATTCTGGAAATAAACATTTGCGAGATGCAGTATTTGGCTGGTACCGGTATGATTCCAGATTTGCATTGCCCGTTTATGATGAACAGGGAGTAGTGGAACGTTATAACGTGTATCATGTCTCCATGTTGGTGCGTCATGCAAAAAATGGGAATTATTATCTATATGACATTTTAGATATAAAAAAAGAAACGAGCAACCCGTTCCGATTTTAAATCATACTTGGTAAAAACCCATTTCTCATCTCTTATACTAATAAGAACAAAAGGGTTTGTCAAGATAAAATTGAAAGAAAAGATGAAAGGTAAAATTGGAAGAAAAGATGAAAGGAGAGGCTATGCTTATAAGCGAACGAATCTATCAATATCTTGAAGAAAAGGGAATGTCACAAATTGAATTTGCGAAAAGAACAGGTATATCTCAGAGTACAGTCAGTGACTGGAGGCGAAAGGGAACGAATCCTTCTGCGGATAAGATTATGATCATATGTGAGGTGTTGGAAATTTCTCCATATGAGCTGCTGTTGGAGACGGATAGTAAAAATCCCAAGGAATATAAGCAGATGGACTATGTTGTGATTGACAAAAATTCAAGAGAATATGAGTTGATTCAAAAATATGAAAGGCTTGACCCGGGTGCACGGAAACGTTTAGATGGGTATTTGCAGGCTTTAAGTGATATGGAGTAGAATGAAAGGAGGGAGAAACTTATGGGGTATGAAAAAGAAATTGTTTTATTTGAGACAGAAGATAAGAGTATTGCGCTGCCAGTGTCAATAGAAAGTGATACAGTATGGCTTAGTGCTAATCAGATGTCTGTATTATTTGGAAGTGATGAAAAGACAATTCGGAAACATATAAATAATGTTTTCTCAGAAGAACTCATAAGAGAAAACAACACGCAAAAAATGCGTGTTGTTGGAGTAAAGCAACCAGTTCCATTTTATACATCGGACGTAATTATCTCCGTCGGCTATCGTGTAAAATCTAAACGAGGCGTAGAGTTTCGACGCTGGGCGAATTCTGCATTAAAAGAGTAGAGAACAGTTTTGATTCGAAAATTCCGGAAACATACGGCATGGCGTGGATGTACACAAAATACAAAATGCGCGTAATCAAGCAGGCGGATTTTTCAGGACCGCTCCATATGGAAACATGGATTGAGAAGCAGGACAAAGTAAGAATCTGGCAGGATTTGAAGGTATCCGTTGGAAATGAAGTCTACGCACTGGGAAGACTGGAAAGTTGTGTATTTCATCTGGAAGAACAGAAAATAGGGAAATTGTCCGACATCGAGATGCCGCAGGACGTTGTGTGCGAGGAGAAAATTGCGCTGGATCCTTTCGCAAAAATAAAACGGGATGTTTCCGATATGGAATACGTATTTTCCCACAAAGTGCAGTATTCGGATCTGGACAAAAGCCACCACATGGCAAATCTTAGATATGTCAATCTGATGGAGAATGTATTTTCGCCGGAATTCTATGACTGCCAGAGATTGAAAGAACTGGAACTTCATTATGTAGCACAGAGCTTTTATGGTGATGAGATCAGAATGTATCAAAAATCTACAGGAGACACTTACCAGATCGCAGGTGTGAAAACAGACGGAACCATCGTCATGTCAGGGACAATGACGTTTTAGAAAAAATAGAAATAGAAGAAAATTACAGGATGCAGGAATGGGTTGAAGGATGCCATCCCTGCATTTTTTACAAAAGCACAATGCAGAGTTATTCGTATAGATTTTACAAAAAAGAGACTGCGTAGAGAGCAAAGATGCCTCTCACGCAAATATGAGAATTTAAAGAAAGGAGAGTCCGCTCAGAAGAATATACAAAAAACAAAAGCTGAAAGTACAGAGACTTCATCGTAAGATAGATAACATCCGTACTGACTATATCAATAAAACGGTAGCAGAGATCGTGAAAACCAAGCCATCTTATATAACCATTGAAGATTTGAATGTGTCAGGCATGATGAAGCACAGACATCTCTCGAAAGCTGTTGCATCACAGAAATTCGCGGAAGAAATACCGATGACATTTTCCTCGGTGAATATAAGAAGTCCTACAACATGGATCGTGATATTCTCGTATACGAGTCCGTGCCGGAAGAAGGCAGATCTTATCTGCAGCTTCAGAATTATTTTCAGGAAATATGGGATCTTTCCTGCTGTAAACCTTTTAAGACAGGAGAGGAGAAGGAAACCATTCCGGTCCGCCAGTTTCTGTAGAAAACAATAGAGGAAAAACGAAAAAGATGGACGCTGCGGTACCGAAGTACCGGTAGTGCCCATCTTTTCGTTTATGATTATTCCACTTCATATTTCCAGTCCATAATACCGCCGAAATCTTTGATATTCTGATATCCGAGGACGGCGAGCTTCTTTCCCGCGATTTTACTGCGCTGTCCGGAACGGCAGTAGATTAAAAGCTCCTGATTCTTATCCGGAAGCTCCGGAATTTCACGGTTGGTGATGGAAGGATTTGGAACATTAATGGCACCCGGGATATGTCCCTGTGCGTATTCTTCCGGATTTCGTACATCGACGATCAGAATGTCGTTCCTCTCATCCATCAGTTTTTTTGCTTCTTCCTGTGTAATTTTTGTATATGACATAAGCAGACCTTCCTTTCGGTTTTTTCTTATAGTATACCATATTTGAGGAAAATTCTGTGATCATGTCACAAAAAGAGAACGCTTTACAGGGCATTGATCTTCTGCTATACTTGTACCAGTCGTTATGTTTTAAAAAACAGTACGGTATCAAAGAGAGAACGGGGAGAAGAAACATGAAATTAGTCAGAACAGAAGATGCAGAGGGATGTATTTTATGCCATGACATCACGCAGATTATAAAGGACAAAAAGAAAGGACCGGTATTCAGAAAAGGACACATTGTCACCAGGGAGGATATTCCGGTTCTTTTAAGTGTGGGGAAGGAGAATCTGTATGTCTGGGAGCAGGAAGAAGGGATGCTTCACGAAGATGAAGGAGCCGAGATTCTGCGCAGGATCTGTCAGGGAGGAAGCAGTGCGGAGGCGGCCTTTGACGGAGCAGTAAAGTGCTTCCGGTATATGAGCGCGTCGGAAGCAAAGGAAGGTAAGATTGAGCTGACAGCGGAGAAGGACGGACTTCTGAAAGTGGATTCCGGAGCCCTTTACCGGGTAAACTCCCAGGGGGAAATGATGATTGCCACACGACACGGTAATACCGAGGTGAAAAAGGGCGACAAGCTTGCAGGGATGCGTGTCATCCCGCTTGTCATCGGAAAAGACAAGATGGACAGAGCGGAAAAAGCGGTGCAGGAGGAAAACGGCGGAGCGCCGATCCTTTCGATTTTGCCTTTCAGGGCGAAAAAGGCTGCCATCATCACGACCGGAAGCGAAGTTTATAAAGGACGGATCAAAGATACCTTCACTCCGGTACTGGAAGAAAAGCTCGGGCATTATCCGGTGGAGATTATCGGACATGCCGTATGCGATGACAAACCGGAGATGGTGACAGAGGCGATTCTGCGTTTTCTCGGAGAAGGAGCGGATCTGGTGCTTTGTACCGGGGGAATGAGTGTAGACCCGGATGACAGGACGCCCCTTGCGATTAAAAATTCCGGCGCACGGATCGTATCCTATGGAGCTCCGGTGCTTCCGGGAGCCATGTTTCTGCTTTCTTATATGGAAGAAGGTCAGGCAGTCATGGGACTTCCGGGCTGCGTGATGTACGCAAAGAGGACGATCTTCGATCTGGTACTGCCAAGAGTACTGGCGGATGATCCGGTGACCGCAGAGGAGCTTGCACATCTCGGAGAGGGCGGACTGTGTCTGAACTGCCCGGTCTGCACCTATCCGAACTGCGGATTTGGAAAGTAGGGAGAACAGATATGGAATTTACACATTTTGATGGAAGCGGAAACGCGGTGATGGTCGATATCGGAGAAAAAGCGGTGACCAGACGGGAGGCGTCGGCACAGGGCGAGATCGGTGTGTCCGAAGAGTGCTATCAGAAGATTCTGGAAGGAAGCATGAAAAAAGGAGACGTCCTTTCGGTAGCCCGGATTGCGGGAATCATGGGAGCGAAAAAGACAAGTGAGATCATTCCGCTTTGCCATGTGATCAGCCTGACGAAAGTGGCCGTGGATTTTGAGATGATCGGGGAACGAAAGGACCGGAATCCGAAGAAACGATACATCCGGGCAGTCTGTACGGTGCGCTGCGAGGGTAAGACCGGCGTGGAGATGGAGGCTCTGACCGGAGTGAATACGGCGCTTCTTACAATCTATGATATGTGCAAGGCGGTAGATAAAAGCATGGAAATGACAGATATCTTTCTATGCAGAAAAAAAGGTGGTGCATCAGGAGACTATGAGCGGGCGGAAGATTGATTATCTCAGGATCTCCCTTACAGACCGGTGCAATCTCCGGTGCCGGTACTGTATGCCCCATGACATTGATTCCGTGCCGATGTCGGAGATCCTGACTTACGAGGAAATCCGTGAAATTACAAGGGTGGCGGCACAGGAAGGAATCCGTCATGTACGTGTGACAGGCGGGGAGCCTCTTGTACGGAAAGGATGTCCGGACTGTGTCCGGATGCTGAAAGCGATTCCGGGAATTGAGACGGTTATGCTGACGACGAACGGGATTTGGCTGAGAAAATTTCTTCCGGATCTTCTCGAGGCAGGACTGGATGGAGTTAATATCAGCCTGGATACTCTGCAGAGAGAAAAGTACCGGGAGATTACCGGATATGACGGCCTGGAGGAAGTACTGAAGGCGGTGGAAGCCTGTGTCAGCGCAGGGATCCGGACCAAGATCAATGTGGCGGCAGCCAGAGAAATCAACGAGACGGAAATTCTGGATCTGGCACGTCTTTCGGAAAAGTGGCCGGTGGATGTACGGTTTATCGAAATGATGCCGATCGGATACGGAAAAGAGTACCATGGACTGGACAACCGGCGGGTGCTTGAGATGATCAAAAACCGGTATCCGGATCTTCAGGAGGCGGCACCGGCAGCAGGTGCGGGATTTGGGCCTGCAGTGTATATGCAGATTCCGGGATTCCTTGGGAGGACGGGACTGATTTCTCCGATTCACGGAAAGTTCTGCCAAAGCTGCAACCGCCTGCGTCTTACAAGTACCGGAAAGCTGAAATACTGCCTTTGCTATGACGATGCGGAAGATCTGCGCTCTGTCATAAGAAGCGGGGAAACGCCGGAGGAAAAACAGGAACGGATCCGGAAGATTTTTCGTGCGGCGGGACAAAGAAAGCCGGCCGGGCACCGGTTTGAAGAGCCGGATCAGATCAGTGAGAAAAAAAGGATGAATGAGATAGGAGGATAACAGATGGAAGAAAGAAAGACCGCCGGCAGAGTGCGGGCGATCTGCATCAGTGAAAAGCGCGGAACCGAAAAGCATGCCGTGGCGGAAGCAAAGTTTGAGAAGGGATTCGGGATTGTGGGAGATGCCCATGCGGGACACTGGCACCGCCAGGTCAGCCTGCTCTCCTATGATAAAGTAAAGGAATTCAATTCCAGAGGCGCGGATGTGCAGGACGGAGCGTTCGGGGAAAATCTTGTCGTGGAGGATCTGGATTTTAGAAGCTTTCCGGTCGGGACAATTCTCCGGTGTCAGGATGTGGTTCTGCGGATGACACAGATCGGGAAGGAGTGCCACACCCACTGCCGGATTTACCATCGGATGGGCGAGTGCATCATGCCGGTGCAGGGCGTATTTGCCGAAGTCCTTTCCTCCGGAACCATTCAGACCGGAAGTATGATGACCGTCGAATTCCCGGCCAAAGACAGGCCGTTTACGGCAGCAGTGATCACGATGAGCGATAAAGGAAGTAAAGGGGAACGCAAAGATGAAAGCGGCCCGGCCATGAAAGAAGGGCTGACGGCGGCTGGATTTGATGTGGTAGAGGAATTGATTCTTCCGGATGAGAAGGCACTTTTGAAAAAAGAACTGATCCGGCTTTGCGACCAGCGGCAGGTCAGCCTGATTCTGACCAGCGGCGGAACCGGATTTTCTGAACGGGATACGACGCCGGAGGCGACAATGGAGGTCATGACCCGCAATGCACCAGGGATTGCGGAGGCGATCCGGGCCGAATCCATGAAATATACAAAAAGGGCCATGCTCTCCCGTGGAGCGTCGGTCATACGGGGACAGACGCTGATTATCAATCTTCCGGGAAGCCCGAAAGCAGTGCGGGAAAGTATGGAGATCATATTGGAGAGTGTACAGCACGGACTGGGGATTCTTCGGGGATCCGAGTCGGAGTGTGCAAGATAAATGCCAAAAAGAAAGGTGAGAAAAATCTATGAAAAAACGGGTAATGCTGCTGCTTCTTGCAGCAACAATGGGACTTGCAATGATGGGATGCCAGTCTTCGGACGGAGGGGACGGCGACAAGGCTTCCGAAAGCAATAAATCGCAGACGGAAGAGAATGGAACATCCGGGAGTAATCTGGAGGGAACCGTGACGCTTGCGGCTGCAGCTTCCCTGGAATATGCCTTTGAAGAGGAGCTGATTCCGGCATTTGAGGAGCAGTATCCGGATGTGAACATCGAAGGTGTCTATGATTCTTCCGGAAAGCTGCAGCAGCAGATCGAGTCCGGTCTTGCGGCAGATCTCTTTTTCTCAGCAGCGCCGACGCAGATGAATGCGCTGGAAGAGGAGGGGATGATTGACAGCGATACGATTGTCAACCTGCTGGAAAACAAGATTGTACTGATTACCCCGGCTTCCTCCGACGCAGAGTTTTCCTCTTTTAAAGATATCGCCAATGCAGGTACGATAGCGGTCGGGGATCCGGAGAGCGTTCCGGTGGGACAGTATGCGCAGGAATCACTGACAAATCTTGGTCTCTGGGATACGGTTTCAGCAAAGGCAAGTTTTGGAACGAATGTTACGGAAGTGCTGAACTGGGTGGCGGAGTCTTCTGCGGACTGTGGAATTGTCTATGCGACAGATGCGGCAACGACAGACAAAGTCAAAGTGGTGGCGGAGGCGCCGGCTGATTCACTGGAATCTCCGGTTCTGTATCCGGTGGCAATGACAAAGGATGTGCCAAACCAGGAGGCTGCCAGGGCATTTTACGATTTTATTATCTCTGACGATGCGGTGTCCGTATTTGAGTCCTATGGATTTGCGGATTATCGCAGCGCCGAGTAGCAGGAGGAACAGGAGATGGATTTTTCTCCGGTCTGGATTTCGCTTAAGACAACGGTATGTGCGTCTGTGATTACCTTTGTCATTGGGATTCTGGCAGCGTGGGCAGTCATGTTTATTAAAGGCAGGAAACTAAAAGCCGCGGTGGACGGGATTCTTACCATTCCGCTTGTACTTCCTCCGACGGTCGCGGGTTTCTTTCTGTTATGGCTTTTCGGGGCAAGACGCCCGATCGGGAGCTTTGTGGAGGAAGTTTTTGGTTTCCGGATTGCCTTTTCCTGGGTGGCGACAGTATTGTCTGCGGTTGTCGTTTCCTTCCCTCTGATGTACCGCTCCGCAAAAGCGGGATTTGAACAGATTGACCAGAATATGATCGAGGAAGCAAAGATGCTGGGGCTCGGAAAATGGGGAATTCTCTGGAAGATTCTCTTCCCCTGCACATTTCCGTCCATTCTCTCCGGTATGATTTTATCAACGACAAGAGGTCTTGGAGAGTACGGGGCGACTGCCATGCTGGCGGGAAATATTCCCGGCAAGACAAGGACCCTGCCCCTTGCTGTTTATTCGGAAGTTGCAGGCGGCAATATGGACCGGGCGGCAGTGTACGTGGCGGTAATTCTGGTTATTGCATTTCTGTCTGTCTGGGTAATGAATATGATGACAAAAGCAGAACATGAGATTAAAATGTAGTTCAGGAACTTTTTAGAAAACATCGAAGGAGTGCGGTAATGGAAGAAAAGATCCGGCCGGCTTTGCGGCTGACATTGGAAAAAGAAGAACGGTTTTTTGGCCCGGGGGTAGCAAGGATTCTGGAACTGATAGAAAAGAAAGGATCTATTCAAGGGGCCTGTAACGAGATGGGAATGTCCTATTCTAAAAGCTGGAAAATCATAAAACGGGCAGAGAAAGAGCTGGGATTTCATCTGCTGAGTTCCCATAACGGCGGAAATTCAGGAGGAAAAAGCGAACTGACGGAACAGGGAAGCCTGTTTCTGGCGCGTTACCGGGAGATGGAAAAGGAGCTTACGGAAAAGATGGAAGAATTGTTCGGCCAGTATTTCCCGCAGGAAAGCGATTAGAGACAGATAAAATACAGAAGTGAAAAAGCAATCGGGACGGAAAACTCCGGTCTCCCGTGAAGATGCAGCTGGCATCTTTACGGAGACCGGAGTTTTTTTGCAGCAAAACAGGAACGGATCATATAAAAGGATGTGACATGGCAATGAAAATAAACTGTTGAAACAAAAGGAGGGTATTATGATTTACACAGTAACGTTGAATCCGGCACTGGACAAAACGGTGGAAATTCCGTCTCTGACCGTTGATGCTGTCAACCGGATAACATCTATGAGGACTGATCCAGGAGGAAAAGGGATCAACGTCTCAAAGGTGATTCAAAAGCTTGGAGGAGCGAGCGTTGCCGCAGGAATTCTGGGCGGGGATACCGGAAGAGCGATCCTTTCGGCCCTTACGGAGATGGGACTTACGACCCTCTTTCACTTTGTGGAGGGTGAAACGCGTACCAACATGAAAATCATTGATCCGGACAATCATACGAATACGGATATCAATGAACCGGGAGTGACCGTGTCGGAAGAAATTCTGGAGAAGCTTTTAGAAGAACTTCTGGCAAAAGTAACGAAAGAGGATATTGTTGTCATATCCGGCAGCATGCCAAAAGGATCTCCGAAAGATACTTATTACACCTGGACAAAAGCATTCCGTGAAAAGGGTGCGAAAGTAATTCTGGATGCGGACGGGGATCTTCTGAAAGCAGGACTGAAAGCCTCCCCGTACCTGATCAAGCCGAATAATCATGAACTTGGTGCTTTGACAGGACGGGCTCTTGAGACACCGGAGGAGATAGCTGAAACGGCTGCGGAACTGATGAAAGAGTACGGGATCGGGAAGGTTGTTGTTTCCATGGGAGGAGACGGAGCTGTCTATGTGACAAAGGACAAAACGATCTACGCGGAAGGACTGAAGGTACCGGTAGGAAGCACCGTGGGCGCTGGAGACAGTGTGGTTGCAGCACTTGCAGTATCGGAAGAAGAAGGAAAGACTCTGGAGGAGACAGTAAGACTTTCCACGGCAGTGGGAGCGGCAAACGTGATGTGCAGCGGCACACAGGCGGCGGAATATGAAGTAGTGGAAACACTGCTCCCGAAAGTGGTATTCAGGACGATCTGAGAACTGCTTTGAAAAGATGATAGCGGTTGCAAAGAGAAAAATATTTATTTAAAATAAAGAAAGGAGTTTTATTATGAAAGCAAAAGGAGTACGGCTTCATGCGGCAAATGATTTACGTCTGGAGGAATTTGAACTTCCGGAAATTACGGATGATGAGATTTTAGTAAAGGTGGTTTCAGACAGTATCTGTATGTCTACATACAAATGTGCTATTCTTGGAACCGAACACAAACGTGTGCATGAGGATGTAGCAGAGCATCCGGCAATCATGGGACATGAGTTCGCGGGAGATATCGTAAAGGTAGGAAAGAACCATCAGGACAAGTTCAAACCGGGAATGAAATTTACTCTTCAGCCGGCTCTGAACTATAAGGGAACAATGTGGAGCCCGGGATATTCTTACGAATTCTTCGGAGGAGATGCAACATACTGTATCATTCCGTCTGAGGTAATGGAGCTGGGATGCCTTTTGGAATACAAGGGACGTGCCTACTATGAAGCATCTCTGGCAGAGCCGATGTCCTGCAGTATCGGAGCATTTAATGCTGCTTATCATACGAAGATGGGCGTATATACACACCAGATGGGAATCAAAGAGGGCGGAAAGCTTGCGATTATGGCAGGAGCAGGCCCGATGGGACTTGGTGCACTGACCTACGCGCTTCACAGAGACATCCGTCCGTCCATGATTGTCGTGACAGATCTGAATCAGGAGCGTCTGGACAGAGCAGCATCTCTCTTCCCGCCGGAAGAGGCTGCAAAGGACGGCATTGAGCTTCATTTTGTAAATACTGGAAAACTGGAAGATCCGGTTGCAGAGCTTCTGAAAATTTCAGGAGGCACAGGATATGACGATGTACTCTGCTATGCTCCGGTTGCACAGGTTGTTACACAGTCCAGTGCGATTCTCGGAAGAGACGGCTGTCTGAATTTCTTCGCAGGTCCTACAGACAAAGAATTCAGTGCAACTATGAACTTCTATGATGTACATTATAATTCTACTCATGTAATGGGAACAACAGGCGGAAACACAGCTGATATGATCGAGTCTCTGGAGCTGACAGCGGAAGGAAGAATTGATCCGGCAGTCATGGTTACCCATATCGGAGGACTGGATTCTGCAGCAGAAACAACTCTGAATCTGCCAAAGATCCCTGGAGGAAAGAAGTTGATTTACACACATCTTTCCATGCCTCTTACCGCGCTTTCTGATCTGCGTGCAAAAGGAGAGGAAACAAAGGATCAGCGTCTGGTTGATCTGGCGGATATTGTGGATGCTCACAATGGACTGTGGTGTCCGGAAGCGGAGGAGTATCTTCTTAAAAACTTTATTCAGGAATAATTGTGCCAGGACAGCCTGTCTGTGTTGTCCCGGCATGGACAGGAGGAATATATGGATTCAATGGAAATGCGCAGAAATGCGATTGTTCAGCTGATCAATGAAAAAGAGACGGTCAGTTTTGCTCAGATAAAAAAGAAATTTCCAAATGTGTCGGAGATGACACTGCGTACAGATCTGAAAGCACTGGATGAGGAAAAAAAGATCCTGCGTGTACACGGAGGGGCGAAATCCGTGCAGGTCATCGTAGGAACAGATGGATTTCTGAACCGTAAATCTGTACACAACATTTCGGAAAAAAAGGAGATTGCAAGGAAGGCACTTGCGTTGCTGAAACCAGACACAACAGTGTTTCTGGATTCGGGAAGTACAGCTACGGCATTTGCGGAACAGATTCCGGATGACTCTTATTTGATTTATACAACAGGACTGAGCTGCGCAACGAAGCTGGCCGGACTTACGAAACCAACGGTAATGCTTCCGGGAGGGAGGCTGAACCGCTACAGCCAGAGCGTGTTCGGAATTTCCGCCATCAAAGAGCTTGAGCGGGTGAATTTTGACCAGGCGTTTTTAGGGGTCACAGGATTTCATCCGTTGGTAGGTTTCTCCTGCGGCATTAGCGATGAGGCGTTATTAAAGCAGACCGCGATCCGACAGTCCGATCAAGTGATCGCCCTGATGGATTCTTCCAAAATTGATGTTAAATGCAGTTTCAGTTTTTGCGGACTTGCCGATATTGACATTATTGTCTCTGACGGGAAACTGCCGGAAGAATTTTTGGAGGAATGCCGGAAATACGGCGTGCAGGTCCTGTAAACAGGAAAATGATATAGCTGAACCCATTCTCCATTGAAGATTTGAGAGTGAATGGAGGACGGATTTGTGAAAAATAACATACAGCGTTTTGGTAAATTTTTATCGGCAATGGTAATGCCGAATATCGGTGCATTGATTGCCTTTGGCTTTCTTGCCGCGCTTTTTATCGACACCGGATGGATCCCGAATAAAGGATTCAACAGCATGGTCAGTCCGATGCTGACATACCTTATACCGATTTTGATCGCCTCAACCGGAGGACGTATGATCGGCGGCGACCGCGGACGTGTGGCGGGCGCCATTGCAGTAATTGGTGCGATTATGAGCAATACGGAAATTACAATGCTCATGGCGGCCATGGTAATGGGTCCTCTGGCAGGATTCTGTGTCAAGAAGTTTGACGAAGCGATGGACGGACATATGCCGGCAGGATTCGAGATGCTGATCAACAACTTCTCGGTCGGCATCATCGGTATGGTTCTGGCTATGCTTGGATACGTAGCAATCGGACCATTCATGAGCGCGATTCTGATGATTTTATCAGCAGGCGTCAATTTCCTTGTGGAACACAGTGTGCTTCCACTTGTGTCAGTGTTTGTGGAACCGGCGAAAGTTCTCTTCCTCAATAATGCGCTGAACCACGGTATTTTTACACCGATTGCAACGGAACAGGCAGCAGAAGCAGGAAAATCCATCATGTACATGCTGGAGACCAATCCGGGACCGGGACTTGGTGTTCTGCTTGCTTATATGTTCTTCTGCAAAGACAAGGTGACAAAAGATTCTGCACCGGGTGCAGTGATCATCCACCTTCTGGGAGGTATTCATGAGATTTATTTCCCGTATATTCTGATGAATCCGGTTGTGATTGTTGCGCCGATTCTTGGAAATATGGCAGCTATTCTGTGGTACACCATTACAGACTGCGGCCTGGTCGGACCGGCGTCACCAGGTTCCATCATTGCCTACCTGATGGTATCGCCGGGATCTGATCTTGTCAAAGTACTGATCGGTGTCGTGATTGCGGCCGGAATCTCCTTCGTGGTTGCCTCTCCGATTGTCAAAATGGCAGGAGGAAGAAGCCTTGAGGAAGCTCAAAACGAAATGGCAAGCATGAAGCAGGCTGCAAAAGGGGAAACAACAGTACCGGGAACGATTGAACGTTCCGAAGAAGTGAAAAAAATCATCTTCGCATGCGATGCAGGTATGGGATCTTCCGCGATGGGAGCAACCAAATTCCGCAACAGGATCAAAAATGACCGCCCGGATATTACGGTATCCAATACATCGGTCGATACAATACCGGCAGACTGTGATATCGCAGTCGTACAGACAACACTTGCTGCCCGCGCGAAAAAAGCAGCGCCGCAGGCACAGCTGATTACAATAGGAAATTTCCTTGCGGATCCGGCGCTGGATGCCTTGTATGTACAGCTGACAACCGGTGATGCTCCGGCAGCACCTGCGGGAGAAAATACGGACATTGTTATTCCGGACACACCGATCAAAAAACAGGTGATCGTTGCGGACGGAATCCGTCTGGGACAAAAACCGGTAACAAAAGAGGAGGCCATTCAGGCAGCCGGAGAACTTCTCGTAAAACTCGGATACGTGGACGAATCTTATGTAGAAGCAATGCAGGAACGGGAAAGACTGGTATCTACCTACATGGGCATGGGCGTTGCCATCCCGCATGGAACGACCCAGGCAAAAGGAACAGTAAAGAAAACAGGAATTGTATTTCTGCAGTATCCGGAAGGCGTCGATTTCGGTGCGGAAAAAGCACAGCTTGTGTTCGGTATCGCCGGAATCGGAGACGAACATCTCGATCTTCTCGGAAAACTCTGTACCCTTCTGGAAGACCCGGCACTTCTGGAAACATTAAAGACAACAGACGATGTAGACTGGGTACTGGAACAGTTATCATAATATCATTTATTTTCGGGGACGTGTTCCGATGCACAGGAACACGTCCCCGATGTTATGTGTGTACTCTTGCGGCTTCCTGTGAAGTTTGCTACAATAAAGAAAGTGGAAAAAGAAACGGAGGAAAGAGATATGACATATGAAGAGATATTAAAAGAAGCACGTACCTGTATCGGCCAGTACTGCAAAGCATGTCCGGTCTGCAATGGTAAGGCATGCAGAAATCAGATACCGGGTCCGGGAGCCAAGGGCGTGGGTGATACAGCTATCCGCAACTATGATAAATGGCAGGAGATCCGTGTAAACATGGATACGATCTGTGCAGGGGGAGCTGCGGATACCTCAGTGGAGCTGTTCGGAAAGACATTTAAGTACCCGTTTTTTGCAGGCCCGGTAGGAGCAGTGAATCTGCATTATGGTGAGAAGTACAATGACCAGACTTACAATGATGTTCTTGTATCTGCCTGTGCAAAGGCAGGGATCGCAGCAGTGACCGGAGACGGTGTGGATGCAAATGTGATGAAGTTTGCGTGTGAGGCGATTCAGAAAGAAGGAGGACTTGGAATTCCGACAATCAAGCCGTGGAATCTGGAAACAGTGAAAGAAAAGATGGAGCTCGCAAAGCAGGCAAAGGCATTTGCGGTTGCCATGGATATCGATGCGGCCGGACTTCCGTTCCTGAAAAACATGACACCTCCGGCAGGAAGCAAGACCGTGGAAGAGCTGCATGAGATTGTCAGCATGAGTGATGTGCCGTTTATCGTAAAAGGTATCATGACGGTGCGCGGTGCGCTGAAGGCTGAGGCGGCAGGAGCTGACGCAATCGTTGTGTCCAACCATGGAGGACGTGTGCTGGATCAGTGTCCGTCTACAGCAGAGGTACTTCCGGAGATCGTTGATGCTGTCAAAGGAAAGATGAAGATTTTCGTGGACGGCGGAATCCGTTCCGGTACAGATGTATTCAAGGCGCTGGCGCTTGGTGCAGATGGAGTCTTTATCTGCCGTCCGTTTGTGACAGCAGTCTTTGGAGCAGGAGAAGAAGGCGTGCGTACTTATATTGAGAAGATCGGAAGTGAGCTTGCGGATACGATGGGAATGTGCGGAGCAGCCTCCATCAAAGAGATTACAAGAGATATGGTCCGCATTTAATCAGGAGGAAGCAACATGCTGTTTATTGAATATCCAAAATGCAGTACCTGTCAGAGAGCCGGTAAATGGCTGGAAGCGCAGGGAGCCGAGTTTGAAAGAAGAAATATTGTAGAGAACAATCCGACCAAAGAGGAGCTGAAAGCCTGGCATCAGAAAAGCGGGCTTCCGCTCAAGCGGTTTTTTAACACAAGCGGCATGAAATACCGTGAACTGGAATTAAAAGACCGTTTAAAGGAGATGAGCGAGGAAGAGCAGTACGAACTTCTTGCAACAGACGGGATGCTTGTAAAGCGCCCGCTCCTTGTAGGAGAGGATTTTGTGATTCCGGGATTCAAGGAAAAAGAATGGGCAGAAAAAATCGGGTAAAGGAAGCGTAAAAGACAATGCGGGAACAGCTGACAGAGCATGATGTAAAGAAGATTCAGGAGGAGATCGAGTACAGGAAACTGGTTGTCCGCAAAGAGGCGATCGAAGCGGTCAAAGAGGCAAGGGCACACGGCGACCTGAGCGAAAACTTTGAGTATCATGCGGCAAAGAAAGACAAAAACCGAAACGAAAGCAGAATCCGTTATCTGGAAAGAATGCTGAAGACGGCGAAGATTGTAAAGGATACGTCCGCGTCGGATGAAGTAGGGCTTAACAATCTGGTGGAAGTCTACTTTCCGGAAGATGATGAGACAAGCACCTTCAAGCTGGTCACCTCCATCCGCGGCAATTCTCTGGACGGTAAGATCAGCATCGAATCGCCGCTTGGAAAGGCGATCCTGAAAAAGCATGCGGGGGACCGCGTGAAAGTGAAAGTAAGCGACGACTACAGCTACGAGGTTGAGATCCGTTCCATTCAAAAGACAACGGACGACGAGGATGACAAAATCAGAAGCTATTAAAACGCAGGCGGCGGAAGTCCCGGAAGATACCGGAGATTCCGCCGTTTTTGTTTAACAGGAAACTTCGTTCCCTGTTAAACAAAACGCTCCGCGGGATGCGCACTCGCGCAAAGCAGAAATTTGTCGCTAAAGCGACCGCGCTCGGCGCGAGAGTTCCGCGAGCGGAACTCTTTGTTCTTTGGAACTTTTTCAAAAAACTGCATAAAATCACGGGAAGAGAAGATACTAGAAAGCAAAAAAAAGGAGTGTGCCAAATGAGTGGAAATACTGAGCTTTTAAATTTTGTGTATCAGAATTCCCAGATGGGGATTGAATCATTAAGCCAGCTGATCGAACTTTCCGATGATGAGGAGTTTAAAGAATGTATGGAGAAGCAACTGGAAAAGTACAGGGAATTCAACAAAGAGGCCAGAAGGCTTCTGGAAGAGCGGGGACATAACGAAAAATCCATCGGCATGTTTGACAGGCTGAAAACGTATCTGATGATCAACCTTCAGACGATGAATGACAAATCCGCCTCCCACATGGCTCAGATGCTGATTGAGGGAAGTAGCATGGGAGTGACCAATGCCTTGCAGGATCTGAGGAAGTATGAAGATGCGGACACGGAAATTCTTCGCCTCATGCGGAAACTTTACAAATTTGAAGAGAAAAATGTGGAAACCTACAAGGCATTCTTGTAGAAAAAGAGGAAAACAACACTCTGCTATACGGACGGCAGGGTGTTTTGTTTTGCGAAAAACAGCTGTTGATAAGAGAAAGCGCATAATGTTCATTAGAAATACTTACATATTATATGGGCGATTACACTGGAATAACAAAGGCAGTTTGCGTTATAATGAATAGGAACGATGAAAAACAAACGGCAAAGGAGAAAATTCATGGAAATGTTATCAATCGAACAGGAACTGAAGGGAAATTCTTATCCGGGACGTGGAATTATCATTGGTAAGACACCGGACGGCAAAAAGGCAGTGACAGCCTATTTTATTATGGGACGCAGCGAAAACAGCCGCAACCGGATCTTTGTAGAAGATGGACAGGGAATCCGCACCCAGGCTTTTGATGAATCAAAGCTTACAGACCCAAGCCTGATTATCTATGCACCGGTGCGTGTGCTTGGAAATAAGACTATTGTGACAAACGGAGATCAGACCGATACGATTTATGAGGGAATGGACAGGCAGCTTACATTTGAGCAGTCTTTAAGAAGCAGAGAGTTTGAGCCGGACGCTCCGAACTACACCCCTCGTATTTCCGGAATCATGCACATTGAAAACGGAAACTACAATTATGCGATGTCAATCTTAAAGAGCGATAACGGAAGACCGGAGAGCTGCCAGAGATTTACGTTTGCATACAATAACCCGGCAGCCGGAGAGGGACACTTTATCCATACATATAAATGTGACGGAAATCCGCTTCCAAGTTTTGAGGGAGAGCCGAAACGGATTGCTGTTCCGGATGACATCGAAAGTTTCACAAATCTTCTCTGGGAGAGCCTCAACGAGGAGAACAAAGTATCTCTTTTTGTACGTTATATTGATATTGAAACAGGAAACTATGAGACAAAGATCGTAAATAAGAACAAATAGGAGCGGATCGAGAATGAAAGAATTAGAATTAAAATACGGATGTAACCCGAATCAGAAACCGGCTAAAATCTTCATGAAAGACGAAAAAGAGCTCCCGATCAAAGTACTGAGCGGCAGACCGGGATATATCAACTTTCTGGATGCGTTCAACGGATGGCAGCTGGTAAAGGAGTTAAAAGAGGCGACCGGACTTCCGGCGGCAACTTCTTTTAAGCACGTATCACCGGCAGGAGCAGCGGTAGGACTTCCGCTTTCCGATACATTAAAGAAGATTTACTGGGTGGATGATTTAGGAGAGCTTTCCCCGCTTGCATGTGCATACGCAAGAGCAAGAGGAGCGGACAGAATGTCTTCTTTCGGTGATTTCATCTCCCTTTCCGATGTGTGTGACGTAGCTACTGCAAAGATTATCAAAAGAGAAGTATCTGATGGAATCATTGCTCCTGGATATGAACCGGAAGCGCTTGAGATCCTGAAGCAGAAAAAGAAAGGAAACTACAACATCATCGAGATCGATCCGGATTATGTACCGGCTCCGATCGAGCATAAGGATGTGTTCGGCATTACTTTTGAGCAGGGACGCAATGAGTTAAAGATTGATGACGATTTCTTCTCCAATGTGGTAACAGAAAATAAAGAGCTGACTGATCAGGCGAAGATCGATATGTCGATCTCCATGATCACACTGAAATACACACAGTCCAATTCCGTATGCTATGTCAAAGACGGACAGGCCATCGGAATCGGTGCAGGACAGCAGTCACGTATCCACTGTACAAGACTTGCAGGAAACAAAGCGGACAACTGGTTCTTACGTCAGTCTCCGAAGGTACTCGGACTTCAGTTCGTGGACGGTATCGGACGTGCGGACAGAGACAATGCCATCGACCTCTATATCGGGGATGAATACATGGATGTTCTCGCGGACGGCGTATGGGAAAAGACATTCAAGGTAAAACCGGAAGTCTTCACAGCTGAGGAAAAGAGAGCATGGCTGGATCAGATGACCGATGTAACCCTTGGATCCGACGCATTCTTCCCGTTTGGAGACAATATCGAACGTGCCCACAAGAGCGGTGTGAAATATATTGCGCAGCCGGGTGGATCTGTAAGAGATGATAATGTCATTGAGACATGCAATAAATATGGAATGGTAATGTCCTTTACCGGACTCCGTCTGTTCCACCACTAAAAGCAGATGCAGAAAACATGAGGAGATACAGAACATGCAGCCGGAGTGGAAAAAGAAAAAACTCAAAGCCTGGATGGAGGCGTACGGCGATGCTGTTCTGCGCACCTGTTATCTGTACCTGAAAGATCGATATCTGTCCGAGGACGCTGCCCAGGAAACGTTTGTCAAGGTGTATGAACACATGGAGACATTCAGGGGAGAGTCCTCGGAGAAAACATGGATTACCCGGATTGCAGTAAATGTATGTAAAAACTATATCCGGAAAAACTGGTTTCAAAAAGAGCGGACCTCCCTGGACGAGGGCCGGCAGCAGGATGGCAGCTACGAGATGGCCGAAGACGGCATGACCCTCGTACCTGCCATTTTCGGCCTTCCGGAAAAGTACAGGGAGGTTATTCTTTTATATTATTACAGAGAGCTGAAAGTAAAAGAGATAGCGGATATTCTGGATCTGAAGGAAGCGGCAGTGCTGCAGCGGCTGAAAAGAGGAAGAGCCGATGTCGGGATTTGAAATTCTGATGAAACTGGCAGGGGAAGATTCCCGCATGCAGGCGGAAGGAGTCAGCGAAAAAGAGCTGTATCCGGTTCTTCACAGGATGACAGAACGCAGTCTTCTTTCCTGTGGCCGCGGGGAGAAAAACGGAAAAGAGAGGATGCTCTACGAGATCACACCGGCCGGGAGAGCCAGGCGGGCGCTTGGAAAGGACGGAGGGCAGAAAGGAGAGGATCTGCGGGGGATTTGTCATGGAGAAGGATAAGTATGTACGGGAAATGAAGAGATATTTTCTGGATGCGGATACCGGAGAGCGGGCAGGCCGGGAAATACTCGAACATCTGGAAGATAAGCAGGAATACTATGTGCAGATGGGATTTTCGGAAGCACAGGCAGAGAAAAAGGCAATGGAAGATCTTGGAAATCCGGAGATCCTTGGAAGAAAGCTGAACAGGTGCCATCCGCCGGGGCTGGATATCCAGACACTTTGGACTATCCTTTTTACCGGATTTCTGACCTTTCTTCTTCACTGGGTGTTTATCGAACATGATCTGTATTTTGAAAAAATACCCGGAGCCATTGAACGTTTTTTGGGACTATGTGGTCTCTATGGATTTGGGATTTTCTTTTCTGTATTTGAAATCTGGATGGGGACACAGGAACTGTATTCCATCCGGACAAAAGAAGGAACCGTGATGCTGTGGAATTCCACCTACATCTGCGGGATCGGAATTGGAATCGCCGCCCAGTCATGGGAGGAATGGATGATGCTGGCTGCTGCCGGAGGACTGCTGGCCCTGGCTGTACGGACAGTGGTCATGAAAAGACAGTGGAGTTTTGCAAACCGCTATCTGTTCCGGGAAGGTGTTCTGAGTAAGGATACATCCTACAGAGGAAAAGCGGTTTTCCCGGGAGAGCACAGACCAAAAGCGGTTTTTTACTATGAACAGCAGGAAGATACATTAAAAGAAGGGAGCCCTGTGGTTGTCGGAAGAGTAGAGGGGCGGCGCCTGATTATACAGCCGGAGAGCAGCTAGAGACTCTCCCGAAAGAGAATCCCGGAAACTCCGGGCTTCTTTTTTGCTTTATAGGAAAGTTCGATTTTTGACGATTTATTGAATGAAAATAGCCCGCACAAAGGCGGGCATGCAGATAGGACGACACTGAGTTAGAAGATATAAAAACCTTCTACGCCAG
>NZ_JACJKH010000034.1 GCF_016900655.1 Drancourtella massiliensis
GCTGCGAACCCACAACATTATAACATAGGAGGTTTTTCCTATGGTACCTTATGTAACGCTACGGCTTCGCCTATTCCCCCATCTCAGATGGGGGTTTGCGAATTATTCAATCAAGAACAGTACAATTTCTCCTGTTTTCTTTTCTGCCATAATATCAATGGAGTATAAATCTCCAAACATTTCTTCTATCGTCATATAATAATTCTCCCGTTTTGTTTTCCACAAATCCAAATTTTCTACTCTACAACTTAGGATTTATCTGCTTTTTTCTTTTGTCTTTCGTTTTCTAATATTGTAATCGCAAATATCGCTATACCAAACCCAATTATGCAGATTAGCGTTCCGCTAAGTGAGATACTTGAATTTATAAATCCAGTAAACTCATTTACCACCGCAAGCAAAATGAAACAAAAGCATATTACTAATGCAATCTTAGATATTACACTATAATTCTTCATTTCTACCACCCTTTCAATTATGCAAACTTCGATTTTCTACAACTTAGGATTTATCAATCATATTTTTCGATATTTATAGTAGCAATCGCAGATTGATTTGGTTCACCAGTAACAAGGTCTTGCGGTGCTGGTATCAACATCATAAAACCCTTTTTTCCGTATCTCTGCTCATAGCCCTGTGCATATTCCTTTTCAACAGAAATATGCTGCACTTGTCCGACAATCATGGCTGTAATCCCTGCGCCGCTTAAATCCTGTGCTTCTTTCAAAGTGCATTCCATATTGATAAAAGCCTCTTGAATAGCTGGCGCATGGATTGTTTTCGCATTGGAAAGAGTAAAACTTCCTACTGCAAATTCATCAGTTTCTATGTCATTGTGGTTAATCGTATCTACCAGTTTCTCATAATAACTTATTGGGAGAAAGTTAATACAAAAGCACTTTTCTCTTTGAATATTGGCGTAGGTATGCGTGTACTGATATAGGTTGCCCATCACGGCGAAGAAAGCAGTTTTATCCCCATGAAAGCAGCTCCACGAATGGAAACAAACATTTGGTTTCCCGTTCTCTTTCCATGTGGTAATTGCGAACAAAACCGTTGGTATTCCTGCGGTTACTTCAAAATGCGAAAACAATTCAAATTCTTCTGGATATGCGGGTTTGAAATACTGCGGAAAATCTTTCCCAATCTCTATTTTCATTGCAACACCTCCTACAAAAATTCCAATTTGTTTCTGCGACAATTTTACCACACTTCTTTCTATCTGTGAATACACACTATTCTCTCTAAGCTGATGATAATTCTAAGATTCTAAGATTTTTGTATTACATAGGTCAGCCAGTCGATCTGTTTCACTCTCCGCACCACATCCAGCTCAACATAAGGCATAAAAATAGCCGGATGATCTTCTTTTCTCGAAAACCATCCGGCTATGTACTATAAGTTTTTATTTTATTTTTATATATGTAGTTAAATACGATACGAATCCGCTACTGACTCTAACTTTTTATAATCACAATGGAATTTGAGGACTTTTCCAGTTTTTATCTGCTTTTCATATATCTTCGTTGCTTTTTGTCGAATGCCATCCTGCACATTTTTACAAAAAGCATACTCTTTATATGTCAATACCCGCCAGTCATGCTCGTCTTTTGGTATATCTGATGTCAACTCTAAATCCACATAAGAAAATACTCCATCTATCACTGGAATCATCTTTTTAATCTCAAGAATAGAAAGGATTCGTTTCTTATAGTAGTCAAAATCTTCTGCTGAAACGCCTTTTTTTGCCAATGCTGCAGTGTTTGTAACATTCACAATAATATCTTTGTCATCATAAACAGCCGTCCGCATATCAATAATTTCATATATCCTATAATATGATTGATGTACATCTGCCCAGGATTTGTGTTTCTCTTTTGCAGAAGTAAGCGGTATTACATATTTTCTATCGTGATTTGTAACCAATATTCCCAAAAATGGCTTCTTTGCGTAATCCGCGCTTCTTCTATACATTACTTCACTATCAACCTCATGCAGTGCCTGCAAATAATTTAAATCTACCTGAACAATTTTAAACTCTTTGAATTTCATTGTACTTCTCCTAAAAATATAGGGGAAGCATTTTGCTTCCCCTATAAGCCTTATCGTCTCCCATTTCATAATCTCAAAGATTATATTCTTCGGTAGGGAATCACCAAATCTTTATCGTCTCTCACTTCAACGCCTTTGGTGGAGAATCACCACACGTTATCGTCTCCCATTTCATAATCTCAAAGATTACTAAGGCAGGGAATCGCCTTTCTTTAATTATAATTATACACGCTTTCATATTGATGTCAAGATACCCTCGCTGCTCCTACTTGTGTCTGCGTGTATATAATAGTATATGCGATAATTTAAAAATTACAAGACTTTTTTTAGATTGCCCCGATCTTTTTCAGATACGCATATCCGTCCGTATGTCCCCGGAAATAGATCTGGCAACGCTCTATCGTCTCTTTCTCAAACATCCTGCTCATATATCGTCTCACAATTTCATGTTCCTCGGCTGTAAGGCTGATGGCTCCGCTCCCCTCCGTCACTTCCAGAATAAACGGATACCTGCTTTCCATCTCTCCAAGTTCCTGGCACATATTAGCATAGTCCTCGTCTTGTTTTTTCAGATCCACCATGATATCGCTGTCAATCTCCATAAAACTGTCTTTGATCCGCTCCACCAGATCATAAAAATCTGTCTTCTCCAAACTGTTCATCCTCTCTGTTCTGCTAATCTGTTTTCATCTCTTACTATATCCAGTTTTCGATCTTTCTACAATCCAGTCTGCTGTTTCCTACAAAAGTTCCAATAGCTGCAGCACTTCTATGGTATGCTGACATCCCATGAGATAAAGCTGTATCCGTTCATAATCTTCCCGGTCTGCGTCCAATGCGAGAAATCTGGACAGTGCTTTTGTCTGTTCCAGGGTCAGATTCATCGGCGTTTCGATTTTATCCCGGTCGATCAGCGTGGAAATAAACGGATATTGGAAAAGAAGTTTGTCGCTTTCCTCTACAATCCGGCTGTATTGCGGGGACGTTTTCAGACGCTTTTTGCAGTTCTCACTGACGGTATCTACGACAGCACACATCCAGATTGGCAGATCATCCGTATCGATCTCTGCTATCTTCATAGCCTTTCTTTCCCTCCTTTCCTCTGCCACTATAGCAGAGATTGCCTCTCCCGGCGATTGTGCGTTTCTGCTATTCGCACATCAGACAGGCTATGTACCACGGTATCAGTCTCCCGATACCGCTTTTCTTACCGTACCCAGGCCGCTTTTTCCCGTTCCGGCTCGATCTCTTCTGTTTCCGGTTCTTCCTCCATCACAACCCGGTCTTTCTTATCCATATCCAGAAGCACATTCAGTTCTCCCAGCCTTGCCACCTTCTCTGCCAGTTCTTTTTCCTGCGGAAATTCTTTCTGCGCCTCCGCTTTCGCTGTCTCCAACTGGCTTTTCGCTGTTTCAAGCTGTTCCCTGCAACGGGAAAGATTGTCCGGCAGCTCATTCATCTTATTGTCAAGCCTTGTGATATTTCCATAAATGTCCGTTCCAAGCGGCACTTTATAGGTGCCTTTCCCATGTAACGCAATGACAAATTCCTGACTGACAGAGGAATAAGACAATTCCATAGACAGCCCACGGTAGGTTCCCAAAGGCACAGGTTCCGGGGATTTCATAGCTTTACAGGCTTCTATGATCGCCTGCCCTGCTTCTTTTTTCTCTGTATAAACATGATCTCCGATCTGCATGACCGGAAATGCCTCCCGGTCTGTCGGCGTATGCGCCTTGACCTTTTGGATATCTTCTTCATACTGGCGGATCAGAAGTTCCTGCTGTCGTATCTTCTCCGGGAAATATTTCGCTACTTTATCTTCCATTTCATATCTCTGATTTAGAAAACTCTGCTTTAATAGCTGTAGCCTGGATACCTGTATATCCAGATCCATCTTTTCCTTGATGTGCGGGTTTCCGGTGGCAAGTGCCTTGATCTCCGCATAGGACAGAGCCACTTCGTCTATATCCTCCACGCTCCGTGCCGGGCTTTTGGAAGTCATGATCTGGCTGATATATTTCTGCTTGTTCTCAATGGTCTGATAGAGATAAGCGTCAAAGGTTCCCTCTGTCACATACCGGATAATCTCTACTTTTGGGTTCTGATTCCCCTGCCGGATGGTCCTGCCTGCCCTCTGCTCCAGATCACGGGGACGCCAGGGGCAGTCCAGATCGTGACTGGCAATGATCCGGTCCTGCACATTTGTCCCTGCGCCCATCTTAAAAGTACTGCCCATAAGGATACGGACAGCGCCCCGCCGGACTTTGGAAAACAGTTCCTTTTTGCGCACATCCGTATTGGCGTCATGGATAAAGGCAATCTCCTCCGGCGGGATTCCCCTTGCCAGAAGTTTATCCCGGATGTCATTGTACACGCTGAATGTCCCGTCTGTTTTTGGTGTGGACAGGTCGCAGAACACAAGCTGCGTCAGCTTTTTCTCCTTTCCGTCTTCCCAGTGCCGGTAAATTTCTTCCACGCAGGCGTTGACCTTGCTCCCCGGATCATCCGGCAGGAGCGGGTTGGAAAGTCTCTGGTCCAGAGCCAGTTTTCGCCCGTCATTGGTTATCTTGAGCATGTTGTCTTCCCTTGGATTGACTTCATTGTTCCGCACTCTCTCCGCACGGTTTCCCAGTTCTTCCACCATTTCTTCCTGCAATTCGGTAGGTTTTACTTTTACCACCCGGTATTCTGCCTCCGGCACAGGCAGATTCAGCATATCTGCCGTCTGGATGTCAGCCACTTCCCGGAACATCTGCATAAGTTCCGGCAGGTTGTAAAACCGGGCAAACCGTGTTTTCAGCCGGTAGCCGTTCCCCTCCGGCGCAATCTCCAGAGCGGTCACAGTCTCCCCAAAAGTGGACGCCCATGCGTCAAAATGCTGTAAGTTTTTCTCCGCCAATGTTCCATACTGCAGATAACGCTGCATGGTATAAAGTTCTACCATAGAATTGCTGACTGGCGTTCCTGTAGAAAAAATTACACCCTTTCCTCCCGTGATCTCATCCAGGTAGCGGCATTTCATATACATATCAGAGGATTTCTGCGCTTCGGTCTGTGCGATCCCGCCTACATTCCTCATTTTGGTTGTCAGGTAAAGGTTCTTATAGCCGTCCGCCTCATCCACAAACAGTCGGTCCACGCCCAGTTCCTCAAACGTAATCATATCATCTTTCCGGCTCTGGTCATGAAGCCGTTTCAGGCGTGTCTCCAGCGATTTCTTGGCACGCTCCATCTGTTTTACCGTAAAACGGCTCCCCTGGATCTTTTTTGCCTCTGCGATCCCTTCAATGATTTCGTCAATCTCCATCTGCAGCATACGTTCCTGCCGCTCGACACTTAAGGGAATCTTCTCAAACTGGGAGTGTCCGATGATCACAGCGTCAATGTCGCTGGTAGCGATCCTGCCGCAGAACTTTTTCCGGTTTTTCTTCTCAAAATCCTTTTTTGTCGCCACTAAAATGTTGGCTGCCGGATAAAGCTGGAGCCACTCAGCGGCGAACTGCTCAATGATGTGGTTTGGCACAACGATCATAGATTTGCTGCATAGTCCCAGCCGTTTGCACTCCATCGCAGCCGCCACCATCGTATAGGTCTTTCCTGCGCCCACCACATAAGCCAGCAGCGTATTCCCGCCGTAAATGATCCGGGCCACTCCGTCCTTCTGGTGTTTCCGCAAAGTAATTTCCGGGTTCATACCATAGAAATGCAGGTGGCTCCCGTCATACTCCCGTGGCCGGATCGCATTGAACCGCTCATTATAATCTTCGGTCAGCCGCTGCCTGCGCTTGGGATCTTTCCAGATCCACTCCTGGAACGCCTGCTTGATCAGATCCTGCTTACCCTGCGCAATAGCAGTTTCCTTTCTGTTCAGGATTGGCTTACGTTTTCCCTCCGCATCCTCCACATAATCAAACACACGGGTATCCCGCAGATTCAGCGTATCTTCTATGATCTTATAGGCATTTACCCGGTTTGTTCCATAGGTGTTGGTAACACGGGGATTTCCCCGGTCCATGCTCTTCCCTTCGATATTCCATTCCCCGGTATGCCGGGAGAAATGGACTTTGATCTTCCACTGGGAATAATTTGGCGTCTGCAACAGTTCAAACATAAAATCTGCGATATCCGATTCCGGTATCCATGTGGCTCCCAATCGTACACTGATCTCAGAAGCGGTCAGATCCTTTGGCTGTACCTTTTCTAATGCCTCCACATTGCTCCGGTACACCTCTGAGATCTCCGCTGCACGTTTTGCCTCCCGCAGTTTCTGACGCACATTGCCGGACAGATACTCGTCCTCAGATACAAACCGGGGCTGATCCATGCCCTCGGACTCCGGCAGACGGAAGATCACGCCTTTTAGTTCTTCTTCCACCTCCCTGGCGCTTTTCCCGGTCAGGGAACACAGATACTCCATATCCACACAGGCTTTTTCAGAAAGGGACAGAGATAAAGCCTCACTTGCGGTATCCACTTTCGTTACCGTCTCGTGAGGCTTGATCGTCCGTTTCGTGAACATATCCGCCTTCCGTTCCAGCGTTCCGTCCTCTGCCACAATCTCAAGCGAACAGAGAAGAGGGTAACTACTGTCATCAGAAAACGCCATACTGTTTGCCCTGGAATTCAGCAGTCCATACTTTCTCTGGATCAGATCATACAAATGGTTCAGCTTTTTCTGCTGTCTTTCAATCTCTTCATCCGGATACCCTTCCGCCTGATAAGTGATCAGCTCTCTGGTACAGTCCCGGATAGCAATCATGCCTTTCACACGGTTCTGCGCTGTCACGGACAGTTCCACGGGTTTCATGCGGCTGTTTTCCCGGTAATAGATCTTCCCGTCATAGACCGTATAGGAAAAGTTCGCCACAGACGGATCAGCCGGGATCGAATGATCCTCTTCCTCCACCAGCTCCTCCACCTCATAATCCGTGATCTCCGCCTCAAGGTTTTCGACTGTCTGCTCCAGAAGTTCCTTGAAATCCCTGTCCGGATAGGGTTTGCAGATCAACTGAGGGCCATAAGGCCCGGACACGATCTCCTGCTCGCCCAGTACCATTTCCGGGTGCTGCTGAAAATAGGGATTGATACTGACCACCCGGTGTCGGCTCTCGCCCTGTTCATTTACATAGTCATTTTCATAGAGGCGCTCCACTTCCACCCAGTCCGGCAGATCCACATTTAAGTCTCTCGGCGTCTCCCGCTTCTGGAAAAAGAGAATATCCGTATTGATCTCTGTTCCGGCATTGGCAAGGAAAGCATTATTTGGCAGGCGGATCGCACCTAACAGGTCGCACCGCTGGGCGATATATCTCCGCACCCGGTCATCCCGCTTATCCATTGTTCCACCGCTGATGCCGTTGGATGTGATCAGCGCAAGCACGCCTTTCGGCCTCGTCTTGTCAATGGACTTGGCAATAAAATAGTCGTGGATCAGAAAGTTATACTTATCGTATTTCCTGTCCAGTACCTTATAACTTCCAAACGGCACATTTCCGACTACCACATCAAAAAAGCTGTCCGGCAGGTCTGCGTCCTCAAAGCCCTGAACGGCGATGGTGGATTTCTGGTAAAGCTGCTGTGCAATCCGAGCGGAAATGCTGTCGATCTCCACACCATAAACCTTGCAGTCAGACAGGCTCTCCGGTTTCCGCCCGATAAAATTCCCCGTTCCGCAGCTTGGCTCCAGAATGTTCCCGGATTTCAATCCCATGTTCTCCAACGCCTGATACATGGCGCTGATAACCACCGGCGGCGTATAAAAGGCGGTCAGTGTGGATTGTCTCGCAGCGGCATACTCTTCCTCTGTCAGAACTGTCTTTAATTCCAGATATTCCGTTGACCAGGAAGATTTCGTCTCGTCAAAAGCGTCAGATAAGCCGCCCCAGCCAACATATCCGGCAAGGATCTCCTGTTCCTTTGGCGTGGCAAAGCGGTTTTCTTCCTCACACTTCTTCAATAGCTGGATCGCCATGATGTTGGCACGGAACTTTTCTTTTTCGGTTCCTTCCCCTAAATGCTCATCCGTGATCTGATACTGTCTGCGGCTCTCCTGGGGAATCTCCGGATGCGGATCAAACCCTCTTACCCTCCCAGCAGGTTTCTTCTGTGTCCATGCCGGGGCCAGATCCTCCAGAAGTTCTTCCGGTTCCTTTTCAAAAGGATTGTCCTCCGGTTTTATTCCGGTAAATCCTTCCTCCTGCTCCTGCACCATTTCCTGTGTGGCAGCCGGTTCCTCCCTGTCTTTTTCGGCTGGTTCCTCTGATGGTTTCCTGTCCGCTCTCAGATGATCATTCGCTGGATTCTCCCGTACCCGGCGGTCAAATACCTCTCTTGGCATTTCCTCTGTAAAAAGCGGATACATCTGGTCACGAAGAACCACCATCTCATCAGAGATAAAGTCGATGGAATATTCCTTTGTGCCTATTGTGACAATCGTATCCACCTGCAGGTCATAAGGCGGATTCATGGCCGGTAAGTCCGTAATCCCGGCGATCAGTTCAGACACTTCGGAATAGTTTTCATCCTCCGTGTCCATCCCTTCCCGTACACTGATCAGATAGCTGTAAATTTCCTGCACGGACTGGGGATCGGCCAACTGTTCCTGCAACTGTCGCAGAACATCTTCCTGTGTCTCTCCCGCCTCAATCGTATCCTGATATTCATACCAGTCATACGACTGGTAAAACGCATTGAGACATCCGGCCAGAACCTCCTCCCGGCTCTGTGCCGGAACAGGCTCCGGGGGAGCCTGCATGTTTTCTCTTTCGGCTGGTATCGGAGTAAATAGACTGAACGCTCCGTCCTGATAATCCGTAAGGTCTTTATATGCCTGTTTCATGGACGGGTATCGCTGATCGTAATCTGCGGTTCCCGCAAGAACCTCTTCCATCATGGAAAGGATTTCTTTTACCCGGTCTGGATCATCAAGCTGCGGGCGGATCTGCTCCACTGCTTTATGATATTCCATGCCAAACGGGTACGGACGTAAAACTGTCTCCGGCTGATGATAGAAAAAGTTATAAATGCTTCTCGCCAGAATCATTCTTTCATACTCCGGGATATACGCCAATTCCCTTTCTGTCATATACCGTCCGACAACAATCAGCTCCTCGATCCGCTTTGCAACCGCTGTCCATTTCAGAGTAGTCTCATAATTTTTCCACTGGATCGTGTAACCTTTCGCATTTCTATTCTGGTAAAACCTTTCTCCCAAATAATCACTTAGAGAGCCTCCCATTCCATATTCCTGCTTTAAAAATTCAGCTCTCTCCTTATTGCTGTGTCCTTGCAGAAAATAGGAATAAATTCTGTATTTTCCATGTTCAAAGGGAGGGCCGGGCTGCAGCGCATGGTCAATGATTTCCTGTGGCATAGAAAAAGCAGGAGATTCCTCTCCTGCCAGTTCTTCCAAAAATGTCTGTTGTTCTGCCACCGTTGGCTGTGGCTCTGCAGTCGGTTCCTGCCTTTCCTCTTCCGACTGTGGTTCCTGTCCGGTTAGCTGTAGATCAGCTCTTTCATCACGATCTCTTCCGCTGCCTGCCGGATGTTGTTCATCTGCTGTACCCACGCCATCTGGTCTTTCGCTTTCAGTTCCTCTGTCACGCCCCAGGCTGCTTTCATCTGTTCGGTCAGAACTTCCATCCTCTCCTGTGCCTCTCTCTGCACTTCGTTCAGATGTCGGTTCAGTTCTCCTTTTGTCAGCAGGTTCAGATACATCCCGTACCGGTAATTTTTCAGATAAGTATGACGGAGGGAAGCGTACTTCCCACGGTGTACTTCCGGTTCGTCCGGCACGGTCAGATCCGGAAGAAGATAATCGCCCTGTCTGCTGTATGTGATCGCTCTCATGTGTAACGCTCCTTTCTGTAATCTGTTCTCTGTTTTCGCTTTCATTATATCGGCCTGTCTCTTTCCCGGCAAAGGTGCGACTATTCTTTCTCTCTGCCTTTCTCAGCTTATTGACAGTATCGGAAATCTCGGATAATGCCATTTCCGCCACATCACTGGCCGCAACACCAAACAGGTTGACCATTTCCGGCGTATTAAAGTCCGTGATATTCCGGAAGTCCTCTGTATCCAGATACAGGTCGGTATCCACGCCGCACCGTACCATAACCATATAAGCAACACTGGTCGATAACAGCTGGCGTGCCTCCACCTCTACGTTGTACTCGTCTACCTCTTCCAGATAACTGCCTTTCCGTCCTTCAAGCAGATCCGGCAGATAATCCGCAAGGTTATCTTCTGCTGCTGACTTTGCCGCCTCCAGTATGGTTTCCGCAAATCCTGTCACTGTCTCGTCCACGCCAAAGGCATTGGCAAGGGTTTCCCTCACATCCGGCTGATATTCTTCCGGCACTTCCCACAATGGCACTGGACGGAGCAATCGGCGGTAACGTCCTTCCTGCGTATCTAAAACGTCATAATAGTATTTCAATCTTAGTTTCGGGCTGTCCTTGTCAAAAACTGCGATCCCTTTGGAATCCCGCTTTACCCACCGCCCAAACTTCTCATTCCAGACTTTCATAGGCAGCACGGCGGACGCCTCCGGGCGCTGCGCATAGATTAAGATCTGTTCATCAAAAGGCAGACGGAAATTTCGGCAGGCGGAGCACAGGAAAGACATCCAGTTTTCCGGACTGGCTGTGACTTCCTTCACTGTCTCCGCATACAGGTCTGTGATCAGGTCATATTTCTTCTTTGCCATACGTTCTGTCTCCTTTATGCTTTTTCTCACTCATGGGCCGATACCGGATTCCATTCTTCTCCATCTGCTTTGCAAACTGGCGGATATTCCTGCATTTTCCGTCTATTTCCACCTGTTCCTCGCTGTGGTAACGGCAGAATGCGCAGGAACTGTCCCCGTTTCCATACTCTAGACACAAAAAAGAACTATCCGGAAGCGAAAAAAGCGGGTTCCCCCGGCTATCCGTAAAGCAGATCACTTTTCCACTGCTCATATCTCCCCGCCTCCCAAAAATGTGATAATCTTTCCGGCTTTTACTGCTTTCTGGATCTCATTGATCATCCCGATTTCTGCCACGGTAATCCCCGGCAGGGATAAAATATCATCCATCGTCATATTTAAAACTGCTTTCTCGCTGTCAAATCCCGCCTCCATCAGCTTTGAGAGGGAGCGGACAGCCTTATGGTTAATCTGTGCCAATTTTTTCATCTCCTTTCGCCTGTTATGTAAAGAGGCGGCTTCCCGCCGCCTCCTGTCATGTTCTGTCTATTTCTTCCGGTTCCGCAAGCACAGCCAGATCAATGTCCCTGCGATAAATACCACTAAGGCAACTGTTATCAAAACCTTTGCACTCACGCCTTATCTTCCTCCTTCCTTTTCCTTATTTTCACTGCGGTCAGAATGCCAAAAGCTGCCACTCCCGCACCGGACAGGGCAGATAACCCGATCCAAAGCCCCGGCCTGCTGTCATCCCCGGTCTTCGGTGTCGTGATCAGTTCCTCCGGGATCTTCTCATTCGTCATCGTGGCTTTTACGATCTGACCGTCCTCCTTAATCTCAAAGGCGTATTCGGACTCATCAATCTTGTAGCCTTCCGGTGCATTGTACTCCTGATAGGTGTATTTCCCGTACCGCAGGGTAAAGGTGGCGATCCCGTTCTCGTCTGTCACGCCTGTGGCAACGATATTTCCATCTTCGTCTTTAATCCGGAACCCGGCGTTTGGAAGGGGTTTCCCGTCTGCAACGTCTGTCTTGGTCAGTTCTAGTTTTCCGGTAATCGGCTGATTGATGAAGCCAATGCCCGCCTCGTTTTCCACATCTACGATCTTTCCGTCCTCGCTGATCTCAAAGTAATAGGCGTTCTCATCCAGCTTAAAGCCTTCCGGGGCAGTCTTTTCTTTTACAAAATATCCTCCGTAGAGCAGACCGTCCGTCTGGTAAATGCCCTCTGAAATTTCCGGGATTTCTCCCACAAGCTCATCCTTTTCGGTCAGTTTCTGGTCTTTGTCCGTATCTGCATACAACTCAAATACAGCGCCCGTCAGCTTGTTCGCCGGATATTCTGCGTCCACTTTTGTCAGACGGACACTTCCCTCAATGAGTTTGTTGATCAGTTCCACCTCGATCACTTCCTCATCTTCCGTAACCGATACATAGTGGATGGCCTCATTCAGCACATATCCTTCCGGGCTTGCAATTTCCCGGACGATCCATCTGCCAAAGGGTACATCCTCAAATGCAAAGGCCCCGTCCTCATCAGAAGTAGTTACCATTAAGGCAGTATCTTCCGTAAATTCTTCTGTACCTGCGGAAAACAGACCGATCGTTGCGCCTTCCAGCGCCTCCCCGTCCGTATCTACTTTTTTACCGGAGATTTTCCCCCGAATCAGCTCATTCTCAATGGCATTTCCCTCATTTGCGGAAATATGGACCACAGCGGTGTCCTGCCCCTGGTAGGTAAAGTCCACAGGATAGGTTTCTTCTGACAGAAGATAGTGCTGATCCGTAGCAACTTCTTTCACATAATACTTGCCAAACGGCAGGTCTGTCTGAAATGCGGCAGTCCCCTCTGCATTGCAGAACACAATCTCGATCAGGCCGTCCGCCGGGATCACGGAACCGTCCGCTGCTGTCAGATCCTCTGCGGCATACAGTCCAAAGGCTACGTTCTGGATCTCTCCCGCATTTCCGATTCCAAAGATCTCATCCTGTTCCAGTGTCTTTGTGAGGTCAACCGTCACTTTCTGCCGCTCATTATAGAAAGCGGTGTCCGCTTCTGTTACAGATACCTCCTGTCCGGCATAGGTCAGCTCCACCTCATGGGTTTCGGTATTCAGCACCAGACCTTCCGGCGCTGTCTTTTCCACGATCTGATACTTGCCCAGATACAGCTCTTTTGTCTCTGCTTTGCCTTCCTCATCTGTGGTAATGGTATCCACCACTTCCCCGGCGGCGGCCCGCACGGTTCCGTCCGGCGTCACGATGTCCTCGGCGGCGATCACTTCATATACTGCTCCGGCCTGCCCGGTCACTGCATAAACAGGCGTATAAAGGTTCTCGCCTTCCGCAAGATTCCCGTCTTTGTCTGCCACACCGTCTCCGGACACCTGCACAGAAGAAAATTCCTCGCCGGTTTTCGTCACAAGGATCTTGCCTTTCTGTGGCATATCCTCTTTCTCCACCGTGATCACAGTCACGCCACTGTCCTCCCCGGACTGTTCCTCAGATACTGTAAATGGAACCGGCGTACTGTCCAGTACATACCCGTAAGGAGCCTGCACTTCCACTAATGTGTAATTTCCATAAGGCAGTACCTCCGGTGTGATCAGATAACCGTCACTTCCGGTATAGAAAGTATCCAGCTTTGTGACTTCCGGATAGGTATACTGCATGGTCACAAGGTTCCCGGATTCGTCATAGATCTGGAACCCGGCTCCCGCAAGGGGGATGGTGTTTCCCGTTTCTGCGTCTTTCTTGACTACTTTGATATAGGATTCAAACAGGCGGTTGTTGATGAGGTAGCGGTAAACTTCTCCGTCACTGCTGATATACACATCAAAGTCTCCGATCATCTCCCGGCCTTCCCAGCCTTTTGTCTGGTGTACCGTATAAATGCCATAAGGCAGGTCTTTCGTCTCGGCATATCCGTTCTCATCACACACCAGCGTATCCCGCTCGCTGTCCTTTGCGCTGTCATAGCTGCCTGCACTCTTTAAATACACCTGGAACTCTGCGCCTTCCTCCGGTGTTTCGATCTGCGTACTTCCGTCATCCGTGTGCTTGATGATTGAAATTCTTCCCTTGATAACCTGTTCCGTCACATCATTGGAAGTATCGTTCAGCTCTACCGTATAAAGGGTTGCCTCCGCTCCCACATGGTAGGAAGTCTCATCCAGAAGATACCCTTCGGACGGGCTGATCTCCCGGATTGTCCAGTTGTCTCCACACACATAATATTTCGTGGTAAAACTGCCGTTGCCGTCTGTCGTATAGGTGTCGATCAGCGTATCCCCGTCATAAATCCTGTACACTGCGCCTGCCAGCGTAGCGTCTCCCTGCGGGGTTCCTGTCTCCCGGTCTGTCTTTGCGACGGTTACCCGGAACTTTTTCAGCACGTTATGGACGGTAGCGTTAGTCACTTCATTCCAGTTGACCGTCACGCTCTGGTCCGCCGGAACCACATAGCGGTCTGCTGTCTCCACTTCCTCCAGCGTATAGGGCGTATCGCCGGAGATCAGAATATCAGAAAACATGGCAACACCTGCGCTGTCTGTAACCGCATACTCATCCACCGGAATACCGGAAAGAGAGGTTCCGTAGAGATGGAACTTCATGCCTTCCACCAGGCCGTCCTCAGAAGTCTTGGTCACTTTCAAATCTCCACGCTTGAGGATATTGGAAAAATCCACCACAGCGGTTTCCCCGCCTTTGACCTCCACTGTCTGCGCTTTCTGCGGTTCATACCGGTTCTCCGTCAGCTCCGTTACCGTATAGGTTCCCGGCTGGAGGTTTTCCACCTTAATGGTTCCATCCTCCCCGGTTGTCACGGTCTGGTCAATCCCGTTTCCCGTGATCTGGAATTTCAATCCGGCCACCACACCGTCCTCGGAAGTTTTCACAATCTGGATATGCCCATAAGGGATTTTCACATTTAGATATGCTTTCACGGCTGCGGTATTCTCCACGCCCGTGACAATGTCCTGCAAAGACGGATCTCCATAGGCGATCAGCTTGGCGCTGCTGCTCACGGTAGGGATCTTCTTGGTTGCGGATAACTGCACGTTCCCGGCAATCGCTTTGCTGGACGTGATGGTCAGTGTATTTCCGGATTTGCTGACTTTCACATCACTGTTGGATGATGTGAAATTGAATTTTGACAGAACGCCGTTGCTGTCCGTCAGTTTCAATACATACTGTTTGCCGTCCCATTTCAGTTCCTGGGGAGTGCTGTCTGTACTTCCGGACGCAAAGCTGGGGATAATCCCGTGGCTAACCATGCCGGAAATGATCTGCTGATAGGCCGCCGCTATCCCGCTGTTCGCCCCGCCTACGCAAAGGCTGTTATAAAATTTGGCGTCCGTCTGGGCATACGGGGCGCTGGCATTCCTGCACCCGGTCACGATCTCCCATATGACCATCTGTGTCGCAAGGACTTTCTCATCTTCCGTGCCGGACAGACTGCCCATGCTGCCCTGTGCGCCATACAGCAGGGCAAGATTTACAGCGTCCTGTTTTGCCTTTCCTAAGTTGTTCCACACCACAGAAGCGTCCTTCTCCAGTGTGTTCCCGGTATGCAGGGAGATTCCCGGCTCGATACAGTAGGCATTATCCCCATCTGCATAGATCCGGGTTCTGGCCTCTCCCGCATGGCTGAACGTGACTCCGTTATGAGACGCAGTCTGCTGATAACGGATGGTATTCCCGTTTCCGTCATAACAGTAGGCGAACGTGATCGTTGCCCGCTGGGACGCAGCCGATACCGTGGCTGCCGGAAGGACGGACAGTGTCGTGATCGCTGCCAATGCCAATGCGACTCCTTTCCTGAATAACTGTTTGATTTTCTTCACTTCATTCTCCTCCATTTCTGAGCCTTTCGGCCCACATAAAAAATCCCTGCTTGCTGGCAGGGCTGGGTACTGATCCGGTGGAATGTGGATAGCCACCGGCTCCTTATTCTTCTTTTCGGCTGGTAAACTGCTGGTAATCCGGAAGGGGTAGGGTGTGGGGAGGGGAAACCGGAAAACCCGGAAAAAGGAAAACACCAAAGGAACCCACTTTCCCCCAGGCGTTCTCTTACCTTTCCCGTCCTCTCTCCCGTCTGCGGTACAGTTCCAGTGCCTTAATGATCGTGTCTTCCATCTGCTTTGGCGTGGTTCCCGGAGAGAAATATTTGTCAATCCTCTTTTTCGGGATTTTAAACTGCTCCACCTGGTTCGGCTTTTCCTCGGTCATGATCGACAGGATCACATCCTCATTCAGCTTTCCCGCCTCTGCAAACTTCCGCATTTTAATCGCCTGTGCATGGCTTGGAGTACAGTCCTCCAGTTCCATTGTGTCAAAAAGTGTCTGCTGTTGCTCTTTCGGCAGGTAAGACAACTCTACTGCCGGACGCATGGCAATCTTTCCCTCATCCACCATATCCAGAATAGGTGTAATGAGTTCAGTAAGGCGGATATAGCGGCGGATTTGGTCTTTACTCTCTCCAACTTCTTCACCTAAAATTTCATCCGAACGTCTCCCCTTCAACTTTGTCGCCAGTGGCGACGAAGTTAAATCCGTTCTCTGCCCCTGTCGTTTCATTGCGTCTAGTTTCATCTTATAGGCAAAGGCTTTTTCTGACGGTAAGACTTTATCCCTTTGCAGGTTGGAGTCCACCATAATAATCGTAGCTTCATCATCTGTCAGATTTCGCACAATACATGGCATATCCGTTTTCCCGGCAAGTTCACTGGCAAATTTTCTCCGGTGTCCTGCCACCATTTCATAACCGCCTTCCGGTTTCGGACGAACCAGAGCAGGATTGACCACGCCTTTCTCCCTGATACTGGCCGCCAGTTCCAGCATACTTTCATCCTGTTTTACTTTATACGGATGATTTGGAAAGTCGCTGATCTCCGTCAGAGGAATATCTGCTACATACTCCCGTTTTGCCTCGTCACGTTCCTCCTGTGTGCTGAACAGGTCATCGGCTACGGGAAGGTTCAGCTTTATTTCTCTGCCTTTCGCCATCCCGTACCACCTCCCTTGTAAATGACGCATAGGCTTTTGCAACTGTTCCGTTTTTGTCATAACGGTAAATGCTCTGTCCTGCGGCACTTGTTTCCGCCGCTTTCACGCCAACCGGAATAACAGTCTGGTAAACCTTAATCATGCGCCCGTAATTCTGACGGATACTTTCTGCGGTCACACGGGCCAGATTTGTCCGCATATCCGCAAGCGTCAAAAGTACACCGTCCACCTTCAGCGCCGGATTGATCTGCCTTTGCACCTTCCCGATTGTTTTCATAAGCTGTGTCATTCCCTTTGCCGGAAGATACTGGGCCTGTACCGGTACAATCACACTGTCAGACGCCGCCAGCGCATTGATCGTCAGCATACCCAAACTCGGCATACAGTCAATCAGCACATAGTCGTATCCTCTTTTCACTTCATTCAGATAATTTTTCAGCGTGAGTTCCCGGCTCATGGCATTGACAAGCATAACTTCCAGTCCTGCCAGTTCGATATTGGACGGGATTAAGTCAACGCCTTCCTCATGGTGTAAAATCCCGGCGTGGCTATCCATTTCCCGGTCAGCCACAATCCCCTCTAACTGTGTGGCAAGTGTCACAGAAAGATTATCCTGCTCCGGCCATCCCAGTGAGGTTGTCAAATCTCCCTGCGGATCAGCGTCCACTAAGAGAACCTTTTTCCCTTCTCTGGCAAGCCCGATTCCTAAGTTGACGGTTGTGGTGGTTTTTCCCGTTCCACCTTTCTGGTTGGCAATCGCAAGTACTTTGCAATTTACCATCACGGTTCCCTCCTTTCCTAAAAATTTAATAGCCATCTTCCCGTGTGGGGAAATGGCTATGTATAAAAATGGGCATAAAAAAAGCCGGAGGATTTTCAGTCATTGAAAACCTTCCGGCTATGTATTTCTGTATTCAATTATTATTAGTATAAAAAGAGTAATTGATCAAAAGTTATCTTATAAGGACATCCGATACTATCTCCTTTATTTGTTCATCAGCATACCCAGCATAGCGTAATATAATGCAATAATTGACGTGTTCTACAAAGCGAACTGCATCAATTGTTTTTATATCCGGTTGATACTCTCTCTTTTCATGTGCCAATTCATTACGCCATAAATTAGCTGCTTTTGCCAAATCAGAAATATCCTCTCCGAACCATTCTGAAAGAACCGTTTTTAGAGGTAGCCAATTTGAATATCCTTCATATACTTTCATAATTTTTTCTTCAAGCGATATTTGTGGTCTTAATGATTTTTTGAAATCTTTTGCTTTTTTCTTCTTTTTCCCCGTAACAGTTTTGATATATTCCTCAACAAGGACTTGCATATCATTTAAAAATTCAATCGTTTCATCTGACGATATTTCAGGTAGTAAAGTTCTTACATAATATTCAAAAGCTGCTGTTATATGTAAGCTTTGTTCTAAATCAATAAGATTTCTATATTTAAAAGAAGGATGTATACTACTTCCGTTAACAATAGCAGTCCCCTCAGCTGATTGCTCCAAAAACATCTGAAATAATTCTTTAAGATTAGTCGAAAACAGTCTGCTATTTGGTACTTTTTTAATTTTCTTTTCATCTTCCAATGGCTCAAGATATTTCTGTGAAAAAATAATTTCTTGTTGTGTATAGCCAACCACTTCAACTATTTTTCCATTTTCGTTTCGTTTTCTCGGATATTCTCCAATAAGTATCGCACTCCTTAATCCGATATTCTGTCTGTTGCAAACAAAGACAAAAAACGACCTTACTCCTTCATACAACCCTTTCAGATAATCTAAATTTGCTGTTTTAGGAAATTTCAAAGAAATCTCTGATATAGTTTTAGCAGTCTCTCTAACATTTGCATTTCCTTTCATTTTGGTATCAAAAGAAACAGAGACATCTGTGTCAGCGTATTTTACATCAAAACTATACAAAGACTCTTTGAGCCTTGAAAAAATAACTTCTTCTTTTGTAACCGTCGCTCTACCTATGGATGGTATAAAATAGTCCAATTCCGGAAATTGTAATCGCATTTCTGTATATTCACTATGCCCTTGAAAGTTTTCAATAAAGAAATCAACGGATCTCATCTGATTAAAACACGATACATATTTAGGAATTCCATTTTCAATCTCCATAATACTGTTTGTAAGAGGGACACTTAATTTAAATAAAATATTCCCCCCTGTCATCATTCCTAATTTTTTCCCAAAAATTATATCCATATCTTCTGGAACCGTAATGATTCTATTTCCTATATATATATTAATATTCTCAGTATCCGCATCATAACAAAATGGGAAATCATATCCACATATTTCCGTAGTTCCGCTTAACTGTTGAGACATATTATTTTCCCCCTTTTAATCTTTAAGCTTTCAAGAAAAAATGGATAGCCGATAGATTTAGCATTTACAACCCAATCTACTATGTATTAAAATCCTATCCCTGCTCTACATCTATATCTGTTATTGTTCCATAGAAATTATTTGTATAATTATTAATTACCTGTGTACTTTGTGCAGTTTGTTTTTCAACTTCAGTAAAAGTCATGCCGTCCCCTACTATTCCATTTTCTTCTAACAGTAATGCCCAATCTAATATTTTATTTCTCACTGTACTCAGTATCCTATATAATTCACTTTTAGAAGAAAAAAACTCAAACTTTGTCGGCAAATTATCAGAATTTTCATTTAACCAATCTGCTATTTTTCCATTAACAGATGAACTTATAGTTGCACCTTTACATGAAGTATATAAATCTTGTATAGCAGAAATAGATGTTGGTATTGGCATTTTAGAAATAAAATCTGCTATTTCTGCTGACACTACCACAGGTATCCAGCCATAATAAGGATTCCATGCTCGTACTTCTCCAACCATATAACGATATTTAGGAACTTTTTCGTCATATCCATTTTGCTCTTGTCTTAACCACTCTTCAAATTCTTTTAAGTTGAGCTTTTTGGCTACTAAATATGCTTTTCTCATTAAAGATTCAATAGAAATACTTTCATCCAGTGCCTCTCTTTGAAGTTCAATTATTATTCCCATATCTAATCCCACCTAAACCATTGGCAATAAACTGGCAATCCCCGAAGCAATAACGCTGCCTGCTACACCTAAAGACAAATTCTTAATATCTCCTAACAATACTTTGATTTTTGATGGGTTCTCTTTTTCTTTCAGTAATCTTTCGATTTCGGAAAGTTTGTCCCTCATTTCACTAGCCAATTGTCCATATTCTTCATCAAACATCGGATCATACTTTTTTATTTTTCTTATAATTTGAAAGATTTTCTCATAATCAAATTCTTCTGAAACATTTTGCTTTTGATTCGAATTTACAGTGCCTTGTTGAATTTGAACCCCGGTTACATTTCCATAAAAATTGTTTGTATTATTCATATTTTTCTGCACCTCCCTTTCTAGCATACTACCTTTCTCCTTAAAATAATCTATTCCATCCATTGTTAAAATAATTTCCACTTCTCCACTCACGCAAATATTGCTTTGTGTACTAATACAATTATGTAATTTCAAATCATCCATGATATTATAAATGTTCATTCTAATGTTTGGAATGCTACTAAACATATCAACAGAACCTACAATTGTATCCTTACCTGTTTCATTACGCTTATCTAATACTATTTTCAAAAATACTTCGCTATCTTTACGCAATTCTGTACTCCCCCTCGCAATCATTTGACGTTTTAAACTATATTCCAATTCGTTTTGGATCTTTTTGATACCACTTTTATCTAATTTTATTGATATTGCCATTTTATTCTCCCATCCCATTAATGTAATTTCCATTACGAATTTTTCTTGCAAAAAGTCACAAAATCATTTTGTCCGTCTGGTATCATCCAGTCCGTTTCGTCCTATTCTGTCCACAAAATTTGGACGAAACAGCATAGAAAAGCACTAAATATACCTCATATTCCGACTCCGGCACACTAGGAGACAAAGTACTCTACGGCGTTATGAGGAAAGAATTCCTTGAATTCACCGTAGAGCTGCGCGGCAAGTGTCTTATTGTGGGCGATAATAATCGTCGGTTTATTTAACTGCTGGATGACGTTTGCCATCGTAAATGTTTTTCCGGAACCGGTGACACCAAGAAGGGTCTCACACTGGTTTCCCTCCTTGAAACCTTGAACCAGCTGCTCGATCGCCTGAGGCTGGTCACCGGTTGGCTTGTATTCTGATACTAATTCAAAGTGATCCATGATTTATCCTTGCTCCTCTACCTGACGGATTTTCTTCTCATAATTCCCTTGTTTGATATCTTTCCGAACATCCATCAAAATCTTTCCCAACAGATTTTGTCCGTTCCATCTCTCTACGCAAAACCTGTCCTCATCTTTCATAGATAGTCCAATTCCCCAGATTCTATCCTTTACCGCACATTCTGCAATTATCTCTTCTCCTGTTCTTTCCAACCTTTTCCTAAGTTCAGAATTTTGGCGAAACTTCTCCAAGACTCCTTTGTAAACAATTTCTTCTCTTGATTTTACCCAGACTGTATCATCAAAATTTTGTACTATTCTTCCCAAAGCCTTGATCTCCGCCACGTTATCCTTCTGTAATATTTTTTTCGCTGTCTCCTGATCATGAAACAGAATTGCCTTTTCGTACATCATATACTGTTCCATTGACGAGAATGTAATATCATCAACAGTAAATTCAGACAAATACCAATTACTCAGATATCCATTCTCCTCGTCCGGATTATGAAAACATATCACTGCTTATTCCTCCCGTAATCATTTATACCTATTTTTGTGTCCCAAGTCCACACTGTTCTCCTACCTTACAGACAGCCACTTGCAAATCAAGATCATGAAGTCCTGGATACCCTTCAAACATAAATTCAACTGGAAGCAATTTGACGACTTCTTTACTTGTCATCTTATATAGCCATTGAAACAATGCATAAAACTGACCAATCCAGTTCGGCGCAAATCCCTTTGCCACTTTTCCATGTTTCGGTTCATACTTATCATTTTCCAGAAAATAATTGAATAAAGATTCGGCATCCATAGTTGAAACATACGCCTGCCCTTCATCTATCAGTGCTCTTGTACGGCTTTTCATATAAGCTTCTATGAAATCTGCCACGTCTATACCAGGACAATGCTCTTCTGCATACTCAAATAATTTTCCTTGATTTTCAATCACTTCTTCCAAATAGGCTTCGCTGAATACATCCATTTTTCTACCTCTTATATCAATTTACTAAACACATTTTCAATCTTGTTCAAACATTTCGAATAACTGACTCTTATTAGAATCCATTTAAATAGAATCCCTCTCCGCCATTGCATCCATTGCCTTTTCGCACATTATAACAAATCTTTCCGCAAAAGTATATAGGACAAGTCCCAAAATCAGAACAAACATTCGATCGTGTGCTCCATATCCATTCTTTCTCCCTTTTCTTCTCTATCAGAAAACCCCACCGAAATCGATGGGGCTTAACTTTTTGTTTCCTGTACATATATTTTTTCACCTGTAACTGTGCTTTTCATTTTCGGAAAATATCGTTGCAGTGTCTGGTCAGGGAAGCATTGATCCAGCACATATTCCACAATATTTTCCTCTACATTCCGGCTCTGTCGTTCATGCATTCTTAGCAGCGCCGCCCCGGTGAGAACCTGAGAACAGACCATGAACACCAGAAATACTCTCATTGCGGTGTTCGGTCCTGTCAGAACCGGAGTTTCCAGTTTTCTCCTGATCAGAGGATAAATCTTCCACACCCAGGCAACGCCGATTCCTCCCCACACCAGGCAGAACGGGAGGTTGATGTACTTCCCGATATGAAGCGGCATTGCGGAATAATCCCAGAACGTCACTTCCAGAAGGTGCTCTCCCAGATAGCCGCACAGAAATTCAAACAGTGCGCCTAGAACAGTACATTTCACAAACAGATATAGCTTACTGTTTTCCTGATCTTTTGCAGTAAATAAATGCAGAAGTACTCCTCCGAATCCCCATATGCAGCTGATTGGGAAAAACAGGTTGCTGGTTCTGCTCGTAAATTCATGAAAATCAATCCAGCACCATATGGATTCAATCAGAAATCCTCCGACACCGCAGATAACATAAATCCAGAACAGCCTGTAAAAGGTTCCCGCCCATTCTTCTTTTTGTATCTTTTCGTTTTTCAGACTTATGATATGTTCCATAGCTTATTTTTTCTTTTGAATGTTCTGTTCTCCTTTCTCAGAAATCTGCTTTTATCCTACCTTTTGTTTACAGAATGTTCCTGTTTTGTTTCACAAATATGAAAAAGAATCCCACAGAGCTGTAACTGTCCCGCAGGATTCTTTCTTATTTTTGCTTCGGTATCGCAGGCACCTGTCTGGCTATCGTTCTATTCGCCTGCCGTCATATCGTTTTCTCCTTTCGGAAACGTAAGAATAATCTTCAGTCCGTCTTCATTTTCGGCTTTTGCAGATCCGCCATGCTGTTTCATAATATAGTCTGTCACATAAAGCCCTACTCCGCTTCCTTTTTTCTGTCTGGACTCATCGCACCGGTAAAACCGCTCGAAAATCCGTCCGAGTTTTTCCTCCGGCACGCCGTTTCCGTTGTCTTTCCACTCCAGCTTGATCTCTGATTCTGTCTCAGCTACCGTAATATCAATTTCCACCGGCTCTACCATGGCATACTTCATGCTGTTTTCCAGAAGATTATCCAGTATTCTCCTTACCTGTTCAATATCAAACCGGACTTCCGCTATCAGCTCTTCTTTTTTATGGAAATGAAATTTCAATTTCCGAGGATCAGCAGTCACTTCTTTTTGCGCCACATAAGACGCCGCATATTCCGCCAGATCTGCTTTTATCATATGGAACGGCATCTGTCCGCTTTCCATACGTGAAAAGTCAAAGAGTTTCCGGAGCAGCTGATTCATTTCTTCTGTAGATTCGTACGCCGTTTCCAGATACCGTTTCCTCTTTTCTTCCGTATCCGCCACGCCGTCGAGCACTCCTTTGATGTATCCCCGAATGGAAGTCAGCGGGGTCCTCAGATCATGTGAAATTCCTGTAATCATGTCTGTTCTCGCTTTTTCTGTCTTTTCCCGCTGCCTTTGGTCTTCCAGAATTGTGTGCTGCATCTCATTGAACGTCTCGCAAACATGTTCAAACTCCGCTTCTCCCTGATACCTGATGTTCTCTTTTAAATTTCCACTTTTGATCCATTCCGCTCCTTCTACCAGCTGTTCCAGCGGCTCCATGACAACCCGGTTCATTCTGCGTGTAAAGAAGGATGCCAGAAGAAGCAGAACCGCAATTGCAGCAATGCCGGCCAGGAAGACCACGCCCAGGAACATATAAAAAGCACTGTTCAGGGACAACGCTTTTCCTCCCCAATCCGCGGAATGAACCTCGGCAATATAAATCTCCTCATTCGCAAAATATTTTCCTACAATCGTTGCGTTCAGAAATGTAAAGACTTCTGTCTGTCCATCATGGTATTCTTCCGATTGAAAAAACTCAGCCAGATCTTCCATATGCTCGTCATCAGCTCCGCCCACGACACGACCATTCCGAAAAAGCGCTGTCCGGTATTTCAGATTTTCTGCCTCTTTTATAAACTCCTGTGTTTTTGCCGGATCTGTCTCTTCGATCAGCTGTGCCACCTTCCATGCATTGGAATCCACCTGGTTCTGGCTTATGGAATGAAGCTGCCTTTCAAGGGAATCCTCAAACAAAACCAGCACTCCCAAAATAATCAGCATGAAAGAAAGTTAGCAACCCCCATTTCAAATGGGGGTTTAATTTTAACCCCTCCAGGGTATAGTACTGGTATCCGCTAAAGCGGGTTCGCAGACACCTTGCTACTGGCAGCCTCCCATGG
>NZ_JACJKH010000035.1 GCF_016900655.1 Drancourtella massiliensis
GCAGGTTTGTCAGTTTCAAATTTTTCCTGGCAATCTGAAAAAATATCTGCCAGAGAAAGCTGTTTATATGGTATCATAGTATCAGAATAACTCCTTTCTTGGATGGTGGTTTATGGATTTTGGACGACTCTATTATACCATATCCGGTGAGGAGTTATTTGTTTTTAAAAGCAAAAAATGCCGTATTTATGCGGCTTGTGGCGTTTCGCAAACGCCTAACAAAAAACATAAACAGAGAGGAGAATCAATTATGGGATTCAGAAAAATTTTATCCGGTGCCGTTGCAACGGCGATGATATCTACGATGCTGTGCGGAACCGCATTCGCAGCGGAGCCGGCGGACGGCAGCTATACAGGAGAAATCCATTTCCTGAATGCGAACGGAACAGGAAGCAACAGCATGTGTGATCCGATTTTTGTACACGAGGCAGATGTAGAACTGACGGCGGATTCTGCCGAGCTTACATTCTATGTGGCTTACCCGATCCCGGCATTCCCGGATCAGGGTACAGATGGAACTGTAAAAGATGTGAAATTTACGGTAGACGGAACAGAATATACGGCAGAATCGGACATTACTACAAAACCGGAAAAAGAATTTGATACAACTGCAGCACTGTTTGGCGTCAATGCCGGAGACGTTCTGCCGACCCAGGTGCTTACTGTGGAGCTTCCGCGGGATGTGCTGGATGATCTGGAGGCCGGTACAGTAGCGGCCAGCGCCTATGTGAATGTGGTTATGAATTCAACACAGAATTTCTTTGTAAAGGTAACTGATCTGCAGGCGGCAGGCGGAAGCCAGGAACCGGGAGGGGACACACAGAATCAGCAGAATATGCAGATTACCGCAGATGTACAGGAAGTGGTTTCCGAACCAGAATATACGGTAACTGTTCCGGAATCTGCAAGCATGGGAACTCTGAGTACAGAGAAAGATAATGTAACAGGGTATTCAGTAGAAGTTGATGCTGCAAATCTGAACGGTGAACTGACGATTTCTGCTCCGGCAACCGGCAGCCTGACAAACGGTGATAATACACTTGCATTTGCGAACAGTTTTGGCAGCCAGAGTGTAACAGAAGATGCAACAGACCAAAAACTGAACGGAACGCTTACAGTTAGCGGTGAAGATGTGGCGAAAGCGGCAGCCGGAAACTACACAGGAACAACAACCTTTACGATTTCATATGCGGCGAATTAGTATATGCCAGCTGAATGATGCAGGGATCCCCGCACGATATCTTGTGGGGATCTCTGTTTTTCAAAAACGGATAGTTTCGGACGGAGGAAAGAATGAGAAGAAAAAGAAACAGGAAGAGATGGACCGCCCTTGCCCTGGCAGGACTGCTTGCTATGACAGCCTTGACTCCGGCAGGAGCGGCAAAAGCGGCGCCAGGGGAGAAGAGCGGATCGTATATCAAAAGCGGAACTTATCATATCGACCAGTTTGGCGAATACGATATTGATGCGGAAGTAACTGTTACAGACGGAAAAATCACGGATGTGACGATTACCGGAGATAATTTCGGCGGAACATATGCGGAGGTAAACAAGGGCAAACTAAAGACCGCCATTGATGGCATTTCCGGGATGTTTTCCGGACTGGCGGATAACGACGCAGAGGGTATCCGGGATCTGGATGCCGTGGCAGGCGCGACCTATTCCTCCAATGGAATCAAGGAGGCAGTCGCAGATGCACTGGGTCTGAACCTTGCTGAGGAGTCTGCGGAGGATGTTCCGGAGAAACTACCGGATCCGGGCACATATGACGTGACCGTTGCAGTACGAAGCGACGTGGTAGACCACAGCCTTGTTCAGACTGAAACGGCAAAAGCTCTTCTGACGGTCAGTGAAGACGGACAAATGAGTCTTTCTTACACGATGGTTTCCGGAACGGAACAGGAACCGATGTATATCCTCGGGTTTAACGGCTATTATAAAGGAAACGATCCGGCCGGGGAACTTTCCATGGAGAACGTAACTTATGCAACGGAACAGCGGGGAGATTATGAAGTGGTGACGGACGTCACATTTCCGCTTACCGGGCTGAGCCGGTATTATTATAACAACACTCAGATTTATGTACCGGCTATGAGCGCCTTAAACGGCGAAATCAACGGCATATACTTTGAAAACGGAAGGTTCAGCGTAAAAACTATCGTTACCATGTACTGGAATACACTGACAAGACACGGCAGCGGAGAAACCGGACAGCAGTCTATGGAAATTACTGCCAATGTTTCCAATCAGGCATCGAAGCCGGACGGCATGATCATGATCCCGGAATCCCTTTCCATGGGAAAACTGGAGACAACTGTCGATAATGTACAGCCCTATGAAATTCGTGTATCTGATGTTGAACCGGGCGAGACGGTCACGGTAAGTGCACCGGCGGGCGGAAATCTTTACAGCGGACAGAAAACGCTTCCTTTTGGAAATGACTTTGGCTCACAGACAGCTTCGGGTACCGGAGCGGCAAAAGCGGCCGGTACAGAGACGGGTATTGTACTGAACGGTAATATTACTATCAAAGGAAAAGATGTTGCGGCGGCATCTCCGGGAAATTATACGGGAACGGCAACTTTTACCATTACCTATGGTGATAATATAGACGAGGAAGAGAAACCGGATGACTCGAAGGATCCGGTGGATCCGGGAGATACAGAACTGGATATTCACAATCTGGAGGACGGCACTTACGCAGTGACGGGCAGGATGGTAAAGGTGGACCAGTCCACACTTTCCATGGCAGATAATGCCATCAACCATACGATCAGGCTGACTGTAAAAGATGGCGTCTATTCAGTCACATTGGATATGAAAGGGATGAATATCAGCGGGAAACTCGGGTATCTTGGCGGGCTTCAGTATTTTCTTACCGGATATACGAAAGATCAGTACGGGTATCCTCAGGGAGAACTGGAAGATGCAGTGGTAGACTCTTATCAGACAGATGAAAACGGGGACCGGATCCGTGATGAATACGGTACAGACTATCCGGATCTCGTTACGTTCAAACTGATTCCGGAAGCTCTGGATGATGGATTTGTCCCGCTCAAAGTTTATGTGCCGGTGATGGAATCGATATCTGAAGGTCTGGGTGACCAGTCAGTCTATCTGGCTCTTGACTGGGCGACTTTGAAAGCTGCGGAGGAAGATGATCCGTCGTTTTCAGATGACGATGATCCGGGAAATAATAATGATAATACGGGAGACAAGGATGACGGTTCCGGTCAGGGAGGACTGACAGGGGGAAGCGGGCTTGGAAACAGTACGCTTCCGGGTGGAAGCAGACTCGGAAGCAATACCCTTGGAGGCAGTTCGCCAAAAAGCGGTTCCCTTGGCGGAAGTTCTCTTGGAGGAAGCAGTCTGAAGTCTGCATCCGGTGTAAAGACAGATGATACTTCTTCAAACTCGGGTCTGTGGATCGCAGTACTGGCTGCAGGATGCATCTGTCTGGGTGCGGGTGTACTGACAACTGTTCGTTCCGGCAGGCGGAAAAGAAAACAAGACAGGGAACAGAGGCGGGAAAAATAGATGAAGATAAGAAAAAAAGTTAAAAATAAAGGAATCGGGTTTCTGGCCGCTGTACTCTTTGTTTTTGCAGGAGTGTGGACAACAGCATTCCCGGTACAGGCGGCATCCGGGAACGTTTATACCTGTACGGTTCATCCATGCTACGCCCATCCGGTTACCGGTGAAATAGAAGATTCCGGCGGCGAGGCATCTTACGCCACCGGTCAGGGCATGGTAGACGGAGTGGTGTACACAACGGGAATTCTGGAACTGACGGACAGCGGAGAGTACTATCTGACAGTCCGGTTCAGCCTGATGGATCAGACTTCCGGACACAGTTTCTGGGTGCAAAATGTAGGCGACAGCGGCTGGGCGACTCCGGCGGTTGGAGTAACCGGAAATGGAACGGATGATAATGGCACCACAGCAGACATCTGTATGCAGGTGCCGGGCGAGAACTGTGTAGTCCGCTGCTCGATGTACGTGGCACCTATGGGAAGAGACGTGGTCTTTTACCTGTATCCGAGTGATTACGCTGCCGGGAACAATACAAATATGAATGCGACCATGGTGACAGAAGCATCCGGAAACGGAGAAACAGCGACAACGGACAGCTCCGGCAGTGCAGGCACGGAAAGTGGATCAGGAGAAACCGGAAATGCGGATACCGGAAGCACCGGGGGCGGTTCCAATCTGTCAGGTTCCTCGCTTTCGGGCGGCTCCGGTTTGACATCCTCCGAAAATGCGGACACAGAATCCGGAGAAGGAAATACGGAGACACCGGCACTGTCCAGTTCCATAGATGAAGCGGCTCAGCCGGCCGCATCTACGGATACGGAACTTGATGAGGCACAGGGATTAAGTCTTTCCACGGCAGCGGATGCATCCAAAGAGACGGAAGAGACGGCGGGTTCCGGTGCAGGCGGGCCTTTTGCCGTCGGAGCGGCAGTCACAGTTTCCGGGCTGATTCTGATGGGTACAGCGGCAGTGATTATCTTTTTCTTTCGAAAGAACTGGAAACGCTGGGGTGGAGGTTATGATGACGATGAAGTATAGCCAGATCAAAGGAAAAAGCAGAATTTCCGTACTTGCAGCCGTTGCGGTTCTTTCCTGTAGCCTGTTTACAGGATGTGTGGATCAAAGCGCTGGAAACACGGATAAAACTACTGAGGGCAACAGTGCTTCCACGCAGAGCGGGAGTGTCAGTACCATGCTTGAAATCACAGATCCGGAAGAAAAGGCCGCTGTAGAAGCAGCAAAAGCCAAAGTAAAGGGAATGGGGGAAGAACCGAAGATTATTGCCACATCTCCTTCTACGGCAGAGATCTGTGACCGGCTGGAGCTCGACCTGACCGGCGTATGTTCAAGCTCTGTTTCGGAACTTCCGAAGCGGTATGACGAAGTGAAAGAAGTTGGAACCGCTATGGCTCCTGATATGGAGATTGTGGCTTCCTTAGACCCGGACTGGATTTTGAGTCCTGCCACCCTTCAGTCGGATCTGCAGCCGAAATACGAAGCCATCAATACGGACTGGGCATTTTTAAATCTCAGAAGTGTTCAGGGGATGTACCGCTCTATTCAGGAACTGGGCGAAATTTTTGGAAGAGAAGAGCAGGCACAGACCATGGTGGACGAGTTTACGGCGTTTTATGAGGATTACAAAAATAAGAACGAAGGAAAGGATGCTCCGAAAGTTCTGATCCTGATGGGTCTTCCGGGAAGCTATATCATTGCCACGGAAAATTCCTATGTGGGAAGTCTGGTGGAACTGGCAGGGGGTGAGAACGTCTACGCCGGGACGGACCAGGAATTCCTTACGGTGAATACCGAGGATATGAAGACGAAAGAGCCGGATGTGATTCTGCGTGCGGCACATGCGCTCCCGGATCAGATCGTGGAGATGTTCAACGAAGAATTTGCCACTGATGATATCTGGCAGCATTTTGACGCTGTGAAGAACGGACGGGTATACGATCTGACCTATGAATATTTTGGTATGAGCGCGAACTTCAATTATCCGGAAGCACTGGAGGAACTCCAGCCGATGCTTTATCCGGAGAATGAAGAGGATGAGAAACAGGAAAAGTAAGGAGGATGAGCTATGAGTGAAGACAGAGAAGAATCCGGCAGGCAGGACCAAAGCCGGAAAAAACGAAAAACAGCCCGGGCGGCAGCCTCCTTTATCGTCACAGGAGTCCTGCTCGTGCTGCTGATCGTTGTGTCCGTCAATATCGGAAGCCTGAAGGTTTCTCCTTCAGAGTTGTTCAGGGGACTGTTCATCAAAAGGATCGATGATGTGGCGGCTATTTATGACCTGCGTTTCCCGAGGATCGTGATCTCCCTGTTTGCAGGGGCAGCAGTAGCGGTCTCGGGCGTCCTTTTCCAGGCAGTGCTGAAAAATCCGCTGGCAGACCCTGGAATTATCGGGATTTCCGGAGGAGCCGGTTTTGTCGCGGTACTGATCACGGCCTTCTTGCCGGCCCTTTATTTCTTTACCCCGCTTTTCGCGTTCGCAGGCGGGGTACTGGCCTTTTTTCTGGTATACAGTCTGTCGTGGAAAGGAGGATTAAGCCCGCTTCGCATCATCCTGACCGGTGTTGCGGTAAGCGCCATGTTCACCGGTCTTTCAGATGCCCTGAATGCAATGAGCGGAGGAACTTCCTCCGGTGTGGCACCCATTGTGGAAGGGAATATCACTCAGAAAACATGGGAAGATGTACAAACCCTTCTCCCCTATGTAATTACAGGGCTTGTCCTTTCACTTTTGTTTACAAAGATGTGCAACCTGATGTCTCTGGAAGACAAGACAGCCAGAAGTCTTGGTGTCAACGTAAATCTGATTCGGATTCTGGTTTCTCTGGTTGCGGTGCTTCTGGCCAGTATCTCTACAGCGGTCGTGGGAGCTGTCAGCTTCCTGGGGCTTATCGTACCTCATATCGGGCGGCTGCTTGTCGGGCGCGACCACCGGGCACTGGTACCATTTTCCATGCTGGCAGGTGCATTTACCTTTCTGCTTGCGGATACCATCGGCCGGACCGTGGCAGCACCTTACGAAGTGTCGGCGTCCATTATAATGAGCGTGATCGGCGGTCCGTTCTTTATCATTTTGTTAAGGAGGTCAAAGAAATATGCAGCCTGATACAAAACAGAGGAAACCGTCCATGGAAGTGCGTGATCTGTTTTTTTCCTACGGGAAAAACAAAGTCTTAAAGGGCACGTCTTTTACCATAGAAGAAGGGAAGATCACAACCATCATGGGAGCGAACGGGTGCGGAAAATCAACCCTGTTCAATCTGATGACCAAGAATCTTTATCCGCGTAAAGGGAATATTTTCCTTTACGGGAAGAATATCCAGAATCTGGGTCTGAAAGATTTCGCAAAGAGGGTGTCCATTGTCCATCAGTATAATTCCTCCGCGGATGACATTACTGTGGAGAGGCTTGTATCCTTTGGAAGAACTCCTCACAGAAAGATGATGCAGGGACGAAGCGACGAGGATGAAAAAATGATCCGATGGGCCATGGAGGTTACCAATATCTTAAAATACCGGGACAGGGAAGTAAGCCGTCTCTCCGGCGGACAGCGTCAGAGGGTGTGGATCGCCATGGCGCTTGCGCAGAATACGAAGATCCTTTTTCTGGATGAACCGACCACCTATCTGGATATCCGTTATCAGATCGAGATCCTGAAACTGGTGAAGAAACTCAATCAGGAGTATGGGATCACTATTATCATGGTGCTCCATGATATGAATCAGGCGATCCACTTTTCAGACCGCATCATCGGCCTGAAAGAGGGGGAGGTTGCAGTTCAGGGAGCTCCGGATGAAGTGATTACAGAAGAATGCATCCGGGATTTGTACGGGATCTCTCTGGGAGTGACAACCATTGAAGGAAAAAAATTTGTCCTGACCGTGTGACAGCTCACATCCGGTCCGGCTTAACGGGAGTGAAATAATAATGAAGAATAAGAATCCGTTCAGGATTTTCTGGATCATACTGGGTTTTCTCTGCCTGGGACTTGGCACGGCAGGAATCGTCCTGCCGGTTCTTCCGACCGTGCCTTTTTTCATGGCTACAGTATTCTGCTTTGCGAAAAGCTCAAAGCGTCTTCACGACTGGTTTGTCGGAACGAAACTTTATAAAAAACATCTGGACAGTTTTGTAAAACAGCGTGCCATGACTATGAGGACAAAGATTCGGATTGTTGGGACCGTGACCGTGGTCATGGCGGCGGGATTTCTGATGATGAGCAATGTTCCGGCCGGTCGGATCTGTCTGGCGGTTGTGTGGGTATGCCACCTGTTGTATTTCTTCCTGAGAGTGAAGACCATTAAGCCGTAAACATAGTTTTTGGTTATATATTCCTATTCAGATTAAGTATTTGATCTTGCAAAGCCAAAGCTTTATACTGTAAGAGCCGGGGAATATCCGGAAGTAAGAATAAAGCGAGGAAGAAAAATGGAATACCGCATCAATCAGAGAACCAGTGACAAAATCAGCGTGATCGGAATCGGTTCCAGTTATCTCTCGGAAACACCGGAGAAAGAAGCATTAGAAACCCTTGAGATGGCATATGAGAACGGGATCAATTACATTGACCTGGCAGCCGGAGCGGCTGAGTGCTTTTCCTATTATGGCAAAGCGTTTGAAGCACACAGAAAGGACATGATCTATCAGATTCATTTTGGCGCAGACTACGCATCCGGAGAGTACGGATGGACGACCAATGTGGAACAGATTAAACGCTCCATTGACTGGCAGCTTACAAAGCTCCGTACCGACTACATTGACTACGGATTTATCCACTGCCTGGATAAAGAATCCGACTGGGACGCATACCGGAAAAACGGCGTGCTGGATCATCTTTTAAAAATGAAAGAGGAAGGGCTTGTCAGACATATCGGACTGTCCTCCCATACGCCGTCTCTTGCAAATACGGCGATTGACACGGGACTTGTGGATATGCTGATGTTCTCCATCAACCCGTGCTACGATTACCAGAAAGGGGACTACGCCATCGGCTCTTCCGATGAGCGGATGAGCCTGTACCGTCGCTGTGAAAAAGAGGGAATCGGCATTTCCGTCATGAAAGCATTCTCCGGCGGACAGCTTCTGGATGAACGGACGTCGCCGTTCGGAAAAGCTCTGACAGAATACCAGTGCCTGCAGTATGCATTGGATAAACCAGGTGTGCTGACGGTGCTTCCGGGTCTGAGGGATAGAAAGGATCTGGAAAAACTGCTCGGATTTTTTGACGCTTCCGATGAAGAGAAAGATTACTCCGTGATCGGAACACTGGTACCAAAGGAGGCCGAAGGAAGCTGTGTTTACTGCAATCACTGCCACCCATGTCCGGCAGGACTTGACATTGCTCTGATCAACAAGTACTATGATCTTGCAAAGGCAGGAGATTCCATGGCCGTTGGACATTATCAGAAGCTGGAAAAGAATGCTTCCGACTGTATCCGGTGCGGACATTGTAACCGCAGATGTCCGTTACACGTAGACCAGATGAGCCGGATGCAGGAAATTGACGCATATTTTCAGCAAGCATAAGAAAGGAGCATTTTCGTTATGAGAAAAAATTTTGGACAGAAAACATGGATGTATCCACTTCCGGTACTGATTATCGGAACATACGGAGAGGATGGAACCCCGGATGCCATGAACGCGGCATGGGGCGGAATTTATGATACAGGAAAGGTAGTTCTCTGCTTAAGCGCTGGACATAAGACAACTGCCAACATCAAAGCCAGAGGAGCGTTTACTGTCAGCTTTGCGGACAAAGCGAACCTTGTTGCATCCGATTATGTGGGTATCGTATCCGCCAACAAAGAGCCGGATAAACTAGCAAAGGCAGGATTCCATACAACAAAGAGTGAATTCGTAGATGCTCCGCTGATTGATGAACTGCCGATGGCACTGGAATGTAAGCTGGAAAAAGTAAACGAAGACGGCAATATCATCGGAGAAATCGTCAATGTCAGTGTGGATGAATCCATTCTGGACGCAGAAGGCACGGTAGATCTTTCTAAATGGTGCCCGATTACCTTTGATCCGGTTCACAATACCTATACGGCACTGGGAGAAGCAGTAGGAAACGCATTCAGCGATGGAAAGAAGCTCTGCTGATTAAAATTTAGAAATGAATGATAGAACGGGAGATCAAAGACAGATCTCCCGTTTGTTTTATTCGATAAGCAGAGAAATACCTGCATAGAGAATGCCGGAAAGTACCATGACAAGGATCGGATTTGCCTTCCATTTCTGAAGTAAGAGAAAACAGAAGAAGAAAAGCACGACCAGAATCCAGTTGGTAGAGCCAAAGTGGATCGATCCTTCCGGCCAGAAAGCGGAAATCAGAATCGAGATTCCTGCCGAGGCTATCAAAGCAACGACTGCAGGTCTCAGAGTGGAAAGAACGCTCTGGAGCGCCGCCATATTCCGGTATTTTAAGTAGAGTCTTGCAATGATCGTGACGATAATGCAGGATGGAAGAATACAGCCGAAGGTAGCCGCTACGGCGCCGGGAATTCCCGCGATCTTGATTCCGACGAAGGTGGCGGAATTGATGGCGATTGGGCCGGGCGTCATCTGGGAAATGGTAACCAGATCCGTAAATTCCTTCATGGAGAGCCAGTGATTCAAGGTGACGACCTGGTCCTGAATCAGAGGCATGGCCGCATAGCCGCCTCCGAAGCTGAACAGGCCGATCTGAAGGAAACTGAGAAACAGATGAAGGTAAATCATGATGGATCCCCCTTTCTTCCCGGCATAAATGTCTTCAGCAGACCGACAGCAATGCAGACAAGGATGATAACGACGGCATTGATGCTAAGACAGGATGCAGCGATGAGGGCTCCCGCCATAATAAAAATAGAGAGCCATTTTTTCTCCAGAAGAATTCCGGCTGCCATTTCCCAGACGACGGATGCGATGACAGCGGCGACGCCGGCCTGCATTCCTTCCAGTACAAGGCTTACGACCCGGTTATCTCGGAACGCTTCATAAAAGATGGAGATCACAGAAATCACAAGAAAAGGCGGAAGGATGGTTGCGATGACCGCAGTGATCGTGCCGGCAATCCCGGCGAGCTTATATCCGACGACGATGGCACCGTTGACCGCAATGGCTCCCGGGGCGGACTGGGCGATAGCAACCAGATCCAGCATTTCTTCCTCTTCAATCCAGTGATATTGATCGACAAATTTTTTCTTCATCAGTGTTACAATGACATATCCGCCTCCAAAGGTGAAGGCACTGAGATAAAACGTTGATATAAATAACTTTAACAGAATCTTATGTTTCTTTTCCATTGGAATGTCCTCCCTCCTGTTTTAGTATAACTGGTCTTGATCTATATGAAAAATAGTATTATTCTATAAAATAGATAATGAATTTCTTATATATGGAGGAACCATGACACTTCGGCATATGAAAATCTTTGTGTCGGTCTACCAGAACAGCAGTATCACAAAGGCGGCAAAAGAGCTTCATCTGGCACAGCCGTCTGTGAGCGTTACGATCAAAGAACTGGAAGAATATTACGGGCAGCACTTTTTCGAGCGGATTGGAAGACGGATTTATCCAACCGCCGCCGCGAAAGAATTTTACGGATACGCTGTCCACATTGTCTCCATGTTTGAGGCAATGGAAAAAGAATTGAAAAACGGAGATGAGATCGAGACGATCCGGGTTGGCGCAAGCATTACGATCGGGACTCATATCCTGCCGTCCCTGATGAAAGAATTTCAGGAGCAGTTTCCGGAAATCCGGATGGAGGCTGTCGTCAATCAGTCGGGAACGATTGAAAGGCTTTTGCTGGAAAATGAAATTGATCTTGGCCTGATTGAGAACCAGCCGTCTTCAGATTCCGTATGTGCGGTACCGTTTCTGGAGGATTCCCTTGTAGCGATTGTACCGGCGGAGCATCCTCTGGCGGGGAAGTGCGATGTCATACTGAGAGAGATGGCAGAGAATCCGTTTCTGATGCGGGAAAAGGGAAGCGCCGGAAGAGAGATTCTGGATGCCTGCTTCGACATGGAGCAGATCACCGTCCATCCGGCATGGGAAAGTTCCAGTACCCAGGCGATTGTGCAGGGCGTGGCAAAAGGGCTTGGCGTTGCAGTCCTTCCCTATCTGCTTGTGAAGCGGGATCTGGAACAGGGTCTGGTCTGTCAGGCATTCTTGCGCCGACCGATTGAAAGAAAACTTAATATTATTTATCATAAAAGCAAATATATTACCAGAAGCATGCAGACCTTTGTCTCCATGTGTCTGGACTATAGAACTCATCAGACAAAGGAGGAACAACACGATGGAAGAGACAAAGATCCGGATCCGGACAGCCGGTCCTGACGATGCAGAACAGCTTCTCGCGATCTATGCACCTTATGTAGAGAAGACTGCAATTACATTTGAATACGAAGTACCGGATGTGGAAGAATTCAGGGACAGAATCCGGCGGATATTAAAGCGGTATCCGTATCTCGTGGCGGAGGTCGCCGGAGAAGTGGCCGGTTATGTTTATCTTGATTCCTTTGTCGGAAGAAAGGCATATGACTGGTCAGCTTCGGTTTCCATTTATGTAAAAGAACAGGTGCGAAAAACAGGAATCGGACGGGCGCTGTATCAGGCAGTGGAAGAAATTGCCCGTGCACAGCACATCACGAACCTGAATGCCTGCATCGGCTATCCGGAGACAGAAGATGAATATCTGACAAAGAACAGTGCGCAGTTTCATGCCCACATGGGATACCGGTTGGTAGGGGAATTCCACCAGTGCGGATATAAATTCGGAAGATGGTATAACATGATCTGGATGGAGAAAATGATCGGAGAACATGAAGAACATCCGAAACCGTTTATTCCATTTCCGGAGCTTCCAAAATCCGGCCGGGCAGAAAAAGACTGATCTTTGGAGAGAAGGGGATCTCACCATATTTGCGGAAAGAATACCGCAGATATGGTGATTTTTCATTCATTTTTTGTATCATTCCTTATGCAGGATAAGTATTTGTCTCCGGGAAATACCGTCCGTATAATAAAGGTATAGAAGGAAAACCTTCTGTATGAAATGGAATCCAACACAGATGGGAGGACGGATTTATGAAAAAACGAATGATTTCATTATGCCTGGTTTTATCAATGGTATTGACGTTTGCTGGATGCGGCAATGAAAGCAATGGAAGTGCGGACAATACACAGGGAACAACACAGCAGTCCGGAACAGACTCTGCCGGAGACGAGACGGATCCGGAAGATACCGTTCAGGGAACAGCGGAGGAAGATCCGGCACAGACCGGTGAGGAGACACAGGGAACAGGTTCTAACATTCTGGTAGCCTATTTTTCCTGGGCGGAGAATGCGATTCTGGAAGAGGATGTAGATGCCGTTGCTTCTCCAAGCGTAATTGCACCGGGAAATGTTCAGGAGCTGGCAGGATGGGTGCAGGAAGAAACCGGAGGCGATCTGTTCTCCATTCAGGTTACCGATCCTTATCCAAGTGACTGGGATGCCTGTCTGGAACGGGCAAATGAAGAACGGGGAGAGGACGCAAGGCCGGAACTGACATCCAGCGTCGAGAATCTTGACGCATATGATACCGTATTTCTCGGATACCCGAAAATACAGTATGGTTTTTTGAGTGTATAGCGTGTATTGAGTAGCATTTTTAAGAGTTAAAAGAACTGTGTACACAGAGAAAGAGAAGATTTGTGTATTACGTTGAGTATAGATCATATTAAATGAAGGAGGTCATTCCCTATGAGAAAACGTGGATTTATATTGATGACAGTGTGTATTCTGATAGTCGGTATGTTGGCTGGATGCGGGGCCAGGAGCGGACAAGATGAAAGCCAGACACAGTCAAATACAGGGGCGGCATCGGAGAACGAATCCAGTGCAGCTACAACAGAAGATGATAGTACCGAAGCGAGTAACGAGGCAGAGACAGATGGCGATGGAACCCAGGGGAAAACCCTTGTCGTGTATTTTTCAGCTACCGGAAATACAGAGCGTGTAGCTGAAGTCATTGCTGATACAACAGGCGGAGAATTGTTTGAGTTGGAGCCGGTTGATCCCTATACCGATGAGGATTTGAATTATAACGATGATAACAGTCGGGTATCCCAGGAGTACGCTGATGAAAGTCTGCGGAATGTGGAGCTGGTGGCTGACACTGTAGATGACTGGCAGGATGTGGAAAGAATCTATATCGGTTACCCCGTGTGGTGGGGGATTGCGGCATGGCCGGTAAATACTTTCGTGGAGGCCAATGATTTCACAGGAAAGACCGTCATTCCCTTCTGTACATCAGCAAGTTCTGGTTTGGGTGACAGTGGTGAACTGCTGGCAGAGCTTGCCGGAACCGGAGATTGGCAGGAAGGTATGCGATTCAGCTCAGGTGTTTCAGATGAAGATGTAGTAGCTTGGGTGGAGAGCCTGGAACAGTAAAATAAATAATACATGGTTTAAGAAAGCAAAGAGTTGAGAAGACTTTCTGCTTTTTTTATTTGGAAGGAGATGAATACGATGAATGAATGGGAACGCCTGCACCAGCAGGCCAAGCGGTACCAGGCTGAGTATCCTCCCGGTACCCGAATCATGTTACTGAGCATGGGCAGAGATCCCTGTCCTGTCGAAGATCAGACAAGAGGCACTGTCAGAGTGGTGGATGATATCGGAACACTGCACGTTTGACAATGGAAGATCTCTCGGCGTTGTGCCTGGTAAGGACTCGTTTCGCAAGCTGACGGAGGAAGAACTGGCAGAGGAACAGGAATCCGGCATGACTGAGGATCAAGGCCCCGTCATGGGAATGTAGGAGGTAAATCATCCAAAGCACTGATCCGTCAGAAAGAAGCGAAAGCACAACGTGAGGCTGAAGCTGCCAGACGGTTTGCTGTGATTCATTTCCATGAGGACGGGGATGATTTTCATTTCACTTCCGACCTGCGGAACAACTTCTACAGTGCTGCTTATCTCTATCGGAATTTTATGCGGGAGAATGAGGGCAGGCTGACCTTGGACAGTCTGGCGCGTTCCTTTGGAGTACATCAGCCCATCGATGACCTGACCTTCTCTGTCTTATGCGCCGCTATGGAGCATGATGACCGGATCACCGCTCTCCTGGAATTTGATTTTGACGATGGAACGATCAGTGTAAAAGAGCAGGGAGATTCGGAGTGGCGGACTTATCGTCTGAAAGATGTTTCTACTGCGGTCTACCGTGCCGAGCGCAAATCTACGATTCCGATAGCAGCAAGAGAGCTGATTTTTGAAGAAGCATTGCGGGATCGGGAGATTGACTGGCAGTCTTCCGAACAGGCAGAAGAAACAACGCCGCCAGTTCAGGAGATGTGATGCGAAAAGGAACACCCCTATGAGCCGCCTGTCGGCCCCGTGTTGCGATTTTGTGGGCGAGGTCGAGGAAGTATCCCTCCCCGCCGGTTTGCGAGGCGTTTGCGGCCCGTGCGAAGGCAGGCTCCGCCCATGGAAAAGCGACGGTTCCCCGTGCGGATACAGGGTCGAAAATCAAGCAGGAGAAAGGGACGGTGCCGCATGGCGGCCCCGCCCCAGCTCACTGCGTCCGGCAGAGCCGGTCGCTTCAAGGCTTTCCGCCGCTTCTGAAAGAAATGGCATTACGGTGCCGGATTTGGAACAATAGGTTCCTGGACAGGTGCTTCAACTCCCCCAAGGCCCAGAAGTTTCAACGAATGACGCGGTGCTTTGGCAGGTTCCTATGAATAAGAAGGAGGATTTCAGACATGCAGGATACAGAGGCAGAAAAGAAAGAAATCAAACGCCGCTTCCAGCTCTGGATCAGACCGTCCACCCTGGAGCTGGCGGATACTCTCTATAAAAAAGACAACTGTGACAGCCGGAGTGAATTCATCGAAAAAGCAATCTTGTTTTATGCTGGGTACCTTTCCGCAGAGGACAACAAAACCTATCTCCCCAATATCGTCACCTCCATGCTGAAAAGCATTGTGGCGGAAAGTGATCATCGGCAGAACCGGATGATTTTCAAGCTGGCCGTGGAGCTGGCGGTCATGATGAATGTGGTCGCAGCGAATAACAACATCGATCCGGTGTTACTGGAACGCCTGCGGGGAGAATGTGTCAAGGAAGTCAAAAGGCTGAATGGCTCCTTCTCTTTTGATGATGCGGTGAGCTGGCAGAAAGGATGGGAAGAAAACGAGTAGCAATTGAAAACGAATTGCAATCCCCGGTTCCTCTTGATATAATAATGGTTAGATATTACTAACTCATTTGCATATAGGAGGATAGATAGCCATGTCCGAATTTGGTATAGTAGAAGATACAATGTTTATTCCTATGGTGGGAAGGATTTACGCCAGCGAAAAGTTTCCGGGTATTTTATATGATAAAAAAGCACTTTCATTAAAAGAAAAGCTGCCATCCGCACTGTTGGAAACAGGAAATCAAAGTCAATACACGCTACTGGCTTCTGCATCCCGTTCCGCTAATATGGATCGGCATATCCAGAACTTCCTGAAACGTAAGCCGGATGGTGTTGTCATACAGTTGGGCTGCGGACTGGAGACAACATATGATCGCAATGACAATGGGCAAACCCAATGGTATGCTGTAGACCTTCCGAATGTAATCGAATACCGGCGCAGTTTGCTCCCGGAACCTGAGAAGGAAACTTATCTTTCAGGGGATGCTTTTTCAGACGGATGGCTCAGGCAGATCCGAAGGAACATGCCTGATACGCCTCTTCTGGTTACTGCAGGAGGTTTGTTCCATTACTTTCAAGAGGAAAAAGTTTTTGGCCTTCTGCAGATGCTGGAAGGTTTCGGGAATATAGAGCTTGTGTTTGATACGGTAAATAAAAGCGGCATGAAAATGTTGCAGAAGAAATATATGAAGCAGATGGGACATGAAAATGCCCGAATGTTTTTTTATGTGAATTCGGCTGAAGATCTGGTTACCACACTAGGTAGAGGTGTCAAAGTATTGGCGGATGAACCATATTACAAGTTTATCAAACGAGATGGATTAAAAATCATTACAAAAATCAGTATGGATATTTCAGATCGATTTGGAATGCTCAAAATGATCCATCTGGAGTGGAGGTAATGTAAATATGGTGGTCATGATAGAAAGTCTGATTGGTATCTTATTATTCACAATCCTGATTGTGTCGCCGACGCTGAAAAATCCCCTTGCCTCAGTGGGAGATTATCCCCGGCCATAAGGGAGAAATGTATGGAATTAGGATTAATCGAAAAAAGAGATCAACGTTTCCCAGGTCAGATATCATCTAGAAAGGGGTTCGGGATTCCTACATGATCTGGCTGATCATTGATTGGTATGATGCTCTTGTACTCGATAGCATCTGGTTTTGCCATTCGAAAAAAGTCAGGATACCAGGCACAGAGGATATGGAAGAATATAAGGATTACTGTTTTCATATTAAGCAGTCCTGTATTGGTATGCTTCTTGGCTTGCCCGCCTGTCTTGCAGTGGGAGTGATTACAGCAATCCTCTGATCAGCCATCAAATGATATAAAACAGAATATGATTCGCATTCAGTAGGAAATCTCTTACTATGTCTCCTGCTCTTCCTTTACTCTAAAATGGAAGGAGGTTTCTCATGACCCGCCATGTCACTATCAAATGATTAACAGGTAAAAAATGAATTGCAGTCCTATACGTCTCCTGATATAATATTAGTTAGTTGTTGCTAACCCGATTGTGTATAGGAGGGTACATCTATGTTTACTGTTCGTCCATATAAGGAAGAAGATGCTGCGGCCTGCGGGGATTGCTTCTACGAAGGATTCTTTTCATGCTCTGTGGATCAGAACGATAAAATACTTTTGCGTGACTACGCACAGATCCTGATTGAAAAATGCAATTTCACCTATGTTGCGGAAACGGAGGATCATCAGGTCGTAGGATTCATCTGTGGAAAATATGATAAGCGTTTCAGCAAGGCTCTGGCAGCTCAGTATGAGACAAAAAAGCACTATGGCCGTTGGTGTAAAATGTTCCTCAAGTTCTATCTGAAAAGATATAAAATGTCAGCACCATTCCAGAAGCAGTTTGATGCCTTTTTCCGTCAGCTACAGGAAAGGGATAAGGAAACCGTTGGGAAATGCGATCTGGAACTCGTTGCCCTTTCGTCCAGAAGGAATTACAGAAAGGGGTTGGGAACCGCATTGGTCACACAATTTTTGAATCGGGCAAAAGCTGATGGAGCAGATCGTGTGCGGCTTTTTACGAACACTCTTGCATCGTGGGAGTTTTATGAAAAACGTGGATTTAAGAAAGTGGCAGAGAAGCCCTTTCAGGATGGCTCCGGCAATCAGTCCCTCGTTTATGAGTACGTTTTGAAGGAGAATGAATATGAAAAACACCATCTGTGAAAAACTGATGTGGTCAGCGATGACACCTGCTATTTTCAAATATATCGCAGCCAATTGCAAAAATGCGGATACATTCAGGGTGAAGAAGAAATCGCGTAAAAACTTTAAAGATATGTTGGCGAGGACACCCGACATAGGCGGTTTTACGAAAAATCCTCTGCGAATCTGTCTTTCCGGCGGAATTGTCTGGATGGCAGTTTATAAGGCAATGGATGGGGCGATGAGCCATGAGCAGTTCGGGGAAATGGTGACAGCCACGATGCAGGCGTCGCTCATTAAAAAAGCTTTCGGGAGTAAAAATCCATTTGATATGGAATATCAAAAAAAGAAAGTCAAGAAGGACAGAATTACAAATGCCATATCCGACAGCGAATTCAACTGGATGACGGAGACGATTCCCGGAAGGGATGCAGACGAATACACCATCAACTATCACAGGTGCGGCCTGTGTGCGCTTGGAAAACAGGAGCATTTGGAAGAACTGATACCCTATATGTGTGCCATGGATTTTATTTCTGCTGATCTCATGGGCGGCGTGTTATACAGGACAGGTACACTTGCAGAGGGCGCAGAAAAGTGTGATTTCTATGTTTGCAAAAAGGACTCTAAATGGGATAAAGAAAGAAAATACGGACAGCAATCCAAGCTGCAAAAACAGGGAGAGTTGGGAAAGTGGAATATGTGACGGTTGCACAGGAGGGCTTCTATGGACTTTATCATGTCCCTGTTAAGGATCATGATCCCAAAAAGGTCGTCATCGTAGTAGGCGGCAGCGAAGGGAATGAAAATATCCCGATGAATGTGGGTGCTATGTTTGCCAGGTGCGGCATCGCCGCGTTAGGTATTTGTTACTGGAACGTAGACGGGCTGCCGAAAGAACTGGTTCGGGTGCCTGTCGATCCATTTGAAAAAGCGATCCTGTGGCTGAAAAACAAAGGATATGAAAAGATTATCATGTATGGCATTTCAAAAGGCGCTGAACTGGTATTGCTTTGCGCTTCTCTTATGCCGGATATCTGCGGCGTTGTTGCCCTCTCCCCGATCCACTGTATATGGGGAGGCATGTACGGGAATAAAAGCATGGCATCGAAAACTTTTTCATCTGCCTCCGAATTCACATACAGGGGAAAAGATTTTCCGTGTATGACAGCGCATCTGAAATATGGGCCGGCAATCCGGAACCTCATCCTCCATCAGCAGTTCGAGTTATCCTACATCTACGAAGAACCGCTGAAACATTTTGATGAGGATACAGCCATTCATGTGGAGAACATTCAGGGAAACATTTTATTTATTTACGCAAAGGAAGATCTCATGTGGCCCAGCAAAGAGGCAGTGGCATATATGGTAAACCGCCTGGAAAAACACCGGTTTGCTTTCCGGGTGGATGTCTTGGAATATGAAAAAGCAAGCCACATTCTTGTTCCATTAAATCCATCTAAGCTGAAAATGTTTAAAATTGAGAGACAATATCCGGAAGATTGCAGGCGCAGCCGTGAAGACGCTTTCCATAAAACGATAAAATGGATATCGGAGGTAAAGTGAACAGGATGATTGAAATGAACCGGGAACGAAGCGATGAAAAGATTGCTGCGGCGAAACTGGCAATCCGCAAACTGTTAGATCAGGGAGAGAGGGTATCGGTTCCGCAGCTCGTAAAGATGACAGGAGCTTCCAGAGGATTCTTCTATAAGAATCCCATTGTGAGGGCCGAAATTGACCGGGCTATGGAACAGCAGGCCGGAACCATCAATCCACGCAGAGGTATCCTGGACAAAGCAATGGAAGGACGGATCGATCTCCTTCAGGAAGAAATTTTCCGGCTCCGGCAGGAAAATCAGGCGCTCCGTGATGAAAACCAAAGACTTCAGAAAATCATTAGCAAGAAAAGCCGGAGTGAATTCCGAAGCTTGTAAATAACAAAATATAGGAAAATACATAGAGACAGCGGATCAAGCAGCCGCTGTCTCTTGCCATTCATAAAACGTATGGTAAACAATTAAACATAGGTATTTGTATAAACAGGTGAGCCAGAGTACAATGTAAATAGGAAAGGTCGGAGCAATATGCTACTAAAAAAGAACAGAAAACACACTTGTGTAAGCCGTTAAGCCCAGTGTTTTCAAGGGCTGGAGAGGACGGGCTACATTTTAATACCCGAACTGGTGGTACGGCGTACCGATGGCACTTCTGACATTTCTGGAAGAAAACGATCTGTCCGGAAAACAGGTGTATCTGTTCTGCTCCCACGGAACCGGAGGGCTTGCAGACAGCGTAGAGATTATTTCGGAAGCCGTTCCGGAAGCCGTTCCGGAAGCGGAAATTTCGGATGATATTTTTGACTGTTACGAAGAAGATGCCTCATCTTCTCAGGAGGAGATTCAAAGCTGGGCAGCCGGACTTGGCTATTAAAAAAGAGAATGGAGGAAACACAGATGAAGATTGTTGTACTGGAAGGAAGCCCGAATAAGAACGGATCATCCAACATGCTGGCAGAGCAGTTTATCAAAGGCGCTCTGGAAACCGGGCATCAGGTGGAGGTGATCGATGCAGCACGTGCAAAGATCCATCCTTGTACCGGATGCATTCACTGCGGTTATGACGGACCGTGTATTCAAAAGGATGAAATGGAGCAGATCCGGGAAAGCATTCTCGGAGCAGATATGATGGTATTCGTCACACCGCTTTATTATTACGGCATGTCGGCACAATTAAAAATACTGATCGACCGTTTCTGTGCATTTAACGGAAGCATCCAGAGAAAACAAATGAAATCAGCAGTGATCTCAGCGGCATGGAACAGCGACAGCTGGACCTTTGATGCATTGAAAGCACATTATGACACGCTGGTACGCTACCTGAATCTGGAAGATCTGGGAGCCGTTTACGGAAAAGGCTGCGGAACGCCGTCCATGACAGCGCAGTCCAAATATATGAAACTTGCATATGATCTTGGACGATCCATATAAGGATATTTAATATGAATGAGGAGGAATCAGTCATGAAATACACAAAATTAGGGAATTCCGATCTGCAGGTGTCACGCATCTGCATGGGTTGTATGGGATTCGGTGATGCAAAGAACGGACAGCACAGCTGGACTCTGGACGAGGAGCACTCCAGAGAAATTATAAAAAAAGGACTGGATCTGGGTGTGAATTTTTATGATACTGCGATCGGCTATCAAAGCGGAACAAGTGAACAGTACGTGGGACGGGCGCTGAAAGATTTCGCGAAGCGGGACGAGGTCGTCGTGGCAACGAAATTTCTCCCGCGGACAGAGGAAGAAATCGCCCAGGGAATTACCGGGCAGCAGCACATTGAACGGATGATCAACACCAGTCTTTCCAATCTGGGTATGGATTATGTCGATCTGTATATTTACCATATGTGGGATTATCAGACACCTCTTTATGATATTATGGACGGGCTGAACCGCATTGCGAAGGCAGGAAAAGCACGTTATATCGGCATTTCCAACTGCTTCGCATGGCAGCTTGCCAAGGCAAACGCACTGGCGGAAAAAGAAGGATTTGCAAAATTTGTATCAATTCAGGGGCATTATAATCTGATTTTCCGTGAGGAAGAAAGAGAGATGGTAAAGCTCTGCGAGGAGGACAATATTGCCATGACGCCGTACAGCGCACTGGCAGGAGGAAGGCTCTCAAAACATCCGGGCGAGACATCAAAGCGTTTGGAAGAAGACAGCTATGCAAGACTGAAATATGATGCTACCGCAGCACAGGACGCAGTCATCATTGACCGTGTGGCAGAACTTGCAGATAAAAAAGAAGTCAGCATGACGGAAGTTTCTCTGGCATGGCTTTTAACGAAAGTAACCGCTCCGGTTGTCGGCGCAACGAAACTCCATCACATTGAAGGGACCGCAAAAGCAGTAGATCTGGTGCTTACAGAAAAAGAAATCAACTGGCTGGAAGAACCTTACGTACCGCACCGTCTGGTCGGTGTGATGGCGCAGAATACAAAGTCTGCGGCAAAAGAAAGTCATGTATGGTCTACAGGCAATCAGGAGATCGAGACAGAATAGAAAAATCACAAATTTTTTTACGGACAAAGGAGCCGCTGCATCAGTTGCAGCGGCTCTTATAAAATCGTGCGTTCTCTCTTTCCGGTCATTCCGTGCCTGAACCGGATTCAGCTTTCTGTCCATCCTGCGTACCGGCAGTAATCTCCACTGTCCCGCTCATGCTTTCGATCAGCTCTTCGCCGGAAACAGCCCGGCCAAGTTCATACAGACCACCTGCTGCCCCAAAGTCATCATAAAACATAACGACATCGCCCCACGGCTCATAGTAAGCAAGGGTACCGGCACCTGCATCCGCTAGCGGAGTACCTGAGGTGTGAACTACTCACGACTAAAGTCGCGAGCTTCCGATATAGTTTGAACCGACGTTTTTAAGTGACGGCTCACTTGTAAAGGTATTTCCTGCGTCATTTGCCTGATGCCTGCCTTTTGGGCGGGTCTTATTCTGGCTCTCTGTACCGGACTTCCGGAAACAGTCTGCGCTATACGCAGTGCAGGCTTTGTGGGCTTTCCACGGCTCCCACGGTTCCCCGAGGTACCACGATCTTTGTTTACGGGTTACAGAATTTATCGACAGCAGCTTTGTTAGCCACATATAGTTTACAGGTGTTCATTTCTAAGGTACAAATTCGGTATTTTTTCTCTCTTACACGGTAACAATGATTCCATTCTTTTGCAGCAGCCGGATTCCTTCGGCGAGGATATTATTTTTTGCATTCACATCCCTGTTATGGTAAGTGCCACATTTTGGGCACTTCCATGAACGGATCACAAGGTCTTTTACCACTGTATTTTGAAATCCGCAACGGGAACAGGTCTGGCTGGATGGAAACCAGCGGCTTACCTGTATGAAATGTTTTCCCTGACGTTCCATCTTATACTTTACCATTGTCAGGAACTGCCCCCAGGAAGCAGAAGATATCTCCTTCGCAAGGCGTCGGTTTTTGACCATCCCACGGATGTTCAAGTCCTCACAGCAGAATACACTGCATCTGTCTACAATCCGGCGACTCAGTTTATGCTGGAAATCTTTCCGCTGGTTTGCAATTTTCCGGTGCTCCGCAGCTACTTTTTGTTTGGCTTTCTCCCAGTTTTTAGAGCCGGTGTGGGTTTCCTTGTCATACTTCTTTCTGGACAGGGATTTCTGCAGGCGACGCAGACGCTTTAGCCATGATATCACGAACCGACATTTGATTCAGCTGCACTGGGGATTCTACAACTGTTTCCAATTGTAAGGATGCGGTATAACGATCCCCTTTCTTTTTCACTGCAACGGAAAGGATGGATGTCCCATGCGGCACCAGGGTTTGAATGGTCTGCTTTTTCGGCAGGATAAACCGTACCAAGCCGACTTTCGGCAGCTTGATATATGGCAGTCCGTCATGCTCTTCCAGGCGGATATTGTTACCTGTCCACTTTGTAGTATAGGTATTCCCTGACGGCTTCCATTTAGAAGCAAATTTAGGGAACGCGGCCCGACCTTCAAAGAAGTTTTTGTATGCCGTGTCCACATGCTCTATGGCGGATTCCAGGGCAAATTTATCAGAAAGAGTCAAAAAACTATACTGTTCCTTTAGTTTTGGGAAGTATTTCTTTTTATAGACATCCACGAGTAAAGTTTTCCTGGTTTCTTTGTAATAAGCGATACGGTCATTCAGATATTGATTGCGCATAAAACGTGCGTTCCCAATTTGCTGCGCAAAGCCGGCTCTCTGGCTGTCGTCCGGGATCAGCTCCAACACAAGGCCATAGTTGTGAACCCTGCAGCCATACGGTTCCAGGGCTTCATTTTTTGCTTTTGTGATATCGAATGCACGGCCGGAAAACCGGAACACGTCACCTTCTTTTGTTACAGTTACCGCCATGTTCTGCCTCCTTTTTCTGACTGTTAATATACGCTTCTATCTGTACTGTGCTCCGTTCGCTGACAGTTGCCACAAAATAGGATGGGTTCCACAAATGCCTGCCCCAGAGGGATTTCTTCAGGTCTGGATGCGCCATAAACAGCCATCTTGCAGCATTTCCTTTCAAGATTTTAATTGCATCGGAAAGCCGCAGTTGCGGTTTGCAGCTGACAAGCAGGTGAATATGGTCAGGCATGACCTCCATGGCAAGACATTCCATCTGCAGTTGTTCCATAGTTTCCAAAAGGTGCCGTTTTGTTTCAGCTGCAACCATCCCGACAAGTACGGGTTTCCGGTATTTTGTCACCCAAACAATATGATATTGTAAAAGATACACGTATCCCCTACCATGTGTAACGTTGGTATGTTCTGTAAAAATATAGTTTTTATCCATATTTAAAGTATACCATATACAGGTAAAAAGAACAAACGTTCTGCTTGATTTGATTTAAAAAAGGACGGCTTACTCACGACTAAAGTCACGAGTGTGCACCGTCTATTTCATCAAATACCTATATATAATGCTTTGCCATAGCTTGCACGAGCTTGCACGAGGTTAATTGAAAAATTAATTGCAACATAGGTTGTTGCAGTTAGAATTACAAGGCATATGGGCCATGGAGTTGCAGTTGTAACTTCATGGTTTCTTTTTGCCTTTTTTCCAGTAT
>NZ_JACJKH010000036.1 GCF_016900655.1 Drancourtella massiliensis
GGTTTTTCGTCAATTCCATTATACCAAACGGGACAGGTTTATGCCTTTTTTATTGGCTGAAATATTGAATTTTCAAGGTTCAACACACCGTATTGGTGTGGGAAGTTTTAGTTAGTTAGAATATACCCACTTAAATTGCGGCGAATAATCCGGCTAAACGAAAATTACAATTTGGTTTAGCCAGAGATTTTGTTGACAATCTATGAAATTCTGACTATAATAAAATTATAATTTGGTTTGGACGAATATTCTAAATGAAATTGACTATACTATAACCGAAGGGAGAGATTGTCATGGCATATATCAAACGAGCTGTGGAAGATACGATTGCACGGGTGTCCAAAATGTTTCCGGTGCTGCTGGTAACCGGCCCCAGACAGGTTGGAAAAACGACCTTATTGCAAAGGATGTCAGAGACAGAGCAAAGCGAAGGCATAGAGCGTAAATATGTGACTCTGGATGATCCTGATGTCCGCTATCTGGCAAAACACGATCCTGCCCTGTTTTTACAGAGGTATTCCCCACCGGTATTGATTGATGAAATCCAGTATGCAACAGAGCTATTGCCCTACATCAAAATGAGTGTTGACCGTTCTAAGAAAAAAGGTGATTTCTGGATCACAGGATCGCAGGTTTTCCGCCTTATGAAAAATGTCAGCGAAAGTCTGGCCGGACGGGTTGGAATCGTAAACCTGTTGGGATTATCCGATGCGGAAATCTACCATGAACCAAGCAAGCCTTTCCAGACAGAAGCCGGGGATTTGATGGAGCGTTTGCCTGTAAAAAGAAAAAGAGATTTGAATGAGATCTACCGTAGGATATTCAAAGGTTCTATGCCGGAACTCTATGCAGATGAAAATGTGGATTGGGAAACTTATTACCGCTCCTATGTTAACACCTATCTGCAAAGGGATATCCGGGATCTGGCACAGGTCGCGGATGAAATGCAGTTTTACAATTTTATGACGATTGTTGCTGCGTGGACTTCAAAGCCTGTTGTCTATGAAGAACTGGCGAGTGCCGCAGGTATTTCAGCTCCAACAGCCAAAAAATGGCTCTCTATTCTGGTGTCATCCCATATCATTGCGCTTATACAGCCTTATCACAACAATGCACTTAAGCGAGTGGTAAAGATGCCATTGATCCATTTCCTGGACACTGGCCTGGCATCGTACCTTTTAAGATGGGGCAATCCCGAAGCCCTGGAAAGGGGCGCCATGTCCGGGGCGTTCTTTGAGAGCTATGTTTTTTCAGAGATTTATAAGAGTTATCTGAACGCAGGAAAAGAGCCGCCTATTTTCTATTACAGAGATAAAGACCAGAAAGAAATCGACCTGTTGCTATATCAAAATGGTATTCTTTCTCCAATAGAGATCAAAAAATCGGCGTCACCGGGTAAGGCCGCGATTAAAAATTTCAAGGTATTGGAACCCGTTAGCAGGGAATCGTCTTTCGGAGGATTAGAGTCTTTAAAGGTTGAAATTGGAACCGGAAGTGTGGTCTGTATGGCAAACGATCTGTTGCCTGTGGACGAAAAGAACTGGTATGTACCCGTTTGGCTCATTTAATCAGTATTTTGCAGAAGAAACGAGGACCGAACAGCCCTCGTTTTTTCTATGTTCTTCGTGAGAATTTTTACCATTGTTAGCGTCGGGCGATTTTCGCCATTCAGAGTCGGATAAAAAACGCCAATCTCAGTCAATTTAAAATCGTCAATGCATCATGTATGTTATTAACAGTTACGCGTTTTTATACTCCGTATGTTTTGCGATACCAGCCCGTTGATGACAGCCCCCTCCCGGCCGTGTTTCCTTGCATCCGTCAACTTTTGGTTGAGTTCGCTTGCCCTTAAGAAATAAGTCTTATATCCTTTCAGGCAGCATTCCCGTCCAAAAGCCATGGCCAGATGAGTTTTGCCTACACCCTGCGGCCCAATAAATGCCAGATTTTTTCTTGCATACAGAGCAGACAGAGAAGAGAGATTTTTCAGCGACTGCACATGTTTTCCATGGAGCCTGCTGAAATCAAATCTTTCAAAGGTTTTTGGTTCGTTCATCGGAAGCTTGCTTAGCTTCAGCATTGTGTGGACCATGGAGTCGTATTTTTTTTGCTCCAGTTATTCAAAAACTCCACAGATTGCCTCCAGAGCTTCCGGCGTGAGTTCTTTTTCATCGGCATAGCTGGCCAGCTCTGCTGTATAAAGATCGATCTTCAGTGCCTTTGCATTGGACTGGATTCTTTCAAGTATTGATTCATTCATCCCACAGGCCCTCCTCAAAGTTGAATTTTTCAACTCCGGAGTGCTGTTTGGGTGGCTCTATCTGAAAAATCCGGGGTTTGACCGGCATCGATGGGACTTCTTCCGGCTGTTCTGCTACATGCTGATCCCGGCAGAAACTGTCTCTTCTCATCCAGGTAACATCATGGGCGGTCAGGACTTGCATAACGCCTTTTCTTGAAAAACGAATTTTGACACTGCCGGACAAAAAACAAAGCCCGTAAAGCCTTCTAAAACCAGGACTTTACGAGCTCTGTCAATATTAACTAAAATTTCCCTCGATTTCTTCTCTTGACGGCATCACGCGCAATGCACCTCTTCTTGTTGTGATCACCGAAGCTGCGCTGTTGGCAAACATCAGCATTTCTTTCAAATATTCGTCTGTAAGTTGTTCCAGCCCCTTTTCCAGAATCCCATTCAGTATACATCCACAGAATGTATCCCCGGCTCCGGTTGTCTCTATCGTGTCCTCCCGTAGAATTGGAGGTACCTCTATTATATTCCCCTTATAGTAAGCTCTGCTTCCTGCTTTTCCCATAGATACAAGTACAAGCGGAATCCGGTATCTGTTGTTCAGCCACTCCACACCTTCTGTGTAGTCCTTTTTCCCGGTCAGCCAGGTAATTTCATTATCTGAGATCTTCAAAATATGGCAGTGCTTCAATCCCCATTGTATCTGCTCTCTTGCCTCATTCAGATCGTCCCAGAGGGGTGCCCGCAGGTTTGGATCGAAGGAGATCATGCATCCAGCTTGTTCTGCGATCTGTACTGCTTTTCTGGTAGCATTCCTTACCTTTTCATGGGTCATGGAAATGCTTCCAAAATGAAAAATTCTGGAATTCCGGATCAGCTCTTCCGGAATCTCCTCTTCTGTAAGCATCATGTCTGCTCCTGGATTTCGATAGAAGGAGAACTCCCTGTCCCCACCCGGAAAGGTATGCACAAGAGCAAGGGTCGTATGGATCTTTTCATCCATACGAAGATACTGAGCATCGATTCCCGCTTCTTCCAAAGCGGTCTTCAACCGTTCTCCAAAAACGTCTTTCCCGACTTTCCCGATAAAAGCTGTATTTCGTCCAAGCTTTGAAAGCATGGCAAGGACATTACAGGGTGCTCCTCCGGGATTTGCCTCGAACAAGGGATTGCCTTGACCGCTGACCCCGTTTTCTGTAAAATCAATCAGCAGTTCTCCCAGTGCTGTCACATCATATTTTTTCATAGTCCCTGCAGCAGAACCAAAGTCCGCCTTACTCCTCTCCCCGTGTTCTTTCACCATGTTCCTTCAGTGTATACAGATGTACTGTTTTTTCAATGTTTACCTTAATAAAATCGCCGGTTCCATACACTGCATTACTGATCACATACTCTCCGTCATTGATATAAACTTCAATCAGATTCTTATCTGCCAGTACCTCAATCCGACATCCATCTGTCAGTTCCGGTGTCTCGGATAGCAGATGCGCTCCCTCAAAGGACGGATATACTGCCGTCCGGTCCGTTTGAATCCGGTTTCCTTTTCTTTTGATAAGGAAACCGCCGATATCTGCCGTCTCCCCGTCCTCCAGTTCAAACACCGCCATGTATCCGTCTTCCGAGGCGCAGGAAATATCCGTGATTTCTTTCGAATATGCCGCCCTCACATTCGGATGTATTCGGAAATAAATATGATTTCCCTTTCTCTCTACAATTCGCGGCAGGCAGAACATCCCAATCCAGCCTTCTTCCGCCGGTTTTGGCATCCGGATCCAGCCTTCCATCACTCTCCTGCCCTCCGAGTCACGTGTGGTCTGAGGGGCATACAGATCCATTCCATAATCTGTAAACTGATACTGATCCGGTATTTCCATCTGGCAGGTACTCTCCGTAAATTCCACCGGGAAGCATACTGACTGATTTTTCTCTTTTTCTCCGTTTTTAAGCAGTCCCATCGGGGAAACCATCAGTACGCCGCCCCCTTCTGTTTCAAAGAAATCCGGGCATTCCCACATCCATCCATAATCCGGGCCTTTCCATGCTTTATTCACATAGGTCCATGTATGCAGATCCTCACTCTGGTAAAAAAGGACTTCTCCATACTTTTCTTCCACCGTGCTTCCAATAATCAGATACCATCTGTCTTTTCCCCTCCAGATTTTAGGATCTCTCGTATGTGTCCGGTCGCCGATCTTTTTATCTGTAAGCGGAGGAATGATGACTGTTTTTCCCTCTTCATTGTCGAAGTGGAATCCGTCCTCGGAAGTAATCATAAGCTGGGCAGATTCAAACTGTTCATCCAGACACGTATGTGGATCTTCCGGATTCACAACCTCGTAGCGTACGCCGGTATAAACAAGATACAGTTTTCCGTCTTCCTCTATAGCACTTCCGGAAAAGCATCCGTTCCTGTCTTCATGGGTAGATGGATAAAGTGCCACTCCCCGATGTTCCCATGTTACCAGATCCCTGCTCACTGCATGGCCCCAGTGCATGGTTCCCCAGCGTGGTTCATACGGGAAATACTGATAAAACAGGTGATAATATCCTTTGTAGTATATGAAGCCGTTCGGATCGTTGATCCAGTTATCCGGCGCTTTCAAGTGCAATCGCTGTCTTTTCATAGCTTCCTCCATGTCTATCTTATCTTTGTTTGACCTGGGATCACATTTCCGTATAGTTGATTCCCGTCTCCTTGTCAAAGAAATGCATTTTTGACGGCATGAACACGAAATCAATCCGGTCTCCGATCTGGCTGATTTCATATTTCGATACTCTCGCCACTGCCTGTGTTCCGCCGAAGTTGAAGTACAGGTTGTTTTCATTCCCCATCACTTCTGTATCCGTGATGACCGCATACTGCCGGTTGTCACTGTGAAGATCCATATTCTGTGCATCCATCTTGATATCCTCACCGCGGATTCCAAGTACCATTTCCCCCTGGTGTCCACCCAGTTTTTTTGCCATTCCCTCTGATAAAGTGATTGTATTTCCATCGGCGAATTTCACCGTATTTCCGGAAACAGTGACATCAAAGAAGTTCATCTGAGGGGAGCCGATGAATCCGGCGACAAACTGATTCTTCGGATGATCATAAAGTTCCATAGGCTTTCCAACCTGCTGGATAATTCCGTCCTTCATAATAACAATCCGGTCTGCCATGGTCATTGCTTCCACCTGGTCATGCGTAACATATATTGTGGTTGCCCCCAGTTCTCTGTGGAGCTTACTGATCTCCGTCCTCATGCTGACGCGAAGTTTCGCATCCAGATTTGAGAGCGGTTCATCCATGAGGAACACTTTCTGATTTTTTACAATAGCGCGCCCGAGAGCAACTCTCTGCCTCTGTCCTCCGGACAGATTTTTCGGTTTACGATAGCGGTATTCTTCCAGTCCAAGGATATCAATCGCCCAGTCGACCTTTTTCTTAATCTGGTCCTCCGGCATCTTCATATTCTTCAATCCGTATCCGATGTTCTTCTCCACCGTCATATGCGGATACAGTGCGTAGTTCTGAAATACCATGGCAATGCCCCTGTCCCTCGGCGCCACTTCATTCACTTTTTTTCCATCAATATAGAGTTCTCCTCCGGTGATCTCCTCGAATCCGGCAATCATACGTAATGTTGTGGATTTTCCGCAGCCGGACGGACCTACAAAAGCAATGAACTCTTTTTCTTCAATATCAAGGTTGAAATTTTCTACTGTATTTTTATCTGATCCAGGGTACATTTTGCAAATATTTTTAAATTCTATAAAACTCATCTTCTTATCCTTCCTTTGAACCTGTTGATGTTACGCCTTCCACAATCTGTTTTGAGAACAGAGAGTAGATAATAATAACCGGAATCGTAACAAGAGTGATAACTGCAAGTGTCTGTCCCATCGTTGTATTTTCATTCGATGTGATGGAGTTCAGGCCGATCTGAGCCGTCAGCAGATCACTGGACGTAAATACCAGTGACGGCCAGAGGTAGTCATTCCACACATTCAGGAATGTGAATACACTGACTGTCGCCACAACTGTCTTTGACATCGGCAGAACCATGGTGAAAAAGTATTTTACCGGTCCGCAGAAGTCAAGCTGTGCCGCCTCATACACATCGTCCGGCAGACTTACGAACACCTGACGGAACAGAAAGATATTAAAGGGATTCACAATCAGCGGAAGAATATATCCTACAATTGTATTCAGCAGCCCTGCCTTTGCAATAATCAGAAAGTGAATGGTGATGACTGTCTCTGTCGGCACAATCAGCAGCATAATGATAATCATAAGCCACTGGTCACGGAATGGAAACTTGATTTTTGCCAGCGCATATCCTGCAAGTCCATTTACCACAATACTTAAAAGAATGAGAATTGCCGCATAAAAGAGCGTATTCGCCATATATCTCAAAAAACTCGTATCGGTGATAATGGAAACATAGTTTTCAAAGAAATTTCCGTCAGGTGCCGGAGGGATAAATGCCGCAACCGAATTCATATCGGCGGTAATTGCCGCATCCGGCTTAAAGGAGTTCGCCAGCATCCATATTACAGGAAACAGGAAGAAGATTGACAGGATCAGCAGTACTGCTACCAGGATCCAGTTAATTCGCTTTTGCTATTTGAAGAAAACAAAGAACGGATTTCCGGCCTTGTGGATCAGCTTGAAAGTAAATATCCCGGCAGGAAGAAAGGGGTATTTATGCCTAATGATACCCACGCAAATGTGCTCCTGAATATTCTCTTTCAAAAATACGGGAAACTTCCGGAAACATATCAGATCATCGGCTTTGACGATTCTCCGATTTCCAGAGAGGCCGTCATTCCTATGAGTACAGTTGGCCAGCAGATCTCTGTCATCGCCAATGAAGCAATGAACATTTTGTCCGCACAGATGGCAGAACGTAAAAAAAGACGACCGGAACCGTTAAAAGAGCCGGTGCATAAGATTATTCCGCCAATATTGATCAGGCGCGAAACAACAGTATAACACTACTCACCTGACACTTTTTCCGAAACCGGATACCGGAGATGCTTGCCGTATCCGGTTTTTTCTTTCTTCTTTCCCTCATTTTCTCTCATTTACTCCTGTTTCTATTGACACATCCGGTATTTTGTATTACCATATACTCAAGCTATTTGGTATTACAAAATAGGATGTGATAATTATGATCTCGACGCAGATGTTGAAAGGAACACTGGAGGGCTGTATCCTTGGCATCATCCGAAAAAGAGAAACATATGGATATGAAATTTCAGAGGCACTTGGACAGTACGGCTTCGGAAAGATTACGGAAGGAACCATTTATCCGATTCTCCTGCGTCTGGAGAAAAATGGAATGATCCGTGCCACCTACCGTCAGTCCGACGTAGGTCCGAAGCGCAAGTACTATTCACTGACGGAAGATGGGGAGACGGAGTTTCAGTCTTTTCTGACAAGCTACCGGGAATTATCCGCCGCTGTCGCTGCCCTGCTTGCCGATGTGAAGGGAGGAAATGATGATGAATAAAAGAAAAGCGTTGCAACAGCAGAATAATCATTATGAGAAGCAACTGCCGAAAGAAACACGGCAGATCCTGACCGATATTGTCGTCTATCTGAAATCCTTTCCGATCAGTGAATATCAGGTAGAACTTGTCCGGCTGGATATTACACGGATGTTACTGGAAGGAGCTGCAAGAGGGGCTTCTGCTTCCGAAGTTCTCGGAGAGGACTACAAAGAATTCTGCAAAGGCATTGTAGCAGAACTTCCGCCGCGGACGCCTTTACAGACGATCGCTTACCATGCCGACATTCTGTTCCTTGGCCTTGCGATTCTGATGCCGCTCTGGATGGTCACGGGACTTCTTGACAGCGTACAAAACGGCGGCAGCCTGATCCACGTTCCGGTCTCCTCGGGGACGATTTCCGCAACTTTGATCATTCTCGTCGTTTCTTACGCGATTGTACAGTATATTTGCAAAACTTCTCTCGAAGACGAATCCGAACAGGCTCGCCGGAAGAACCGTTTCCGTTTCATCCTGATCCTGTTCTTTGCCGTCCTGGTCTGCATGGCGCCGGCAATTCTGTTTCGGAATACCGTCCTGAACGTGCATATCGCCGTCTACATTGCAGGATTTGTGATCTGCTTCTGTGTACACAAACTGCTGGCCGCGTATACGGACTAGTTTGCTTCCCGGCCCGCCCGGCGTTATAATAAACGTAATCAAATCGTTCAGAAAATTGTCTTTAGAGGAAAGGAGAATTTAGTATGAATTGTTCAGACGTAATCCGTGAAAGAAGAAGTATCCGCAAATATAAAGAACAGGTTACAATCCCGCAGGAGGATTTTGAGAAGATGCTGGAAGCTGCCATGATGGCGCCAAGCGCATGCAACACAAGGCCGTGGGAATTTTTCGTCATTACCAACCGTGATACAATGGACAGACTTCAGGAAGCTCATCCATACACCAGTATGCTTACCACCGCCTCCGCTGCCATCGTTGTCTGTGGACGGCCGGATCTCCAGGAAGGTAAATGTGGACCTTACTGGCCGCAGGACTGCGGCGCAGCCATTGAAAATCTTCTCCTTCAGGCAAAAGATCTCGGATACGGCACCTGTTGGTGCGGCTGCTATCCTGCCATGGACCGGGTGGAAAAAATCCAGGAAATTTTGAATACTCAGAGTATTCCTGTATCAATCGTAGCGGTCGGCGTTGCAGATGAGACACCTGCGGCAAGAGGGGGATTCGACCCGGACCGCGTGACGTATATTCGGTAAGAACTTTACTCTAAAAGGAGGGGAGGGACAGAAAGCTTCTCTTTTGGAAGCCTTCTGTTCCTCCCCTCCTTTTTAGGGAAATACAAAGTGGCTTTTATATTGTCCATTCAAAAAATATTTGTTCAAAGGCAAAATAGTCACATTCCATTCTTTCCCTCTGCTTCCGTCTTGCCTAAGATATAGAGAAATGCAATGGCCGGTACACGCAAAATCGGTACCATTGTTTCGTGCCTGGTAATACCAAAATCGTCCAGGCGTTTTGTGATTAAAAAGGCGTTTGTTACTTTGGATTTTTCGTCCTTACACAACTCTACAATGGCATCTGTCTCCGCAATGTGGGATTGATTACGATATTTTACTTCACAGAGAATCTTCTGGCGAGGAAGTTCCACTACCACATCAACCTCTTTCTGATTATCCTTTGCCTTTCTGAAATATCCCAGTTGTGCCGGACTGCCCTGATAGAAGGAAACCATATGCTTGTAAACAGTTGTTTCCACCATTGCACCAAGTTCCTTTTCATCCGAAAGTACATCGTCAATCATCAGCACAGCATTACGGATAGCCGAATCAGCGACAAATATTTTCGGTTTCCCTTTTAGCGAACCTTTGCTTCCCACATTCATCGGCTTTGCCAGATAAATGAGATTGGACATTTCCAATGCCTTGATATAACTGTCAATTGTTGTGATCGAGATATTCTCCAATTCCTTGGCTGCGGTAGTTGCATTAAAAATCTCCGTAGAATTCATACACAGGTAGAGAAACAGCTTTTCCATCAGCAAAGGACTTCGTATATTAAATAGCGACAGTACATCGCGCTTAATAACTTTATCAACCACATCTTCTCGCAGCATCCTTTGGGCATAAGCATCGTCGTCCGATAATACCAGCTCCGGAAAGCCTCCAATCATAAGATAACGGTTAAAATGATTTTGCAGAGGAATGAATTTATTCATCAAATCACCAAGTTGTGCCAAACCATAGCCTGGAAGCTCTGATAGACGTAAATCCTCCGGCAGAAGAGGCAAGTCCAGATCAAGTAACCTGCAATACTCATAAAATGACATGGTCGGTATTTTGAGAACACTCCATCGACCTGTACCGCTGTCTGCAGAACCCTTTTCTAAAATAGGACTGGCAGATCCTGTGGCAATCAGGCGAATATCCTTTCTGCTATCATAAATCACCTTCATCCAAAGTTCCCAATTTTCAGTATACTGCACTTCGTCAAAGAAAATATACCGTATGCCTTCGATAGGATACATAGATTCATAAATGGACAGCACATTTTCCACATTGACAAGTTTCAGAATCGGATTATCAAAAGTAGCGTACAAAATGTTTTTAGGATTGACTCCCTCATCAATCAGATGCTCAATAATCTGATATAAAATTGTCGTCTTACCTACACGCCTCATACCAGACAAAACGGCAAACCTCCGGATGCTCTTATGTGTAAGCGTTTTCAGAGCTTCATAATATGCCAGCCTCTTTTGAGGCTTACTTTCTTCCTTTATAGCAGAAGGTGTACGCCACCACGGATTATACTGTTGCAATACTTTTATAACCTGTTCATCACTTACAATTGCCATAATACACCTCCATAATAATATTATTCCGTTGGAATTCAACTATTATACAATTCATTTTTCTTTGTAGTTTGCAAAGTATATTATAGCAATAGTTTATGCAAATTGCAAATCATACTATGGAAATAGTCCATAATTTTACTTTAATTTTTTTAACACCTCCCCAATATCCCCATCCACGCAGACCGACCGCTCCGCAATCGGTTCCGGTGCCGCAGCCTCCCCGTAGTTTACACAGGCATATACTGCTTTCGGGTTTTGATTTGTTTTCTGCCAGAATGGGTACTTGATGATTCCCGGAGTGTTAAATCCGACTCCAAGCTCCAGAAACAGGATCTTTCCATTCTGGTGTCTGCGCAGGAAATCCGCATACCGTTCTGCTGCCCGGTGCCATCCTTCATCTTCCACAAAGGTATCGTCTGCGCGCAGATTCATTGCCATCGGTTTCCCGCATTTCGGACAGTAAGGGACAAGTTCCGACGGGATCTGCCGTTTTGGCACTGTTCCATCCGTCAGAATCAGTTCTCCATTCTCCGCAATCTCAAATCCCTGTGCCTGTACCATTTGCCGAACCATTTCTTCATTTTCATAATTTTTCGGATGGCACGGCTTACTGCACTGGAACAGACCATAATCCCCCTGGGTGTAGAAAAGGCGGTGTTTCTCAAATCCTTCCTTCTGAAAACAGTGATCTACGTTGGTAGTCAGAACAAAATAGTCTTTGTCTTTCACCAGATCGAGCAGTTCGTCATAGACCGGTTTCGGTGCATCCATATAGCGGTTGATCCAGATATAGCGGCTCCAGTATGCCCAGTGTTCCTCCAGCGTATCATGCGGGTAAAATCCGCCGGAATACATATCATGAAATCCATAGCGTTCCTCAAAATCAGAAAAATAGTTCCGGAAACGTTCTCCGGTGTAGACAAATCCCGCGGAAGTGGAGAGGCCTGAGCCCGCGCCGATAAGCACACTCTCCGCCTCATTCAACACTTTTTTCAGTTTCTCTATATTCATTTCCCCGGACTCTCCCGGTTTTTTCGACCACAATCTTGATAACATCTTTCTCACCTCATACTCGTTCTATTGCCGATACCGGACAGTGCTCAGAGCAGTTTCCACAGTGCAGACAGTGTTCCGGACTGATGTGATACGGTGTTCCTGCAGCTCCCGGTGTAACACACCTCTGCGGGCAGACCGAAACGCAGAACCGCATGCAGATGGTGTCTCTTCCGGTTTGTCAGCTGCTCCGCACGCTGTGCCGCATGCTGCCGGTGTTTCCTCCGCTTTTCCTGCTGCTCCGCATGCAGATGCCGGTGCTTCTTCCATTTTTTTGCTCCATCCAAACAGATTCAAAAGTGACATATTCTGTTCCTCCTTTTTTGTCGTCAAACGACTTCCCGTTTGCAGTTTTATTGTACTGCCGGGAACTTCCTGAAAAAAGTACGCACTAATCTATTACTTAGTTACCTTTTTATAACCCCTGGATTCAACTGGCATGTTACATTCAAATCTGATATAATATTCCCAGCAAAACTATTGAGATGAGGTGACGCCAGATGATGACAAAAGAAGAAATGCCGGCCTGTCCTGTGGCAACGACAGTACAGCTGATCGGAAGCAAATGGAAACTGTTGATTCTGAGAAATCTTCGGATGCGGCCGTGGCGTTTTAATGAGCTGAGAAGAGACCTGGAAGGGGTCAGCCAGAAAGTGCTGACAGACAGTCTCCGGGCGATGGAGGATGACGGGATCATCACAAGAACAGTTTATCCGGAAGTGCCGCCGCGGGTGGAATATGCCCTTTCCCCTCTTGGTAAATCCATGGAGCCGATTCTTGATGCCATGGAACAGTGGGGCAGTGCATATCAGAAAATGATGAACGAATGATACGGGAGGTACATACATGATCAGAAGTTTTTTACCTGTTGGGCAGGGTGCCTTTTATACAGAACAGTTTGACTGCGGAGTCAATGTTGTCTATGACTGCGGTTCATCCACAAGCAGGTCCGCTATCGAAAAGCAGATTGCCTGCACGTTTGAGCCCAGGGAGAAGATTCAGGCAGTTTTTATTTCCCATTTACACGAAGATCACATCAACGGACTTCCATTTCTGTTATCCCATTGCTGTGTGGAACGTCTGTACCTTCCGTTCCTGACGGAGGAAGAAATCCTTCTGACCAGGCTCATTGCCCGGCTGGAAAATACAGAATCGGAATTTTTATCCAAACTTATCGTGGATCCTTATGGGGCAGTGCAGGATTACACCCTTCCTGTCGATACGCAGACTCCGGAAATCTTTTATGTGATGCCGCAGGATTCCAGCCGCAGACCGGGCGGCAATGTCGGTGCTGTTCCTTCCGGCAAGGCAGTGGATCTGACTGTGTCCGATAGCAACCCGGACTGGGGTTATGTGCCTTACAATTTCCAGAATACCCGAAGAAGCAAGGCATTTTTCCGGGGCTTGAAGAAAAATGGATATGATAAAAAGACATTGCAGGCCTACCTTGAGACATCCGATATCTTCTCCTATGACTGGGATGATATTAAACGGATTTACCAGAAATACGCACCGGGAAGTCTCAATTCCAACTCCCTTGTCGTATACTCCGGGCCGCTTACGCCGGATCACCGCCAGATCCGCCCGTACCGCTTTTTCATGCCGGATCTGACAGAACCACAATCCGGGCGCAGAACCGGCTATCCGGACGGCTGCCTGTATCTGGGCGACTACGACGCCGGAACAAAAGAAAACTGGGACGCACTCACCGGAGAACTCTCTGCCTACATGCCGTCTGTCGGCACCGTACAGGTTCCACATCACGGTTCCATGCACAATTATAACGAAGAACTTTCCTGCGGGCAGTTTGTCCTGATCATCAGCGCAGGATACCAGAATAAATACAAACACCCGCACACAAAAGTACTGAAAGATATGCTGATGAAAAAAGTCATACATTTCTGGGTAACCGAACAGGCTGGAAGCATGGTACAGTTCCAGATTGAAGAAAAATAGAGGGATTTTAACCATTTTGGGGACGTGTTCCGATGCACCGGAACACGTCCCCAAAACGCAAAAAACGCCCGAAACCCGCATAAAATAAGGGAAAACTCAAATTGTCAGATTTTTTTCATCGGGGACAGGTTCCGAAACGCCGGAACACGTCCCCAATGAATATCATTCAAACAGGCTCATCTGGTGCCAGAGTTCTTGTTGTTTTTTCCTGCCGGCTGTTTCTCGTTGGAGCAGGTCACCGGAGAGTGATTTCAGAAACGGGCTTTCTTCTCCTGCGGATGTGAGGATCAGTTCTTCTTTGGCTCTTGTCATTCCGACATAAAGGAGCCGTCGTTCTTCTTCGAAATCCGTCTCGTAATATTCGTTTTCCAGAGGAATTTTTCCCTGTTCTGCTCCATATAGAATCACTGCCGGAAATTCCAGGCCTTTGGAGCCGTGGAGGGTCATCAGTGTCACTGCTTCTGCGGTGTACTGTTTCTCCCCGCAGCGTTTCAGATCGCTTTCTACTCCAAGTTCCAGCATTGTCAGAAGTTCTTCTATCGTTTCATAGCATACTGCCATCCGGGATAGTTTTTCCATGGCTTTGTTCGTCTCCATTCCCATCTCCCGGATCCATTCTTTCAGAAGTTCTGCCGGGCTCTGTTCCTGGATTTTCTTTTTCCAGACTTGTGCCGTCTCTTCAAACAGCAGACTGCCAAGGGGATTTCCTTCTCCGTCTGCAAACAGAAGGCTTCCTTCTTCTTTTGCCGCCGTCTGTTCCGAATCCAGAAGGTACCGGAAAAAGGCTGCGCTCCGGCGGACGGTCTCGTCTTTCAAAAAGGATTCTCTTCCGGATACCACGTACGGAATTCCTTCTTTTCTCAGACAGTTTTCCAGAAGTTCTCCCTGCCGGTGTGTCCGGTACAGTACTGCGATTTCGTGGAAGCTTCGGATTTTCCGTTCTTTTTCTTCGGACGTCCGCTGGGCCTCCAGCATTCCGATCCCGCCTGCCATGCGTCCGATCTCTTTTGCCACCGCGATTGCCTCTGCCATTTCTCCGCCGGTCTTTAACATCCGGACCGGAACGCCGTCTTTCTGGTTTGGATGGAGGATCCGCTCTTCTCCCGGATTTTCTGAAATCACGGCAAGGGAGCTGTTTAAAATCTGCGGTGTACTCCGGTAGTTTTCTTCCAGCCGGACCATGCTAAGATCCGGGAATTCCCGATGCAGTCTTTCAAAGCAGCGGGCATCCGACCCGCGGAATCCGTAAATCGCCTGATCCGGGTCTCCGATCACAAACAGGCTTTCTCCGCCCCGGTTCCACTCTTTCATCAGTTCATACTGCACCGGGCTGATATCCTGAAATTCATCGATCAGCAGATGTCCGAACGGCTTTCGCCATCCTTTCTCTTCCGGATACTCCTTTAATAGCCGGACCGTCTCCAGGAGCAGATCTTCAAAGCTAAAGAGTCCCCGGCCTGCCATTTCTTCCCCATAGGCCTCATAGGCTGCTGTCCTGCCCGATTCCTTTTGTCCCTTCTCTCCAGTCTCTTCCGGATGCATGATCTGCATTTCCTTCCATTTGGCCGCCTGTTCCAGAAACTCCTTCGGCTCTTCGTCGATTCCAAATCGTGCCAGAATCTCTTCTGCCAGACGGATGCACCGGGTTTCATCCGCCAGAAGAACCCGGACTCCACGCTCCTTCAGGAAACGCAGACAGATGGCGTGGAATGTTCCCGTCTGAAGTCCGGCAAAACTGCTACCCTGCTCTCCAGCCTGCTGCAGCCGGTCCCGGATTTCTCCCGCTGCCTGGTTCGTAAAGGTCACTGCCGTAATCCGATCCGGGTTTATCTTCTGGTCATTCACCAGATACAGAAGTCTCGCAATCAATGTCTTGGTTTTTCCGGTTCCCGGTCCTGCAATGACATCCGTCCTTCTGTCCAGCGAATGTGCCGCCTTCTGCTGCTTCTCATTAAGTCTGCCCGGATTCTTTCCGGCATTTTCCGCCTGCCGTTTTCCTGTTACTTCTATAGCTTCTTCCTGCTTTTCGTCCGGCTCTTTTCGCTTCGCCGTCACGGCCTCCGAAGCCTTCACTTTTTTCTCCCGTGTTTTTCCGGATTTTGCCTGCTTTCCTACCTCTTCTTTCACTCCCAGCATACTGAAAAAATCCATCTGCCCGTCTGTCTCATTACGCTCTTCCTCATCGAAAATCCGGACTTTTCCGTATTCTCCGTCAAATCCCGGACTCCATGTCACTTTCCCTGCCCGGAGCCGTTCGATTCCTTCTGCGATCAGTCTGCCGGACACATGCCGGATCTCTTCCACCGGAATATTCCGCAGAATCTCAAATTCCGCCCCGAGGCTTGCCGTCAGCTTCTGGTACTCCCGCTGCACGCCCTTGCTTGCGGAACTGTGTCCCAGAGCCGCCCCGATGATTTCCGGCAGCGGGATCAGACTTTCAAACCGCTTTGCTCCCGGTCTTTGATACTGTTCCGGCCGGTCCGCCATCTGCTCAATCCGGTGGGACACTCCGATCGTGATCTTGCGCCCGCACACCGGGCAGATTCCGCCATACTTTTCGGTCTCTTTCGGGCTCAGGCAAAGCCCGCACTTGCGGTGCCCGTCCATATGATATTTTCCTTCCTCCGGGAAGAATTCGATGGTTCCCAGAAGTCCCGCTCCTGTCTCCACCGCGGTTTTCAGTCCCTGATAGGAAAGCTCCGTATCCAGAAGATTCGCCTCCCGCCCGAGTTTTGCAGGAGAATGGGCATCCGAATTGGAAATCAGCTGGAACCGGTCCAGAGCCGACACTCTCCAGTTCATCGGCGGGTCGGAGGAAAGCCCGGTTTCCACCGCATGCACGTAGCCGGAGAGGTCTCCAAAACATTCTTCCACGGAATCAAACCCTGAGAACGCACCGAACATGGAAAAATGCGGCGTCCAGATATGGGCCGGCACATAGACGGCCTCCGGACACAGTTCCAGAATGATTTCAAGCAAGTCATGGCAACTAATGCCGAGGATCGGTCTTCCGTCCGAATGAATGTTTCCGATTTCTTCCAGCTTTCTGGATATGATCTCTGCCTTCTGAAGATCCGGAAGCAGAATCAGACTGTGTACTTTCCTCACCTTTCCGCCCTGCTTGTAAATCGAACTGATCTCCCCGGTAATCACAAAGCGCGGAATCATATGATCAGGTGCCGAGTCCTCATGGATCCGGTATTCCTCTTTCAGGACATAGAGACCGTTTTCATCCTGCCGAAGTTTCTCCTTTAACTCTTCCCGCCATGCCGGATGGGTGAAATCCCCGCTTCCGACAAGGTGGATTCCCTTTCTTCTTGCCCACAGATCCAGATGTTCCGGTGTGCAGTCTTTGCTGGTGGCTCTGGAATATCTGGAGTGGATATGTAAATCCGCAATATACATCGCACAAAACTCCTCATTTGTAAAAATAGAACTACCGAAATTGTAACGCGGTCTGAAGATCCGGTCAAGCCGGACACGGGAAAACAAACTCCCGGGCATTATAAAAAGGCCCCGGTACACTACTGTATACCGAGACCTAAAATAGCATCCCTCTAAAACATTCTTCCTCTGATTTTCGTCCAGACATGGGCCTGTACATACTCATATGCACGGTCATAGATAAACAGTGCAACTTGGCCTGCAATCCAGATTCCGGCCGTCATAATCGGGGAAAGTTTCTGCCCGCCCAGAATCAGTTCTTCAAAAAATATCAGCATCGGAATATACATGACATTGAACGCCATATATTTGACTGCCCAGAAAATAGTCTGCCGCTGTGTCCGGCTGGAACGTCCCAGAAATCTCCATGCCGCTTCGATGATCACGATATAAAGCCCCATCGCCGCAAAGGAGAAAACATAAAACTTGTTCGGTGCAATCAGAAGACCGAGCAGAACATCCGCCACATAAAAGGCCCCTCCTGTCCTCATTCCGAACTCCCTGATTACAATACCTACAAAAAATGAAGCAGCTGCAAGCAGGAAGAGCGTATTCGTCTCAATCACGCTTCCGAGAGACATACAAACGACCGACAGTGCAATGAACAGACCGCAGAACGCCATCATTTTCCCTTTTACATGCATGAACAAAGATCTCCTCCCATACATTCACACAGCGTATCCGCCAGCCACAAATCACAGCACATATTTCCCGTACCGCAGGATGAGTTTCCACCGTATCCGCCTCCGTACGGATTATTCTGATATCTTCTGCTGTTCCAGTCAATCTGATTTAGCAGCTGACGGTACTGCACATTATTCGGCTCCATATTCACTGCCTGTGCGGCATGTTCTCTTGCTACAACCAGATTTCCGATCCCCGCATTTGCCGCACCGCTTGCGTAATACCACATCGCGGTCCGGTTCGGCATCCTGTCCAGAAGATTGAGCGCCTCACGGTAGCGTCTGTTGTTAATATAGTTAAAGACTGCCTGCATCTCAACGTCGTTGCTGTTTCCGCCGTAGGAAGAGCCTCCGCCATAGGATGAACCGCCCCCGTAGGAGTAACCGCCGGAGCTTCCGCCCGATGCACGCTCTTTCATAATCTCATCATATGCTTCCTGTACTTCCTTAAACTTCTCCTCGGCAAGATCTGCCAGCGGATTGTTTACATTCGCGTCAGGATGATATTTTCTTGTTAACTCTCTATATGCTTTTTTTACTTCTTCGTCAGATGCGTTTGGGGATACACCCAATACATCATACGGATTCTTTGACATGATCCTGTTCCTTTCCTTCCTGCTTTTTCATCTGAATTAATCTATAACGATTCCACACTCCATCATACAGGATATTTCTCAAAATGTCTACATCCAAAAGGCACGGAAGCTTTTCAAATTCTGCGCTGCACTCCGCGATCATCATGCAGAGAATCCCCCGGATCCGCTCTTCAAAATCCTCTTCTTCACAAATTCTGATGAGCGGATTGTAGCAGTGTTTTTTCCTGTCTTCCTCCAGATCATCGTACGCGTCCATCAGATAGATGAACTTTCCGAGAAAAATTCCGATTCTTCGAAGTGTTTTTTCCCATACATCCTTTTTGTAAACAAAAAGCTCTGCCATCATCCGCCCGAAGTACCCGGAGACCCGGTCCAGATCCATACAGTTTTCTTTTTCACACTTTCGGATACCCCGCAGCGCCTTTTTGATCACCCGGCTCTGGCGTGGATATTTTCGAATGATCCTGTCTGCCTTTTTCCGGAGTACTCCCTTTCCGGCGAGGGCCGCCGGTTTCTTCTCGTCTGCCCAGTCATCCTCCAGATGATAATAGGCGAGCAGCAGGTTCATATCCGCCGCATATTCTGTAATTTCATTTCTTCTCATCGTCTGCTTTTTCACCGGATGCACCTTACAGCGCCTCTGTTCTGTCTTTGTCTCAGTCTCATACAGCGAAGTCAGAAGAATAATCGCAAACGTCATATCATAGGTCAATGTCATCTGCCCCGAAAATCCATATTTTTCCTTCAACTCCTGACACAGCCCGCAGTAATACGACCTGTACTTTCGAAAATCTTTTATTTTCAGTTCCGGTTCACAGACTGTCACATATCCAAACATCAAACTACTCCTGTTCTGCTGTTTTTTCTTCCTCTGCATTTACGATGCGAAAGGTTCCTTTACACTGCTGTTTTACCCCGTATAAAATCTGATCCGCTTTTTTGTATAATTCCACGAACGGAATTCCGTGATCTGCATAAATCCCTCCAAAAGATAGGGAGGATTTGCTTTTCGGGTACTCCTGATCAATTTTTTCCTGATATACCGTGCTGATTCCTGCCAGTTTATTCTCGATTGCCGGAATGCTGGTACATGGATGCACAAAAATCACAAACTCATCGCCTCCAAGCCGGATGATCACATCATCCCGCCGGAAGCAGTGCTTCAGCTCCTCCGCAACATACTTTAAGACATTGTCTCCTTCGTGATGGCCGTAGAAATCATTAACCTCCTTGAATCTGTCAATATCCAGCATCAGGAAGATATAAGGTTTGCCGTTTCCAAGTTTCTGTGCAACCATCATTTCGCCGCCTCTGCGGTTGTAAAGTCCGGTCAGCGGATCTGTCACGGATTCTACAAACAGATTGTTTTTTATACGCACATTTTCAGAAATATCGACGATCAGGCTGATTACCGCCCTTCGACCGTCCTGTGTGGTGATCACTCTTCCCCGGTCATAAACCCACACAAAATTCCCGTCTTTTTTCATCATTCGATATTCAATCTCGTATTCCCCATGTTCCTGACATTCTTTTTCTGCTGCGGCAATTGCTTCATCCTGATCCTTCTTCCAGATCCGGTTCAGTACATTTCCTCCTGTTGCCTGCATGAATTCCTCATATGTATATCCAAGCAGGTCCAGAAGCTTATTATTGACCATGTAAATCGGAAAACCGTCCTCCATATACCCTCCGATCACACCGCTCGGCATCGTCTCGCAGATGATATCGAGAAGTTCACGCCTGGAAATCTGATCCAGTTTTCCACGGCGGTTTGACAGAATGCGGAATGGAAACCGTTCCTCTTTTTGAATATAACCTTCCAGCAAAGTCCGGTGAAGAACTGAAATCCTGTATTGCCCGTTCTCCTCCACAACAGTGGCCGTTACTCTGGCAATGCTTTCATGTTCATGCTGTTCTTCCCCCTGCATTGCAATCCCGATCTGACAGTAGCAGTCCCAGGAATGTCCGTCCCGGTTCTTTTCCCTGTAATCCGTGATCTGATATAAAATCGGCTTTGCGACACTGTTCAATTCTCCCTCCAGGAACTGGATAAACACTTTCCGTCCGAACACTACCTCGGAAGCGCCCAGAAAATAAACATCTTCTGTCATCAGCGCTGCCGCACTTTCTGCGTCGCGCTTTGTCAATGCATAGTTATAAAACTGATTTAAAGTCTGAAAGACCGGATTGTATTCCCACGTCTTTCCTCCTTTTTCCTTACACTTCATGATTTCCGTTCCCCTTTTCCATATACTTCCTGTCGAATTCATCCTCATCAATCGGCCTGCTGTAGTAATATCCCTGACCGTAGCCGCATCCCAGTGTCCGGATCAATGTTTCATTTTCTTTTGTTTCCACACCTTCCGCTACAGTAGAAATCCGAAGCTTCTTTGCCAGATCCACTACCTGTGCCATAATAATCTTCTGCCGTTCATCTTCTTTCCCCGTAATCGCTGACAGGAATACCCGGTCCATCTTCAACTCATCGATATGGAGTTTTCCAAGTGTATTAAAAGAAGAATATCCGCTTCCGAAATCATCCATGGAAATGCGGAAGCCTTTCTCCTTTAACTGATCGATCTTCTCATTGAGTTCATCAATATTTCCTGCGGCAAGTCCCTCCAGAATCTCAAGCGTAATCAGATCGCCCGGAATCCGGTACCGTTCCAGAACAGCACATAGATTCTCCACATAGTCTTCCTCGTAAAAGAGGATCTTTGACTGATTCACGGAAATCGGAACCGGTGTGATCCCGGCATCGATCCACTCCCGGATTTTCCTGCAGACATTTTCCACCATATACATATCCAGGCTGGAACAGAACCCATTGCTTTCAAACAGCGGGATAAACTGGTTCGGATAGATGATTGTCCCGTCTTTTGGAATCCATCTGACAAGCGCTTCTGCGCCTCCAAGCTTTCCCGTCCTCATATCCATCTTCGGCTGTAAAAACATCCGGAACTCTTTGTCCTTCAGCGCCTGATGCATATGACTTTCGATGTAGTTCTGCAACGTTTCCTGCTTGTGAAGCTCCACGTCATAAAACCAGACATTATTCCGGTCCGTTCCTTTGGCCGTCTGAAGTGCGAACATTGCATGCGTCATCATCATTTCTGCGGAACTGTCATCCCGCCGCACAGCCACTCCACAATAGATCATAATCTGATAGTTGTGATGCTGGCTCAATGAAAAACGGCTGATCTTTTCCATCATTTCATAGAGACGCTCTCTGATCGCTTCTTCATTCTGCCCTTTTAAAATCATCCAGAAAAAGTCACCGGTATCTCTGCAGAAATACTCTCCCGGATTCACACTTTCCTTCAATACCTGACTGATATGACAGAGAAGTTTATCCCCCTGCGCGCGCCCGAATATTTCATTGATAAATTTAAACTGATGAATATTCAGAACGCAGACACTGTACTTTTCCGGTCCTGACAGCGCATCCTTCATTTCCTGCATAAAGCGGACCGTATTATATGCTCCTGTCAAAGAGTCATAGTAAGCAAGCTCAATCAGCTGTTTATGATTCTTTCTCAGCATCTGGTACCCATAAATCAGCAGAAATACGCTCAGACAAAGGACTCCGATAAAAATTGCCCTTGTAACATTGATCATCTGATAAATGGGCGCATTCACCCCCTGCATTGTATCAACACAGAAAAGGTACCAGCCATTCAGGCCGATCGGATTCAGATAAATCTGATACGCCGTTCCCTGATACCGGAATTTACTGAACACGCTCTCATCATTATCGATCGCTTCCCGGATTTTCTCCTTTTCTGCCTCTGTGATATAGTTCCCGTCAAAAATACTCTCCACTCTTCTATTGACGACTTTATTTTTAGAACGAATCAGAAACTTCCCTTCCTTTCCGATCATATGGACATAACCATAACCGTTCATAGCCGTCTTATCATCCAGAATATCTTCAAATGCTTCAATGCTGTCTTTCGCAGTCAGCACACCTGTGATCTCGTCTCCCTGATAGACAGGAACAGCATAGGAAAAAACCTTTTCCCCGGTCCGGGCATCCTCATAGACTCTGGACACCGCGCTCTCCCCCTGCCACGCCTCTCCGATACTCGCCTGCAGTTCCTCTTCCAGATCTTCCACACGGACATTTTTCTTAATCTCTCTATCAACTGTCACCCGGATTCCATCGCCGTCTTCCGTAAAATAACCCATCTGGATAAAACTGTTATGCCGGTTCGATTCATAAAGACCGTTCGCGAAGGCATCCGTATCAATCATGCTGATCGTATTGCTGAACCGGAAGAAACTCGCCAGCGTCTGGAGTGTCTGTTGATCCATCTTGATTTTACGCAGTACATTTGCCTTGTATTCTTCCGCCTCTGAAATCATCTGCGTTGTCATGGTATCTTTCTGCACCCGGCCAAGCGAGGATGTAATAAAGCCTCCCCCGAGGAACAATAGAATGCTGATCACCACAACTACCGCTGTGATTTTCCTCAGCCTTCTCATCAACTGTTTTTCGCTCATATTTCCACATCCTTTAACATGCTTTTATCATAAATTAGAGAAGTATGAGGTGTCAAGGAGTGCATGGAAAACTCTAAAAATTGACTTTGTGTATGACAGCTTCTATGGTAAAATAATCTCATATTTTAAAACGTCACGGAGGTGAAACTAATGCTGACTATACGTAGGATGACAAAAGAAGATATACCAGACATGGTCAATATCCAGGTGAGAAGTTGGCAGATCGCATACCGTGGAATCGTAGATGATTCTTATCTTGATTCCATTGATATCGAAGAGAAGATTTCTAAACGGGAACAGGATTATCTCGAAACGGAATTTATCGTTGCTGAAGAAGACAGTAAAATTGTAGGGTTCTGTAGATATACAGATAATAATCAGTTCTCTCCTTTTATGTCTGATATAGACTGTGAACTGATTGCACTGTACGTAGCCCCTTCTCTAAAAAGAAAAGGTATTGGCAAAAAGCTCTTCGAATATACTAAAAATGATCTTATTAATCGCGAAAGGGAATCGATGATTATCTGGTGTTTAAAGGATAATGAACCATCTAAAAAATTTTATCAGAAAATGGGTGGGAAAATAGTTGCCGAAAAAGCTGTCGATATGGGTGGCAAAACTTATTACGAAGTGGGCTTTGCATATAAAATATGGAGCTATCGGGAAATAGATAGTCCAAATCAGGGGCAGATGTGACTCATACGAGTCACATCTGCCCCTGAAATTTATCCTCTAAAAAGAGAAAAAAGATGGCTAACGACAACCATCTTCCTCTCCGTTCCATGTTATAATGGAACTATGCTAAAACAAGATTATTATAACGATTTTTTTGAAATTGGGCAACAAAAAATTAACTT
>NZ_JACJKH010000037.1 GCF_016900655.1 Drancourtella massiliensis
GTACTTTGTATTCATGGTCATATTTACGTGCCACTTTGAATGCCTCCTTATTCTCTTGGTTTTATTATGAAATCCTTGAGAATAAGCTGTCAACTTTTTTTATACCACACCAATGGACGAGTTTCACTTGCTCTTGAAAGAGGAACAGACGGCAGCCTATTCCGTCGAGATTTGGAAAAGATTTAGGAAATGGGGCGGCATACCGACCGCTATCACGCAGAACGTCAAAGACCTCTTGGCAAGCCGCGAAGTGGAAAACATCTTTGAAAACAGCGATTTTGTCCTCATGCTCAATCAGGCGCAGGGCGACCGGGCTATCCTTGCAAAGCAGCTCAACATTTCCCCACAGCAGATGAAGTACGTTACCCACACCGAAGCGGGCGAGGGGCTTATCTTCTACGGCAACGTGGTACTGCCCTTTATAGACCGTTTCCCGAAAGATACCGAGCTTTACCGCGTAATGACGACGAAGCCGGAGGAAGTGGGCGACGCATGAAAACGGACGTAATCATCAACAGGGACGCACTCTGCGCCCTACAGGAGTTGCCCGATGAAAGCGTCCATTGTTGCGTTACCAGCCCGCCCTATTATGCCCTGCGGGACTACGGGCTTGACGCGCAGATCGGACGCGAGGACACGCCGGAGCAGTACATTGATCGGCTTGTCGCCGTATTCCATGAGCTGAAACGGGTATTGCGCCCGGACGGCACCTTTTGGCTGAATATCGCAGACACCTACTGCGGCACCGGCAGCAAAGGCGGCTATGCCGACCCGAAAAATCCAAAGGGCAGGAACGGGCAAAGCCTTTCCCTTAACCGCCGCGCCCCGAATTGCAAGCAAAAAGATTTAATCGGTATTCCGTGGCTGTTGGCGTTTGCTCTGCGAGCGGACGGGTGGTATTTACGCAGCGACATCATTTGGCAGAAAGAAAATCCCATGCCCGAAAGCTGCAAAGACCGTCCGAGCCGTTGCTATGAACACATTTTCCTGCTTGCAAAGTCAAAGCAGTATTTCTATGACGCTGCCGCCATAGCCGAGCCGATAGCCCCCACGACGGCGGCGCGGTACAGGCAGGGACGCGCAGCCGGACACAAATACGCCGAGGAAGTCCCCGGACAGGGTAAAGTGCAGGGGATCAACAAAGCGAGGAAAGGCGGCTACTACGACGACGCGCTGATCCCCACCATGCGGAACAAGCGGGATATATGGCTGATTAACACCGTCCCATACAAGGGCGGGCATTTTGCCGCGTTCCCGCCGAAGTTGGCGGAAACCTGTATTTTGGCGGGCTGTCCGAAAGGCGGCATTGTGATAGACCCGTTCTTTGGAAGCGGTACTACGGGCAAAGCGGCGAAAGACCTTGACCGTCATTATATCGGCATTGAGATTAACATTGAATATTGCGCCCTTGCGAGGGCGCGGATTGGAGGTGAAAGCACTTGAAAGACCCGATGAAGTCCCGCGACAAAATCACGCAGAAAATGAGCCGCGACGGGCTGACCGAGCAAAACCAGACCACGGGCGAAAGCGAGCTTATCAGCAAGCGCATACAGGACGCGGATTTTCAGAAAACGCCGGAGCAGCAAGCCGCACAGGACGCGGCGCAGCTTCAAGGGGCGCTTTCCACGTCCTCTCCTTTGCCCCATGCGCCGGAGCATTTTTCAAAGCCGCAGGACGCAGCCGCCGAGCGCGTCATGGAGCATATCGGCGCGGGACAGACCCGGAAAGCCTCGAAAAAAGCTGTCCGGCGAGCGCAGGAAGCGGCAGCGTCAAAGGCGCAGCCGTCCCGTCTGCAATTTACCGACGAGGAACGGGCAACGCCGGAGCTGGAAAAGTACATCAAGAAATCGGACAAAGCCGCCGACCGTTTGGACGCAGCGCGGGCGGCACTTCCCCCAAAGAAGAAATCGCGGCTGCAATTTGACAAGCAGGAAACGCCGCCGAGCTTCGAGGGCAAGCGCAATCCCTTATCCCGCCCCGCGCAGGAAGCCGGGATTTTCGTCCATAACAAGATACATTCCGTGGAGAAAGACAATTCCGGCGTTGAGGGGGCGCACAAATCCGAGGAAGCCGCCGAGCGCATGGGAAAATACGGTGTCCGAAAGGTCAAAGAGGGCTACCGTAGCCACAAGCTGAAACCTTACCGCAAGGCGGCGCAAGCGGAAAAAGCGGCGGCAAAGGCAAACGCCAACTTTTACTATCACAAAGCCCTGCACGATAACCCGCAGCTTCGCAGCAACCCCCTTTCCCGTTTCATGCAGAAGCAGAAAATCAAGCGGGAATATGCAAAAGCGGTAAGGAAAGGCGGCGCAGCTACCGCGAAAAAAGCGGCGGAAAGCACCCGCAAGGCTGCAAAGAAAACCGCCGAGGAAACAAGGAAAGCCGCGCTCTTTGTGGCAAGGCACCCGGTAGGCGTACTGATTGCGATTGCCGCGCTGCTTTTGTTCATCATCATTTTTGCGGGGCTGTCCTCTTGTTCCTCTATGTTTTCCGGCGCGGTCAACGGCGTTGTGGGGACTTCCTACACGTCGGAGGACAGCGACCTTGTGGCGGTGGAAAACAACTACGCCGCTATGGAAAACGAGCTGCAAGCCGAGATTGACAACATCGAAAGCACCCACCCCGGCTACGATGAATACCGCTACGACCTTGACGCTATCGGGCATAACCCCCACGAATTAGCGTCCTATCTGACCGCGCTTTTGCAAAGCTACACCCCGCAGAGCGCACAGGCAGAAATCGAGCGTATCTTTGATATGCAATACACCCTCACGCTGACCGAGGAAGTGGAGGTACGCTACCGCACCGAAACGAGGACGGACAGCGAGGGCAACAGCTACACCGTAGAGGTACCCTACAACTACTATATCCTCAACGTCAAGCTGGAAACCCGCCCGATCACGTCCCTTGCGCCGGAGCTGTTAAACGACGAGCAGCTTGAAATGTTCCGCGTCTATATGGAAACGAGCGGCAACAAGCCGCTTATTTTCGGCGGCGGCTCTCCCGACGGAAGCCCGTCCGAGGACATAAGCGGGGTACAGTTCGTAAACGGTACCCGCCCCGGCAATACCGCCCTTGTAGACCTTGCAAAGCGGCAAGTCGGGAATGTGGGCGGCTATCCCTATTGGAGCTGGTACGGCTTCAATTCCCGCGTGGAGTGGTGTGCCTGTTTCGTGAGCTGGTGCTACAATCAGGCGGGCGCAAGCGAGCCGCGCTTTTCCGGCTGTCAATCGCAGGGCGTCCCGTGGTTTCAATCGCGGGGACAATGGGGTGCGAGGGATTATGAGAATATCGCCCCCGGCGACGCTATCTTTTTCGATTGGGATTTAGACGGCAGCGCAGACCATGTAGGCATTGTGATCGGTACAGACGGAAGCCGCATTTATACTGTCGAGGGAAATTCCGGCGACGCCTGTAAAATCAAGAGCTATGCCCTTACCTATGAATGTATCAAAGGGTATGGGCTGATGAATTGGGACTGACCCACCGAAGAAAGGAGAATTTTATCTATGGCTATGAACAAAATTGAACGTCTTGACCGGGAAATCCAAAAGACCCGCGAGAAGATCACCGAGTATCAGAACAAGCTCAAAGAGCTTACCGCACAGAAAACCGAAGCGGAAAACCTGCAAATCGTCCAGCTTGTGCGGGCTATGCGCCTTACCCCGCAGGAGCTTACCGCCATGCTGTCCGGCGACGCAATTCCCGGTATGGCGGCTCTCCCCGCAGACGGTTACGCCGAAGAACAGGAGGACGCAGCGAATGAAGAATAAAATCAAAAGGACTTTGACCGCGCTTTGTGCCGCCCTTATGCTCATGGGCGGCTTTTCTGTTACCGCCTTTGCACAGACGCCGGAGAACGACGCCACCAACGACACGGGCGTTGTCGTGGAAGAAACCGAGGACACGCCGCCCCTTACCCCGGACGGGAACGCTACCCTTGTGGACGATTACGGCGGCAACAAGCAGCTCATTACCGTTACCACCAAAAGCGGCAACTATTTCTATATCATCATCGACCGGGACGACGAGGGCGAAAACACCGTCCATTTCCTCAATCAAGTAGACGAAGCCGACCTTATGGCTCTTATGGAGGACGAGGACGGGCAGACGGAAGAAACGCCCGCCGTCTGCAACTGTACGGATAAATGCGAAGCCGGAGCCGTCAATACCGCTTGCCCCGTCTGCTCTGTCAATCTGGGCGACTGTACGGGCAAGGAAGCCGAGCCGGAGGAACCCGAACAGCCGGAAGAAGAAACGCAGGGTAACATCGGCGGTATTCTGCTGATCGTCCTTATCCTTGCCGGAGGTGGCGGCGCAGCGTTCTATTATTTCAAAGTCTTAAAGCCGAAAAAGGACGCGGCAAAGGGAAATGACAATCTCGATGAATACGATTTTGACGACTACGACGAGGACGAAGAAGCGGACGGCGAGCTGCCCGACGGCGCAGCAGCCGACGAACAGGAGGACGAAACCGTATGAGTGAAACACTTATCATAGCTGAAAAGCCGAGCGTGGCGGCGACGATAGCCGCCGCGCTGGGCGCAAAAGAGAAAAAGGACGGGTATATCGCAGGAAGCGGCTACCTTGTTTCCTGGTGCGTGGGGCATTTGGTACAGCTTGCGGAAGCTGCCGCCTATGGCGAGCAGTACAGGAAATGGGGTTATGACAGCTTACCCATTCTACCGCAGGAATGGCAGTACGCTGTTGCCAGCGATAAGGGAAAGCAATTCAAAATCCTAAAAGACCTCATGCACCGCGCCGACGTTTCTGAAGTCGTCAACGCTTGCGACGCAGGACGCGAGGGAGAACTCATTTTCCGTTTCGTCTATGATGTGGCGGGCTGTAAAAAGCCCATGCGCCGCCTTTGGATTTCCTCTATGGAAGAAAGCGCAATCAAGGCGGGCTTTGCGTCCCTCAAAGACGGGAAAGAGTACGACCCCCTTTATTCCTCTGCCCTTTGCAGGGCAAAAGCCGATTGGATTATCGGTATCAATATGACCCGCCTGTTCTCCTGCCTGTATGGAAAGACGCTGAATGTGGGGCGCGTCCAGACCCCGACGCTCAAAATGCTTGTAGACCGGGACGCCGCCATTACCACCTTTAAGAAAGAAAAATACTACCATGTGCGCTTGTCCCTCTGCGGCGTGGAAGCCGCAAGCGCGAAGATCCACGCCGCAGACGAAGCCGGGAATTTGAAAGCCGCTTGCGAAGCGGCACAGGCGATTTGTACTTCCGTTACCCGCGAGGAGAAAACCGTTGCCCCGCCGAAACTCTTTGACCTTACCAGCTTGCAGCGGGAAGCAAACCGCATTTACGGCTATACCGCAAAGCAGACCCTTGATTTGGCGCAAACCCTGTACGAAAAGAAGCTGCTTACCTATCCGAGAACGGACAGCAGCTATCTTACCGACGACATGGGCGGTACGGCGGCGCAGATCGCCGCCCTACTTGCCGGAAAGCTGCCCTTTATGCAGGGCGCAGACTTCACGCCGGAAATCTCCCGTTTGCTGGATAGCAAGAAGGTGTCCGACCACCACGCGATTATCCCTACAATGGAGCTTGCGAAAGCCGACCTTGCTGCGCTGCCGGAAAGCGAGCGCAATATCCTTACCCTTGCAGGGGCGCGTCTTTTAATGGCTTGCGCCGCGCCGCATATCTTTGAAGCGGTTACGGCGGTTTTCTCCTGCGCGGGACAGGAGTTTACCGCAAAGGGAAAGACGGTGCTTGCCGAGGGGTGGAAAGGCTTTGAACGCCGCTTTATGGCGACGCTGAAAAAGAAAGCCGATACCGAGGACGACGAGGAAAACGCCCTTTCGCTGGACGTGCCGCCCTTTGCCGAGGGGCAGACCTTTGACAACCCGCAAGTGGCGGTTACGGAGCATTTCACGACGCCGCCGAAGCCCCATAACGAAGCGTCGCTGCTTTCTGCTATGGAACGCGCCGGGAATGAGGAAACCGACCCGGACGCGGAACGCCGGGGGCTTGGGACGCCCGCCACCCGCGCCGCTATCATTGAAAAGCTGGTAAAGGGCGGCTTTGTGGAGCGCAAGGGAAAGCAGCTCATTCCGACCAAAAGCGGGATTGAGCTTGTCTGCGTCCTGCCGGAGGTACTTACTTCCCCGCAGCTTACCGCCGATTGGGAAAACAATCTGACGCAGATTGCAAAGGGCAATGCCGACCCGGACAGTTTTATGACGGGCATTGAAACCATGACGCGGGAGCTGGTAAACACCTATCCTTTTCTTTCCGACAAGGAAAAGGAGCGTTTCAAAGAGGAAAAGCCGGTGATCGGCAAGTGTCCCCGTTGCGGCGCGGACATCTACGAGGGCAGGAAAAACTACTACTGCTCGAACAGGGATTGCGCTTTTATCATGTGGAAAAATGACCGATTTTTTGAGGAACGGAAAGTAACCTTTTCCCCGAAGATTGCCGCCGCCCTCTTGAAAGACGGGAAAGCGAAAGTCAAAAAGCTGTACTCCCCGAAAACGGGGAAAACCTACGACGGCACTATCCTGTTAGTCGATACGGGCGGGAAGTACGTCAACTACCGAATTGCAATCCAGAGGGACAGAGAAGTTACGCAGCAAGCATAGGAAAGGGGTACCCTTTCCGTAAAAATCCCCGTTTTCGTCTGCCGACGATTGCGGGGATTTTGCTTGTTGGGAAGTGTCCCAAACCCTCTTGAAAATCTGAAACGAAAGGAGCGACCGAATGAGCGAACAATTTTCTATCTTACTTGGAAACCATAGCCGCCTTGAAGCCGGACAGACGGACGGCGCGTGGCTGCCTATGCCCGCCACTACGGAGCAGCTTCACGACGCTATGAGGAATATTGGCGTTACCGCAGAAAACCCGCAGGATTTATTTGTGGGCGGCTTTGCAAATACCGAACAATGCCCCTTTGACGTGCCGCTTTCCGTTATCCAAAGCGGCAGCATAGACGAGCTGAATTATCTTGGAAAGCTGCTTGAAATGCAGCGCGACGAGGATAAAGCGAAGTTTGCGGCGGCGGTTACGCTGGGCGAGTATGCCGGAAATCTCAAAGACCTTATCAACCTTGCACAAAACCTTGACTGCTATTGGATTTATCCCACCGTCCAAAACGAAGAAGATTACGGCTACTATCTGATCGACGAGCTGGACGAATTGGAGCTGCCGGAAGAAGCAAAGCGGTATTTCATGTATGAGGAATACGGGCGGGACGCCGCTATCAACGACGGGGGCAGATTTACCGAACAGGGCTATATCTATAACAACAAAAACACCTTTTCCGAGTGGTACAACGGGCGCGAAAGCGACATACCCAAAGAATACCGCATTATGAGCTACCCGCAGCCGGAGCGCGGCGAAACAGAACGGACAGACTTTGACGCGGCGGCTACTATGCCGCCCGCCGCCGAGCCGCGCCCGGTTATCCCCCTTATCCTTACGGCGGACAATCCCGCCGACAAGATGAAAGAGATTACCGACCGTCTGGAACAGGGCATTATGGGCGTGTTTGAAAGCGAGCGGTACGCGGAATATTTGCGTACCATGTCAAAGTTTCACAATTACAGCTTGAACAACACCCTCTTGATTGCCATGCAGGGCGGCAATTTGGTAAAGGGCTACCGTCAATGGGAAAAGGAGTTTGACCGCCATGTGAAGCCCGGAGAAAAGGCAATCAAGATACTTGCCCCCGCCCCGTACAAAGTTAAAAAGGAACGGGAGAAAATCGACCCGGACACGAAAATGCCCGTGATCGGCGCGGACGGAAAGCCTGTCATGGAAACGCAGGAAATTACCATACCCGCCTACAAAGTGGTATCTGTCTTTGACGTATCGCAAACCGAGGGAAAGGAGCTGCCAGACCTCTCTGTTTCCGAGCTGACGGGTGATGTGGAGCAGTACCGGGACTTTTTCGCAGCCCTTGAACGGACTTCCCCCTTTGCCATTGCCTTTGAAACGCTGGACGGCGGCGCAAAAGGACGCTGTTATTATGAAGAAAACCGTATTGCAATCCATGAGGGCATGAGTGAATTACAGAACATTAAAACGGCAATTCACGAAATATCCCATGCGACTATGCACGACACCGCCCCGGACGACCCTACGCGCCCCGACCGCCGTACCCGCGAGGTACAGGCGGAAAGCGTCGCTTACGCCGTCTGCCAGCACTACGGGCTTGACACGTCCGACTATTCTTTCGGATATGTCGCCGGGTGGAGCAGCGGCAAGGAGCTTTCGGAGTTGAAAGGCTCTCTTGAAACAATCCGCAGCACCGCCGCAAAGCTGATTGAAACCATTGACGGGCATTTTGCTGAAATCCAGCAAGAGAAAGCCGCCGTACAGGAGCAGGAACAGGAAGCGCAGCCTATCACGCCGGAGCTGCAGCCCGCACAGGAACAGCCGGAACAGGCGACGCCGCAGGAAGCCGCCCCGCGGGAAGCGGAGCCGCCCGCCGTGAAATACTATCCGATCAACGAAGCTGCCGCCCGCCGCGCAAAGGAAATGAACAGCTATTCCGACTACAAGCCCGGTAGTGCAACGGCAGAATACCGCAGCTATGTAGAGGAGGCCGTACAGCTTGCCGAGCGGCAGAAAGCGCGGGTAGACCCGATGTACCATGAGAAAATCGACAGTCTGCTTGATACCTACGCCCGGAAACTTGCGGCGAATATGAACAAGGGATTTGAGATCGACGCCCGCGTTCCCTCTATTCTGATTGCGGGCGGCTCTAATTTCCCTGTCCGTAAAAAGGAAAAGCAGAACGCCGCCCGCGATACCAACTACCGGGAGTGGCAGGACATTCAAGGCTTACTCGATAAAATCCGCAGTACCGGCATGGGCGGTATCAGCGCGGACGACCCGCAGGCGGTTCAAAAGCTGGAAAAGAAACTTGCGGGCTTGGAGAAAGCACAGGAAACCATGAAAGCGGTAAACGCTTATTACCGCAAGCATAAAACTCTTGACGGCTGCCCCCATTTATCAGCGGAGAGTATCGAGAAAATGAAAGCGGATATGGCAAGCCAGTGGCATATCGAGGATAAGCCCTATCCAACATGGGCGTTATCCAACAACAGTGCAGAAATCCGGCGTGTGAAAGAGCGTATCAAATCCCTTTCGCAGCAACGGGAAATCGGCTATGTCGGCTGGGAATTTGAGGGCGGCAAGGTGGAAGCCAACGCCGAAGCAAACCGTCTGCAAATCCTCTTTGAAGAAAAGCCGGACGCCGCCACGCGGGAAGAATTAAAGTCAAACGGTTTTCGGTGGTCGCCCAAAGCCGAAGCATGGCAACGGCAGCTTACCGATAACGCATACCGTTCCGCAGACTACATCAAAGCCATTTTGCCCCTTTCCGGGGAAAGACCCTCGGAGCTTTTACGGGCGCATATCCGGCAGCAAAAGGCAGCTTCACAGGAGGCACCCGCGCCGGAGCCGATTTACAAGGTACACACAAACCCGCGCAGCGACAGCCGGGAAAACCTTTGCTTTTTGCAGGCATATATCCCGCAGGAGGACGGGAAAGCGCAGATCGGGGACGTGCTGTATATCGGTACGCCGGAGAAGTGCCGCGAGCTGATGGCGCAGCTCAACGCCGGGGAGCTGACGCAGGGCGAAGTGAAAGAGCTTTACGCAAAGGCACAGGAAGCCGGACAGGATAAAGATACCTTTTCCATTTATCAGTTAAAGCGCGGGGACGAAACAAGGGACTTGCGCTTTGAGCCTTATGACCGTCTACAAGCGGCGGGACAAGCCGTAGACCGGGCAAATTATGAGCTGATCTATACCGCGCCCCTTGCGCCGGACACTTCCCTTGAAGATATTTACACACGCTTTAATATCGACCACCCCGCCGACTTCAAGGGACATAGCCTTTCCGTTTCTGATATTGTGGTGCTTCATCGGGACGGCAGGGACGCCGCCCATTATGTAGACAGTATCGGCTATCGGGAAGTGCCGGAGTTTTTCAAGGAGCAGGAGCGACAGCTTACCCCCGACGAGCTGGAAACGGGCGAAACCGTGAAAACGCCGAGGGGGACTTTCTATGTAACCGCCATGAGCCGCGAGCAAATGGAAGCCGCCGGGTACGGGCTTCATCATCAATCCGAGGACGGCAAGTATCTGATTATGGGGAATGGGACGCGGGCTTTTGCTATTCCCGCCGAGCAGCCAGAAAAGGTCAATCCCTTAAAGCACATCGAGGACACCGTAGAGCAGAACGACAACGCTTTTGACGGGCTTATCAATAATACGCCGCAGACGCCCACCGCCGGAGAGCTGGAGCAAAAAGCAAAGGCGGGCGAGCCGATCTCCCTTGCGGACTATGCTGCCGCAATCAAAGCGGAGAAAGAGCGCGGCGGCGCAAAGCAGGAAAAGCCCTCTATCCGGGCGCAGCTTCGAGCTGAAAAGGAACGGGCGGCGCAGAAAAAGACCGTAAAGGCGAAAAATCACGAATTGGAGGTATGAGTATGGTACAGTTTACCGTTGAAGAAACAAACCTTATGAGCATTTACCACGAGGGCGGCAAGGCGCAGCTTATGGAGAACATGACCGCCGCGCTGCCCGATATGGACGCGGATATGCGGGAGCTTGCAAAGCGCACCCTTTCCAAAGTGGACGCTTTGACCGATGAAGAATACGCGGGGCTTGCTGTCTATGCCGCCGATGAAGCATGAATGCGGTGAAGCGGCTGACGCCGCCGCAAAGCCGGAAAGTCAATGCCCTTGTAAAACGGGAGTGTTGCAACTGCGTAGACGGTAACTGCCTTTTGCTGGACGACGGGGACGAGTGCGTTTGTCCGCAGCTCATTTCCTATTCGCTGCTTTGCAAATGGTTTCGCGTCGCGGTACTTCCCGCCGACAAGCTCCTGTATGCGGAGCTGATGAACACCGAGGACAAAAGACGTTGTATCGAGTGCGGCGCGTCCTTTGCGTCCAGCTCAAACAGCGTCAAATACTGCCCGGAGTGCCGCAAGCGGATCACCCGCAGACAAGCCGCCGAGCGTATGCGAAAAATGCGCTCCCTGTTACGCGATAGGGGCGCAAAAAGCCTTGTATAGCGCGGCTCTGACAGCCGCTTTTCCATAGGGTAAGGGCTTTATACCTTTTCCCTCAAAAATGGCGTTCTACTGCGTAACGCCTTTTCCTACACCCATAGAAAACCGGGGCGCGGTGGCCACACAATCGGCTGCCGCGTCCCGGCTTTTTCTGTTTTATAAAACTTCTATATCCGCTATGTAATATGGCATTGCGCCGATAAAGGTATTGTCCTCTGTCTTTAAGACAAGCAAGTCGGTTTCTCTGATGTAGCGTCCATAGTCAATACGCTGCACATATCCTACAAGGGTTTTCCCGTCCGTGAATGTAATTTTCACTTTGCTCCCTATGTCGATATAATATTCCATGCCGTACATATCATTTTCTTTTGTTACTCTGATACACGCCGTAATATCAACGATTTTCATTTTATTCCCGTTCCTTTCCTTTCTCCTGTTCCGGCTCTCTTGGCTGCCGCAAAATGCTGTCAATGTTTCGCTTGATAACGTCGTATTCTTTAACCTGTTTTTTCAGCTTGCCATAGTCGGCGTATAGGGCTTCTTTACGCTCTTGCAACTTGGCGTACTCTGTTTGCAGCGCGGCAATATCGGGAAGTTTGGAAATACCCGCCCCCTTGATTGCCTTTACTGCCGCTTCATACAGGATTATATCGCGCTCATGGGCTGCCCGGTAGCTGCCCCTATCCTTTGCCCTGCGGTAAGCGTCATAGGAGGGCTTTGTCTTTTGGTAGGTGGTAATATTCTTGATAAGCACCGCCATATCGGAAAGTCTTGCTTCCACGTCCTTTAATGCTTCTGCTGCCTGTCCGCTTGCCGCCTGGACTTCTGCGATCTTGGTGGTCAAATCCCCGTACTGTTCAATCCCGTGTGTTGTGAGGAAGTTATACGTCTTTGCTGCCTGTTTCAGATTGTGGATTTTCGCCCATTGTTCATAGCCCCGGCTCTGCGCCGCTTTGATACTGTTTTCAATGTCAATGAGCAGCGACACGCCCCGATCTGCTTGCGGGACTTTTGCAGCGCGGGTATGCTTGCCCTCTATCCGTTCCTTGATTGCGTCCTCGGTGTAGTCTGCGCCGATAGTCTTTAAGCGGGTAAACCGTTCCTGTCCCGGCACAAGGCAGGACACATATTTTCCGCGCTTTATCTCATAGCCCAACCCTTGCAGACGGGATAGCAATTCCTCGAAACTGTTTACTTGCGGGATAAGCGTATCAATGGCAATCTTCAATTTTGCCTTTGCGGATTTCTCCTTGTGGTACGCGGCATAATTTTTCCCCTTGCTGCCTTTCTCCGGCACGACTACCGACAAGCCGTTTTCCCGGCACAGCCTGTCGCTGATGTTGCGTATGCCGTAATAGGTGCGCTTATTGGAAACGTACTTGTGGTGGTCTACAAAGTTGACCGCGCAAAAAATGATATGGTTATGGATATGCCCCTTGTCAATATGCGTCGTAAGGACGTATTCATGCTGCCCCTTTGTTACCGCGTCGGCAAGCTGCCGCCCGATCTCATGGGCTTTTTCGTAATCGACTTCCCCCGGCTCAAAGGATTGTATCAAGTGGTGGGCGAGGTTGTTTCCCTTATCCAACGCTTGCGACAAGGTAAAGGCAAACTCAATGTCCGCCGTTTCATAGGAGCAGCCGAAAGAGGACACAAGCATTTTCCCGTCCGTCTTGTCCGGGTTTTGGATATAGTCAAGGGCTTTGCTCAACGTGCTTTTAACAGGTTTAATCTTTGTAACCGCCATATCTCCGCAAGCACCCCCTTGATTTCCTCTATGTCCTCTTTATAGACGCTGCCCGTCGCATTGACGCGCCGCGCTATCTGATTGATATTGACCCCGATTTTCTGTATCTCTGCTGTCATAGCCTTTATGTCGCTATGGTCTATCTGAATGATGTACCCGTCGATTGCCATTTTCCGCAGATAGCTTTCCATGTTCCGGGTGGGGACGAGCTTCATTTTCTGCTCAATCAACGCCCGTTCTTCCTCGGTTACTCTGAATTTGATTTGCACCGTCCGTTTCCTGCCGCTCATGCCGCGCTCCTTTCTCCCTGCAAAGAGGGTTTGGGACACTTCCCAACAAGCAATTTTCAGCCGCCGCGCCGCAGGGCGCAGGGGGCGAAAATACGGAAAGGGTACCCCTTTCCTATGCTTGCTATTCATCTTTTCGTATTCTCCCACGATGAAAGCGCAGATTTGCCGAACACTTCCGCAGAAAAAGAAAAACGCCATAGAAACAATGCGTTTCCATAGCGTCCTTTTTCCTGTTTTGCTTTGTGCTTACTCTTTTTCGACTTCCGTAATTTCCCTTGCCGTTGCGGTTACAATCCGTATGCCCTTATCGCTCATACCGTCCAGCAGCGCGTCAAGCTGCCGACGATTGGTGGATTTCTCCGCGTCGCTGTTCGGAAAGAAAAATTGATCTACCGAAATATGATACCGGGTTACAAGGTCATAGAACACCTGTAAACTCGGCTGTTGCCCCTTGTTCTCGATATTCGCAAGGTAGCGCGGGGAAATATATAACTCGTCGCTTACCTTTTTCCGGCTCTCGCCGTATTCTTTTCTCGCGGCTTTTATGGCTGCCCCGAAAGCCTTAAAATCGTACAATGGTACAGGTCGTTTCGCCATTTTTATTCACCCTATTACATTCTACTGTTCACCTTTCCTTTTGGATATGTCTACATAATTCATAGCATTGGTTTAAATACTTCCTATTATTCACGCTTTGCCTATTGCTATTATTCGCTCGACCGTATATAATATATCATGGTAGGTTTTAAGCAGAAAGGACGGGTGCTTGTATGGAATATATATCTTGCGCGGAAGCAGCGGCAAAATGGGGCATTTCCGAAAGGCGGGTACAGAAACTTTGCGAGGGCGAGCGCATACCCGGCGCGGTAAAGTTCAGCCGGGTTTGGCTGATACCCAAAGACGCGGAGAAGCCGATTGACGGAAGAAGAAAGAATATCTTATAAATGATTGTAACGTTTTTCAATATCGTTAGTCTTAAAAGAAAGGAGAGTGCAAATGAGCCTATTTAGTCATATCAGAAAATCCGGGCAGCCTATTCCTCTATCCAAAGCAATTCTCCATACTGCCATTATTACCTGTTTAGGACTAATGACGGGAGCATTGATTAAGCTGCTCGATATTTATACTACTAATCTCGGAAATATTTTTTCGCAAGTATCTGTTTGGATTTTTCTTTGCACATTGATTTCCGTATATAGCAATTCCGCTATAAGAGCTGCGGTTAATGTATTTGGTTTTTGCATGGGAATGTTATTAACCTATTACATAACAGCAGAAATGACGGCAAGCGTTTATTCACTCACCTTTGTTTATGGGTGGACGATATTCGCTTTATTTTCTCCGCTTATGGGATTTTGCGTTTGGTACTCGAAAGGGAAAAGCTGGGTTTCAAGGATAATCTCTATTGGAATTATTATAGTAATGCTTGTGGCTTCAATCGTACTGTTTGATAAAATCAGAGTATCAGACATTCTATTTGCAGTATTAACAGGCTTCATCTTATTCAAAAATTAAGGCTATCAAAAAGATAAAGAAAGCGAGGTGGTGAAGTGAAAGACTTTGAAAAGATATATTCGGAATACTTCGATACAGTATTTCAATATACACTTTCCCTTTGCAAAGACGAGGCATGGGCAGAGGAACTCACTCAAGAGGCTTTCTTTAAGGCTCTAAAAAATATTGGCACTTTTCGCGGAGAATGTAGATTAAGTGTTTGGCTTTGCCAGATTGCAAAAAATACATTTTATACAGAGGTCAAACGGCAACAAAGACAAGCTGACTATCCTTTAGATACTATCCCGGTTACTGAAAACATAGAGCAGCAATTACTCAATAAAGAAACTGCTTTTGAACTTCACAGATTGCTTCATCGGTTAGACGATCCCTATAAAGAGGTATTTTGGATGCGTACTTTTGGTGAACTCTCCTTTGCAGAGATCGGAAGCCTTTTTGGAAAATCTGAAAGCTGGGCGAGGGTGACTTATCATAGAGCAAAATTAAAGATTAAGGAGGGCATAAAATGAAATATCCTTGTAGTTTGATACAGGACTTGTTGCCCCTATACCATGACGGGGTTTGCAGCGAAGAAAGCAACAAAATTATTGAAGCTCATTTGTCGGAATGTTCTTCTTGTAAGGACTACTACAATTCTCTTTGTGAAGCAGATGAAATCTTTGCGGCTCCACAAAATGCCGAGTTGGAAATGAAAAAAGCAGCGTCTTTTCGCTCGATAAAAAGAAAAATACGCAAAAAGCAAATATTTGTTGTTGTACTTGCATTTGCCATATTTGCGGTCGTATCTTTTTCGATTGTCGGCCTTTTGAAAAAATCCGAGCAGGTAATTTCCTATGAGGATAATATCTCTGTATCAATGGTAGACGACAGCTTGATCGGCAGATTACAAGGCAATCAAGCAAATTACCTTAAAATAAAGCAAGTGGAAATCGAGAATAACGGGCAGAAAGACACCTATTTGTTCTTCTATCTGTCGGGAACAAAGTGGGACGATATTCTTACAAACGATGATGTATTTTCCGAATATGTGTTATGTGCTGCTAATAAGGGTGCAGAACGCATTGACCGTGTGTTTTACTATACAGGGGATTATACAGGAATAGAAAGCATGGATATAGGTGATTTGCAGAAAATAATTGACAATTCCGTTTTGCTTTGGAGCAAATAGTAGTTCATATCAGAGATTGGAAAGTGGCGCACAAAAAAGTGCGCCACTTTTTTTGTAACGAATTGCAAGTTGCGTAGTCATAGAGAAAAGAGGAAAGAGAGGTTTACTATGTTTCAGAAATTAAAGCGGAAGTGCCGCCCTACCACAATCTTATTAGCAATAGGCTTTTCCATTTCCATAATGTCCGTATTGGTTGGCATTAGCGCAATCAATGATATTCTAACGTCTTTAGCAGAAGCCGACCAAGAAATCCCCATATTTAATACCATGCAAAACACAGGGATTTCCCTTGCACTCTCAATTTATCTGTTTTCTATTGCGAATTGCCTTGTGGTTACAAACTATTGGATTATTACGAAGCGTCGAGACATGGCAATCCGTAAAGCGTTCGGCTGGTCAAATTATAACCTCATTTGCGCGGTGGTATCAGAAATGGCAGAAATATTGCTTGTCAGCCTTTGCATAGGGTTTCTTTTAATTGAGGTGTTTTCACGCATGACAGAGGGTATCATATCCATTCATATAACACCTTTTTTCCTATGTGGTACGCTTCTGCTCTTGCTTTTTACATTGGTGATTTCCGTTATCATTCCCGTTATTCGCATTTTGAAAATACACCCAGCGGAGGTGATTTCGTAAATGAAACTTTTAAGATTATCTATCAAGGAAATTAGAAAAAAGAAGTTTTTTTCAATATTGATATTACTTGTATGTGTTATTGCTATGCAGACGGTTCTATCTGCTATCACAAATGCGACCAGCGCAGCTTATCAGCAAAAAATATTTGAAAGCAATATAGGCGTTGATATGGAACAGGTATTGCACTTGGATTACCAATATACAGAAGAAAGCCCGGAGTTTGCAAATGTGATCCGGCAATATCTTGACTATATCAAAGAACTTCCGGGCGTACAAGCAGTAGGTCAGTTTGACGCAACAGGTATGTATTTTTCCGAACTCGAAAACATGGACGAATATAGAGCAATCAATGGTGAGTTATTAAAAGGTCAAAAATACGAAAATTATCCGGGAATATCACAGCTATTGAGTATCGACGAAGAAATGTTGTCATTTATCAAAGGCGGTATTACAGAATATGCAACTACTACAAGCGGTTTGCTTCCTCTCTATGTAAGCGAAATATTCAAGGATATTTTATCAGAGGGGCAGATACTTACCGATGAGCGCACAGGAGATCAGTACGAAATTGTTGGATATATTCCCACAGGTGCAAAATGGGTTGAAGAAGATGATTTAATCCGCTTTCCCTTGATTTCATTAAAAGGCTGGTTTATTGCTCCTTTTACGGAGCAAAGCCGTAATGATATTATGACGCAGCTTTCTTCTTTGCATAACACCTATATACTCCTTTCCGATAGTGCGGATATAAATTTTCTTAAAGAGCAGATTTCTACATATCCGTTACAACATGGATTTGAAGCGTCGGCTATGCTTTTATCGGACGAATATAAAGTATATCAGTCAGAAACAGCAACATTTACTATACGGCAAATGATACTTGCGATTTTTATTTCTATTATGGCAATTAGTTCCGTTGTTGCAGTATTTACTACCAATGCTTTATTGAAGAAAAAACAATATGGCATTTGGATTGCAAACGGCTTTACTCTCTCCGATATAGCGGCTGAAATAGCTATTGAAATATTCATCATCATTTTCTGTTCGGGTATTTTTGCTTGGGGAATGAAATGGATAGAGTTTGCTCGAAGTACAGATCTATTCAAAACTGTTTTGCTAACAGCGCATATCAGATACACGCTTCCAATCTGTATTGTAGTTATTTTTATTTTGACGGGAATTGCAGCGTTAATTCCTATAACAAAATTATTGAAGTATCAGCCTTGCGAGTTGATAGGAGGAGATACAAATGGCAACGATTGAATTAAAAGACATAACAAAAGAATACAGGAGTGATGAAATTATTACTCCGGCTTTGAAAAATATCAGCTTAAAAATAGGCACTGGTGAGTTTGTAGCGATAATGGGGGCTTCAGGCTCCGGCAAGACAACATTATTAAACATTATAGGCTGCATGGACGTTCCTACCAGTGGTACATATTTGCTTGATAACGAAGATTTAGGGGGTGCAAAGGAAAAACGCTTATCTTCCATTCGCGGCAAAAAAATATCATTTGTCTTTCAAAACTTTGCCCTTATCGGGGATTATACCGTATTGGAAAATGTAGAAGTCCCATTGATAAAGCAGCCGCTATCAAAAGCTGAACGGAAGAAAAGGGTCTTATCTGCATTGGAACTTGTAGGCATATCTAATTTAGCCAAAAAGAAACCGTCGAATATATCCGGCGGTCAGAAGCAACGAGTAGCAATCGCAAGGGCGATTGTATGCGGAGCCGAAACAATACTTGCGGACGAGCCAACAGGCGCATTAGACAGCAAGACGGGAAATGAAATTATGCGAGTATTTTCGGAATTAAACAACATGGGAAAGACTGTCATTCTTATCACACACGATAAAAATGTTGCGTCATACGCCAAAAGACTAATTACCATTCAAGACGGGAGGATTTTAAGTGATGAAGAAATATAAAAAAATCGGAGTTTATTTACTTGCTATTTGCCTTATCTTTGCTCTTACGGCCTGTAATGACAGTGAAGCCGACGAATTCACTTCTTTACGAAGTTTTGAATATCACTTTATCCCCGAAGAATATGAGGAAGAATATAGTGAGTATGAAAAGACGATTACACTTGAAGCCGATACAGACTATCAATTCAAAGTGGACGCAACTTGTGAAAGTGGGACAATAGAAATCCGTCTTACCTATGAGAACGCGGAAGAAACAATGTATATCGTCAATTCCTCTGCTCCATGTAATGATAAAATAAACATTCCTGCAAATACAACGGAAACCGCTTGCTTTTCGATCACTATTGTTCCCGAAACCAAAGGTGATGTTGTAGTAGAAGTATTAACGCGATAATAGTAGATAATCGGGCAGTTTATTCACTAACCGCTGTTTTAGCGGCTAATGCAAAGCGGCGGTTGGAAAATAATTTTTCAGCCGCCGTTTTCTTTTTCAAAAAATGAGAATACGGGGGGTGTATTAAAGTCGCCCTTTTTTAAGGATACGGCGGTATCTTGGAGGTATCGCCGTGTCCATTTTCATTTACTGTAACCCGCCTAACGCTTTACTGTCAAAAAAAGCCATTACCCACCAGCGGGATATTCCGGCTATGAGTATGAACTGCCAATACATTTAATTACTGCTTACATTTCCTTTGCGCTCGTCCGCGTCTTGCGGGCGGGCGCATTTTGCTGTTCGCAAAAGTTTTTTCAAAAACTTTGCTTTTCCATTTGGCATAGACACGGCACGTCCGTGGAAGGCAGCCGAAAGGGGATAAATAACCCGCCCCCGGGAACGAGAGGGGGTGAGAACATGGATTACCCTGCTCGGTTTGAATGGCAAACGAGATGTGAGTTTAATGCGTACTGCAAACGCACGTTACGCAACGAACTGATTGACGCTTGCCGGGAACGCAAAAGCCGCAAGCGGCACGAAGTGAGCTTTGCAGACCTTACCCCGCAAGAAGAAAAGCAGCTTTATACCGTTGACAGATATTTTGTCAACGAGGACGAAGAAGCCTTTTGTGCGGGTGGCTTGAAGATCACCGCGAAACTGCTTGCCGAAGCTCTGCACTCCCTGCCGGACGAAAAACGTCAAGCCGTACTGCTGTACTACTTTTTCGACATGACAGATGTTGAGATCGCGGAGCTGATGAAAGTACCCCGCAGCACAGTACAGTACCGCCGGACAAGCTCTTTTGAACTGCTAAAACGATACTTGGAGGAACGCGCCGATGAATGGGACGAATTGTAACACCGACGAGCGCGGCTTATTGCCCTACCCGGTCATTTTAGCCGCGACAAAGGGCGACCCGGAAGCCATGAGCATTGTTATGCAGCACTACCAAAGCTACATAGCCCACCTGTCTATCCGAAAAATCCGCGACGAGCGCGGCAATACCTACTACGGAGTAGACGAGGACTTGCGGGAACGGCTGCAATCAAAGCTCATGCGGGCTGTCCTATCTTTTAAGGCAGATAAGTAAACGCGAAGCGTTTAACCCCTTTCCGCTTTGCGTAAATCTGCCCTGTTTGCTCCTTGACAAAGAAAGCGGCGCAAATTAGTGGCGGCGCAGCATAGGGCAAGATCGGACACATTCTCCCTGTACCGAGCCGGACGGCGGGTGCGCCATGACCGCTTTTCCCCGTAAGGGAAAAGCAGAGCGAACAACACCGCGCCGCAAAGCAAGCGTGGCAGCTTGCGGGCGACGACCGTACAGGCAGGACAATGATACTCCCGCGTTGAACGCCCTCACAGCATTGCGCGGCGCACCCACAAGCATGGGACGGGGTGAAACTCCCGTGGAGCTGTTGCCAGCAGCCGTCCGATGAAAAGCCCATTTTCGTATTGTACTTTTTAGCCATTTTACGAAAGGGGGTTTTTCTTATGGCAAAAAAGGAAACCGCAAGCCAGACCGCCCCCTTGCTTCCCATGCTTAAAACCGTTGAGCAAATGAGCAAGGTTAGCGGTATTGGAGAAAATAAGCTGCGCGAGCTTATGGACAGCGGAGAGCTTGAATATATACAGAATGGAAACCGTAGGCTGATTGCCGACGCTGCTATTTGGGATTGGTACGAACGAGCCAAAACAGCAGTCAATCCCCCGGCAAAACAAGGGGGGTAAGCTATGGCAATCTCTACACGACAAGTTAAAAATAAACGCGACAGTAACGGCATACTGACCGGGCGACCGGGTACAGTGTATGACGTGAATATAAAGTACATAGCCCCGGACGGCAAAAAGAAAACCTATGCCAAAAAGGGCTTTGCCACCAAAAAAGAAGCGGCGCAACATGAAGCGGAGATAAAAACGAAGCTCTGGTGTGGTATAAAAAAAGTTGACAGCTTATTCTCAAGGATTTCATAATAAAACCAAGAGAATAAGGAGGCATTCAAAGTGGCACGTAAATATGACCATGAATACAAAGTAC
>NZ_JACJKH010000038.1 GCF_016900655.1 Drancourtella massiliensis
CTGGCGTAGAAGGTTTTTATATCTTCTAACTCAGTGTCGTCCTATCTGCATGCCCGCCTTTGTGCGGGCTATTTTCATTCAATAAATCGTCAAAAATCGAACTTTCCTATAAAGTGAAAAAAAGAGTTCTGATTAATCAGAACTCTTTTATACGTGGGTTAGAGGATTCGAACCCCCGACCTTTTGGTCCGTAGCCAAACGCTCTATCCAGCTGAGCTAAACCCACACAATGTAGAATTGTCTTTGTTGCTTTGGTTATCTGTTGTCCTCAGCAACAAAAATAATTCTACACGATGTTTTCGTATTTGTCAACACTTTTTTTACATTTCAGTCTTATTTTTATCTATATTTTACCTTCGCCTCTGTTTCTATTTCAGAAGTTCTCCTACGAACGTTCTGACCTCCTCCATCTGTACCGGCTGAAGTGCGGATTTGATGCTGATTACAGGCTCTACGATTTCCATGTTTTTCATAGACTCAACGATAGCTCTCATGTGTTTGCCTGCCATTGGAGCCCAAGTGCCGTTTTCCAGAAGGGCTATTTTCTTATTCTGTACATTGAGTGCTTTCATGTCATTGAGAAAATGCTCTATCGGCGCGAACAGACCTGCATTGTAAGTCGGGGCTGCCACAACGATTCGGTTGTACCGGAATGCTTCTGCGATCAGATAAGAGCAGTCCGTCACGGAAGCATCGTACATCTTGATGTTTTTCATTCCCTGCTCCGCAATCTCTGCTGCCAGAACTTCTGCCGCGTTTTCTGTATTTCCATACATGGATCCGTAAACAATGAGGACGCCGTCTTCTTCTGCTTCATATCTGCTCCACTGGTCGTATTTCTCTAAGAGAAGTTCCAGATCATTTCTCCATACCGGTCCGTGAAGCGGACAGATCATGGCGATATCAAGTCCGGCTGCCTTTTTCAGGAGTGCCTGTACCTGCGGGCCGTATTTACCGACAATATTTGTATAATATCTCCTTGCGTCCTCCATCCAGACGGCGTCAAAGAAGATCTCATCATCAAAGAGTGTTCCATTTAATGCACCGAATGTTCCAAACGCATCTGCAGAGAACAGAATTTTCTCCTTTGATTCGTATGTAACCATAACTTCCGGCCAGTGTACCATCGGTGCAGTCACAAAATTCAGCTCATGCTCTCCTAAAGACAGCTTGTCTCCTTCTTTTACGAGGAGGGTGTTTTCTGCCTTTGTTCCGGAGTAAAACTGTCCGATCATCTGCATGGTTTTTGCATTTCCGACAACAGTAACTTCCGGATATTTTTCAATGATCGCTGCAATATTTGCACAGTGATCCGGCTCCATGTGCTGAACAACAAGATAATCGAGTGTCCGTCCATCCAGAACGGCCGTCACATTTTCCATAAATCTCTCTGCAACTGAGCTGTCTGCCGTATCCATCAGTGCTGTTTTCTCATCCAGAATCACATAAGAATTATAGGAAACTCCTCTTGGAACCGGGAACATATTTTCAAACTTGGCGATCCTTCTGTCATTTGCTCCTACCCAATGAATTCCATCTGTTACTTTTCTAGTACAATGCATGTTTCACTCTTCCTTTCTCTTTATTCTGCTTTTTTCTTTTTATCCACATTGATATTCCATTTGCCGATTACCTGGCTGACATTATATACTGTCATAAATGCCTGAAATTCCGACTTGTGTAGATAATTTAACAGCTGCTTATATTCATTTGGCGTCATAATCGTGACAAGTTCTGTCTTCTCCTGCCCGTCATAGCCGCCGCGCGCTTTATAAATGGTTACGCCGCGCTTCAATTCCTGCATGATGTATCTTTGTATTTCCTCATATTCATCAGAGAGAATACAGATCTTCTTCCTCTTATTGAATCCATCAATAAAGTAATCCACCGCGATTCCGTTGGCATAAGTCCCCAGTATGCTGACAATCAGTGTTCCCACATCATACACAAAAATGGATGTAAATGCAGTAACCAGCCCGCTGACCGTCACCGCCTTTCCAATCTCCGCATGGGTGTACTTGCTGATAATCTTGGCAACGACATCCAGTCCGCCTGATGAGGCATTTGCATTGAACAAAATTGCCTGTCCAAGTGCGATAATCAGAATATATGCTACCAGATCATATACGCTGTTGCCTGTAAGGGATTCCGTCACCGGAACAATCTGCTCAAATACCCATAAAAATACCGGAAGAAGAAGCGAGGTATAGATCGTCTTTGCTCCAAATTCTTTTCCGATAAAGATAAATCCTGCAATCAGCAGTACCACATTCAAAATAAAGGTAATTGTAGACATCTGCATATGCAGAAGCTCAGCGAGTACCATCGCCAGACCGGATACACTTCCCACAACGATCTTGCTTGGCACCATAAAAAAGTATACACCTGCCGAAACAATCAGCATCGCAAATGTTATCAGCAGCCCTTCTTTTACAATTCCTTGTTTCCCCATTTGTTTTTTCCTCTCTTATTTCGTCTGACATTTACTTCTATATTATAGCAATCTTACTTTGATTTACAACAGCAATTTCCTGTTTTTTTGTTCTTTCTTCCGTACGTATGGCAGCCATGTGAATATGGTCTTCCCACTCCCCGTTAATCTTTAAATATTCCCGGAAATACCCTTCTTTTTCATAGCCGCATTTTTCCAGTACCCGCAGGGAAGCAATGTTTTCCGGCATCACATCAGCCTCCATCCTGTGAAGGTGAAGCTCCTCAAAACCGATTCTTGTCCCTTCCCGGGCAGCCTCGGTTCCAAGCCCTTCTCCCTGACGTAATCGGTCAATCCGGTAGCCGATTACACCGGAGCAGAGACTTCCATACTGAATCTGGCTGAGGCTCAATGTCCCGATCACCTTATGCGGTTTTCCCTTTTCAAAAAGGTAAAAGGAATACCATTCTCCTTTTTTTGCTTTTTCCCTTTGAATGTCCAGCCAGATCTCCTGAAACTCCGGAAGAAAAAATTCCTCCGGCCGTTTTTCCTCGTATTTCTCGAAACTCTCCCGGTTCTCAGCAAAAAATTCCGCAGTCATCCGGGCAAATGCGGGATCTGCCATCCGAATGATCATCCGGCTGGTCGTATAACGCTTTCTCATATCTTATCCCCGTACAGAGAATTCACTTTCTCCCTCCACGGTCGGGATCTGGAGAATCTCTGTCTTTTCTATCCGGATAAATCTGTCGGAATTCAGTTCCTGAAACAGACGCTCAATCATGACTCCGTTTCCCTGCACTTCCATTTCCACATTGCCGTTGTACATGTTCCTCACCCAGCCGGTCAGATGCAGATCCTTTGCTGCCTGCATTGCCCGCCAGCGAAATCCAACTCCCTGTACCCTACCGTAAAAATATACATGCTTTCTGATCAACATTCCACAGACTCCTTTCTCGTCTTTTGTCCTGTTTTTTCTCCATGGTGGTGCCTCTTCCATTTTCTGTCAAAAGGCACCCTGTATTTATTATGCCACATTCCTCTTTTTTTTGCTATAATCAAACGGAAAGGAGTTTGAATTTATGAACCACGCATCTGATTTAAAAAAACAGCTTTTATCCATACACCGGAAAAGTTATCCGGCCTATAAATCCTTGAAAGGAGTCTACGATTTTGGCGAGTACACTCTCAGCATCGATCATGTGCAGGGGGATCCGTTCGCTTCCCCTTCCCATGTAACCATCCGGATTCCTTTTTCCGTCCACCGGTTTCCAAAGGACCTTTACAAGACACCGGAAACCAAAGCCGCCTTTGAAGATCATCTCCTGAGACGGTTTGCTTCCCAGATCCGGAAGTTCAGTTTCCAGGCAAAAGGGTCCGGAAAGAGCGGCCTGCTCTCCGTGAGCAGCTGTGGACAGGAAATTATTTCCCGGACCGCATGTGAAATCTGCACTTCCAAAGACAGTACGCTGATTTTCCGTTTCCATATCGGCTTTCCGGCAAACGGCCGGACCATCAATGCCACCGAACTTGAGAAGATCCTGTTTGATTTTCTCCCGTCCTGTGTAGAACGTGGATGTCTTTACCGGACCTGCGACAAGAAAAAGCTGACCGAAACCTTTGAGCTTGCGGAAGATCAGACGTTTATCCGAAAAGAAATTCATCGTCTTGGTCTTGCCGCTTTTGTGGCAGATGGATCCATTCTGCCGCGTCAGAGCGGCGTTTCCGATCTTCCGATGAAAGACGGGGTTGCCTTTTCTTCCCCGGAATCCCTTCGGGTTACCTTACATCTTCCTCACAGGGGAAGTCTCTCCGGCATGGGGATTCCACGCGGGATCACGCTCATTGTGGGCGGTGGCTATCACGGAAAGTCCACGCTTTTAAAGGCGCTTGAAACCGGAGTCTACCCGCATATCGCGGGGGATGGCCGGGAATATGTCATCACTGATGAAAGTGCGGTAAAACTCCGTTCCGAAGACGGGCGGATCATCAAAAACGTAGATATTTCCCTGTTTATCAACGACCTGCCAAACGGCCGGGACACTACTTCGTTCTCTACTTTGGACGCAAGCGGCAGTACTTCCCAGGCGGCCGGGACTGTGGAAAGCATTGAGGCCGAAAGCCGTCTTTTCCTGATTGATGAAGATACATCCGCCACCAACTTCATGGTACGGGATACGTTTATGCAGCAGGTGATCAGCCGGGAAAAAGAACCGATCACGCCATTTCTGGAACGTGCTCAGGATCTTTATGAAAAGGCCGGTATCTCCACCATCCTTGTGGCCGGAAGTTCCGGCGCCTTCTTCCACATTGCCGATACAGTTATCCAGATGGACTGTTATCACCCGGTAGATATTACCGAAAAAGTCAAAACACTCTGCAAAGATTATCCGCTCTCTCCGTCCTCACCGGCTCCGTTCCGGATGCCTTCGGCAAAGCGGATCTTCGCCCGGCCTTCCAAAAAGCAGGCAGACCGGCGGGATGGAAAAATCCGTCAGCGTTCCAAAGATGTATTTTCCATCGGGAAAGAGGAAGTCGATCTACGGTATGTAGAACAGATCAAAGATTCCGAGCAGACTGCTTCCCTTGCCCTGCTCCTTGGATATGCAAAAGATCACTATTCAGACGGGAAAAAGACAATCCCGGAAATCGCAGATCTGCTTTATCAGGAATTAAAACAGAACGGCTATTCCGGGTTCTTCAGAAATTCTTATATTCCAGGCGGCTATGCCATTCCAAGACTTCAGGAAATCCATGCCTGCCTGAACCGTTACCGGGGTGAATCCCGCTAACCGGTGATCAGTTTAAAAATAGCAAGCAGTACAGAAAAGACTGCCACCCCTTTTTTCAGTATGTCCGGCCGGATCAGCTCGGAATTTCTGCTGCCGGCCCATACACCGATTCCGTGGCTGATCAGGCTCAATGGAAGCAGCAGGATCAAATCCTGCATACGGCATCCCATCGCATAGCCGATGCTGGACGGAATCGCAATAAAAATCGAGTCAAACAGCGCAATGCCGACCGCTGTTCTGACCGGAACTTTCAACACAACAAGAAGCGGCATGACAAGGATCGGTCCCCCTGCCCCGGAAAGGGCACAGATCAGGCCGGTCACCGCTCCAAAGATCAGCCAGAACACAGGAGGAATCTTCTGTTCTGTCTGGTCTTTTTCTTTCTCCTCCCCCGGCTCTTTCCTGAGCAGAATGGAAAGTCCGGATAGCAGTACCACAAGATACAGAATTTTCTTTACCATCCCTTCTTCAATCAGAAGGTTGAGTCTTACTCCCCCGATGGCGCCGATGAAGCTTCCAATACTGATCCAGACCGCCAGTTTCAGATCCAGATTTTTCGCCCGGTAGTAATTGTACGCCCCCAGCACTCCCGAAATCAGAAAGGCAAAAAAGCTAAGCGCAAGTCCCTGCATGGTCGACATTCCCAGAAATCCGGAATACAGCATCGGAAGCAGGAATCCCGCAATCCCTGTCAACCCGATCATGCCTCCGATCAGAATGTTCGCAATGACAATAATCAGATACTCCATCTTGATTCTCCTTTTTCAAAAGCAAGTGCCTCGCTGCGTATTTTTTCTTCATCCAAAGTAAGAATCTCACGGTTTCTCATCAGAAATCTTCCGCCAACAATCATGTCTTTCACATCTCCTGCCCCAACACTTTCCAGCAGTGTATTGGAGATTTTCCCATGAATCCAGAGGTGCGGTGCATCCATATCAATTCCGATCAGATCCGCCCGTTTTCCAACAGCAATTGTAGCCGGTTCTTCTCCAAGGCAGGCTGCGCCTCCTTTTACCGCTATATCCAGAATCTTCTTTGCAGGCATGACTGCAGGTTCTGCAAGAGGCGCCCCGTGCGTCACATTCATCACAGACCGGAAGATTTTCATTTCATTCCAGATGCTCAGACCTCCATGAGCCGCCCCGTCGGTTCCAAGTCCTACCGGGATACCCTTTTTCAAAAGTGACGGAGTATCCGGAACCGCTTTCCCACAATTACTGAACGGGCAGTGACAGATTCTGACACCTCTCTCCCGAATCAGTTCCTTTTCCTCTTCCGACAGAAGCAGACTGTGCGCCCCCAGGAACCACGGTCCCAGCACGCCTTTCTCTTCCAGGAATTCATAAGGCCGTTTCTGATACCTGGAAAGGTACGGATTGATTTCCCCCGGATATTCGTTCATATGTGCCTGAATCGTTGTCTTCTTTTCTTTTGCCCGCTCAGCCGCCATCTCAATCAGCTCTTCCGAACAGGAAATGAGAGAACGGAGAGAATAGAAAACTTTCAGATTGCCCTTTCCATGAAAACGCTCATAAAGGTCATCCGTTCTTTGAACCGCTTCTTCCGCCGTCATGGCAATCGATTCCGGAAGTCCGTCTTCATCCATCGTCGACATTGACAGCGCTCCGCGAAGCCCGCTCTTCTCATAGACCTCCGCTGCCGCTTCCATATAGTAGCTTCCCGCGTCGATAAATCCGCATGTCCCACTTCTAATCATATCCAGCGCGGCAAGCGATGCGCTCAGCCGCATCTTTTCCTCATTCAGTGTACTTTCAAACGGCAGCATGATCCGTTTCCAGATCATCGGCATTTCATCCAGTACACGTCCTCTCAAAAGCTGCTGTCCGGTATGCATATGTGCATCAATCAGCCCCGGCAGAAACACCTTTCCACGGCAGTCTACTGTTTCTTCTGACTCATAGTGTTCCCCGGACGTTCCCTGCTCCCGGATATCTGTGATCACACCGTCCTTGACGGCGATCTCCTTTCCATAGACCATCTCCCAGTTCTCATCCAGAAAATCCACATTCGTAAGAAGAAGATCGATCTTTTCCTTTTTCATAATTTTTCTCCTCCTGTCAGATTGCATTCGTAAGTGACAGAACGACCTGAGCAATCAGCGCAGAACCAAAAAATGTTCCCGTCATAACAAGGATTCCAACAATAATCATTTTCCATCCCTGTTTCAGAAACGATTTGATCTGATCGCTGATCGAGATCCCTGCAAAAGCTCCAACCATAGTAAGCGGTGCCGTGAAATTGATTTTGTTGACCGCCTCAATGACTCCCTCTCTCACCGGGCAGATCGGACACGCAACCAGAAGTCCGATAATCGAGCAGTAGGCAATAATTGGAAGCTTTAACGGCACAATTTTGCTTACCAGAACAGCCACGAGAGAGATTCCAAGAAGAATCAGAATTCCCGGCAGCGAATCCATAAAGTTCACATCAAATCCCACAAAATTTGCAAGGCCGATTCCAAGGCCTGCGACTACAAACATGACAATCCATTCGATATATCTCATTTATGCTTCCTCCACTTTTTCTTCCGCTTTTCGTGTCAACGCTTCACTCGGCTCGTGCCTGAGTTTTGCAAATTTCGGCTCCAGCCAGGTATACAGTTTCTGGCAGAGCGGGATTCCGATAAAAATAGCAACATAGATTCCCGTCAGGCCGGACAGTGTCTCACTTGTACTTGCAAGAGCAGAAAGTTCTGCCGCCATATCCGGATAAATAGCCGTGATACTCGCCGTCGCACTTGCCATCAGAATTCCGGCTCCGACTCCGGATGCCATTCCAAGGGCGTATGGATGGAAAATTCCTGCTGCCGCTGTCATAGTAGTGAGAAATCCAAAATAGATCGTACCTACCATACCTCCTACCACATAGATGGAAAGACTTCCTCTCGCCTCCGGTGAGTCCGGTCCGAAAATATCGGTAATCAGTGCGAGGTTTGATTCCCTGTTGATAGAATGTGTTGCTCCGATCGCTTCTCTTTTCAGGCCAAGCAGCAACGCAAACGGAAGGGCAAGGAAAATGGTTCCCAGGTTTCCGATCTCCTGTAAGAGCAGGGCCGGTCCAGCGGAAAGCACCACTTCAATACTTGCCCCCGCATTAATTCCAAGCTTTGCAATAAACGGGCAGATCGCCACGATCACAAGCTTAGATGCCGCCTTGACCTCTTTTTTCCTGAAGAACTTCAGAACTTCCGGTCCTGACAGGACTCCCAGAATCAGGGCATAAAAAATCGGAAATAAAATCAGTTTTCCCGGTCCAAGCGGGATTTCAATCTGCCCGATTGAATCAGCAATTAAAATAAATACAAATGCCGCAAGAATGATACGATACTCGTTTTTCATTCTCGCTTTTAGTGACGGATATTGAAAAGCTTCTTTTTTCATCTCTCTCATTCCTCCTCTTTTTTTCTACCCGGACATATTAGCACAGACTTTTTTTCTAAAAAAAGGACAAATGGGATGTTTTGGAGATTTTTTTGTAGTATACTGTAAAAAAAAGTTGAAAGAGGTAGAAACATGACGCTGGAAGAACTGCGTGTCCGTGTACCGGAACTGAATGATTATCTGAAATACATGCCTGACAAACTAAACGAGCGTTATTGGATACATACCTATCCGCCGGGAACAATTATCCATCAGAAAGATGAACCACTGGAATACTTCGGAATTGTCTGTGAAGGCTCCCACCGTGTAATTAACGAATTTGAAAACGGCAACGTCTACATGATCGAGCGGAACGATCCCATCGATTTTGTAGGGGAAGTCACCATCCTTGCTGAAAAAGAACGCACTTCCGTGACGATTGAAACATTGACCGAATGTACCGTCCTTTATTTTTCCAGAAAAGATTTTGAAGACTGGATCGAAAATGACATTCATTTTCTCCGTCTTGTTTCCAGAAAAGTCGCCTACAAACTGTACCGCTCCTCTTATAACCGGGGCAGCAAACTCTTTTATCCTCCACAGTATCTTCTCCTTGATTATCTTGTCAAATATCTTGCTGAAGAACATAAATCTTCCGGCATGATTCCAAAGACACGGCAGCAGCTCTATGAGGAGATCGGTATCTCCGTCAAAACACTTAACCGTACCATCCAGAAATTGAAAGAGGAACATCTTGTCAGTACGGTAAAAGGAAAACTTTCCCTCAGCGAGGAGCAGATGAAAGCAGCCCTGATTTATCTGAAAGAGAAACGCCATATGAGCAAATAAAGACAGCAGCCTTCCATTTCCGGATGGCTGCTGCCTTTTATACGTTTTTTATTCTGCTGAAAGATCCAGCTCTCTTATTCTGTTTCTTACCGGAAGTACAAATGTCGGGGAAACGGAAAGCTCGTCCACTCCCATTCTGAGGAATGTCTCTGTCAGTTCCAGATCTGCTCCAAGCTCGCCGCAGATGCCGACCCACGCGCCTCCTTTGTGTCCATTCTCGATTGTCATCTGAATCATGCGAAGCACTGCCGGATGATGTGCATCATAGAACTCATCCAGTTTTGGATTCTGACGGTCGATTGCCAGTGTATACTGGGTCAGGTCGTTTGTTCCAATACTGAAGAAATCAACCTCCTGGGCAAGCTGTTCACTGATCATGACAGCCGCAGGTGTCTCGATCATGACACCGATTTCAACATCTTTGAATGGAATTCCGGACTCTCGAAGTTCTTCTTTTACTTCTTCCAGAATCTGTTTAATCTTCCTTACTTCATCAACAGAAATAATCATCGGGAACATGATGGAAATATTTCCGTATGCGCTCGCCCGCAACAGTGCTCTGAGCTGTGTTTTAAATACTTCTTCTCTCGTCAGACAGATACGGATTGCGCGGTATCCGAGAGCCGGATTTTCCTCTTTATCCAGTTCAAAATAATCCACCTGTTTGTCAGCACCGATATCCAGTGTCCGGATAATCACTTTCTTTCCGGCCATGTTCTCCGCAACAGTCTTGTATGCATTAAACTGCTCTGCCTCTGTCGGATATGTGTCGGATTCCAGATAGAGGAATTCACTTCTGAACAGACCGATTCCTTCCGCGTCGTTCATCAGAACAGATGCTGTATCCGCTACACTTCCGATGTTTGCATACAGATGAATTTCTTTTCCATCTTTTGTAATCGTCTTCTGTCCTTTTAATGTCTTGAGAAGTTTCTGTTTTTCTTCTTCTTCAACCACCGCTTTTTTGGCTTTTGCAATTTCCTCTTCATCAGGATCAATGATAACGCATCCCGCATATCCGTCCACAATTGCCATATGGCCATGCCACTCTTTCTTTATCGGGATACCGATAATTGCCGGAATATTCATTGTTCTTGCCAGAATCGCCGTATGGGAGTTGGATGATCCATGCTCTGTTACAAATGCGAGAAGTTTGGACTTATCCATCTGAACAGTTTCACTTGGTGCAAGATCGTCTGCCACAAGAATCACAGGCTCTTCCAGATTCCCCATATCATTGTCATATCCGGATAATACAGAAACCAGACGCTCGGAAATATCTTTTACGTCGGCCGCACGGGCTTTCATATAATCGTCATCCATCTCTGCAAACATTGTGGAGAAGTTATCTCCTGTCATTGCCACAGCGTATTCCGCATTAACACTTTGTGATTCAATCATATTTTGGATGGATCCGTTATAATCCAGATCATCTATCATCATCATGTGTACTTCAAAAATTGCCGCGCCTGAATCACCGACCTCATGCAGCGCTTTTTCGTACAGGCCCTGAAGCTGCGCTTTTGCGGTTTCTTTAGCCTGTTCGAAACGCTCCAGCTCCGCTTTGGGATCATCGATTTTCGTCCTCTTTACCACTGCCGTATTTTTCTCATAGAAAAACACTTTGCCGATGGCTACCTTTCGAAAGATAGATTTTCCTGCATATTTCTCCATACCGCTACTCTCCTTTTATATATATAATGTTCTTCCTTCCGGCATCCTCTCCTAAATATCTTTATTCAAGAATTCCTGCTTCTTTCAGTTTCGCCTCAATCTCAGACGCAGATATTACGTTCTGCAGGGCAATGAGTTTTGCTCCCTGCTTTTCTGCTTCCGTAAACATATCTGCAAAGTGCTGAGCACAGATCACCACATCATACTGCGGAGCAGTCTCTCTGCCTTCTGAAATCGGGCAATGATGTACTTTTCCCGGCTCAATTCCATGTTTCTTTAATACCTTTTCCAGTGCCATCTGAGCCATCAAACTAGAACCTGCCCCATTTGCACAACATACTAAGAAATTTAAACTTTTATCTGCCATCTTCTAAGCTCTCCTCTCTTATGTTATGCTTTTTATTCTACCACAAAACTCAGATTTTTTTAATCTTTTTTACTGAATTTTCCCTCTATTTCTTTACATTTTTCCTCCGAAAACTTCTTCACGGTCCTGCCCCCTGGGCTCCAAGTTCTTTGTCCTCGATCACATCAATCGGTATCTGAAGCACATCGGCAAACATCTGAACCCAGACATCCGATTTTGCCGCCCCTCCAGAAAGCCGGATCGTTTTCGGGCACTCCCTGTTTTTCAAAAGTTTCTTTACATGTAATGCGTGCGAAAAGACAATTCCCTCATAGACAGCCCGAAGCATATGTTTCTTCGTATGATATGCTGTCAGTCCTACGAAGGATCCCCTGGCCAGCGGATTAACATTGGATCCATTCAGGAACGGAAGAAAAATCACATTGCAGTCCCACGGTTCAATGGAAGCGACCCAGTCGTTCGTCACATCGTAAACCGATCCCTGTTTTTCTTCTGCCTCTCTCTTTTCATAATTCATCAGGTTCTGTATAAACCACTCCATATTTCCCGCGGATGTCGGACTGCTTTCTTCCACCAGAAAATATCCAGGAATGCAAAACATGGAATTCAAAGATACCGTGCCATTCGTGACCGGCTCCCTACGGATAAATTCATTGATGCTCCATGTTCCCGCAATCATGCAAAGCTCCTTTTCACTGCAGAGTCCGGATGCAATGCCGCAGGCATTGACGTCAAACATGCCCGCTGCCACCGGAATTCCAGCCGAAAGTCCAGTCTGCTCCGACCAGATACAGCCCTTTCCCGTGTCCGGAAAATGATACTCCGGCGATCTTTTCCGGATCCACTCCACTTTCCTCTATCGCCCTTTTGATTGATTTCGCATTTACTTTCCAAAGCTCATTCATATCCCGTTGCGCATATCCCGGTTTCGGCGTCAGTGTCTGTGTCGGAACAGTTGCTGACGCAAGCTGCTTTCCCTTCTCATCAAACAAGGCTGTCTTGGAAAATGTCCCGCCATTATCGATTCCTATCAAATATTTCATCCGTCTGTCTCCTTCCTTTCTCTGTTCTTTCCCATCGGTTACCATAGATCAAGAAAGCCCAGAATACAGATTTCCGGTATTCTGGGCTGTTCTTTATTCTTCTGTCATCTGCGGAACATCCGGACAGTTCGGTCCAAAATGTTTCAGCAATACAAGCGGCTCTACCTTACTGCCGTTTGTAATTGTTACTCCTTTGACTGCTGCCTGTCCCGAAACAAAAAACTACTATTTCATTACTAATGCTTTTTTCTTTCCGGTAAACAGTATCGCCGCACCGATCACAAAAATGAAAATAGAGATAAACTGCGATGTGGAAAGCACTCCAACGCTTCCTCTCTCCAGGTCTCCCCGGAAAAACTCCAGAATAAAGCGTCCTGTACTGTAGAAAATAAGGTAACATCCTGAAACTGTTCTTTCTTTCTTCGCATACCTTGCAATCAGACAAAGCACAATACAATTCAGGAAATCCAGAATACTGGAATAAATCTGCGTCGGTATCAGCGCCACATCATTTGGTGCAAAATCGGATGTGTGGAATGTAATGGAAAGCGGTGAATCCGTCTCTTTTCCATAACAGCACCCCGCAAGCAGACATCCAATCCTTCCAAATCCCTGGGCCAGAGCGATTGCCGGCGCAATCAGATCAAAATACTGCCAGAATTTTTCTTTTTTGATTCTGCAGACTACATATCCTGCCAGAACTCCTCCAATAATTCCTCCGTAGACCACAAAGCCTTCCATTTCATCTAAGATTACACCCGGATCTTTGATAACCCGATCCAGAATTGTCAGATAATATAGTACTTTTGCTCCAAGCAGCCCAAAAACTACCGAGCTTATAAAAAGTGTAAATACGATATCCGTATTCATTCGATATTTTCTGGCCCGGAACTCTGTCATCAGATAAGCCGCAATAAATCCAATTCCTATCATCAGTCCATAACCGTGCACTGTCAGCCCGCCAATTGTTAACAAGTCATTCTTCATTGTTTCTCACCTGGTTACAGTAAATATTTATTCAAAATATTCATTTTGTCCTTTCTCTCTCATTCTTTGCCTCAGTCTTCTGAGTGCTTTACTTTCTATCTGACGGATTCTCTCTCTTGTCAGATGCATTTTCTGTCCAACTTCCTCCAATGTATAGACACGTTCACCATTCATGCCAAAACGCATACGGATAACCTCCTGCTCACGTTCCGGCAGAATCTTCAACAGCTCTTCAATTTCTTCACCTACTATCGTAGAAATTGCCGCAGTCTCAGGCTGCTGTGCATTGCTGTCTTCGATAAAATTCTCAAGACTGCTGTCCTCTTCTTCTCCTACCGGCGTTTCCAATGAAACCGGAGTTCTGGCATATGCCAGAATATCTCGTACCTCTTCTTCCGTCTTGTCGCCGAGCTTTGCCGCTATCTCGGCTGGTGTGGCTTCTCTTCCAAGCTCCGTCATAAGCTCCTTGGAAGCTCTCCTGACTTTTGTAATATTTTCAGACATATGTACCGGCACACGAATCGTTCTGGACTGATCCGCAATCGCCCGAATCATGGACTGTTTGATCCACCAGGAGGCATACGTTGAAAAACGGTAGCCTTTCTGATAATCAAACTTCTCCACCGCTCTCATCAGCCCGATATTTCCTTCCTGAATCAAATCCATCAGCTGAAGCCCGTGTCCCACATACTTTTTGGCAATCGAAACCACAAGGCGAAGATTTGCCTCTTCCATCTTTTTCTTCGCCTCAAGATCACCCTCGGCAATCTGTCTTGCAAGCTCCTGCTCTTCATCCGGAGTCAAAAGCGGGATCCTGTTGATCTCATTCAGATACATTCGGATCGAATCTCCTGCACTGTCTCCGTACATTTTAGAGTCCACTGTTTCTGCCTCGGTTTCCTGTGTCTCCTCATCTTCGACATCTTCCAGAAGTCTCGCCTCTTCTTCCTTTATATCATCCGGAGATAAGATTCTTTTCTTTTTTTTCTCTTCCACAATTCCCCTGCCCTTTCTTCTGCCTGACCCCTGCTATGTTGATTAAATCTGTATTTTCTCCTTCAGAGGGTGTGTGCATGAACTCTTACTGCGCTTCTTTGCAAAGACAATCAGCACAACAGCCGGCTGTTGTTTCAGCCGGCTGTCTGTTCTTAGCTTTTGTGGCTATCCTGTCAAAACCAGCATTGTCTTACACTTTATTGTATCATGACTTGCTGATTTCATACAAGAATCTTATTCATTTTTCTTATTTTACCAAAGCCATCCTTCCATTTACCGGAAGGTTTGGCAGATGTTCAAAATAGAACTGTTTTTCTCTGTCTGAATATTTCAGCTCAACCGGAATCCAGCCTCTTGCAACATTAATATATAGATACTGTCCCGGTTTGATAATGCTTCTTCCCTCACCGTTCAGAGCTGATAATATACAGACATTTCCATCTTTTCCTGTTTTTAAAAAACCAACTAACAAAAAAATACCTCCTTATCAATACTCTGCCATCTACATATTTATGATCTACTTTGTACAATACGAAGTATAGCAAATGATTATGACCTTTTTATGGATAAAATTTAAAACATTTCTAAGATTTTCCTTAATACTATACAAAAAATTTTTTTATAGTATACTAAAATTAAATAACAATGATTGATTTTCCGCTTTTATAATACAGAACAGGAGGGAAATCTATGAAAAGAAGGACAAAGCATGGGATTATATCAGCTCTGGTTTTAATACTGCTTTTTTCCCCGTCAGGATGTTCTTCCAGGAAGCTTGAATACCATGGAAATCTGGGCTATGATCTGAGCAACATTGATTATGAAGAGGTTGTATTCAATATCTACCATTCCAATACGGAGCAGCACACTTGGGAGAAGCTCACCGAATTCTTATGTTCTCCTGAGAAGGGGCACTATGCAGATATCCGGTTGGAGGGCAGTGAAAACAGGATCACCGCAATTGTCGAAGATAATTATGTCGCAGAAGAAAATGATATTGAAACTTTCTATACAGAAGACATCAACAGTTATGAATTTGCAATTAATGGATTTCAGGGCACTTTAAACGGCTTTCAGACATTTGAAATCGAAGATACCGATGAAGAGCAATACTACCGCCTCTATCCTGTCACCAATGACAGCGGTATATCGTATTCACGCGATCTGAGTCTGAATACTCCTTACGATGAAGAGGAAGTAAATCTGGATAATATTCTGATTACCATGACAATCGAATAAGAATATCTGCAGCGTTCAAATACTCGTTATATAAACTGGATTTTTTCTGTTGACTATTTACTCTCTCTTTTCAGAAAGAAAACAGTAATTACTCCGGTCAATAACAGGAAGGTTTCCTTAGCATATGTTCTGATAAATCTTAAAGCAAGTTCTACCGCCTGCTTCCCATATCCCCTATTTTGATATTTCTTATCTATCATTAATCTCCAGAGGTTATAGTTCCCGTCTGCTATGGCAGGTGCATCCTTCCAATAGTCATCTTTGTCATAACCAATCATCACAAAGCCGACTGGATTATTACCTTCAAAAATTCCAAATGGAAAAGCATATCCGTTGAATGTAATAGCGATATATGCTTCAATAATACTAATATCATTGCTGGCAACATAATTTTTCTGACTATCTGAGACATTTAACTTTAAAATATCCCAGACATTTTCGCCATTTATTTTTTCTAGATGAATCATTCTATTCCTCCACATACAAATTAAAAATTATTCAAAAAATGGTTCCATCGGATGTAAATAAACAAACTGAGAAAAAGGTAATATGACGCTGTAATTCCTAAGCCGTCGTTATAAATTTCAATCAAAGAATGTTCGCTTATCAAACCAGTTACAATAATTAATATCAAAAAACATACAGGAATAATTAGTAAACAAAGTAAAAATTTATGTTTTTTGTCCATTTTGATACCCCTAAACACTCACTTTATCCACTATACTTATAGTATAATTTAATTTTTCAGATTATACAATAAAGAAGGTGTTAAGACTCCCTCATCTCTGAAGTGTTCAAGCTTTTGAAGCAAAAAAATAAGAGAAACGCTATAAAATCAACGTTTCTCTCACTTTTACCTCCTGCCACAGACCGGAATCGAACCGGTACGGGAGGATAAGTCCCGCAGGATTTTAAGTCCTGTGCGTCTGCCAGTTCCGCCACTGTGGCATATTTCACACAGACGTGTGAATGGGGCCTATAGGGCTCGAACCTATGACCCTCTGCTTGTAAGGCAGATGCTCTCCCAGCTGAGCTAAGACCCCAAATAAATAACAATATTTAAATTAAAAAGCGACCCGGATGGGACTCGAACCCACGACCTCCGCCGTGACAGGGCGGCGCTCTAACCAACTGAGCCACCGGGCCATATTGTTTACCTTTATTAAAGTGGACCTTCAGGGACTCGAACCCGGGACCGATCGGTTATGAGCCGATTGCTCTAACCAGCTGAGCTAAAGGTCCACAATTTTAGTGTCCCCTTTAAAGGAACAAGCCAACGATCGGACTCGAACCGATAACCTGCTGATTACAAATCAGCTGCTCTGCCAATTGAGCCACGTTGGCGTTTTATTCTTAAGTTACAATTAACTTAAATGACTCCGACGGGAATCGAACCCGTGTTACCGCCGTGAAAGGGCGATGTCTTAACCGCTTGACCACGGAGCCATTCTTTCCTTATAAAGGAAAACTCCCCCTGTTGGACTTGAACCAACGACACTGCGGTTAACAGCCGCATGCTCTACCGACTGAGCTAAGGAGGAATATTCAAGATACTTCATGTACCTTCAAAACCACATATAAGTTCACGTTTCTGTCATCCTGCTTTTCCTATCCACCATTCCTTGGTTATGCCCTCGACCTATTAGTAACAGTCAGCTCCATGTGTTACCACACTTCCACCTCTGCCCTATCTACCTCGTCGTCTTCAAGGGGTCTT
>NZ_JACJKH010000039.1 GCF_016900655.1 Drancourtella massiliensis
CATGGGAGGCTGCCAGTAGCAAGGTGTCTGCGAACCCGCTTTAGCGGATACCAGTACTATACCCTGGAGGGGTTAAAATTAAACCCCCATTTGAAATGGGGGTTGCTAACTTTGAGGAGGAAATACGTATGAGTATGGTAGGAGATGTTACGAACTACATCAAAGAGTACGATCCGGAAGTCGGCGGGGCTCTGGAACAGGAACTTGGAAGGCAGAGAAGAAATCTGGAGCTGATCGCATCGGAAAATATAGTAAGCCCGGCGGTGATGCTTGCGATGGGGACGGTCCCGACAAACAAGTATGCGGAAGGATATCCGGGGAAACGGTATTATGGAGGCTGTGAATATGTAGATGTGATTGAAAATCTGGCAATCGAGCGTGCAAAACAGCTGTTTGGATGCGAACATGCCTGTGTACAGCCGCATTCGGGGGCAAGCGCCAATATTGCGGTTTATCAGGCCTTTCTGAAGCCGGGAGATACGGTGATGGGACTCAATCTGGACCATGGCGGACACCTGACCCACGGCTCACCGGTGAATATGTCCGGAATTCTTTATCATTTTGTACCATACAGCATCAATGAAGAAGGATTTCTGGACTACGATGAAATCCGAAAGACAGCACTGGAATGCAAACCGAAGATGATTGTTGCAGGGGCGTCTGCATATCCAAGAGAGATCCGGTTTGACCGGTTTGCGGAGATTGCGAAAGAAGTGGGCGCCGTTTTGTTTGTGGATATGGCGCATATTGCCGGACTGGTTGCGGCCGGACTCCATCAGAGCCCGGTTCCTTATGCAGATGTGGTGACAACGACCACCCACAAGACGCTGCGGGGACCAAGAGGCGGCATGATCATGTGCAAGGAAGAACACGCAAAGGCCATCAACAAGGCGGTATTTCCAGGAACCCAGGGTGGGCCTTTGATGCATATCATCGCCGCGAAGGCAGTCTGCTTTGGGGAAGCGTTAAAACCGGAATTCAAGACCTATCAGGAACAGATTTTAAAGAATGCAAAAGCACTGGCTGAAGCACTGAAGGAAGAAGGCTTTGACCTGGTCAGCGGCGGAACGGACAACCATCTGATGCTGGTCGATCTTCAGAATATGAACATTACCGGAAAAGAACTGCAGCGCCGTCTGGACGAGGTTTATATCACAGTCAATAAAAACGCGGTGCCAAATGACCCGGCAAGTCCGTTTGTGACAAGCGGCATCCGGATCGGAACGCCGGCTGTGACAACACGTGGGCTTAAAGAAGACGAGATGAGAACGATTGCAAAGCTGATCAAGATGGCGGCAACAGACTTTGATACAAAGGCAGACGAGATCCGCAGCACAGTCAATGAAATCTGCGACAGACATCCGTTATATGAATAAGGAGGAGACGGGAGATGGAATTAAAAACACCACTTTATGAAGAACATGTAAAGGCCGGAGGAAAGATGGTTCCGTTTGCAGGTTATTCTCTTCCGGTGCAGTATCCGACAGGAGTGATCAAGGAACACATGGCGGTGCGCACCCGGGCAGGGCTCTTTGATGTTTCCCATATGGGAGAGATTCTCTGCACGGGAGAAGATGCGAAGGCAAATCTTCAGATGCTTCTCACCAATGATTATACGAAGATCAAGGACGGCCAGGCCAAGTACAGCCCGATGTGCAACGAACACGGAGGCACGGTGGATGATCTGATTGTCTACCGGAAATCCGGGGAAGAATACCTGATCGTTGTCAATGCGGCAAACAAGGAGAAGGACTACCAGTGGATGCTGGATCACCAGTTTGGAAACGTGGCATTTACGGACGTTTCCGACCAGTATGCGCAGCTTGCCCTCCAGGGACCGAAAGCCCTTGAGATTTTAAGAAAACTGACGGACGAAGAGAGTATTCCGGAGAAATATTATCACGCAGTGTTTGATGGCAGGGTGGCAGAAATCCCTTGTATCGTTTCCAGGACCGGCTATACAGGTGAGGACGGCGTGGAGCTGTATCTGGCGGCAGAATATGCGCCGCAGATGTGGAACGCGCTTCTGGAAGCCGGGAAAGACGAAGGACTGATCCCGTGCGGACTGGGAGCAAGAGATACCCTGCGGATGGAAGCTGCAATGCCGCTCTACGGACACGAGATGAACGAAGAAGTGACTCCTCTGGAAGCGGGACTTCAGTTTGCCGTAAAAATGGCAAAAGAAAATTTTATCGGGAAGAAGGCGCTGGAAGAAGCAGGAGAGCCAAAGAGAGAACGGATCGGATTGAAAGTGACCGGGCGGGGCATTATCCGGGAAGAGCAGAAGGTTTCGCTGGAAGGCACAGAGATTGGAACGACGACATCCGGCACACACTGCCCGTATCTCGGATATCCGATCGCCATGGCGCTTGTGAAGGCAGGAGCAGTCAGGACAGGAGACAAGGTGGAGGTTGACGTGCGCGGACGAAGCGTGGAGGCGGAAGTTGTAGATCTTCCATTTTACAAAAGACAGAAATAAAAATCAGAAAAGGAGAAACGGATATGGAAATCAGAGAAGAATTAAAGTATGTAAAATCACATGAGTGGGTAAAAGAGGAAGACGGAGTTGCAGTGATCGGGCTGACGGACTACGCCCAGTCAGAACTTGGAGATCTGGTGTTTGTCAATCTTCCGGAAGAGGGAGATGAGGTGAAGGTAGGAGAGGCATTTGGCGATGTGGAATCCGTCAAAGCGGTGTCTGATGTGTACTCTCCGGTATCCGGTGTGGTATGTGAAATCAACGAAAGACTGCTGGATGAGCCGGAATATATCAATGAGGCTCCGTATGATGCGTGGTTTATCAAAGTGAAAGACATCACAGAAAAAGAAGAGCTGCTCTCAGGAGCGGAGTATGAGGCGTTTGTAGAGAGCGAGAAAGAATAACAGAGAGGCGGTGAGTTCGGATGGGCGGCTATGTACCGAATACAGAGAAAGAAAGACAGGAAATGCTGCAGGCGGCCGGATATTCTGACATGGATGATCTCTTTGCGGACATTCCAGAGGAAGTCAGACTGAAAGGGGAGCTTGAGATCCCGGCGGGTATGCCGGAACTGTCTGTCAGAAGAGAAATGGAGAAAATGGCCGGAAAGAACAGGATCTTTCCTACCATCTTCCGGGGTGCCGGAGCGTACCGGCACTATATCCCGGCAGCTGTCACAAGCATCACATCCAAGGAAAATTTTGTGACGGCCTATACCCCGTATCAGGCGGAAATCAGCCAGGGAATTCTGCAGTCCATCTTTGAATATCAGACAATGATCTGTGATCTGACCGGGATGGATGCGTCCAATGCGTCAGTCTATGACGGCGCTTCTGCAGCCGCAGAAGGAGTTTCCATGTGCCGGGAACGAAAACGGCAGAAAGTCCTGATTTCACAGACGTCCTCCCCGTATGTGATCCGGACGGTGCAGACCTACTGCCACGGAAATGGAATGCAGGTGGAGCTGATTCCGGAAAAGGACGGGCGTACGGACAAAGAGATTCTCAGAGAACAAATCGATGCACAAACGGCGTGTGTTTACATACAGCATCCCAATTATTACGGAAATCTGGAGGATGCAGAAGAAATTGGACAGATTGCCCATGAAGGCGGGGCAAAATATGTGATGGGAGTCAATCCGGTTTCTCTTGGCATTTTAAAAACACCGGCTGAATACGGAGCGGATGTGGCGGTCGGAGAAGGACAGCCGATGGGGCTTCCACTGGCATTTGGAGGACCGTACCTTGGTTTTATGGCATGTACGGACAAGATGATGCGGAAGCTGCCTGGCAGAATTGTCGGACAGACAAAAGACAAAAACGGAAAGACCGGTTATGTGCTGACACTTCAGGCAAGAGAACAGCATATCCGGAGAGAGAAAGCGTCCAGCAATATCTGTTCCAACCAGGCGCTCTGTGCACTGGCGGTGACGGTATACCTGGCGTCCATGGGATCGGACGGACTGAAAGAGGCGGCGGTGCAGTGTGTCTCCAAGGCACACTATCTGGCAGGAGAGCTGGAGAAAATCGGATACCGCACGAAAAATCAGGGGAACTTTTTCCATGAATTTGTGACGGAATCCAGGGTGCCGGCAGGGGAGACCTTGAAGGCTTTGGAGGAACACGGAATTCTGGGAGGATATCCGCTGGATGAGCACCGGATTCTCTGGTGCTGTACGGAGATGAATACAAAAGAAGAAATGGATGAGGTCATCCGGATTCTGAAGGAGGTGCAGGGATGTTAATCTTTGAAAAAAGCAGACCGGGACGCGGATGCAGCATGCTTCCTGCGTGCGATGTGGAAGAGACCAGACTTCCGCAGGAAGACCAGAGACAGAAAGCCCTCCATCTTCCGGAAATCGCAGAGGGGGATCTGAGCAGACATTACAGTGAACTGGCGAGAAAGTCCCACGGAGTCAACGATGGATTTTATCCGCTTGGTTCTTGTACGATGAAATATAACCCGAAGATCAACGAGGCGGCAGCGGCACTTCCGGGATTTACCGGGATTCACCCGCTTCAGCCGGAACATACCGTACAGGGATGCCTGGAAGTACTCGATAAGGCGGAGAAATATCTCTGCGCCATTACCGGTATGGACCGGATGGTATTCCAGCCGGCGGCAGGAGCCCACGGCGAGTTTACGGGACTTCTCCTGATCCGGGCCTACCACGAAAGCAGGGGAGATACCAGGAGAACGAAGATTCTGGTGCCGGATTCCGCACACGGAACCAACCCGGCCAGCGCGGTGATGGCAGGCTATAAAGTGGTCAGTGTTCCGTCAGACGCGGATGGCTGCGTGGACCTGGAAAAGCTGAAAGAAGCGGCGGACGAAGAGACCGCAGGAATCATGCTGACGAATCCGAATACTCTTGGAATTTTTGAAAAACACATCCTGGAGATTACGGAAATCATCCATGAATGCGGCGGACTCTGCTACTATGACGGGGCGAATCTGAACGCGGTAATGGGAACGGTCCGTCCGGGAGACATGGGATTTGATGTTGTCCATCTGAATCTTCACAAAACTTTTTCCACCCCGCATGGAGGCGGAGGGCCGGGAAGCGGACCGGTAGGATGTAAAGAACTGCTCGCAGAGTTCCTTCCTTCCGTTCTTGTGGAAAAAGACGAGCATTATTATATGAAGAAACCGGAACACAGCATCGGGGAAATGAAAAGCTTTTACGGCAACTTCCTCGTCGTGGTGCGGGCCCTTTCCTACCTGATGACGCTTGGAAAAGAAGGCATCCCGGAAGCAGGCAGGAATGCAGTATTAAATGCCAATTATATGATGAACGGGTTAAAGGATATCTTCCCGGCGGCATACGGAAAGAGCTGCATGCATGAGTTTGTCATCAGCCTTGCCGATCTGAAAAAGAAGACGGGTATTTCCGCCATGGATATCGCCAAAGGACTGCTTGACAATGGCATTCATCCGCCGACCATGTATTTTCCGCTGATTGTCGACGAGGCATTGATGATCGAACCGACAGAGACAGAATCACGCGAAACGCTGGATGAAGCGCTGGAGGTCTTCCATAATCTGTATCGTCAGGCACTGGAATATCCGGATCAACTGCATCGTGCTCCGGTTACCACACCGGTTACACGGCTGGATGAAGTGGAGGCAGCCAGACATCCGGTGCTGCGCTGGCATTTTGATGAATAGGGTGAAGCGACATGTTGGAAACACTTACATATATAGAAAGTCACGGAACCGATCCGTACAGAAATCTTGCGCTGGAGGAGTTTCTTCTCTTTGGATGTAAGGAGAAGGAGTGCATTCTCTACCTCTGGCAGAACGAAAAGACCGTGGTGATCGGGAAAAACCAGAACGCATGGAAAGAATGCAGAACAGAACAGCTGGAGAGGGACGGAGGCCATCTGGCAAGACGGCTTTCCGGAGGAGGAGCGGTATATCATGATCTGGGAAATTTGAATTTTACCTTTCTGGTTTCCGGAGAATATTATGATGTCAAACGGCAGCTTTCGGTCATTGCCGGGGCGCTGGAACATCTGGGACTGCACATTGAGGCGTCCGGCCGGAATGATCTTTTGATTGACGGGAAGAAATTTTCCGGGAACGCATTTTACCGCCATGGAGAGCACTGCTATCACCATGGAACGATCATGCTGGATGTGGACAAGGAAAAACTGGGAAGCTATCTGACCGTCTCCAGGGAGAAACTGAAATCCAAAGGAGTGGATTCAGTACGGTCCAGAGTGGCGAATCTGAGAACGTATCTTCCGGATTTGACCATTGATGATCTGAAGTACGCTCTCCGCCAGGCCTTTGGAGAGGTGTATGGCCTTCCGGTACAGGAACGGAAGCTGGATGACCGGGAGAAAAAGGAAATAGAAAGCAGGGCGGAATATTTCAGATCCTGGGAATGGCTCTATGGAAGAAAGATCCCTTTTCAGCATGAAATCACGAGGAAATTCCCATGGGGCGAGGTAACCATCCGGTTTCAGGTGGAAAACGGGAAGATCAAGGATGCGGCAGTCTATTCGGATGCCCTCAAAACCGGGATGATTGAAGCTCTTCCGAACTATCTGAACGGAGTACGGTTTTCCAGCAGAAGCATCTGTATCGAACTAGGTCTGTACTGGTCAGAAGATCCGGAAGAAGAGAAGATGCTGAAAGATCTGATAGAATGGATGAAAGAAGAGGAATGGTAGATGGAAGGACAATTTGATCTGATTGTAATCGGCGCAGGGCCGGGCGGCTATGTGGCTGCCATCAAAGCCGCGAAACTGGGGCTTCGCACGGCGGTTGTCGAGAACAGGGATATCGGAGGTACCTGCCTGAACCGGGGCTGTATTCCGGCAAAGGCCATGATTCATGCATCCTCTCTGTACAGGGAGATGCAGCACTGCGCGGAATTTGGAATCTGCGCCTCTGATGTCACCTATGATTACGGGAAAATCCTGGCATATAAGGAAGAGACGACACAGCAGCTTGTTCAGGGAATTGAACAGCTTTTAAAGGCAAATGGCGTGACGGTCCTGAAGGGAACCGGAACCCTGCTTCCTGAAAATGGAGAAGAGAAGGAAGTCCTTGTCTCATCGGAGGATGGAGAACAGAGATACAAGGCATCGAACGTGCTTCTGGCGTCCGGATCAAAACCGCTTAAGATTCCGATTCCGGGAATAGAGCTGCCTGGAGTCATCACGAGTGATGAGCTGTTCCGGATGGAAGAACCGCCGCAGAGCATGGTGATTATCGGAGGCGGTGTCATCAGTGTGGAATTTGCCACTGTCTATGCGGCTCTGGGAAGCCGGGTGAAGATTCTGGAGGCGATGCCGAGAATTGTTCCGAATATGGACAAAGAAATTTCCCAGAATCTGAAGATGATCCTGAAAAAGCGAGGAATCGAGATCCATACATCCGCGTCGGTACAGACAGTGGAACAGGATGGAGACGGATACCGGTGCCGGTATGTGGAAAAGGAAAAAGAGCAGGAGGCAAAAGGAGACTGTGTGCTCTGTGCGGTGGGCAGGTGCGCCAATATGGACGGCCTTTTTGCGGAGGGCGCGGCTCCTGAGATGGAGCGCGGGCGCATCACTGTGGATGCGGATTTTCGGACAAACATTCCGCATGTATATGCCATCGGTGACCTGATCGGCGGAGCCCAGCTGGCTCATGCAGCGAGTGCCCAGGGCATTGCCGTGGCGGAACACCTGGCAGGCCGGGAGCGGTCGGTGGATCTGAGTGTTGTTCCAGGCTGTGTCTACACAGATCCGGAAATTGCATCGGCCGGAATGACGGAAGAGGAAGCAAAGGAAAAAGGGATTCAGGTGGAAACCGGAAAGTTCATTATGAGTGCCAATGGGAAATCGTTGATCACGAAAGAAGAGCGTGGATTTATCAAGGTGGTGGCGGATAAGGAGACAAAGACCATACTGGGAGCACAGATGATGTGCGCGCGGGCAACGGACATGATTGGAGAATTCGTGACGGCCATAACCAATCGGATGACAATATCTCAGCTCTTAAAGGGAATGAGAGCCCATCCTACCTATAATGAAGGAATCGGAGAGGCACTGGAAGAACTGGAAGGCGGGGCTGTCCATGTCGTTCCGAAGAAAAAGCGATCATAAGAAAAGCAATCTGGCAGGGTGTATAAAGCACCCTGTCTTTTTGTTGCCATAAGATAAAAAAACGGATATGATAGAAGAAAAAAGGAGGGAACAATTATGTCAGAAATCATTTACAGAGATGCGAAAGTGGAGGATGCAGAAAAGATTGTGGCATTCTACAATTATGTAGGAGGGGAGACAAGCTATTTAAGCTTTGAGAAGGACGAATATCCGATGACTGTAAGCGAGCAGGAGGATGAAATCCGCTCCCTGGAAGGCAATCAGACAAACCGGATGCTCCTTGCCATGGACGGAGAGGAGATTGCAGGAATTGCTACAATTCATTCCACACACAAAATCAAAGCACGCCACGACGGTGAACTGGGAATTGTAGTGGCAAAGAAATATCAGAAACAGGGGATCGGAAGCAGACTGATCCAGATGCTGATCGACTGGTGCAAAGGAAACGGCGTTACAACCAGAATCAGCCTGGACACCAGAGCGGACAACATCCCTGCCGTTGCTCTCTACATGAAATTCGGATTTGAGATCGAAGGATGCCGGAAAAACTCCACACTTCTGAACGGCGTTTACTATGACCTTTACATCATGGGAATGATGATAAATTAATGTAAAAAGCCTTGACTTTTCCTTTTAGACGTAATACAATGATTAAGCGCGTGTGGAAATACGTGATATTTTTGTGCGCAAATCAGAAATTTTCAAGCAAACCTATTAATTATTCGTAGGAGGTGAAAGGAATGCCAACATTCAACCAGTTAGTAAAAAAAGGACGTGAGGTTTCTGTAAAGAAATCTACAGCTCCGGCGCTTCAGAAAGGATACAACTCTCTGAGAAAAAGAGCTATCAATGCATCTGCTCCGCAGAAGAGAGGTGTATGTACAGCAGTTAAGACAGCTACACCTAAGAAGCCTAACTCAGCTCTTAGAAAAATTGCCAGAGTTCGTCTGTCTAACGGAATCGAAGTAACAAGCTACATCCCGGGAGAAGGACACAACCTTCAGGAACACAGCGTTGTTCTGATCCGTGGAGGCCGTGTTAAGGACCTGCCAGGTACAAGATACCACATCGTCCGCGGAACACTTGATACAGCAGGTGTTGCAAAGAGACGTCAGGCACGTTCAAAATATGGTGCTAAGAGACCGAAAGACGCAAAGAAATAAGTAAAAGTTTAAAGTAACAAAATCGTTATCGTATCACAGGACTATGAAATTAGTAGGTTGCGGATTGACATATACTGATATGTCCCTGCCGCACGAACGCAAACTGTGAAGCGAGTACTGATGATTTAATCCAATTATGATTAAGGAGGGAAGGACCGTGCCACGTAAAGGACATACTCAGAAAAGAGACGTATTAGCGGATCCATTATACAATAACAAAGTTGTTACAAAGCTTATCAACAACATCATGCTGGATGGTAAGAAAGGTGTAGCACAGAAGATTGTATATGGCGCATTTGAAAGAGTTGCCGAGAAAGCTGACAAACCGGCGATCGAAGTATTCGAAGAGGCAATGAACAACATCATGCCTGTACTGGAAGTAAAGGCAAGACGTATCGGAGGTGCAACATACCAGGTACCGATCGAAGTACGTGCTGACAGAAGACAGGCGTTAGCTCTTCGCTGGCTGACAACATTCTCCCGTAACAGAGGAGAAAAGACAATGGAAGAAAGATTGGCCAACGAAATTCTGGATGCTGCAAACAACACAGGAGCATCTGTGAAGAGAAAAGAAGATATGCACAAGATGGCAGAAGCAAACAAAGCGTTTGCTCACTACCGTTTCTAAGGATTCTCCCTGGAGACGGTTCTGCCGGATATGGCAGGAAACAGTCGATCTTATTAGTTTAGGAGGAAAAAGTCTTGGCTGGAAGAGAATATCCATTAGAGAGAACAAGAAACATCGGTATCATGGCTCACATCGATGCTGGTAAGACTACGCTGACAGAGCGTATTCTCTACTATACCGGTGTAAACTACAAGATCGGTGATACACATGAAGGTACTGCTACCATGGACTGGATGGAGCAGGAGCAGGAAAGAGGTATCACGATCACTTCAGCTGCTACAACATGTCACTGGACACTGGAAGAAAAGACGAAACCGAAGCCGGGCGCTCTTGAGCACCGTATCAACATCATCGATACTCCGGGACACGTTGACTTCACAGTAGAAGTAGAGCGTTCCCTGCGTGTACTTGACGGTGCTGTAGGTGTGTTCTGTGCCAAAGGTGGTGTAGAGCCTCAGTCAGAAAACGTATGGCGTCAGGCTGACACTTACAACGTACCTCGTATGGCTTTCATCAACAAGATGGACATTCTGGGTGCAGATTTCTACAATGCAGTTGAACAGATCAAAACAAGATTAGGTAAAAACGCAATCTGTCTTCAGCTTCCAATCGGAAAAGAAGACGAATTCAAAGGTATCATCGACCTGATGGAAATGCAGGCATACATCTACAATGATGAAAAAGGTGATGACATCACTGTATGCGACATTCCGGAAGAAATGAAAGATGATGCGGAATTATATCGTACAGAGCTCGTTGAAAAGATCTGTGAACTTGACGACGACCTGATGATGGAATATCTGGAAGGTGAAGAACCGGCAGTAGAAGATCTGAAGAGAGTACTGAGAAAAGCGACATGCGAATGTACAGCTGTTCCGGTATGCTGTGGATCTGCTTACAGAAACAAAGGTGTTCAGAAACTTCTGGATGCAATCCTTGAGTATATGCCGGCTCCGACAGATATCCCGGCTATCAAGGGTGTTGATGAAGACGGAAACGAAGTAGAGAGACATTCTTCTGACGAAGAGCCGTTCTCCGCTCTCGTATTCAAGATCATGACAGACCCGTTCGTAGGTAAGCTTGCTTACTTCCGTGTATATTCAGGAACAATGAACTCCGGTTCTTATGTCCTGAACGCGACAAAGAATAAAAAAGAACGTGTTGGACGTATCCTTCAGATGCATGCCAACAAGAGAGCAGAACTTGACAAAGTTTACTCTGGAGATATCGCTGCAGCGATCGGATTCAAATTCTCCACAACAGGAGATACAATCTGTGACGATCAGCACCCGGTAATCCTTGAATCCATGGAATTCCCGGAACCGGTTATCGAGCTTGCTATCGAGCCGAAGACAAAAGCTTCTCAGGGCAAACTTGGTGAATCTCTTGCAAAACTTGCAGAAGAAGACCCGACATTCCGTGCTCATACAGACCATGAGACAGGACAGACCATCATCGCCGGTATGGGTGAGCTCCATCTTGAAATCATCGTAGACAGACTTCTCCGTGAATTCAAGGTAGAGGCTAATGTAGGTGCACCTCAGGTTGCTTACAAAGAAACTTTCACAAAACCGGTTGATGTAGACAGCAAGTACGCTAAACAGTCCGGTGGACGTGGACAGTACGGACATTGTAAAGTTAAATTCGAGCCAATGGATGTCAACGGTGAAGAAACATATAAATTCGAATCCACTGTTGTCGGCGGTGCTATTCCGAAGGAATATATCCCGGCAGTAGGTGAAGGTATCGAAGAAGCTATGAAATCCGGTATCCTTGGAGGATTCCCGGTTGTTGGTATCCATGCAAATGTATACGATGGATCCTACCATGAAGTCGACTCATCCGAAATGGCATTCCATATCGCTGGTTCCCTTGCATTCAAGGATGCGATGGCAAAATCAGCTCCGGTACTTCTTGAACCTATCATGAAAGTAGAAGTAACAATGCCGGAAGAATATATGGGTGATGTTATCGGTGACATCAACTCCCGTCGTGGACGTATCGAAGGAATGGATGACCTGGGCGGAGGAAAGATTGTACGTGCATATGTACCGCTTTCTGAAATGTTCGGATACTCTACAGATCTTCGTTCCAGAACACAGGGACGTGGTAACTACTCTATGTTCTTTGAGAAATATGAGCAGGTACCGAAGAATGTACAGGAAAAGGTATTATCCAATAAAAAAGCTTAAAAAGGCTTGAAAATTCAGCAGTTTTGAAATATAATCAGATATAGCTGAGTAAACTTTTAAATTAAAAAAATTGCCCTGCTTGAGGGTAGAATTAAGGAGGATTATTCAAATGGCAAAGGCTAAATTTGAAAGAACAAAACCACATTGTAATATTGGTACAATCGGACACGTTGACCATGGTAAAACTACTTTAACAGCTGCTATCACAAAAACTCTTGCAGAAAGAGTTGCTGGTAACGCTGCAGTAGATTTCGAAAATATCGATAAAGCACCAGAAGAAAGAGAACGTGGTATCACAATCTCCACAGCTCACGTAGAGTACGAAACAGAGAAACGTCACTACGCACACGTTGACTGCCCAGGTCATGCTGACTACGTTAAGAACATGATCACAGGAGCAGCTCAGATGGACGGAGCTATCCTTGTAGTAGCTGCTACAGATGGTGTTATGGCTCAGACAAGAGAGCACATCCTTCTGTCCCGTCAGGTAGGTGTACCTTACATCGTTGTATTCATGAACAAATGTGATATGGTAGACGACGAAGAACTTCTTGAATTAGTAGAAATGGAAATCCGTGAACTCCTTGACGAGTATGAATTCCCGGGAGATGACACTCCGATCATCAGAGGATCTGCTCTGAAAGCTCTGGAAGATCCGAGCGGAGAATGGGGAGACAAGATCATGGAACTTATGGATGCTGTTGACAGCTACATTCCGGATCCGGAACGTGACACAGACAAACCGTTCCTTATGCCGGTCGAAGACGTATTCTCTATCACAGGACGTGGTACAGTTGCTACAGGTAGAGTAGAACGTGGTACACTTCACGTATCTGATGAAGTAGAAATCGTTGGTATCCATGAAGAAACACGTAAAGTTGTTGTAACAGGTGTTGAAATGTTCCGTAAACTTCTTGATGAAGCTCAGGCTGGTGACAACATCGGTGCTCTGCTTCGTGGTGTTCAGAGAACAGAAATCGAAAGAGGACAGGTTCTTTGTAAACCAGGTTCTGTAACATGCCACCACAAATTTACAGCTCAGGTTTACGTTCTGACAAAAGATGAAGGTGGACGTCATACTCCATTCTTCAACAACTACCGTCCGCAGTTCTACTTCAGAACAACAGACGTAACAGGTGTTTGCGAACTTCCGGAAGGAACAGAAATGTGCATGCCTGGAGATAACGTAGAAATGACAGTTGAACTGATCCATCCAGTAGCTATGGAGCAGGGACTTCGTTTCGCTATCCGTGAAGGTGGACGTACTGTAGGATCAGGCCGTGTTGCTACAATCATCGAGTAATCTAATATAGCGAAGATTTAAGGGATTGCCGAACGGCAATCCCTTTTTAAGCTTTATCTTTTCGTAAATATCAGGAATGTCTTACGGAGAAGTCCGGATAGAAACCTCTCAGTGTATTCATAATGAGTTTAAATGTAAGTTCAGCCATATGCTGGGGACTTGCGGAGGATTCTTCTGACAGCCAGGTCTTGACCAGACCGATGCAGCCGGAAAGGCAAAAGGCATAATAATATGTCAGATCATCCATCTTCCCTGGAAATGTTTCTTTCAGAGCATTCAGACTGTGTTCGGAAAGAATATTCTCAATCCGGTGCAGGAAGGAGATGTCTCCGTTAGGTCCCAGGAGGGCGGCACAAATATCACGGTTTTCCGCAAGGATAGAGAAAATGTCTTCGATGAACGGGAAGCTGTCCTCATTGAAAGGGCTGACCGGATGGGTATGGATCAGATCTTCAATCTCCCCGGTCAGTTCATTTTCAATCTTTTCCATCATGTCATAGATATCCGTATAGTGTAAATAGAAGGTGGAGCGGTTAATGTCCACTTTTTCTACGAGTTCCTTAATTGTGATCTCCTTTAAACTTTTTTCTTTCAGAAGTTCGGCCAGCCCCTGACGGAGCTGGGCTCTTGTCTTGCGAATCCGCCGGTCCATAGTTTTTGGCATGAAATAAATCCTCCTCTTAAAATAATAGACATTATGTCGTTTGCTTATCCATTAACAGACAGAGAGCCGTCACATTAATGGTTGTATCTCTTTTCTGATTTTACTATAATTCATGGTGACAGAAAAATCAACACAATATCTATTAATAGAATTAATGTTGCAAAAAGAGAGGAGAAAGAAAACGATGTTGAAGCAGGAATGGCACAGTCTGTTCAAAAATAAGATTTTACTGATTGTTACAGTCGCGGTCATCGCAATCCCGACAATCTATACGACACTTTTCCTTGGATCTATGTGGGATCCATACGGAAATCTGGATAAGCTTCCGGTGGCTGTCATCAATCATGACGTTCCGGTGACTTATGCAGATCAGAAGCTGGATATTGGCGGCACATTGATGGACGAACTGAAAGACAACGATTCTCTTGACTTTCAGTTTCCGTCAGACAAAGAAGCGCAGAAAGGACTTAAGGATGGTACATACTATATGGTTATTACCATACCGGAAGAGTTTTCAGCTCATGCCGCATCGCTGACGGATGCGAACCCGGAAAAGATGACGTTGTCCTATGAAACGAATCCGGGAACAAATTATATCGCATCCAAGATGAGCGAGACGGCGATGAAGGAACTGGAAAGTTCAGTACGGGAAGAGGTTACCAGGACGTATACAGAAGTCCTGTTTGATAAACTTGCGGAAGTGGGGGACGGAATGCAGGAGGCAGCTGACGGTTCGGGTGAATTGAAAGATGGGGCGGATCAGTTGGCCGACGGAAATCGGACGATTACCGACAATCTGCAGATTCTTTCCAAGAGCGCTCTGGTATTCGCGGATGGAAGTCAGGAATTAGAAGTAGGGCTTGATCAGTATACAGATGGAGTCAGTACGGCGGCAGCAGGAGCAGAAGAATTGCAAAACGGTGTAAATGCGCTGGACAGCGGCGTAAATGATGCACAGAAAGGCGGCTCCGATCTGGCAGCCGGTGCGGCGGATGTGGATGATAATATGACTGCTCTCAACGCCGGACTGTCCGAACTGAATGCGGCCGCATCTGCCCTTCCGGATGCGGCAGATGCGCTGAATGACGGAGCAGCTTCTTTAAATGACGGAGCAAAACAGCTTTCCGGCGGGATTACAGCTCTGTCTGAAGGGGCAGCCAACCTGAAAGACGGAGCGGATTCTCTTAGCTCCGGTCTACAGTCTGCTGCATCCAGTTCCCGGTCGTTGCGTAATGGGGCGGCCGGGATCAGCCAGGCGCTGGCGGCACTTGCCGGAGCAGAAGGCGTACCGGAAGAACTGAGGACACAGATTGCAGCAGTACAGCAACAGGCAGAAATATTGTCTGCAGGTGTTTCCGATTATACATACGGTGTTGATGAAGCGGCAGCAGGAAGCACACAGCTTGCATCGAAGATTCCGGAACTTCAGAATGGTATTTCCACTGTGCAGAATGGTGCGGATTCCCTGAAAAACGGGATCGGACAGCTTCAGTCCGGGACGTCCGCACTGGCAGAGCAGGCTCCGGTACTGGTGAGAGGAATTTCCGCTGCTGCTTCAGGAGCAGATCAGCTTCAGAAGCAGGGAACATCAGCGCTCCGGAAAGGAGCTGCGGAACTGAACAGTGGCCTTGGAGCGTTGGCACAGGGAAGTACGAAGCTGAAAGACGGAACGGATACGCTTGTTTCCGGAGCCGGCAAGCTTACTTTGAACAGTAAAGCATTGACGGAGGGGGCGGCAAAGTTGACAGATGGAGCCGGCCAGATCAGCAAAGGAGCGGAACAACTTTCTGACGGCAGTCGCGAACTGGGCGATGGGATCGATCAGGTTTCGGACGGTGCGGATACGTTGTCAAAAGAACTGGGAAGCGGTGCGGCGCAGATCCGGGAAACGAATACGTCAGATGAGGCGACGGATATGTTTGCTGCACCGGTAGATACAGAAGAGACACAGATCACGGAGGTTGCCAACAACGGCCATGCAATGGCGCCGTATATGATGTCTGTAGGGCTGTGGGTCGGCTGTATTGCGTTCAGCCTGATGTATCCGCTGACCAGTTATGGAGGAAAAATGAAATCCGGCTTCCGCTGGTGGATCAGCAAGGCATCTGTGCTCTATCTGACAGCAGTTCTACAGGCGGTAGTTATGATTGGTGCACTCCATATATTTGATGGTTTTACTCCTGCGGAAATTGGAAAGACCGTTCTGGTAGCGTGTGGGGCATCGCTTGCATTTATGTCGGTGATGTACTTCTTTACCAGTCTGCTGGGCCGTGTAGGAAGTTTCCTGATGCTGATATTCATGGTGATCCAGCTGGCCGGTTCTGTAGGTACGTACCCTTATGAACTGTCCGGATCATTTGTGCCGTATCTTCATGACTGGGTGCCGTTTACCTATACGGTGCAGGCGTTCCGCAGTACCATAAGCGGCGGCGAGAGTATCCGGGGATGTCTCATTTTCCTGCTGATTCTGTTCCTTGTATTTACAGGACTTACGATTCTGGAGTTCACTGTGAGATCCCGGAAAATGCGGGAAGGCAAAAATACATGGATGGTGTGGCTGGAAGAGCATGGACTGGCATGATGGATGAGGTGCCATTGCATAAAGATTCTAAATTATTTAGGGGCTATCGGGAAATAGATAGTCCAAATCAGGGGCAGATGTGACTCATACGAGTCACATCTGCCCCTGAACTTTATCCTCTAAAAAGAGAAAAAGATGGCTAACGACAACCA
>NZ_JACJKH010000040.1 GCF_016900655.1 Drancourtella massiliensis
GCGACATTCCAGTACCGAAGGCGAATGAAGGATATGAAGGCGGAAGCTGGACACCGACAGAGCCAACGGAAGAGACCAAGGTAGAAGACGGTGCGAAGTATACCTATACCTTTGAAAAGAGAAGTGACCTTCATTATGAAGTGCATTACTTCTATGACGAAGTAGAAGCCGAAGATCAGGCAGTTGTATCTGATGAAGGAGTATTTGGAGAAGCAATTCCTTATACTACAGAATCTCCGGTAGAGTACAATGATCACAACTATGTATTTGACAGAGTAGATGGCAAAGGCAAGGTAATCACAACAGATGCGGACGCAAACGTAGTTAACGTATACTACGCACTCGATGAAAAGGGTATTGATCCGGAAGATCCGAATGACCCGACACATCCAGATGAGACTGCGGATAAATATCAGGTAGTCTTCACATATGTGGCTGGAGATCACGGAACAGTTGACGGAACTCTTGCAGAAGTAGTGACACGTCCAAATAACAGCACGACAGATCCTGTAAAAGCAGAAGCTAAGGTTACTGTAGTAGCAGAAAACGGATATCATTTCGTAGACTGGACCACACAGGATGGACAGCATTATGCAGATGTCGAGGCAATCCGTGCTGCAGAGTTTGATAAAGATACTGTCTTCACGGCAAACTTTGCAGAAGATGGCAACATTATGATCAACTACGAGGCTGGAAACGGCGGATCTGTTGATCCTGTAAATGAAGAACTTGCACCGGCAACAGGAAAAGCTGAAGGTTCTACAGCAACACCGGCAGACGGATATGTATTCGTTAACTGGACAGATGAAGAGGGCGAAGCAGTCAGCACAGACGCGAAGTTTGTACCTGAAAAGGTAAATGGACTGAACGTGGCAGCAACCTACACAGCAAACTTCACAGAAAGAACGGACCTTCATTACGAAGTGCATTACTTCTATGATGGAACAGAGGCGGAAGATCAGGCAGTTGTCAATGACAAGGCAACATTTGGAACTGAAATTCCGTATGATGCTACATCACCGAAAGAATACAATGGCCATAACTATGTACTTGACAGAGTGGAAGGCATAGGAAATAAAGTTACAACTGATGAAGATGCCAATGTAGTGAATGTATACTACACACTGGATGAGATCGGAACAGATCCGGAGAATCCGAACAATCCGGACAATGTACCGGATAAATATCAGGTAACTGTATCTTATGAAGCAGTAAATGGTGAAGTAAGCAAAGATTATGCAGTTGTAACTTTGATGGATGAAGCAGGAAATCCGGCTAAGAACGGAACCGGTCATCTGACAGAGGAACAGATCGCAACGGCAACCGCGGCAGACGGCTATGATCAGAATACCCTGACATGGACACCTGGCACACCGGCTATAGATTATGCGATCACAGGCGACATGACATTCACAGCTACTTTCGATCAGAGAAGTGACCTTCATTACGAAGTACATTACTTCTATGACGAAGTGGAAGCCGAAGATCAGGCAGTTGCAGCGGACAATGGAGTCTTCGGAGAAGCCATTCCATACACAGCAGAAGCTACAGCAGAGTACAATGGACATCATTATGTACTTGACAGAGTGGATGGTGCAGACAAGAAGATCACAACCGATGCAGCAGCAAACGTAGTCAATGTATACTACACACTGGATGAGAAGGGAACTGATCCTGAAGATCCAGACAATCCGGATAATGTACCGGATAAGTATCAGGCAACTGTGACTTATGCAGTAGTCAATGGTACACTTGACAGAACATCAGCAGTCGTGACTCTGAAGGATGCAGACGGAAATCCGGCAGAAGACGGAAACGGTTATCTGACAGAGGAACAGATTGCAGCAGCAACCGCAAACGATGGTTATGCACAGGACAGCCTGACATGGGCACCGGAAGCACCGACCACAGAAGTTGCAATTACAGAAGATATGACCTTTACGGCAACCTTCGAAAAGAGAAATGACCTTCATTACGAAGTGCATTACTTCTATGACGAAGAGGAAGCAGAAGATCAGACAGTTGTATCTGATGAGGGAGTATTTGGCGAAGCAATTCCATACACGTCAGAATCTCCGGTAGAGTACAATGATCACAACTATGTACTTGACAGAGTGGATGGCGAAGGAAAGACCATCTCAACGAATGCAGCAGCAAACATAATCAATGTTTACTATGCACTGGATGAGAAGGGTGTCGATCCTGAAGATCCAGATAACCCGGATAATCCGGATGGTACAGCTGACAAATATCAGGTAGCATTTACCTATGTTGCCGGAGCACATGGCTCCGTAGACGGAACGCTTGCAGAAGTTGTTACACGTCCTGATAACAGCACAGAAGCTCCTGTGAAAGCAGCGGCTGAAGTAACTGCAACCCCGGACAGCGGATATCATTTCGTTGACTGGACAACACAGGATGGACAGCACTTTGCAGACGTAGAATCAATCCGCGCTGCAGAATTTGACGAGGACACAGTCTTCACGGCAAACTTCGCGGAGGATGGCAATGTTGTAATCAATTACGCAGCAACAGAAGGCGGATCCGTAAACCCTGTAAACGAATCCCTTGCACCTGCAACAGGCAATGCAGCTGGATCTACAGCAACAGCAGCCGACGGTTACCGGTTTGTGAACTGGACCGATGCAGAAGGAAACGTTGTCAGTACAGACGCTCACTTTGCACCTGCAAAAGTGAACGGACTGAACGTAGCAGCAACCTACACGGCTCACTTCGAAAGAAGAACAGACCTTCATTATGAAGTACATTACTTCTATGATGGTACAGAAGCCGAAGATCAGGCAGTTGTAAACGACAATGCAACCTTTGGAGAAGAGATTCCGTATACAGATACCGCATCCGTAACCTACAACGGACAGAATTACATTCTCGACAGAGTAGACGGAGCAGGCAATACAGTCACAACGGATGCAGACGCAAACGTTGTCAATGTATACTACACACTGGATGAAATCGGAACCGATCCGGAAAATCCGGATAACCCGGATAACGTACCGGATAAATACCAGGTAACTGTTACTTTTGTAGCAGGTGACCACGGTACTGTAACCGGAACGACAACAGAAGTGATCACACGTACAGATGCCGATGGAAATTACAGCGAAAACGCGCCGGTTTCCGTACAGGCAGACGTAACGGCAACACCGGATACCGGATACCACATCACAGGATGGACAGCAAGCGATGGAAGAACATTTGCAGATCTGGACGCTGTACGGACAGCACAGTTCGATGAGGACACTGTTCTGACAGCAAACTTTGATATCAATGTCTACACCGTAACTGTTGTAGATCCGGATGGAGATGTCATCACGGAAATCGAAGTTCCACATGGTGGAAACGTTGATCTTGATGAAATTGAAGTACCGGAAATTCCGGGATACGAATTCGATGGATTCGATCATGACGGACAGAACATCCAGGGTGATACAGTGATCCATGCAGAGTATACACAGGTAGAAGAACCGGAAGAGCCAACGACACCAACAGTGCCGACACTTCCGACAACACCAACGACGCCTGGTACTCCGACGACACCGACACTTCCTGTAACACCTGCAAACCCTGGAACACCGACAACACCGGCATTACCGGGAGCACCGGCAGCTGCAGGAACTACAGCACCAATCGTTTACGCGGACGGCGTTGTAGTAGATGACGCAGAACCGGCAGAAGACGACTACAACTTAAATGAAGTAGAACGTGACGGTGACACAGAAACCATCGATGAAGATGCAACACCACTTGGAAACATGGATCTTGACAAAGATGATGACCACAAGTGCTGTATCCTTCACTTCATCCTTCTCTTACTGGCCCTGATCGTGGAACTGATTTATACCCACGACCGCAAAAAACGCCAGGAAAGAATCTTCGAATTAAGAAGAGAACTTGAAGACATTGATGACGAAGAACTTCAGGCAGACAGGTAGACAGAAAAAGGAGGCAAACAGTATGTATGAATTTGTTCACACTAAATTAGGCTTCTGCTTCTGGGATATTCCGGCACTGATTGTATTGATTGCAATTATTGCGATCTTCGTCGTTCACGTCATCAGACAAAAAAGACGTGAAAACGAGTTTGAAGACGAACTCTCAGACAAGATGGCTCAGAAAGCGGCAGCTGAAAAAACAAACCAATAATTAAATTATTGTAATGTTGGGGACGTGTTCCGATGCATCGGAACACGTCCCCTTTGAAAAAAGTATAACATTTTGTCAAATGTTTATTACACACATCTTACAACCATCAATCCCTTTAATAATCAAAAGTTATTTATTCAAACACAAAATTCATAATAGATTTTTTGTAACCTTTTTGACATAAATCTTGTGTATACTTGATATATCGTAATAACTAAAAATAAATCTAAAACGAAAGAAAAATTGTCATCTGATTTTTTAGATTATAATCTATTTTTTGATCGCTTTTATTATTGACAGGAGCGTTGCTCAGGCGTATACTTACAAACGATATCTGGCATCATTCAGGATGTCTTTTTTCATTCATCCCGATTCAGGGAAGTATTCCAAATTAACATTTCATAAAACAGAGTTGTGCTCAGAAAAGTAGTGCGGATAAAAAGGAAGTGGTCGTCAAAAGAGAATTTCGTCTTCATATCAATTGAATTACCTCACAGATTTATGTACAATAAAAGGAGAAAAAGATGCAAGAAAACAAAATAAAACCATTAAAGGATTTGAGGCTGTTAGACCGCTTCGTGGTTAAAATCCATTCGTCTGGATGTTTATTCTGTTGATGAAGAGGGAACTGTCTACGATACAGAAATGCAGCAGGATCATCGGTACGATCTGGAGAAAAGAAGCCGATATTATCAGGGCTTGTTGGACAGCTCTCTCCTGGAGCCGGGAGAGAGGAACTATAACAAGCTGAATGACACCTACATTATCATGATTATGCCGTTTGATCTCTTCGGTAAAGGAAGGTATCAATATACGATACAAGCTTCGTGTGTAGAAGACAAGAGCATTCAGGTTCAGGACGGGGCTACCCGTATCTTCCTAAATACCCACGGAAAGAACAAAGAAGAAGTCCGCCCGGAACTGATTGAATTCCTGAACTATGTGGAAAAGACCAATGAACTGCAGGGAGAAATGTTCCACAGTGAAAAAGTAACAAAGATCCAGAAAGCCGTGCAGCAGATCAAATCCAACGAACAGATTGGAGTGAAATATATGCAGGAGTGGGAAGAAAGGCAGGATGAGATCGACAAGGCGATTGAAGCAGATCGTGAAAAGCGAACGCTTGAACTGATTCAGAAAAAGCAGGCAAAGGGCAAAGATCTCACACAGATTGCAGACGAGTTGGAAATGACCGAAGAGGAAGTGCAGAGACTTCTAGGCAAAAAAGGCTTGCTGGAGAACGAATAAACAAGAAGTGAAAAACGCATGCATTTCAAATGAAAACATCTCAATTTGGGAAAGGGATTAGTGTGAAAAATTCCTTTCCCAACGATTTAAAAGGTTCATACTGGAACAATTCAAAAACGAATCAAAAAATCAAGTCAAAAAAGAATTCCATATTTAATCAATTGAATTACCCCGGAGATTTATGTACAATAAAAGGAGAAATAAATGCAGAAAAACAAAATAAAACCATTAAAGGATTTGAGACTGTTGGACCGCTTTCTGTTCGCTGAGCTGATGGAAGATGAGGAATGCAGCAAAGAAGTGCTGGAAATCATTTTAGGGAAGGAGATCAGCCTGTTGTCCAAGGATCAGACAGAAAAAGAAATCAGGACAGCTACATGGCTGAAGTCGATCCGTCTGGATGTCTATTCTGTTGATGAAGAAGGAACTGTCTATGATACAGAAATGCAGCAAAACTGGAGAGATGACTTAGAAAAGCGAAGCAGGTATTATCAGGGACTGCTGGACAGTTCCCTGCTGGTTCCGGGAGAGCAGAGTTATAATGCGTTAAATGATACGTATATCATCATGATTATGCCCTTTGACTTGTTTAGAAAAGGAAGATATCAGTATACAATCAAAGCTTTCTGTGAGGAAGACAAAGAAATCCAGATTCAGGATGGAGCAACCCGCATCTTTCTCAATACACACGGAAAGAACAAAGAAGAAATTAGGCCGGAACTGATTGAATTTCTGAATTATGTAGAAAAGACCAATGAGCTGCAGGAAGAAACGTTCCGTAGCGAAAAAGTAACAAAAATCCAGAAAGCTGTGCGGCAGATCAAATCCAATGAAGAGATTGGAGTGAAATATATGCAGAAGTGGGAAGAAATCGCAGAAGCACGTGCGGAAGGGCGAACAGAAGGACGCGAAGAATATACTCTTGAGTTAATTCGGAAAAAGCAGGAAAAGGGGAAGAGCCTCGCACAGATCGCGGAAGATCTGGAAATGACAGAAGAGGAAGTGCAGAGCGTTTTGGAACGGATCAGAGAGGAATCCGAAGAACAGTAAGAATACAATTTGTTTTATAGGATCAAATCAGAATTTCTAGACTTGGGAAAAGACTGTAAGACAGTCCCTTTTCCCAAGCATTTCAAGAATCAAATCAAATGAAATTATCAAATCGAAAAAAGAATTCCATATTTAATCAATTGAATTACCTCGCAGATTTAGGTACAATAAAAGGAGAAACAAATGCAGAAAAACAAAATAAAACCATTAAAGGATTTGAGGCTGTTAGACCGCTTTCTGTTTGCGGAACTGATGGAAGATGAGGAATGCAGCAAAGAGGTACTGGAAATTATTTTGGGGAAAGAGATTCAACTTCTGCCTAAGAATCAGACAGAAAAAGAAGTCCGGACCGCTTCGTGGCTGAAATCCATTCGGCTGGATGTTTACTCCGTTGATGAAGAGGGAACTGTCTATGATACAGAAATGCAGCAAAACTGGAGGGATGACTTAGAAAAGCGAAGCAGGTATTATCAGGGCCTGCTGGACAGTTCCCTACTGGTTCCGGGAGAGCAGAGTTATAATGCGTTAAATGATACGTATATCATCATGATTATGCCCTTTGACTTGTTTGGAAAAGGAAGATATCAGTATACAATCAAAGCTTTCTGTGAGGAAGACAAAGAAATCCAGATACAGGATGGAGCAACCCGCATCTTTCTAAATACCCATGGAAAGAATAAAGAGGAAGTACGTCCGGAACTGATTGAATTTTTGAGCTATGTGGAGAAGACCAATGAACTGCAGGAAGCAATGTTCCATAGCGAAAAGGTGACGAAGATCCAGAAAGCTGTGCAGCAGATCAAATCCAATGAAGAGATTGGAGTGAAATATATGCAGAAGTGGGAAGAAATCGCAGAAGCACGTGCGGAAGGACGTGAGGAAGGCCGCGAAGAAGGAAGGGAGCAGCTTTTAATCAATCAGATTCAGAAAAAGAAAGCAAAAGGCAAAGATATCACGCAGATCGCAGACGAGCTTGAAATGACAGAAGAGGAAGTGCAGAAAATCCTGGACAAGTATGCCGAAACAACTCAAGCCCAAATCTGAAAAGGAATCAATAAATAATAAATCATCATTTTTTTGAAATCCAGACCAGCGTCTCCATGCACCCATTACTTGACTTCCGGATATGCTTTTCGATATAATACACGAAGAAAAACATAAAGGGGAGCAGGGTGTGAAAGAAAAGAAACGGATGTGGACAATCCTCGTGGCTGCCTGGATGGTCGTGATCTTTTTGTTCTCGGCGCAGCCGTCCGACGAGTCTTCTAAAGAAAGCCTTTTCGTGGGCAGGATGGTAGGCCAGATCTTCGTAAAAGATTTTGAAGAATGGCCGGAAGAGGAGCAGGAGGCATTTGCAGAGGCAATCAATTATCCGGTCAGGAAGACGGCTCATGCGACGGAGTATGCCATTCTTGGCATTCTTGTGTTTATGAGATGCCGTTGTCAGGACACATGGAGCAGAAAGCGGATGATTGCGACTGCGTGGGGAATCAGTACGGCTTATGCGGCGACAGATGAGTTTCATCAGATTTTTGTCCCGGGACGGGCAGGAATGGTGACGGATGTGATGATTGATTCATCCGGAGCACTGGCGGGAATTCTGCTGGCGGCTTTGGCTGGATTTATTATAATAGGTAGAAACAGGAGAACAGAGTATGGAAGTTAAACTCGCAAAAACGGCGGGGTTCTGTTTTGGGGTAAAACGTGCTGTAGACACGGTTTACGAGCAGGCCCGGCAGCGAAAGGAACGGCTGGACGCCGGCGAAGAAAATGTGCCGGATATTTATACCTTTGGTCCGGTCATTCACAATGAAGAGGTCGTAAAAGATCTGGAAAAGAAAGGGGTCAAAGTGCTCCGGTCAGAAGAAGAGCTGATGGAGCTCCGGGAAGGACATGTCATTATCCGTTCTCACGGAGTCGGAAAAACCGTTTATGATATTCTGGAAAAAAATAACATCGGGTACACGGACATGACCTGTCCATTCGTGAAAAAAATCCACGATATTGTGAAGCGGGAAAGCGAAGCAGGAAAGTACATTATTATCATCGGAAATCCGGAACATCCGGAGGTGAAAGGGATCCGCGGATGGGCCGGAAACCGGGTGAGCGTGATCGAAAGTGAGGCGGAAGCAAGGGAATTTTGCCTTGGGAATACAGAATTAAAAGATGAGTCAGACAATAAAATCTGTATTGTCTCGCAGACGACATTTAATTACAATAAATTCAAATATTTAGTTGAAATTCTTATGAAAACGAGGTATGATATAAGTGTTTTAAATACAATCTGCAATGCCACAAAAGAGCGTCAGACAGAGGCTGAACATATTGCAAACGAAGTGGACGCGATGATTGTGATCGGTGACAAACACAGTTCCAATACCCAGAAATTGTTTGAAATATGTAAGAAGGCATGTGAAAATACGTACTACATACAGACTCTTGACGATTTGAATATGAATCAATTAAAGTTAAAGTCCGTGGAAGCAGTAGGTATTACAGCAGGGGCATCCACGCCCAATAATATAATTGAGGAGGTTCAAAATAATGTCAGACTTAACTTTTGAACAAATGTTAGAGGAATCTTTTAAGACAATACACAATGGAGAGGTTGTAGAAGGTACAGTAATCGATGTGAAACCGGATGAGATCATCTTAAACATCGGATACAAAGCAGACGGAATTATTTCCAGAAGCGAATATACAAACGAACCGAACGTAGACCTGACAACCATTGTATCTGTTGGAGATTCCATGACAGCGAAAGTTTTAAAAGTAAACGACGGGGAAGGCCAGGTATTACTGACCTACAAGAGACTCGCAGCTGAAAAAGGAAATGAAAGACTCAGGGAAGCATTCGAAAATAAAGAAGTACTCAAAGCGCCGGTTACACAGATTCTTGGCGGCGGCCTGAGTGTTGTTGTTGAAGAAGCACGAGTATTTATCCCGGCAAGTCTTGTATCAGATACATATGAGAAAGACCTGAGCAAATATCAGGGACAGGAGATTGAATTTGTAATCAGCGAGTTCAATCCGAGAAGAAACCGTATCATCGGTGACAGAAGACAGCTTCTTGTTGCTGAGAAAGCAGAAAAACAGAAAGAGATTTTTGCAAACCTGCATGCAGGTGATACAGTAGAAGGTGTTGTAAAGAATATTACAGATTTCGGTGCATTTATCGATCTCGGCGGAGTAGACGGACTGCTTCATATTTCCGAGATGTCCTGGGGACGTGTCGATAATCCGAAGAAACTGTTCCATGTAGGAGAGACAGTAAAAGTACTTGTAAAAGATGTTCACGATACAAAGATCGCATTATCTTTGAAATTCCCGGAGACAAATCCATGGCTTCACGCAGCTGAGGATTATGCAGTGGGAAATGTCGTAACAGGAGAAGTAGCCAGAATGACAGATTTTGGTGCTTTCGTAGAGCTGGTACCGGGTGTTGACGCACTCCTTCATGTATCTCAGATTTCAAGAGCGCATGTTGAGAAACCTGCGGACGTTCTGAAAGTCGGACAGGAAATCACAGCGAAAGTCGTTGATTTAAACGAAGAAGAAAAGAAGATCAGTTTAAGCATGAAAGCGTTAGAGCCGGCTGCTGAGGAAGCAAAAGAGGAAGTTGCAGAGGCAGAGTAGTACTACCGGTTGTGATGCATATATAAATGCTGCAGAGTAAAAATAGAGGCTACTTGCTTTAGTCTCTATTTTTTCATGTTTTTTCATATGTTAAAAAAAGAACGAGGAGGAAAAAAAGATGGGACTTTTAACTTTCAAGGGTGGAATACATCCGAATGATGGAAAAAGTCTGGCCAAGGACAAGGCGATTGTCGAAGTCCTGCCTGAAGGAGATCTGGTCTTTCCGCTTTCGCAGCACATTGGTGCTCCGGCAGCCCCGATTGTCAAGGTCGGAGATCAGGTTCTGAAAGGACAAAAGATTGCAGAGGCCGGAGGGTTTGTCTCTGCCCCGGTCTATTCATCTGTTTCCGGAAAGGTGAAGGCGATTGCTCCGTACTTTACACCGACCGGGGGAAAGGTTTCGTCCATTATTATTGAGAATGACGGGACCTATACGGAAGCTGAAAGGCTGAATACCAGATCGCTGGATCTGATTACCAAAGAAGAGATTCTGAATCTGATTTCAGAGGCCGGAATTGTCGGAATGGGCGGTGCCGGATTCCCTACAAGGGTGAAGCTTTCACCGAAGGAGCCGGAGAAAATCGAATACGTCATTGCAAACTGTGCGGAGTGTGAGCCGTACATTACAGCCGACTACCGCAGAATGCTGGAAAATCCGGAAGAGCTTGTAGAGGGGATGCGCGTGATTCTGAAGCTTTTCGATAATGCAAAGGGTATCTTTGCGGTGGAGGATAACAAGCCGGACTGTATCGCGAAGCTGGAACAGCTGACAAGCGGTGAGCCGAGGATGGAAGTGGTCAGACTGATGACCAAATATCCGCAGGGCGGTGAGCGCCAGCTGATCTATGCAGTGACAAAAAGAGCCATCAATTCTTCCATGCTTCCGGCGGATGTTGGATGTGTCGTAGACAATGTGGAGACAATCATTCACATTTACGATGCGGTAGTCAACGGAAGACCATGTATTGACCGTGTTGTGACAGTCAGTGGAGATGGAATTGCCGAACCGGGCAACTTTAAGGTTCCGCTTGGCATCAATCAGCAGGAGCTGATCAAGGCGGCAGGCGGATTGAAAGGGGCTCCTGAGAAAGTGATTTCCGGAGGACCGATGATGGGATTTGCCATGTTTACTCTGGATGTTCCTGTCACGAAAACTTCTTCATCGATTTTATGCCTGACAAAGGATGAGGTGGCAAGGTATGAGCCGTCAGCATGTATCAACTGCGGCAGATGTATTGACGCATGTCCGAGCCGTCTGATCCCGTCCAGACTTGCAGATTATGCAGAGCGCCATGACGAGGCGGCATTTGAAAAAGAATTCGGTGTGGAATGTATGGAATGTGGTTCCTGCAGCTATGTCTGCCCGGCAAAACGGCAGCTGAAGCAGGCGATCAGCTCCATGAGAAAGACCGTTCTGGCGAACAGGAAGAAAAAGTAGAAAGTGAGAGGTGGACAAAGTGAACGAACAGTTTAATATTTCGGCATCTCCGCACATACGGGCCAAAGACACTACAGAAAATATCATGCTGTGGGTAATCATCGCGCTTCTGCCGACAACCCTTTTTGGAATCTGGAATTTCCGTGATCAGAATGCGTGGATTCTTGTCGTGGTGACAGTGGCAGCGGCTGTGCTTACGGAGTATCTTTATGAGAAGCTGATGCATAAAAAAGTGACAATCAAAGACATGAGTGCGGCAGTCACAGGACTTCTGCTGGCACTGAACCTTCCGGCGTCCGCTCCATGGTGGATGGGCGTTCTGGGAGCCGTATTTGCGATTCTGATTGTCAAGCAGCTCTTCGGAGGCCTGGGACAGAACTTTATGAACCCGGCTCTTGCTGCAAGATGTTTCCTCCTGATTTCTTTCACAGGAAGAATGACATCCTTTACATATGACGGTGTAACCGGGGCAACTCCGCTTGCAACCATGCGTGCGGACGGCTCCATTGCCAACGTAGACACAATGAAAATGTTCATCGGTCAGATCCCGGGAACAATCGGTGAGACATCCGTTATCGCGATCATGATCGGTGCGATTATCCTTCTTCTGAAAGGAATCATTGATCTGAGAATTCCGGGATCCTATCTTGTGACATTTGTGATCTTCATCACAATTTTCGGCGGCCACGGATTTGACTGGAGCTTCATCACCGCGCACCTTTGCGGCGGCGGTATCATGCTTGGCGCATGGTTCATGGCAACAGACTACGTGACAAGCCCGATCACGAAGAAAGGTCAGATTATTTACGGTATCCTTCTTGGTATCCTGACAGGACTGTTCCGTCTTTTCGGAGGATCTGCAGAGGGAGTTTCCTATGCGATCATCATCGGCAATATCCTTGTTCCGCTGATCGAGAAGGTTACTCTTCCAAAACCATTTGGTAAAGGAGGAGAGAAATAATGAACAAGATTATTAAAAATACAATTATCCTGACAATTATCACACTTGTTTCCGGAGTGGCCCTCGGCGCGGTATATGAGATTACAAAGGCTCCGATTGCCAACGCACAGGAAGAGGCAAAGCAGGAAGCATACAAACAGGTATTCGAGGATGCGGATTCCTTTGATGACCTGGAGGTAGATGCCAAAGAGGCGGCGGAAGCTGTCAAGGCGGCAGGCGTGGATGACGGTGCAGAGATCAATGAAGCAGTCGAGGCAAAACAGGGCGGTGAAACGATCGGATACGTGATCACAGCTACCGACCCGAACGGTTACGGCGGGGATATTCAGGTGTCCGTTGGAATCCAGAATGATGGAACAGTAAACGGAATCGCGATTCTTTCCATCAATGAGACTGCAGGACTTGGTATGAAAGCTTCCGAACCGGAATTCTACGAGCAGTATTCCGGCAAGCAGACCGATCATTTCTATGTCTCAAAAGACGGAGGCGAGGGAGAACAGATCGATGCCATCAGCGGTGCTACAATCACTACCAGAGCGGTGACAGGAGCGGTCAATGCGTCTCTTGGATATTATCAGAATGTGTTAGGAGGCAGTGCAGATGAATAGATGTGTCGAACGTTTATATAATGGTATTATCAAAGAGAACCCGACTTTCGTCATGATGCTCGGAATGTGTCCGACACTTGCGGTAACGACTTCCGCCATCAACGGAATCGGAATGGGACTCTCCACAACGGTGGTACTGGTACTGTCCAATATGATGATTTCCGCACTTCGGAAAATCATTCCGGATTCAGTCCGTATCCCGGCGTTTATCGTAGTCGTTGCCTCTTTCGTAACGATTGTACAGTTCCTTCTTCAGGGATTTGTGCCAAGCCTTTATGATTCGCTTGGGCTTTACATTCCTCTGATCGTTGTAAACTGTATCATTCTTGGACGTGCGGAAAGCTACGCGTCCAAAAACCCGATTATTCCGTCTCTGTTCGACGGCCTTGGAATGGGACTTGGATTTACATTTGGACTTACCTGCATCGGTATCGTAAGAGAAATTCTGGGAGCGGGCCAGGTATTCGGTTTCCAGATCATGCCGTCCTCCTATGAACCGATCACGATCTTTATCCTGGCTCCGGGCGCGTTTATCGTGTTATCCATGCTGGTAGCCACAAGAAACAAGATCATGAACAATATGGAAAAGAAAGGCAAGAAAGTTGTGAAGCCTCAGGGCGGCTGCGCGGAAGGCGGATGCGCTTCCTGCGGCGGATGTGCTTCTTCACTTTCTTCCGGTCAGGACAAGGAATAGGAGGGGGAACAGATGAAAGAATTATTTATCATTGCAGTAGGCTCTGCGCTTGTTAATAACGTCGTGCTGAGCCAGTTCCTTGGAATCTGCCCGTTCCTTGGAGTATCAAAGAAGATTGAAACAGCGGCCGGTATGGGCGGAGCGGTTATTTTCGTTATTACGATCGCATCCTTCTGTACAAGTGTTGTATATGAATTTATCCTGCAGCCGTTGAATATCGAATATCTGCAGACGATTGTATTTATTCTTGTGATCGCCGCGCTGGTACAGTTCGTGGAAATGTTTCTGAAAAAGTCCATGCCGTCGCTTTATCAGGCGCTGGGTGTGTACCTGCCGCTGATCACTACAAACTGTGCAGTACTTGGTGTGGCTTTGAACAACGTACAGTATGAATACAACATTTTAAGCAGTGTGGTAAATGGATTTGCGACAGCGGTCGGATTCACAATCGCAATCGTAATCATGGCAGGAATCCGTGAGAAGACAGAACATAATGACGTGCCGGAATCATTTAAAGGAACGCCGATTGTTCTGCTTACGGCAGCGCTGATGTCCATTGCGTTTTTTGGATTTTCAGGTTTGATTTAAGGGAGGAAAATGGATTATGACAGGTATACTCATTGCTGCCGCGATTGTCGGCGGTGTAGGTTTGTTCATCGGTGTCTTCCTGGGAGTCGCAGAAAAGCAGTTCGCAGTGGAAGTTGATGAGCGTGAAGAGGCAATTACCGGGGTGCTTCCGGGAAACAACTGTGGTGGCTGCGGTTACGCAGGATGTTCCGGGCTTGCGGCGGCGATTGTCAAAGGAGAGGCTCCGGTCAATGCCTGCCCGGTAGGGGGCGCGCCGGTTGCCGCGAAAGTAGGAGCGATCATGGGTCAGGACGCAGGAGAGATGACAAAGATGGTTGCTTTTGTGAAATGTGCCGGTACATGCGAAAAGGCAAAAGAAAATTATAAGTACACCGGAACAAAGGACTGTGTCATGGTCAACATGATGCAGAACGGAGGACCGAAAGCATGTACATTCGGATGTCTTGGAGAAGGAAGCTGCGTGGCAGCATGTCCGTTTGACGCGATTCATATTCAGGATGGAATCGCGGTTGTAGATAAGGAAGCATGTAAGGCCTGCGGAAAATGTGTGGCAGCATGTCCGCGGCATCTGATTGAGCTTGTACCGTATGAGCAGAAACATCTTGTACAGTGCAGTTCCCTTGACAAGGGAAAAGATGTAATGAGTGTATGTTCTGTAGGATGTATCGGATGTAAGATGTGTGAAAAAGTCTGCGAATTTGACGCGGTGACTGTTACAAATAATGTGGCACACATTGATCCGGAAAAGTGTACAAACTGCGGAAAATGCGCGGAAAAATGTCCGAAGAAGATTATCAGCTGATGACTACGGTCTGGCGATAGCCGGGACGGAAAAGAGTCACTGATCCCATGAGGGCAGGAAGAGGAAAGAATCAATGAGCAGAAAGAAACGGCTAATGGAAAGCATCAGGATGATAAAAGCGGATCTTTGGAGTATCCGGTATGTCATCCTTGTGCTGGCGGTTTACTTTTTTCTTGCGTGGAACTTCTTTTACTCTTCCTGCCCTTTTGTCATGGTCACCGGCCTGCCATGCCCGGGATGCGGGCTTTCCAGAGCAGGGTTCTGTCTCCTTCGGGGTGAATTCGCGGACGCATGGTATCTGAACCCGTTTATATACGGCATTGCGTTTCTTGCGGCGGCATTTGTAATCCGGAGATACGTGCTTCAAAAAGAGGTCCGGTCTCTTCAAAAATGGCTGATTCTGCTTCTGGCAGGCATGCTTGTATTTTACATTTACCGGATGAGCCGATACTTCCCGGGAGAACCTCCTATGAGCTACTATCCGGGAAATCTGCTGAACCGGATTTATCAGGCCCTGGGACGGATCATGTAAAGTTTACGCTGCTCACACCGAACTGCCGCCTGCATGCACACTCGTCGCGCTGTCTCGCTTCAGTTCCGCACTACGTTCTAAGACTGCTTATACGGGCGTCAAGTTATGCAGATTCTGTGAAATCGGGGATTTCTGTTGTGCTGACGAAAAAAGCATGATAAAATGAAACAAGCGAAAGGGGTAGTCAGACACATGGAAGAGAATAAAAATAATTTTGAAAATACAGAAGAAGTAATGACAGAGCAGACCGGTGCAGGTGATGCTCCGGTGACTCAGCAGCCGGAGGAGCAGCAGGTGGTTCCTATGAAGGAAGAGACAATGCCGAAACAGCCATATACTGCGCCTGATCAGGAACAGCGGGAACAAACTCAGGCTCCGAAGGAAGATATTTCCTATTCTTATGGGGAACAGACGAGAGACGGTATGCCGTACCAGACACAGGGGAATCAGTATCAGGAAGAGTGGGATACGACGCCGCTGACAATGGGTGACTGGCTGTTGACTTTGCTGGCGGCATTTATTCCATGCTGCGGAGGGATTATTCTGTACTGTTACTGGGCGTTTGCCAGAAAGGGAAATATTCACAGGAGAAACTTCTGCCGTGCGGCACTGATAGTAGAGGCGGTACTTATTGTATTACTGATTATTTTCCTGATCCTGGTGGTGATCATCGGAAGTGTATCCTACGGTGAGACAATGAGTGACTATTATTATTACGGATATTAGAAGATGAGAACGGGGCGGCCATTTCGGAAGCTCCGTTTTTCAATGCGGGTTTTACTATCGACAGCACTGAAGAATAAAAACTTTTCGCAATAAAAATCCCAGAGATTTCCTGCTTTTCTTCTGTTTAATGTAAAATAAAAGAAAAAAATTTTACACACAGGAGAAAAGTATG
>NZ_JACJKH010000005.1 GCF_016900655.1 Drancourtella massiliensis
ATTGCCCGGCTGCCGGAGTATTCCCTTTTCTCCGGCGGTTTTGCGGATAAAACCGCTTATTCCTTCCTCCAGTCCCACAGGAATCCCCCTGCCATGGCCTGATCCCCGGCGTCTGCCGGGCATAGGAACGGTGGTCAACCTGTTTCTCCGGCGGAAGATGCTGGTTACAGGTTTTCGCCCATGCACTCCGCCACAGTTCACAGTTCGTTGGATTGTTCCACCCGGTTGTATCCACAAGCACCCGTTTCCACTGTTTCCGATTCCGGGAATCCACTTTCTGCTTTCCTTCCTCATCCATAACCGGAATCCGTATACCGCAGTGCTCCGGATTCTTTTTATCCTGCCACCAGTCTGGATGAGCAGGGTCATTCACAATCTTTCCTGATTCATCCCGTACAAAATCCCAGTCCTTTGTTTCTTTATTTCCCCAGTTGTGGTCTTCCTCAAAAGGTCTCAGGGTAAGCAGAAGATGGACGTGTGGATTACCATCCCCCTTATCGTGGATTGCCCAGTCTGCACACATTCCCTTGTCCACAAAGTTCCTTTGGATATATTCATCTGTGTAGAGGATCTGTTCCTCCCGGCCCCACTCCCGAGGCAAGGATATCTCCATAGAACGTCCCAACTGGGCATTGGAATTTTTCTCCACCTTTAAAACCTCATTCCATAACTTTTGTTTTCGCCAAATAAGCTTAAATTGTTCCACCGCCTCTTCTTTGTCTTTTGCCCTTTTATAACGAACGGATTTCTGGAAGCGTTCGATATTTTCCGCTGGTACTTCTGCCCACTGGGGCGGGGCATTCTCACACAAGGATAACTGGCGGTAGACTACTTCTTTCTTCCCGGTATAGTAGCTGAACTTCCCGGTCTCATCATTTTTCATCACATCGCCGTTTAGATAGGCAGATGCAGAAATGACCGATTTACCCTTGCTTCGCCCCACAATCTTTACTGTGAAATGAAAAATTGCCACGGCTTCCACCTCCTTCTTTCGGCAAATGTATTTCTCAAGCCGTCTGCAAGACTGCCTCCAATGCAACATTGGTCTCGATGAAATCGCCCCCGGAGGGTGCGTCCAGTGCAAAACTGGTGCCATCCAACCGCATAGGGTGGTCTGCATGAAATGCCCCTCGGAGAGCCCTTCCAATGGGAAATTGGTCTGCATGAAATGCCGCACTTATAAAAAGACGACCTCTGGTTGTCTATAAGTGCGCCGTTGTATATTTCCTGCCGGAAACAATACATCGGATTTTAAAAGTCCTCCCGCCTGGTTGCTTCTGTATATTTCTTCTCTTTGGGCTCCCTGCCCATTGCTCTGGAAAAATAGCACCCATTTTCTTCCTGCCGTTTCAAAAAGCCGATCAGCTTTGGAATATCCGCTTCTTCAATGGGGCCACCCAGCACGGATTCCACAGCTCCGCCAATCTGGCAGAGTCTGTGAGTTCTGGCTTTTTTCTGTTCTTCTTTATAACGTTTTTCCAATTCTTTCTTCTGTGCCTTAAGCCGACTTGCCTTTTCCAGCATATTCTGTTCTCTTTTATTCAGCTCGGCAATCCGTTCTTCCACGGTTCTCTTTGATCTACTCATACTTTGTTTCCTCCTTTTCTTCATGTCTGTTTTCCTTTATCTGCTCCATAGCGGGTTTCAATAACTCCAGAAGATTTCCCGCCAGTACAAGGGGCATGGACTGCCTTGCCCCCCGCTCCACAGCTTCTTCCACACGGTTTAAAAACTCATCTTCCTTTTTCCGGGTTTCCAAATAGGGATCAGCCTCAATCTGTTCCTGTCTGGAGAAATAATCATTCAACGCAAGGACAACTGCCTTTGTGTAAGATTTATATTTCTTCCTGTCCATACCCCGCAGATAGTTCCAGGCTTGTCTGTCCTGCTCATTCATCAGATTCAGTCGGATGTTGGTATTGATAATCTTTCGTTCTTTCTTCATCAGAATCGCCTCCTTTTTTCCATAAGAAAAGAGAGGTATGAATTACCTCCCTTTCCATGTTCCCTGTCTAATTATAAATCAGTTCCTGCCGGACGATTTCATCCGCCCGGTTACAAATGCTGTTCATTGCCTGTACCCATGCAAGCGGATCCTTTGCCTTTAATTCTTCGGTGACCTGTTACACTCGCTTCATCTGCTCAATGATCCGTTCAAACCGTTCCCTTGCCTGTTCGTCTATATCCACCAAATGTTTATCCAGCTTTCCAGTTAGCAGCATAGACTGATACCAGCCCGTCTTATGGTCTATCAGATAACTTTTGCGAAGCAAACCATACTTTCCAATGGATCTTGATTCCTCTATCGGAGCAATCCCTAAACTTGGAAGCAGGTAACCTCCAAGCTGCACATAAGTTCCACCCATTTGTTCAAATATACTGTTCTCTCTGTTCATATCGATCTTCCCTCCATTTTTATCTGCTGATATTTTTATTCTGTTTCGCCCATTCCCTTAACAGTTTTTCAATCAACTCGATTTGCTGTAAAGGTGTGTAATCTGCCGGAAAATATTTCCCCACCCTTTCCAATGGAATCTTTACCTGTTCCCTTTGATTCGGTTTCACCTCCTCCATAATTTCATAAATACTGTCCATATCCAGACGATTCTGCTGGCTCATACGTTTCAGCCGATTTGCCTGAGACAGATTTGGAATACTCTGTTCTATTTCCATGACTGCATGTAATTCGTACTGTTCCTCTTCCGTCAGAAAAGAAATCTCCACTGCGGAAGTCAGTGCCAGCTTTTCTTGATCCACCATATCCAAAATCTTTGGGATTAAATGTGTCAACCTGATATACCGCTTGATCTGATTGACACTCTCCCCCACCTGTCTGGCAAGCAGTTCATTACTTCGAATTCCTTTTTTACCAGATTTTTGTTTAATGATCACTCTTCCGTTTTCGTCTATTTCGCTTTCCAGCGGATAGATTTCTAATGTTTCATTTTCCAACTTCGGTTCAACTTGACCCGAAGTTAAATCATTTCTCCTGCCCTGTTGTTTCATGGCCTCCAGTTTCATCTTATAGGCAAATGCTTTTTCACTTGGAAGAATTTTCTCTCTTTGCAGGTTGCTGTCCACCATAGCAATAGTGGCTTGATCATCATCCAGTTCCCGGATAATCACCGGAAGTTCTGTGATTCCTGCCCAAATCGCAGCTTCCTTTCTCCGATGTCCGGCAATAATCTCATAACCGTCACCATTGGGATTTTTCCTTATCAGCAGCGGAATCAGTATCCCCTCTTTTTCAATACTTTGTCGAAGTTCAAATAATTCCGGGTTCCTTTCCACCTTAAAAGGATGCCCCTTAAAATCATGTAATTCTGAAATACTCATCATTACAATGCCCTTATCCGGCTCAATACTTACTGATGAACACATTTCTTTTCTCTTTGGCATTTCCCATTCCTCCTTGTTCTTTTCCGGCATAAGAAAGAGGACACTCATCTCAGAATCTCTGAAAACAAGCGTCCTTTCGGCTTTTTCAAGTATTTAATTTAGAAGTTATGAACGGATTTCAAATGTGTTCACTTACACGAGGTGCAGAACTACAGTCACTTCAATCCCACTCATAATCTGCTTTTTCTTGCCCTGTTTTCCCGTTGGTGAAAAGCTAATATACCTCGCAAAGTGCTGAAAATTCAGCATTTCTACGAATTCACCCGATGTAGACAACAGACAGTCTCCACATGCACCGTGCCCGGGAATAAATCCACGCAGCTTACCCGTTCCGGCACATATCCTTTTCCTGTCAGCAGTTCCAGATCTCTCGCCAGACTGGTCGGTTTGCAGGAGATATAAACGATCCTCTCTGCCCCAAATCCAATGATCTTTTCCAGTGCTTTCGGATGTACTCCGTCACGTGGAGGATCAAGGATAATCAGATCCGGCACTTCCTGCAGCTCATCAACTACTTTCAGCACATCACCGGCCCAGAAGCTGCAGTTATCCAGTTCATTCAATGCCGCATTTTCTCTCGCTGCCTCAACCGCTTCCTCGATGATCTCGACGCCGACCACTTTTTTTGCTACCGGTGCCGCGATCTGGGCGATGGTGCCTGTTCCGCTGTACAGGTCAAAGACAACTTTATCCTTCGTATCTCCGATATATTCCCGTGCTGTCTCGTACAGTACCTCGGCCCCCAGAGAATTGGTCTGGAAGAAGGAGAATGGTGTAATCTTGAATTTCAGTCCCAGAAGTTCCTCATAAAAATAGTTCTGTCCATACAGAATTTCTGTTCCTTCATCTTTTACCGCATCAGCCAGGCTGTCGTTTCTCGTATGCAGAATTCCCGCAAAAGTTCCTTTCAGCGGTAATGCCAGCAGTGCTTCTTTCCACCCTCTCAGCAGAGCTTCTTCCCCTGTATAAGCGGATGTTGTAATCAGGTCCGCCAGAATTTCTCCTGTTTTTACCGCCTTTCTTACAAGCAGGTGGCGGAGATATCCGTCATGGCGCATCCGGTGATAGAACGGCACCTTCTGCTGTTCAAAATACTCTCTGGTACATTCCAGAATCATCCGGAAATCCTCATCCACGATCCGGCACCCGGAAACGGTCACAATATCGTGAAAGCTTCCCCGCTTATGCATGCCAAGTGACAGCGGGCCGTCCTTATATTCATCGCCGAATGTAAATTCCATCTTATTCCGGTACGCTTCCCGCACCGGGCTTTCCTTGATTCCTTCAAATACTCCTTCCGGAATCCGGTCTTTCAAAAGTTCCCGTACCTGGGATTCTTTGAGTTCCAGCTGCTTTTCGTACGGAAGGCTCTGGTAGGAGCATCCTCCGCACTGTCCGAAATGTGGGCACGGCGACGGGATCTCGTCTTTCGATGTCTCAAGGACTTCCAGAAGCCGTCCTTCGGCTTTCCCTTTTCTCACTTTATTGACTGCCACTTTTACTTTCTGTCCCGGAATCACATGCTTCACGATGATATCCTGCTCTTCGCCTTCCACTTTCACAATTCCTTTATTTGGAAATTTGACGCAGCAGACAGTTCCTTCATATATGGTTCCTTTTTTCATGGTTCTTCTCTCTCCTGTATTGATTCTCAAAAAAATAAGGCAGGAAGTTGATTTCCTACCCTATCTTCTCTTGCTTTTCCAAGTTTTACTCTACTTCATCTTCGTCATCGAAGAAGTCGTCGTCAAAATCGTCATCGAAATCTTCTTCAAAATCTTCCAGATAATCTGGTGTAAAGAATGAGTATACTGCGTAAGCAATCGCTGCTACCGCTGCTACGGCTCCAATAATTGCCAGTACCCAAACAATCACCTTTTTCGTATTATCTTCATCTTTTTTCTGTAATAATTCGCTTAATTTGGAAGCTGCCATAATCTCTTCAAACTTTCCGCTCATGCTCCCTCTCCTTTCCGATGTTGCCATCTCAACGCTTATTCTTTTTGGTAATTATACCACTATCATAGACAGAATGCCATCCTTTTATGTGAACTTTTCCTGATTTTGTCATTTTAAAGGGTGCTGTTCACACCATACTCAGAAGCACGACGAGTGCGCATGCGGACGGCGGTTTGGGGTGAACCGTACTTTTAAAATTACAATTCCCCATGCTCTTTTGTCCGTCTGTCTGATCTGCGCCTACTCAACCTTCTTGAGTCTCGCAAATGCCGCAAACATTTTTTTCACTCCGACCGTATCGAACTCGACCGTTACTTCGTAGTCCCGGCCGCCTTCTGTGATCGCTGTCACCAGTCCTTCACCGAACTTCATATGACGGACACGGTCTCCCACGTCATAACCCGGTCCTTCTCCGGAAGCCACCTTAAACTGTTGCACCGGCTTTTTGATACCGAATGCCTGAGAATGAAAAGCTGCTTTTGCCTTGGCGTAGGCCTGGTTTCTTGCAATCTCCATCTGCGGCTTTTCTTTATGCAGCTCTTTGTGGCCGCCCAGAAGTTCTTCCGGAATCTCCCGTAAAAACCGGGAAGATTTGTTGTACTGGGTCTCGCCCCGTACCATCCTTCTCCTTGCACAGGTCAGCGTCAGCTCTTTCATGGCTCTTGTAATACCGACGTAGCAAAGGCGTCTCTCCTCTTCCAGTTCCATCGGATCATCTGCTGTGATGGTCATATAACTTGGGAAGAGCCCGTCCTCCATTCCCGCCAGAAAGACATACGGGAATTCCAGTCCTTTCGCGCTGTGTAAAGTCATCAAAACGACATAATCGCTCTCCTCGTCCAGATTGTCAATATCGGCCACCAGCGCTACTTCCTCCAGGAATCCGGACAGCGTCGGCTGTTCTCCGGTCTGCTCACAGCTTTCCTCGTAGGAAGCCACCTTGCTTTTTAATTCTTCCACGTTTTCGATCCGGCTTTCGGCGTCTTCCATATCGATCTCTTCGAGATAGCTTTCATAATCCAGCGTCTCGATAATATCATTTAACAGGGCAAGCGGTGTCATCCGGCCTGATTCCTCTTTGAAATGCTCGATCAAGGCGGTAAAAGATTCCAGACGGGAAACGGCGCGTCCGATATTCGGAATCAGGTCCGCTGCCCGAAGCGCCTCATAAAATCCGATTTCTTTCTGGATAGCATATTCCTGCACCCGGTTGATGGAAGTCAGTCCGATTCCCCGTTTTGGCACATTGATAATTCTGCGTACTGCCAGATCGTCCCGCCCGTTTTCGATGGTACGGAGATAGGCAAGCAGATCCTTGATCTCCCGTCTTGCATAGAAGTTGACGCCTCCGATCACTTTATATGGAATGTTGGTGGATACAAAGCGCTCTTCAAACATACGAGACTGTGCGTTAGTTCGGTACAGAACGGCACATTCATTATAGGAAGCGCCCTCTTCCTTGACTTTCTTCTGAATGGCTCCCGCAATATAGTCCGCCTCGTCGTAGGCATTGTCAAACTGACGGCAGACCAGCTTCTCCCCTTCCGGATTCTCGGTCCAGAGTGTCTTGTCCTTCCGGCCGTGATTGTTGCGGATCACGGCATTGGCCGCATTCAGGATGGTGGAGGTGGAGCGGTAATTCTGCTCCAGCTTGATTACCACCGCATCCGGAAATTCCTCTTCAAAGTTCAGGATGTTCTTGATATTGGCTCCCCGGAACTTGTAGATGGACTGATCGTCATCCCCTACCACACACAGATTCCGGTATTTGGATGACAGAATCTGGATCAGGCGGAACTGCACCGTGTTCGTATCCTGATACTCGTCCACCATAATATAACGGAACCGCTCCTGATAATACTCCAGCACATCCGGCTGTGTCTGGAACAGCTGGACGGCCTTCACGAGCAGATCGTCAAAGTCCAGTGCATTGTTGGCACGGAGCTGCTTTTCGTATTCCGCATAGACTTCGGCAATCTTCTTTCTGGAAAAATCGCCCTCCGCATCAAGACGGTACTCCTCCGGACTGATCATCTCATTCTTTGCGGAAGAAATCGCTGATAAAAGTGCCCGTTCTTTGTACATCTTCGTATCGATCTGGAGATAACGGCATACTTCCTTCATCAGCGACTTCTGATCGTCCGTATCGTAAATCGTAAAGTTTGTGTCATATCCGAGCCGATCAATAAATCGTCTCAAAATCCGCACACAGGCAGAATGAAACGTGCTGACCCAGATACTCTCGGATCCGAATCCGACCAGCTGATCCACGCGTTCCCGCATTTCGCCCGCTGCTTTATTGGTAAATGTAATGGCGAGAATATTCCACGGGTTCACCCCTTTTTCTTCAATCAGATAGGCAATGCGGTGCGTCAGCACCCTCGTCTTTCCCGATCCGGCTCCCGCCAGAATCAGCACCGGTCCTTCTGTCTGATAGACCGCTTCTTTCTGCATATCATTCAACGAATCATAAATACTCATTTTCTATGTACTCCCATCTCTGTTCGTAGTTTTATCAGTATACCATACATCTGTTCGGCATTTCAAGGCATTGGAAGATTCTTCTGATCCCACTTTTCGCAAAAAAACTTGCTATCTAGTTTTCAAAACTATATAATGAATATATGAAGTTTTTTTACACGAGGGGTTTTGACATTATGACAATTGATAAGAATGATTTACTGAACAGTATTTTGGAGAGTCTTTCCCGGATTGATTATATTCATTCCGAAGAAATTCCCAATATCGATCTTTATATGGATCAGGTTACGACATTTATGGAGACACAGCTAAGTTCCACGAAGCGCTACGAGCAGGACAAGATTCTTACGAAGACGATGATTAACAATTATGCCAAGAATCATCTTCTTCCACCTCCGTTAAAGAAGAAATATTCCAAAGAGCACCTTCTTGTTCTGATTTTTATCTACTATTTTAAAAATCTGCTTTCGATCCACGACATTGAGCTGCTTTTGAAGCCTCTGACCGAGAAGTATTTCCAGACATCAGAAGATTTTGATCTGTCTGCGGTGTACAAAGAGGTCTGCCAGCTGGAAAAGAGCCGGATCACTTCAGTTCAGGAGGATATCAAAAATCTCTGGGAGGAATCTTCCCGGACTTATCAGGATGCACCGAAGGAGGATCAGGAATATCTGCAGCTGTTTGCATTTATTTGCTCGCTGAGCTTTGATGTCTACATCAAAAAGACAATTATCGAAAAACTGATTGATTCTTTCTCCGATGAGAAAAAATAAAAAGAACAAGACGCTGAGGGCCGTGAGACTTTCAGCGTCTTTATGATTACTCTTTGTTTTCAATTCTGTCAAATACCATATCGTACCCGTCATTGCCGTAGTTCAAAGAACGGTTTACACGGCTGATCGTCGCGGTTGATGCTCCGGTCTTCTCTGCAATCTCCAGATACGTCTTCTGCTCACGCAGCATTTTTGCCACCTCAAATCTCTGAGATAAAGACAAGAGCTCATTGATCGTACAGATGTCTTCAAAGAAAATATAACACTCTTCCTTATTTTTCAGGCTGAGAATCCCTTCAAACAGATTGTCCACAGCCTCTGTCTTAATTTTCCTACTCATATCTACCCTCCATATCTTGTTCGTCGGGCAATGTTTCTGCCGAGTACTATTTTAGCACACTAAATTCATAAAGTCCAGCAGTTGTTATCATTTCCGTTTGATAAGACTGTAAAATTTTTCATAAGACGTTGTGGCAATCAGTTCTTCCGGGAAATCGGTCTCCTGAAGAATTTTTTCGATACAGCTAAACTCTCCGGCGTCTGCGTCGATATGTGCGTCACTGCCTGTTGTGATATAAACGCCCTCTTTTTTGCAGAGTTCCAGAATTTCCTTTGCGTTGACCTTAGTATTCACACGGAATCCGCCCGGACGCAGGGAGGAATTATTCATCTCGAGAAGCGTATTGGTCTCCTTCGCTCCTCTGACAAGTTTTTCGTAATCGATCGGAAACCGGCCGTCGTCCGGATGACCGATAATATGAATATACGGATTTTTCATCACGTTGAGATAGGCCTGTGTATTCAGCTCCCTGGAACGGCTTTCTCCATAGCACGGTCCATGGATACTCGCAATGGCCAGATCCATCGACTTCAAAACACCTGCCGGAAGATCTACCGTACCGTACTCGTCCATGATATTCAGTTCCACACCCATCAGAATGTGAAGCCCGTCCACTTCTCTTGGTACGACTGTATAATTCTGGAAATAAAATTCATGGCACGCTCCAGGCATCTCCGGTGCATGCTCCGTCAAGGCAAGCGCCTCCAGTCCCCTGTTTTTTGCGGCCTGAATCATCTCCATTCTCGTACTGTAGGCATGCCCGCTTACCACAGTATGAGAATGTGAATCTACTAAGATTTTCAAAAAGATCCCTTCTTTCTTTATATCTTTTCTACTTTACTGCTTTAGTTTAACATATTTTTCCATTAAGAACAATGATACATACTTCTTTCATTTCCGTCCATACTTTTGATTGAGGTGATCCAAATGAAGAAAGATTCAACTGTAAAGAAAGCCCGGAAGAATCCAGATTCTTATGATTATCTGGCCAATTCTGCTTCTGCCAACGACTGTACCGGCCTGATTCCATCCGCACCGCAGTCTGAAGCAGAACTTCAGTCTTATGAAGAAGTCTACGCCTATACTGCTCCAAAAATCAAATCCCAAAAAGACTCTGATCAATCCTGAAAAGGGATGCCCGCCTGCGGCAAGTTTCCGCAGACGGGCATCTTCTTTTAAAACAACGTCATCTGTCCTGTACAGTATTTCTCCTGCTTTGCGATCCTTACCTCATCCTCCGGCCGGAGATGTCCGGTCAGTAACGGGGAGGTTGGATCGTGTTCTCTCATCTTCTTTTGTACAAGATCCTTGTTCTCATTTGCGTAGCAGTAAATGCAGCCGTTCCCGCATGTATTGTATTCTCCGATGTCACTTCCAAGAACACAGCTGCATCCCTCTCTCGGAGTCTTTTTCCCGCCCGGAATCTGCATTTCCATGCCGACCGCATGTTCCAGAATCTCCTTTGTCATACAGCCTGAAATATCGATGCCGTACGGTGCAAGTTCTGTACCTTCACAGCAGGAACGTACCCGGATCTGATACTTCCCTGCAATCTGTGCAAACTCTTTTCCGATACAGAGCCGTTCCTCTTTGCGAACCGGCCGGACTCCCGGAAAATTCCGCTTCGTTTTTGCATACAGATCAATAAAACTGATCACACACTGATCGGTATATCCGCTTAAGTATGCACACATCGTTTCAAACGCCTCCATATGAAAGGACAGGCTGTACCGGTCCGACAGAAAAATCGGATCATAACGCCAGCTGACAGCCCGTTTTCCAACCTTTTCGGAAAGCACGCGGAAGGATTCCAGTACCTTTCTCTTGTCCGGTACCTGCGGTTCGATCTCTTTTCCGTAGGGTGTGATCGTCACAAACCAGAACTGCGGAAATACCGAAATCTCATCGAGTCTTCCAAGCATCGGTTCCGGATTCTTGGTACAAAATGCAAGACAGTCTACCACATCCGGCGTCAGACGGTACCGTGTGACCTGCTGCGGATAGTAAGGATTTCTCACAAGTACATATTTCTCCCAGATCCTCCGGAAAAACCAGTCGCTGTAACAGGCAGGAATATCTGTCCGCATCCCGGTATTGATTATCACAGCTCCCACTCCTTTCCTCCAGGGCTTTCCTTTGAAACACCTGATCAGGACAGGGTAAATGCTTCTTCCGCACCTGTCGTATCGATCAGTGCTGTCATGAGCGCATCCACGTCTTCCCCAGGGATCTCCCATACATTTTCCGTCTCACTTTCCTGTACATGGACGGTAATGGTTGTCTTGTCACCGTACTGCGGATTTTCAAGAGCGGTATTGAGACATTCGTAGAGCATCTCTCCCGCTGCCTCCGTCATCTCCTCATCGGTAGGCGCCGCCTGATTATTCAGAATATTGTTCTGCACCTGGGACAGATAATCCTGCAGTTTCTGCTGGAGCAGCTCTTCTACACCGCCGAACATAATGATCGGTTCTACTTCCACGCCAACTTCAAAGCTTCCGTCATCCTGCTCTTTTGCTTCCTGCACGGTATATTTTGTCTTTTGCATCAGGTTTGGAATATAGCTCCGGTACTTTTCCGTCAGCTCGTCCGAAAATCCAAGGGAATCAAATTCCTGCATGTAGGAATCGATCGCTGCCTCGTACTGTTTTTTCGCTTCTTCTTCGCTGGACTCGGAAATTGCCTCGTATGCCTTTGTTTCTCCCCTTGTCACCATATCCAGAACGGCCTGTGTATATCCTGTCGCATCAAACGGCTGCTGGCATCCTGTCAGCAACATAAGTGACGCTGTCAGAATAAAAACAACTGTTTTCTTTACATACTGTTTCATCTTTTTCTCCTTTCAGTTTTTTTCAGTATAACATACTTTAAAAAAACTGTCATCCGGGCAGTCCGGATTCAACAGCTTTGCTTCCCCTTTTATAAAAAACCGGACTGATGGGAATACTGTCACCAGAAAGGAAATTCTTCGGGAGGTACTTATGTCAAAAACTTCTTTAGACCGCCGGGTTGTAACTATAATGAATCACATTCACGCAGGCGTACTGTATTGTAAAAACGACCGGTACTCTACCATATTGTACGCAAATGATTATTTTTATCAGATGATCGGTTATGAGAAGGATGAATTTGCCATTTTATTCAGCAATCGTTTTGCCGATCTGGTGGTGGATGATGTGGCCCCGATTCTGATATCGGTCAAGGAACATATCGCTCTTGGGAAAGATCTGGACTTCGAATACCGGATGCATAATAAAAAAGGGGAAATCTTCTGGATTCACGACACCGCAAAATACGATCCGGAAAATGACAGCTGGTATGTCACGATCATGGATATTACTGAAATGAAAAGTCTGAAATATGAACGAGAGCGGCTGGAATTCTATCTCAATAACATGCCGAACAAAATTGTCATCTGCAATCTGGATACTACCATTATCTATAAAAACAGACAGGCAGTTCAGTGCAGTTATTTCAATTCTGAGGCCACTTCCCTGTATCAGCTGGAAAGAGGGCATGTTCTTGTGAAAAGCCTGGATGAGATCCTGTGCCGTGCGTCTGACGGAGAAACGCAGGAATATGAAACACGATACCGGAAAAATGGTGTATTTATCGGTCATGACAAAAACCGTCTGATCCCGATTCGCAATTCAGAAGGGAAAATCATGAATTATATGCAGGTCAGCGAAGATCTGCTGGCGAAAAGCGACGGACTGACACGTTTTCCTACCAGATCCATGTTTGAATACTATTTTTACTGTTTTACCGGTTCCAGACCTGATACTCCTGTTCATCTGATGATCATAGACGTCGACGAATTCAAAGGGATCAATGATACTTACGGTCACCGGACCGGAGATGAAATCATACGTATGACCGCGCGTAAACTCACTTCCATGCTTGGATCGGAAGATTACATCTGCCGCTTTGGCGGAGATGAATTTCTGATTCTGTTTGTTGACCAGGCGCTGGAAAATATCATAAAAAAAGCGCGGTATGTTCTGAATACCGCGCTTTCTCCGGACAGCATAGGGGGAACTACCATCCGGATCACCTACAGTGCCGGAATCGCTTCACGCGGCTCCGGAGACGATTATGAAAGTCTGCTCCTGAAAGCCGACCGCGCTCTCTATCGCACAAAGGCAAATGGTAAAAATAATATTCATATCTTCAACGGATCCTGAATGTCACATCCGCCTCATTTTTCTCCGGAGAATGTCCTCCGGAGATTTTTATATTTTCCTCATTTCGACTGCTTCCATTCTGAGAGACCGTCCGACTGTGCCAAGAGTGGACACGCCATCCGCCCGGGTCCACTGAGTCCATCCGGTTCCCTGAATATGTGCTCTCCACTCGAAATTTCCTTTCAGCCGCAGACATTCCAGACGTTTCTTTTCCCCGGCCGTTCCGATCAAGATATTCTGATTCACTGTCCCGTAGTCGATCCATCCTTCGTCCTGAATATGGGCCTGTGCCTCGATATTGCCGCAGTGCTGGCTTTTAATCCGCAGGGCTTCAAGCCGGAGGGCGGATCCGGTCGTTCCAGCAGTCATGCCGTCCGCCATCCAGACGGTATCTCCGTTTCCCTGCACATGTGCCAGATAGGCAATATCCGCAACTTGGATTTCCACTGCCTCGATCTGCAGCGACTTCCCTTTTTCACCGGCCCACTGTCCGTTGACACACCACCTGCTCCATCCGAGATTTTTCTGGTGCACACGGTACAAATATACTGTATCCCCGGATTCAATTTTCAGTGCTTCGAGCCGTTTTTCCTGCCCGGTTGTTCCGATAATTGTAGATTCTGTAATATTTTTGTACAGTTTGTCGCCGATATCCCGGATATGTACGGTCACATCCATATGCTTCACTGGAGAAATCCGCAGTGCCTCCACTCTCCTGCTCTGTCCGGTACTGCCGGCCATTGCTCCGTCACACTGCCAGTTTGCCCATCCGATACCACGAAGATGACCCTGGTAGGACACTTCTCCTTTCCGGTCCTTCCTCTCCTGAAAAACGCCCGCATGGTCAAAGACTGTTCCATCCGGATCTTCTGCTGTCTGCTCTCCTGTACAAAACCACGCCTCCGTCCTGCTTCCCGTCAGCCGGTTCAGATCGCATTGCGGGGTAATTCCAGGGCAGTGCCCGATACTCGTATACTGATGAAGATCTACTCCACTGTGGCAGGGATAGCCGGAATTATAAGTCCCGTTATTCAGGCCATACCGTGATTCCCACCATGCGCAGCCGGACGGGCGTGACCGGATAATCTCCTGATATCTGCTGTAATCCGCATAACCGGTGTACAGCATGAACTTCTTTCCGCTTCCGGCAAGATAATCCATTGCTCTCTTTACGTCGGTGGCCGCATTTCCCTCTTCCGCATCAAGCGCGTATCCGACAAAATATTTACCGGCTCTGGCCTTGCAAACCTCTGTCAGAAAGACTGCCTGAGCCGGTTCATTCCCGTTCCGGAGATAGGCATACAGCCAGTATGGAATCTCATTGTTCTCACAGCCTCTGATAAAATCATCCAGCGTAGGATCTGTGTAATCCGTCCCTTCCGTCGCCTTTGAGATCAAGAATGGACAGTTTCTCTTTACAAGCCTCCAGTCTTTAACCGGCCTGTACCGGGAAATGTCTGCATAATATGCCATAGCCTATTCCTCCTTTTGCAACTGTTTCAAAATCTGATTGACGTAAGTACTTGCTCCTGCAGCAAGAACTCCCTGAACAATGGCCGTGAATATCGCAAGTGCCGCTTCCCGTCCTGAGCCCACTGGTCCGTTTGCAAATACCCAGATGCCGCAGAGCAAAATACCGGCGGTTCCAAGAATCACCGGAATCCATTTGTCTTTCACTACAGTCGTTTTCTTTAGGCCGATGCCTACAATATACAATACAACTGCGACTACAATCAGTTCCGGTTTGATATACTCCGTAATCAGTTCCATATTTTTCCATCCTTTCTTTTTTTCCGGGAGGCTATTCCCCTCTTCACTCTAATTTATGTGAAAATTTCTATTTCGGAACATGGAATTTTCTCATTTTTCCTTCCATATTTCCTAAAAAAAGCAGTGCTTTTGTCCCCGAATTATTGCCTTTAGCACACTTTTGTGTTAGCATAAATACAGGTACTGACAGTATGTACAAAAACTGAACGGAAGTACCCTTCCAGGGCAGTGCATACGATGCGGCAGCACTTGGACGGAAGTAAATAAAGAAAAGGAGAAACAGACAATGAAAGAATTTACTTATGTAATCACTGATCCAGAAGGAATCCATGCAAGACCGGCAGGACTGCTTGTAAAAGCTGCAGCAGGATTTAAAAGCGACATCAAGATTGAAAAGGATGGCAAAGCTGCAAACGCAAAAACAATCTTCGGTGTAATGGGACTTGGCGTTAAGAAAGACATGGAAGTAAAAGTGACAGCTGAAGGTGAAGACGAAGATCAGGCAGTTGAAACACTTCAGAAATTCTTCAGTGAAAATTTATAGATTCCGGTACACAGTAAAATAGCGGAATATGCAGAGGGAAAGGAATCCGGAAAACCGGAAGTCTTTCCCTTGCATTTTCTCCGGGAAGTGATATACTGTATTTATCTGCAGATATGGTTCATCGGTAGAACGCTAGCTTCCCAAGCTGGAAAGGCGGGTTCGACTCCCGTTATCTGCTGTCAGGAGCCCTTGGTTTGACCGGGGTTTCGATACCGGGGCTTTCAAAAAGGGAATCCAAATGGTAATCAGAATATGCGTGTGCATGTTCTGGTTATTTTTTTATTCGATAAAAAGCTTGCTTTTTGTCGGAAATATGGGTACAATTTCTCCGGTACATAGTATCTTTACGACAAGATTAAGAAGTGATGAGGAGTTAATATGAAAGAAAAGTGGATCAGCAGTATTATTGCAGGGGCATACATTGCCATGGGCGCCATGGTGTATTTAAGTATACCGGACAAGATCATCGCAAGTTTCTTTTTCTCAACAGGTATTTTACTTGTGTTGAATCTTCACAACCGGTTATTTACAAGGGTCTGCCCTCTTGCGGCCTATGATCGTTCTTACCGGTTCAGCGATATGGCGATTGCCTGGATCGGAAACGGGATCGGTACACTGATTGTTGCCGTACTCATTCATTTTACAAGATTTGAGGCTGGAATTCTTGAGCGTGTGAAAGAAATCGTAACACCGAAGATCGGAGATTCCCCGGTCAGCCTGATTCTTCTTGGTATCTTCTGCGGCCTGTTTGTAGCGTTCGCGGTTTTCGTCGGAGGAATCCGGCAGAAACAGGGATCGTTTGCCCAGATTTTTTATGTGTGGCTTTTTATCACCGCCTTCGTCTTCTGCGGATTTGAACATATTGTAGCGGATATGTATTATCTGTCCGTATATACTTTCAATTTCCCGATCGCCCCGGATCAGATCCTGAAAGTGCTTTTCTGCGTGACGATAGGAAATATCATCGGCGGTGCCGCTGTCGGATACTCCATCCGACGTCTGGACACATCTGCAAAATAAAAAGACAGGAAAGAGTTTCGTATGTACGTGCTCTTTCCTGTTTTTTGCATTTTAATAGCCAGTACAGGGAATGTACTGGCTGAGGGAAAAAGTTATGAAAAAGTTTATTCACAAAGTATTACTTACTTTGTAGTTTCATAATACATGTCAATTGTGAAGAAAGTGTGTTCAAAATATCAAAAAAGTATTAAAAATTTATTTCGCAGCCTTTTTTGCGAATTCCGTTGTGACAAGATCTTCGTACGGAGTCCTGGAATCCAGTTCGCCGGCATCCTCCAGAATGTCCTGTAATAATTCAAAGCTGTCCTGATTGAATATCAGATCTTCTTTCCATGTCTTCTGCTCATAATACCGGGAAACGATCGTTGTGATTGTTTCCAGATCATTTTCTTTAAACTGTGGCTGGATGACTTTTGCTATTTCCTCCGGTGTGTGTGTATTTACATAATCCATCCCTTTTTGAAGGGCATCCGTAAAACTCTGGATCAGGTCCGGATGCTCCTCCAGATAGCTCTTTTTCGCTGAGAATGCCGTATAAGGCACATAACCGCTCTCTTTGCCAAGCGAGGCAACAACGTAGCCTTTTCCGGCAGCTTCCAGTGTGGTGGCCCCCGGTTCAAATTCTACCGTAAAGTCTCCCTGCCCACCGGAAAAAGCGGCTGCTGTGGAACCAAAATCAATGTTTTGATTGATCATTACATCTTTTTCCGGATCGATATCGTTTTGTTTCAGGATATATTCAAAGACCATCTCCGGCATTCCTCCTTTTCTGCCACCAAGGACCGTCTTCCCTTTCAGATCTTCCCATGAAAAATCTTCAATCGGTTCTCTCGATACGAGGAAGTTTCCTGCTCTTTGTGTCAGTTGGGCAAAATTGACAACATAGTCTTTGGCACCTTCATTATACGTGTAAATGGAAGATTCCGATCCCATAAATCCGATGTCCGCCTGACCAGAGAGCACTGCCGTCATGGTTTTGTCTGCTCCAAATCCGGTGACAAGTTCCAGATCAATCCCTTCGTCCTTAAAATAATCTTCCTCGATAGCCACATACATCGGGGCATAAAAAATGGAATGGGCAACTTCATTCAAAGTTACTTTTGTAAGTCTGGTTTCCTCCTTTTTGTCCGATTCTGATGAACCGGTCTCTTCTTTTGCACATCCGGCAAGTACAGATGCTGCGAGAGCAGCAACAAGAAGTGCGGACAAAAGCTTCTTTTTCATAATAACCTCCACAAAACTGTTTCATACCATCAGATTATGCACTCCCACGAAAGGTGTGAAGGCCGCTTCTCATTCCGTATTTATCAGAATTTTATTGAAATTCGGACAATTCTTCTTTTACGCTCTATATTTCTCGACAAATCATTGACTTTTCACGCAAAAAGTGCTATGCTCTAGTAACATCGTATATTCGATGTATGGCTTATTGTTTTTATTTTTTATGGAGGTAGCACTATGAACAAGGGTACCGTAAAATGGTTCAACAACCAGAAGGGATATGGATTTATCTGTGATGAATCCGGAAACGATGTATTTGTACACTATACCGGACTGAATATGGATGGATTCAAGACTCTGGAAGAAGGACAGTCTGTTGAATTCGAAGTAACAGAAGGAGAAAAAGGTCCTCAGGCTGTTAATGTGACCAGGTTATAATCGAAATTGTATGCATCTTTTATTTATATAAATTCGTTTTTCAATTTAGATATTTAAAAGCCATAGAATCTGGATTACAAAAAAGGCTGTCGATGACAGCCTTTTTTGATACGTTTCTTTACAAATTTGCCTTATAAGCCTCATCTGCTTTCCAGACACCGAATCCACTTTGCTTCAATATGTCTGCCGCTCTTTCCGGCTCATCTGTCTTTAGGACTGCGGAAGCATCTTTACCGTTCGCGAATGCGTACATATATTCTACGTTAATTCCGCCTTCCACAAGCTGATGCATCGCTTTGCTCAAAGACCCGGTTGCATGCGGAACTCTCAGGGCAATAACCGGTGTGAGCATTGCCGTGATTCCAATCTTCTTCAACTCTTCTTTCCCCTTTTCCGGATCTGAGACAATCATTCTTAACATCCCGTACTCTGTTGTATCTGCAAGGCTGAGGGCGACAATATTGACGCCGTTCGTTCCAAGCGCATGCAGAACTTCATCGAGTCTTCCTTCTCTGTTTTCCAGAAATACCGATAACTGCTGAATTGTACTCATGATTTTCCCTCCTATACAAGATTCCGGTTGTCAATTACACGTTTTGCTTTTCCTTCACTTCTCTCGATCGTCTTTGGCTCTACCAGTTTGACTCTGACAGAAACGCCAAGCGCCTGCTTTAAGACATCACCGATCTTATGGCGGAGTGCATCCAGTTTCCGGATTTCATCCGAGAAAAATTTCTCATCCACTTCTACCATGACCGTAAGTACATCCATATTGTCCTCTCTGTCGATAATCAGCAGATAATGCGGAATGACTTCTCCAATTCCAAAGAGTGCTGTTTCCACCTGAGTCGGAAATACATTGACGCCGCGGATGACTTTCATATCATCTGTACGTCCTTTGAACTTGGAAATTCTCGGTGTTGTACGTCCGCATTTGCATGTCTCATGGCAGATGCTTGTAAGGTCTTTCGTCCGGTAACGGATTAACGGTACGGCTTCCTTGTCCAGCGTGGTAAATACCAGCTCTCCGGTCTCTCCGTCTTTCAACGGCGCATGTGTGGCCGGGTCGAGTACTTCCGGATAGAAGAAGTCAGAATTCACATGGAGTCCTTCATGGTGGATGCAGTCCATCGCAACACCCGGTCCGCTGATCTCACAGAGCCCGTAAATATCAAAGCAGTTGATCTTCAGAATCTCCTCGATCTTGTGCCGCATCTCCACAGTCCAAGGTTCTGCTCCGCATACTGCCGCCTTGATTTTCATCTTTTCAACGACACCTGCTTCCTGCATGGCTTCTGCAAGATGCATCGCATAGGACGGTGTACAGGCAAACGCCGTGGCGCCAAAATCTTCCATACACATCAACTGGCGTTTCGTATTTCCGGCTGACATCGGGATTGCCATGGCTCCAAGCTTCTGCGCTCCAAAATCCAGTCCCATTCCTCCGGTAAACAGTCCATATCCATAGCAGACATGAATCCGGTCCTGCGCTGTCAGTCCGGCCATCGTAAGGCAGCGCGCCACACACTCGCCCCAGATATCCACGTCTTTCTGCGTATAGGCCATGACCGTCAGTTTTCCGGTCGTGCCGGACGTTCCCTGAACTCTTACGATCTTTTCATTCGGCACTGCCTGAAATCCGAACGGATAGTTGTCACGCAGGTCCTCCTTTGTCGTAAACGGAAGTTTCGTGATATCTTCGATTCCTTTGATATCTCCCGGTTCTACACCGAGTTCTTTCATCTTTTCCGTATAAAAAGGAACGACCCCGTACACTCTTTTTACAAGATTTTTCAGTTTTTCCCCCTGAAGTACCATCCGTTCATCTTCGCTCATACATTCTGCTTGCGGATCACGGATCTGTTCCTTCCATGTTTTGTCTGTTATCATGCTCTTTTCCTCCTATAACTCCTCATCCGAGACAAGCTTTACTCCTGCCTTCGCAAGAATCTTTTCCGCACGTTCCATGTCATCTGTCGAAAATACCATCACCGGTGCGTTATTATCACGGATCACGAACGAATAGATATAATTCAGATTGATCTGTCCGTCAGCCAGAATGGACAGCATTCTGTTTAAGTTTCCTTTTTCATCTTTTAATTCTACTCCGACCACGTCATAGATCCGTACCACAAATCCCAGTCTGGTCAGCGTCTCTTTCGCCCGTTCCGGCTGGTCCACCACCATCCTCAGGATTCCGAACTCCGGAGTATCAAACGAAGCAACCGCACGGATATTGATCTCCGCCTCCATCAGCTTTGAGGTTACTTCCATCAGACTTCCCGGTCTGTTTTCCACAAATACCGATACCTGTTTCATTTCGTCCTCCTATCGTGCTGCTCCTGTTTCAAATGCCTTTTTATTGATCTCGATTGTCTTTGGCGGCACCGTCTTTTCAATCACCCGGTACCACTGTTCTTTTGTGAAATCCATATGTCTGGATGCGATACCGAGAACAATCATATTGAATACTTTTGGATTTCCAAGCTTCTTGGCCTCCTCCGTCGCGTTGACAGTGTAGACTTTATGTTTCTCTTCCAGCGTTTCAATGATGTGTTCCGGATACCTGGCCGCGCCGATCACAACCGGCATCGGATCGATCCTCCAGTCATTCAGGATCAGTGCTCCCCCTTCTTTCAGAAAATGTGCATAGCGCAGTGCTTCCAGACGTTCAAACGCGATAATAATATCTGCGCAGCCTTCCTCCACGATCGGTTCTGCCACCTTGTCTCCATAGCGGACAAAGGTTACAACACTTCCTCCTCTCTGCGCCATTCCATGGACCTCAGAAAGTTTGACATCATATCCTGCATCCAGTGCAAGTCCTCCAAGAATCCGGCTTGTCAGAAGTGTTCCCTGGCCTCCGACACCGACGATCATAATATTTTTTACTCCCATTACTTTTCACCTGCCTTTACCAGTTCAATCGCTCCAAACTTACAGAGGGATTCACAGAGTCCGCATCCGGTACACATGGTGTCGTCAATCCGGATCGTACCGTCTTCATTTCTTGTCATGGCCGGGCAGCCCGGTTTCATACACATGCCGCATTTTTTACATTTTTCCGGATCCGCAGCATAGAGCGGTTTTGGTCTCTTGTCAAGAAGTACGCATGGTGTCTTTGTAATGATGACGGATACTTCGTCTTTTGCCACTTCTTCCTTAATCGCTTTCTCCAGCGCTACAATGTCAAAAGCATTGATTTCCTGTACATTCGGCACACCGATTGCACGGCACAGATTCGGAATGTTGATTGCGTAAGTCGGATCTCCCTGAAGTGTTTTTCCGGTCGCCGCATGATCCTGATGGCCTGTCATTCCGGTAGTGGAATTATCCAGAATCAGCACCGTTCCGGTAGCCTGATTGTAAACCATGTTCATCAGGGAATTGACACCGGTATGTAAAAATGTCGAATCTCCAATTACTGCCACCCAGTTTTTGATGTATTCTTTTCCTTTTGCTTTCTCCATTCCATGGAGGCTGGAAATACTTGCTCCCATACAGATTGTCGTGTCCACCACGCTGAGCGGTGCCACTGCTCCAAGTGTATAGCATCCAATGTCTCCTGCCGCATGCATCTTTAATTTGTTGAGAACATAGAAGACGCTTCTGTGCGGGCATCCCGGACAGAGAATAGGCGGCCGCTGCGGCACATCTGCCGGCGGATCCATCCGTACTTCTTCTCCGAGGATGGCCTTGCGGATCATATTGGCACTGTATTCTCCCTGAATGGTAAAGATCTCTTTTCCAATGGCAGGAATACCCCAGGATTTTACCTGCTCTTCGATGACAGGATCGAGTTCCTCCACCACATACAGTGTCTCAACTTTAGATGCAAACTCCCGGATCAGTTTTTCCGGAAGCGGGTTGACCATGCCAAGCTTTAAGACCGAAGCCTGAGGCAGTGCTTCTTTCACATACTGATACGGAATTCCGCTTGTGATAACTCCGATTCTGGTATCGTTCATCTCTATTTTATTGATCGGAAGCGTATCTGCCGCTTCTTTTAATTCGTTATTTCTCTTTTCGATTTCCACATGCCGGAATTTTGCGTTTCCAGGCATCATGACATTTTTCCGGATATCCTTTTCATATGGTTTGTCCGGAATCTCCTCCCGGTCTTTGAGTTCCACAAGTCCCTGAGAGTGTGCCAGTCTTGTGGTGATACGGAAGATGACCGGACGGTCAAACTGTTCGCTTAATTCAAATCCGATTTTGACAAACTCTTTTGCCTCCGCACTGTCTGACGGTTCCAGAACCGGCACGCCCGCAGCCCTTGCAATCATTCTCGTATCCTGTTCATTCTGGGAACTGTAAAGTCCCGGATCGTCCGCCACCATAAAGAGCAGTCCTCCGTTGACTCCCATGTAAGAAACCGTATAGAGCGGGTCGGAAGCTACGTTGAGCCCTACGTGCTTCATACATGCCATGGCACGTACTCCTGAGATGCTGGCTCCGATCGCGGTTTCTGCCGCCACCTTCTCATTCGGTGCCCACTCCGCGTACAGATCATCCCTGTATTTCACGAGATTTTCGCTGATTTCCGTACTCGGCGTTCCCGGATAGGCTGACGACACCTTGACTCCGGCTTCATACGCCCCTCTTGCGATTGCTTCGTTTCCAAGCATTATGACTTTCTTTGATTCTGACATTCTATAATCCATCCTTTCGTAAATCCTTGATTCTCTTTGCCTTTCCCTCAAATCTCTGCAGAGAATAAGGCGCTACCAGCCGGATTTCTGTTGCAAGGCCAAGCTGGGATTTCAGTCCCGCCTTGATCTTCTTTTCCAGTTCGCTGAGTTTTCCGTAGCTGTCAAGCAGCCTGTCATCAATCAGTTCCACTGTGATGGTCATAACGTCCAGTCTGTTCTTTCTTTCTACAAGGATTTCATAGTGTGGCCCGATCTCATCGATCTTGAGCAGTACTTCTTCGATCTGCGTCGGGAATACATTGACGCCGCGGATGACAAGCATGTCATCTGCCCTTCCGGAAAGATTTTCGATTCTTGCGGTCGTTCTTCCGCATTTGCACGGCTCATAGAAAATCCGGGTCATATCTCCGGTCCGGTAACGGATAATCGGAAGAGCCTCCTTTCCAAGACAGGTCACGACAAGCTCTCCACGCTCTCCCGGCGGCAGCACTTCTTCTGTCTCCGGATCGATGATTTCCGGTATGAACCAGTCTTCATTTACGTGCATGCCGCAAAGCTCTCTGCACTCGCCTGCCACACCCGGTCCGCAGAGCTCGCTCATGCCGTAATTCTGTGTGCAGAAGAACTGATCGCCCCATACATGGTGCATCTCCTCGCGCATCGCCTCGGTCATTCCTTCGCCTCCGAAGAGTCCGGTCCGGAGGCACAGATCTTTCGCCGGATCCATCCCGGCCCTGCGGATCTCTTCGCCAAGATGCAGCGCATAGGACGGTGTCGCCACAAGAAGTGTCACGCCCATGTCTTTTAGAAACATGATCTGTTTTTTCGTATTGCCGGATGACATCGGAATCACGGCAGCTCCGATCTTTTCCAGTCCTCCGTGCAGTCCCAGCGCACCGGTAAAGGTGCCGTATCCAAATGAGAGCTGCACGATGTCATCTGCGCGCGCTCCTCCCATGCAGGCAACTCTTGCTACATTATTCAGCCAGATATCCAGATCGTTTTTCGTGTATCCGACAACCGTCGGTTTTCCGGTCGTGCCGGAACTTGCGTGAAAACGTACCAGTTCCTTTTTATCAACCGCAAACAGCCCCATCGGATAATTATCTCTGAAATCCTTTTTGCTTGTAAACGGAAGTCTCCTCAAGTCATCCAGCGAACGGATATCTTCCGGAGCCACCCCTGCTTTGTCCATTTTCCCCCGATAAGGAGCCACCCTCTCATAGATGTAGGAAACTGTCTGTTGCAGCTTCCGGAGCTGGATCTCTTCCAGTTCTTCTCTAGGCAGTGTCTCCTCCTTTGCCCATATCATTTTTTCTTCCTCCTGGTCAGATTAATTTGGGAATAAAACGCTTCCCTGTTCCATGCAATGCCTTCTGTGCAGAAGTCTTTCCGGCTTTTTGCACAGAAAAAAGAGGACCCGCCTCTTTGGCTTATCCTCTTTAGTATATCATATTCCTTTATTCGTTTAAAGCATTAATCTGCAAAATCAAACAGAGATAACTGATTGGATTCCGGAAGATTGGAAAGAAGTCCCAGTTCCGACATCTTATCAATCACCGTCTTGCTGGCCTTGGTTCTCTGTCGGAAATCATCTTTGGAAAGGTACCTGCCGTCCCTCGATGCCTGTTCCACCGCTTCTGCCGCCTTGTCTCCCATTCCATCGATACTGGAAAGGGGCGGCATCAGCTTTCCGTCCACAATCCGGAACTTGGTCGCTTTTGCCTCATAAATATCAATCGGCATAAACTCCAGACCTCGCGCATACATTTCCTGCACGATCTTCATATCTTTCATCGTATCCTGCTCTTTTTTACTCAGCCGGTCCTGTCTGCTTTTATATTCCCGGATATGGTATGCCAGTTTTTCCTTTCCCTGACACATCAGCTCATAGGAAAAGGCGTCTGCACGGATTCCAAAGTAGGCAGCATAATACGCAAGTGGATAGTTGACCTTACAGTAGGCAATCCGGTATGCCATCATAACATAGGCGGCCGCATGCGCTTTCGGGAACATATACTTGATCTTCTTACAGGACCAGATATACCAGTCCGGTACTCCAGCCTCTTTCATCGACTCTTCAAACTCCGGCGTGAGTCCTTTTCCCTTTCGCACTTTCTCCATGATCGTAAAAGAGAGCTCACTGTCCATCCCTTTGTTGATGAGGTAAGTCATAATATCATCACGGGTACAGATCGCCGTGGAAATCGTTGCCTTTCCCTCCTGAATCAACGTCTGCGCATTATTCAGCCACACATCGGTTCCGTGGGAAAGCCCGGAAATCCGGATCAGGTCGGAGAGGGTCTTTGGCTTTGTATCTACTACCATCTGGATAACAAAGTCCGTTCCGAACTCCGGAATACCAAGGCATCCAACCGGACATCCGTCAATGTCATCCGGCGTGATGCCGAGTGCCTCCGTATTGGCAAACAGCGACATGACTTTCGGGTCATCCAGCGGAATATCTCTGGCGTCAAATACATTCTCTACGCCGTCATATTCATTGTCCATGGCGTCCGAATTGATCAGCTCCTCCAGTGTCTTGATCATGGTCGGATCATCGTGTCCCAGAATGTCAAGCTTTAATAGGTTGTGGTCAATGGAGTGGTAGTCAAAATGGGTCGTAATGATATCCGTATTCATATCATTTGCCGGATGCTGCACCGGGGTAAAGGAGTTGATGTCCTCACCGTGAGGAAGAACGATAATTCCTCCCGGATGCTGCCCTGTACTTCTCCGGATTCCCGTACATCCCTGTACGATCCGGTCGATCTCACAGTTTCGCTTCCTGCTGCCCCGCTCTTCATAATAGTTCTTCACAAATCCGAATGCGGTCTTGTCCGCCAGGGTACCGATGGTCCCTGCGCGGAACGTCTGCCCTTTTCCAAAGATGACTTCCGTATACTTGTGAGCGTTACTCTGATAATCTCCCGAAAAGTTCAGGTCAATATCCGGCTCTTTGTTTCCTTTAAACCCAAGGAAAGTCTCAAACGGGATATCGAACCCGTCTTTGACGAGCGGATGTCCGCATACCGGGCAGTCCTTGTCCTTCATATCCCATCCGCAGCCCCCCGCAAACGCGCGTACTTCCTCGGAATCAAAGTCACTGTAATGGCAGTGCGGACAATAATAATGCGGGCTTAACGGATTGACCTCCGTGATTCCTGCCATGGTAGCGACAAAGGAAGATCCGACTGATCCACGGGAACCAACCAGATATCCATCCTCATTGGACTTCCATACCAGCTTCTGGGCAATAATATACATCACGGCGAATCCATTGGAGATAATGGAATGAAGCTCCCTCTCCAGCCGTTCCGTCACGACGTCCGGGAGGGGATCTCCATACATTTCATGGGCTTTTTTATAACAGATATCACGCAGGGTCTGATCGGAATTTTCAATGACCGGAGGACATTTGTCCGGTCGGACCGGAGCAATCTTTTCAATCATGTCCGCAATCTTATTCGGATTCTCGATTACAACCTCATGGGCTTTTGCCGCTCCGAGGTAGGAAAACTCCTCCATCATCTCTTCCGTCGTATGCAGATACAACGGTGCCTGTTCATCCGCATCAGAAAAGCCTTTTCCCGCCATGATGATTCTACGGTAGACCTCGTCCTCCGGATCCAGGAAATGAACATCGCAGGTTGCCACAACCGGTTTGCAGAATTTCTCGCCAAGCCTTACAATTTTCCGGTTCAAATCCCGCAGGTCCTCCTCGCTTTTTACATTGGAAACACGGTCGCTTGCAATCATGAACCGGTTATTCCCGATCGGCTGGATTTCCAGATAATCATAGAAATTCACCAGCTTTGCGATCTGTTCTTCTGATTTTCCATTTAAGACAGCCTGGAACAGTTCGCCTGCCTCACAGGCGCTTCCGATAATCAGGCCGTCCCTGTACCGTAAAAATTCGCTCTTTGGAATTCTCGGCATTCTGGAAAAATACTGCAGGTGGGACATGGAAATCAGGCGGTACAGATTCACACGCCCGGTCTCGTTTTTCGCCAGAATGACCGCATGGTGGGACGGAAGTTTCCGGATTGCGTCCGGATTCATGGAGCCGAAGTGATTCAGCTCTTTCAATGTAAAAATTTCCCTGTCTTTCAGCATTTCGACAAACCGGACAAAAATCTCGGCCGTCGCCTGGGCATCATCCACGGCCCGGTGATGATTTTCCAGCGAAATGTTCAGTGCCTTTGCCACAACATTCAGCTTATACTTGGAAAGAGTCGGAAGGAGCACCCGGGCGAGGGCCACCGTATCCACCGATATAAATTCCTTCTCGATCTCCTGATATCTACAGTTCTGCTCAATAAAACTGACATCAAATCCTGCATTGTGGGCTACCAGAACCGCATCTCCCACAAAGTCCAGAAATTTTGGAAGGACTTCCTCGACAGGCTCGGCATCCATCACCATGTCATCGGTAATACCGGTCAGATCCGTGATCTTAAACGGAATCGGAATCTTCGGATTGACGAAAGTACTGAAACGTTCTGTGATCGCTCCATGTTCCACCTTGACCGCTCCGATCTCGATAATCTTATCCTGAATCGGGCTGAATCCGGTCGTCTCCAGGTCAAATACCACATATGTATCCTGAAGAGTCTGGTCCTTCGCCCCCTGGGCAATCTCCGTCAGATCATCCACCAGATACGCCTCCACGCCGTAAATAATTTTAAACGGATCGTCTTTATCCAGAGATTCGATATAGTGGTTGGCATCCGGGAATGCCTGAACGACACCGTGGTCCGTAATGGCAATCGCTTTGTGTCCCCAGTCATACGCACGCTTTACAATATCTTTGACTTCCGATACCCCGTCCATATCGCTCATTTTCGTATGGCAGTGCAGCTCTACACGCTTTTCCGGGTAGAGATCCTTTCTCTGCACGGTGAAGTCACTGATTTTCCGGATTCCGCTCACAGAACCGATGGTCAGCTCCCCGTCAAATTTGTCGATCGTGGTAATCCCCTTTACTTTCAGGAATGCACCCTTTTTTATGTCGCCAAGCAGGTCCGGGAGCTGGTCGTTTCTGGCAAACATCTTGACAACGATCGTATCGGTAAAATCGGTGATGGCAAACATGAGGATCGTCTTTTCATTCCGGATCTCTCTCGTATCAAAGCTGATGACCTTTCCCCGGATGGTGATCTCGCCCATCTCACCCAACACCTGGGAGAGTTCGATCGGAGGATCATCGAAGTCACGTCCGTAAATCATGTTCGGATCATCCGATTTTCTGAAATCACGTCTGACAAACGGTTTCTTCATCTCTTTTCCAAACCGCTTTTCTTTCAATGTCTTTGGAGCAGATTTTGTTTTCTCTTCTTTTGTCCCGTTTTCTCCGGCATCCGCCTCTTCCGTATTTTTCCGTTTCTCCTTGCGGAGTGCCTCGTTTCTCTCAATAATTTCATCCACTTCTGCCTGAAGCTGAAGTTCGTTAAACTCAAGCGCGCTCTTTTTTTTCGGCGGTTGATAGCCGACTTTAATGGAAAGAGGCACATGAAAACGGTCATTAAACACTTCGGAAAGGAGGCTTACAATCGCCTCCTTCTTTCCTTCTGCCACGATAGAATTCTGAAGCTTCAGATTCAGAACGCTGTCCTCGAAATCATAGTCCGCATGCTCAAACATGCTTCTCTCAACGGCGCTTCTCTTCTCCAGCTCCAGAAGGATACTGTCATAATACTCGTGCATCAGGTTTTCCGGCGTATACTGCTCTGACAGCTGATAGCTCTCCAGAATCTCCACCTGGATCATCGTCCGGTCAAACAACTGGTGCTTGATAGCATATTCCAGTTCATAAATCTTCTTTTTCTGCAGAAGATGGGTGGAAAACAGATAAATCCGGATAAAATCTCTTGTTGAATTCGTTGAAACTTTCGTAACCCTGACATCTTTCAGCAGAAATTTTGTCTCCTCCGAAAGGTTCAGAGTCGGAAACACTTCAAAAAAGTCTTTTCCCATATGTCATACGTCCTCAATCTTTTTTCCAGTTCAGAAGCTCTTCCCTAAGGGCCGGGAGGAGTTCTTCTTCTTTGAGTTTTTTTACAATCTCTCCCTTTTTAATCAGGAGTCCTTCTCCGACGCCTCCGGCAATTCCGATATCGGCTTCCTTCGCCTCACCAGGTCCATTGACAACACAGCCCATGACTGCCACTTTCACATCGTCAAGCGGGATATCCTGCACCATGTCTTCCACCTGGTTTGCAAGGCCGATCAGGTCAATTCTGGTTCTGCCGCAGGTCGGACAGGAAACGACCTCGATGCCGCCCTTTTTCAGCCCCAATGTCCTTAAAATCAGCTTTGCGGATTTGACTTCTTCCAGCGGGTCTCCCGTCAGAGAGACGCGGATGGTATTTCCGATTCCCTGATAAAGAATGATTCCAAGCCCGATGGAAGATTTGATATTGCCGGAAAGGATAGTCCCTGCTTCCGTAATACCGACGTGAAGCGGATACGGACACTGCGGAGCAAGTAGTTCATGCGCTTTGACACACATCATGACATCAGATGCCTTAATACTGACAACCAGATTGTTGTATCCCATTTTTTCAATCATACGCACTTTATCCAGCGCGCTTTCCACCAGCCCTTCGGCCGTCACGCCATCATATTTTTCCACAAGATTCTTTTCCAGAGAGCCGCTGTTGACTCCTACCCTGATCGGAACCTTGTATTCTTTGGCCTTCTCCACCACTTTTCTCACACGGTCCTGATCCCCGATATTTCCCGGGTTAATACGGATCTTGTCCGCTCCGTTTTCAATGGCCGCAATGGCAAGCCGGTAGTCAAAGTGGATATCCGCCACAAGCGGGATATGAATTCTGCGTTTGATCTCTCTGAGTGCTTCTGCAGCCTCCATTGTCGGAACGGCACACCGGATAATCTCGCAGCCTGCCCGCTCAAGAGCCAGGATCTGCTTTACCGTTGCTTCTACATCTTCTGTTTTTGTGTTTGTCATAGACTGGATGGCAACCGGATAACTGCCTCCGATCTTTACATTTCCTATCTGAATTACTTTTGTCTGTGTGCGCAGCATACTCTTCCTCCTCTACATGAATAAAATCCCCCTCTACCCAAGTCACACGTCATATCCGTTTTCCTGTATAGAGGGGAAAGTTCTATTTTTTATCAAATATCATCTGTTCACCGTATTCGCGGTCCGTAAGCGTCAACGTCTGCCGTTCCATGCTGTAGTCAAACGATGTCGTAAACATGGAAAGCGCTGTATCCAGAGCACTCTGGGTCAACTGTCCATCATACTGCTCCAGGATTCTGTCAATCTCACTTTGCTGCAGTCCGCCGATCACCAGCGTCTTTTCCGTTTTATCCACCTGACAGTCCATTGTCACCGCAAGTTCCGGAACATCCTGCAGATTATCAAACTGAAGTTTAACTTTATCATCACTTTGAATGGTCATTGTAATATTGTCATCCTGATATTCCCATGTCCCAGCAATCGGATTTCTTGCAAATGACCGGATCAGGAAGTACGCTGCAACCGCAATGATGAGAACAGACGCTGTCCAGATTACAATCCGAAACAGGAAACTTCTCTCTTTTTCATCATTTTTGGCAATTAACATCCGGATTACCTCCATATTTTTCTTCTTTTATTCTAAGTAAATTATAAAATTTTTATTCATACCTGTCAACACGGGATTCGTCTCCGGCTCCTTTTAATGCTTTTCGACACATACCGATCCATCTGTGTTCCTTTCCGACACACTTCCTGTTTTCCCCACGTTTCTATTGCTAAAATGTAGCCACACTAAAGATAGGAGGCAATATATGGGGTTTTCAGAAAGACTAAAATTGCTGCGCAGAAACGCAGACGTAACTCAGGACCAGCTAGCACAATACCTTCAGGTATCCCGATCAACCATCGCCGGATACGAGACCAAAAACCGACAGCCAGACTATGACAAACTGTATATGATTGCGCAGTTTTTTCATGTCAGTACCGATTATCTCATTTCCGGCAAGGAGTCGCATCCGGTCGAAGTTTCTTCGTCCGGGCCTGCCATAAACGAACGGATTATTCAGTATCAGCTCAAAACTGTTTTCATGTCTCTCTCCCCGAAGTCAAAGCAGGATCTGCTGGAATATGCAAACCTCCTGGCTTTGAGGGACAGGCAATGATCATCCATACACAATATTTCAGAAATCAGGAAAGGAGGAATTTTTGATTCCTCCTTTTCCTGACTTATTCTTTCATAATCTCTTCCAACGTGTCAAAAAACTGATTCATTTCCTCATCTGTTCCGACAGTGATTCGTAAATACTGCGCGATCTCAGGCTGTTTCCAGTGTCTGACATAAATCTGCCGTTCCTTTAAAGCCTGAAACAGTTTTTCTCCATCATACTTCGGATGTTTTGCAAAAATAAAGTTTGTACTGGAATCCGGAAATTCAAATCCCAGATCCGCCAGTCTCTCTTTGCTCCATTCTCTTGTGGCGACAATCTTTTCCGTCGTCTTCCGGAAGTACTCCGTATCTTTTACCGCTTCCGTCCCGCAGACAATAGCCGGATAGGACATAGTATAGGAATTGAAAGAATACTTCACATCCTGGAGCCAGCGAATAAGCCGTTCGTTCCCTGCCGCAAATCCGATCCGCATTCCTGCCATGGATCTGGACTTGGAAAAGGTTTGTGTCACCAGAAGATTGTCATACCTGTCAATCAGGGAAATGGCGGACGGCTTTCCTGCAAAATCGATATACGCCTCATCCACAATGACGATCACGTCCGGATTCTGCTTTAAAATCTCCTCAATCACATCCAGGCTCTCATAAATTCCCGTCGGCGCATTCGGATTCGGGAAAATGATGCCTCCGTTTTCCTTACAGTAGTCCTCTTTTCTGAGGTGCATCTTCTCATCCAGCGGACAGCATTCATACGGGATCCGGTAGAGTTCTGCCCACACCTTGTAAAAGGAATAGGTAATATCCGGAAACAGAATCGGCTTTCCGGAATTAAAAAAGGTAAGAAAGCTCATTGACAGTACGTCATCTGATCCCACTCCTACAAAAATCTGTTCCGGTTTCACCTGGCAGTATTCGGCCAGGCTCTCTGTCAGCATGCGGATTTCCGGATCCGGATACAGACGGAGTCTTCCGTCATCCATCTCCTTTAGTGCCCGCTCCACTCCCGGCGCAGGCGGATACGGATTTTCATTGGTATTCAGTTTGATTACTTTCTGCTGCGGCTGCTCTCCCGGAACATAAGGAGTCACCCGGCGGATATTTTCTTCCAGTCTCATACGCGTCTACTCCTGTCCGCGGTACTCGGCCGCAAGTTCTTCAAATTTCGGGAGCGCACGTACAATCGTGTCGTATGCGACACAGTATGCAAGTCTGACATAGCCCGGACATCCAAAGGAGCTTCCCGGCACCATCAGAATATTGTATTTTTTCGCTCTGCTGCAGAATTCCTTTTCATCTTCCACCGGAGACTTGACAAACAGATAGAATGCTCCTTCCGGTTTAATGCAGGAAAATCCCGCCTTCTTTAACCCTTCGTACAGGGTTTCTCTGTTCTTATCATAAAAAGCGATGTCCGCCTTCTCATTCAGGCATCTTGCCACTGCTTTCTGCTGGAGTGTCGGTGCATTGACAAATCCAAGAATCCGGGTTGCTACGTTGGCAGCGGAAATTACGTCCGCACTGTCTGCCACTTCATCCGGAATCACAAGGTATCCGATCCGCTCTCCCGGAAGAGAAAGGGACTTACTGAATGAATAACCTACAATCGTATTGTCGTAATACTTTGTCAGGAATGGAACTTCGGCATCCCCGTACACAAGCTCACGGTACGGCTCGTCGGAAATCAGATAAATATCCGTTCCGTATTCCTTCTGCTTTTCCTCCATAACGGAAGCCATCTTCTTTACTGTCTCCTCGGAATATACGACACCGGTCGGGTTGTTCGGATTGTTGACGATCACCGCTTTGGTCTTCGGCGTGATCTTCCGGGCAAACTCGTCAAGTTTTGGCTGGAATGTCTCCGTATCAGGGGAGATCTCCACAAGCACTCCGTCAAAATTGTTGACATAGCTTCTGTATTCTCCAAAATACGGCGCAAAGACAATCACTTCATCTCCCGGATTGATCAGTGTTTTCAGAATGACATTCAGGCCGCCTGCCGCTCCTACTGTCATCGTAATATTCTTTCCTTCAAAGGAAGTTCCGAAACGCTCGTTCAGATTCTGTGCAACAGCCTCTCTGACGTCCGCATACCCTGCATTGCTGTTCGTATATCCGTGCAGCACAACCGGATCCTCCTCTTTCAGCACATCCATCATGGCGTTTGTCAACGCTTCCGGAGCCGGAATATTCGGATTTCCAAGACTGAAATCATAGACGTTTTCTGCCCCGTAAATCCCGGCAAGCCGGTTTCCTTCCTCAAACATCGCACGGATCGCGGAACTGTTTGCCACCATCCCTTTCATCTTCTCTGCAATCATTCTGATACCTCCTGTACTTTTGATAAAACTCCTTTTTCAAGCAGCATTGCCGGCTTATAGGAAAGCTTTGCTTTTCTAAGCCCCTCCTGTCCGGCATCATCCTCTCTGTTGACATAGCGGTATCCCATACATTCATGTTCCACAAACTGCTGGTTGATCATTGTATATGCACCCGGCACATCGGCAAATGCCTTTTCAATGTGGACAACAACCGTGTCATCACTTACCGGTTCCCCGACGGTAAATGCGACAATCTTACCGTTTACACGAAGAATTCCACCTTTGAGATGCAGCTCCTGAAACAGTCTCAGAGAATTGAGCGTTACACACATCTCGCAGTTTTTCTCTTCATCTTCGTCACATCCGTTTTCGTTTCTCCATTTCAGAGCCATCTGAAAGCATTCTTCCAGATTGTCCTTTGTGAGCGGCTCATATGCCCAGTCCTCATACGTGGCCTTGAACTTATTGATGTGGTTCCGTTTACCGTGAAGCTTTTTTCCAGACAGGGTACAAAGCTTTTCCGACTCATAAATATAATCCGCCGCATCCCTGTCATATTCAATCTGGTACTTTCCCGGATACCAGCTGTCGACAAGGGCAAACTGTGCCTCGGAAAGTCCGTACATATGAAACTCTCCTCCCTGCTCCTCGCAGTGTTTCTCCATCTGCGGGATCAGTTCCCGGATTTCCTCATCCGGTCCTGCAGGCCATGCAAAACCGTACCCGCTCTCTGTCTTTTCCCGGAACAGAATAGCTTTTCCTGTAAAGGCAAAATCCAGATTATAATGTCTTCCCCAAAGCATAACTCCAAAAAATGTTCTGTCACAGCTTCTTGACGGGTATTTCCGAAAATATTCCTTAATCAGTTCCTGATCCTTTAGCTGGACACGGTTAAATTTCCATTCATCCATACTGTATTATACCTTCTTCTTTTCCACGAATACAAAAACCCTACATCCGGTGCCATACCGATATAGGGCATCCTGTCTGTCAGTTAGTTTTCCTGCATGTTCGCAAGTTTTGCCGCCTGATCGGCCGCAATCAGCGAATCAATGATTTCATCCAGATCTCCGTTTAACACGGTATCCAGTTTGTGAAGTGTCAGCTTGATCCGGTGATCTGTCACACGTCCCTGCGGGAAGTTGTACGTCCGGATCTTCTCCGAACGGTCTCCGGTTCCAACCTGGCTTCTTCTTGCCTCGGCTTCCGCATCATGCTGCTTTGCCTGCTCCAGTTCATAAAGTCTTGCACGCAGAACCTTGAGCGCTTTATCCTTGTTTTTCAGCTGGGACTTCTCATCCTGACAGGAGATTACGATACCTGTCGGGATATGGGTCAGACGTACAGCAGAGTCTGTCGTGTTGACACACTGTCCACCGTTTCCGGAAGCACGGAATACGTCGAATTTACAGTCGTTCATATCGATATGAACATCCACTTCCTCCGCCTCCGGCATGATAGCAACCGTGATGGTGGATGTATGAATTCTGCCGCCGCTTTCCGTCTCAGGCACACGCTGTACACGGTGTACCCCGCTTTCGTATTTCAGTCTGGAATAAGCGCCCTGTCCGGAGATCATAAAGACTGCCTCCTTGAAACCGCCGATTCCATTCTCATTGAGTGAAATCATCTCACATTTCCATCTTCTCCGTTCTGCATAGTGAATATACATCCGGTAGATCTCTGCCGCGAACAGCGCAGCCTCGTCTCCGCCGGCACCGGCACGGATCTCGACGATAACGTTCTTGTCATCATTCGGGTCTTTCGGGAGAAGCAGGATCTTGAGTTCATGCTCCAGCTCTTCTACACGTTTTCTGGCATCGGCAAGCTCTTCTTTCAGAAGCTCCCGCATCTCTTCATCCGACTCTTCCTCCAGCATGGCAAGGCTGTCCTCGATTGTCTCGTTACATTTTTTGTATTCTTTATATGCTTCCACAATCGGAGCCAGATCGTTCTGCTCTTTCATCAGACTGCGGAACCGCGTCTGATCATTGACAACGTCCGGTTCCTGAAGCTCTCCCATAATCTCTTCAAAACGAATCAGCAAATCGTCCAGTTTATCAAACATTTGTTAATTCCTCCTCATTTTCTCTTGCTTTATTGTACACGCCGCCTACTACACGGTCAAGCCCTGCCAGATCCTTTTTTACATAGATCTGACTGTAGCCGGCCTCTTCCATCAGCCTTTTGACATCCTCCGCCTGATCGTATCCGATTTCAAAAAGCAACGTCCCCTGATGGTCAAAATAACCGCCCGCCTCTGAAATGATGCGGCGGTAAAAATACAGCCCGTCTTCTTTTCCGTCCAGTGCCCCGTAGGGGTCATGGAGCCGGACCTCCTCCTGGAGCTTCCGGATCTCTTCCGTCCTGATGTAGGGGGGATTGGAAACGATCATATCGTATGTCCCCTCAATTCTTTCAAACAGATCGCTTTGCACAAATGCGGCCCGTTCTTCCGGAATCTCAAGCAGTCTGCGGTTCTCCTCCGCCATCTTAAGGGCCGGTTCCGAAAGATCGGATCCGGTTCCGGTCCGGTTTTCATTCATTTTTAAAAGGCTTAACAGGATGCAGCCCGATCCGGTGCAGACATCCAGAATCCGCTTCGCGCCTGTATCATCTGCAGCCCGGTCTGCCTCCTCTACAAGGATCTCCGTATCCTGCCGGGGAATGAGCACATGCTCATTGACGTGGAATTCATATCCCATAAATTCCTGCACCCCGGTGATGTGCTGGAGCGGGACGCGGCTTTCGCGCTTTCTTATGGCCTCCTCGTACTGCTCCCGGCACGATTCTTCCATCTCTTCTCTGTCTCTCACAAAATACATGGCTCTGGAAAGGCCAGACACATGCTCCAGCAAAAGCCAGGCATCCAGATCATATTCCGGAATCCCTGCATGCTGAAGCTTTTCTTTTCCCCAGTTCAGTGCTTCCCGGAATGTCATACGGCCTCCTCTTTTCTTCCGGATTCTTCACGGACCGGAAAATTTTCTGCAAGGTACGCCTTCCAGTCAAAGACCGCTTCCACAGAAGCAATCGCAACCTCAATCATACTGTCGTCCGGTTCCTTTGTCGTCAGACCCTGAAGCATCAGCCCCGGTCTGCTTAACAGGTTAACTACCACGTTATCACTGTTTCCAGCCAGCCGGATAATCTCATAGGAAATTCCCGCAATGACCGGAAGCAGCGCGATCCGGATTACAACCCGCAGAATATGAGACTCCGTCTGGACAAAAAACAGAAGGACAATTCCCACAATCATAACAAACATGAGGAAACTCGTCCCGCACCGTTTATGCTCTTTGGAACTGATTCTGACATTGTCTACTGTAAGCGGCAGTCCATGCTCGATACAGTTGATACATTTATGCTCGGCACCATGATACTGATACAGACGCCGGATATCCTCCATCCTGGAGATCAGCCAGATATAGCCGACAAAAATCAGAATCCGGATCACGCCTTCGAGAATCGTCCGGATAACATAGGACGGAATGACCGTCTTGAACAGATCTGACAGAAAATACGGAAGAACCATAAAAATTGCGATGGCAATCAGGAAAGAAACCGCCATGACGACCCCGTTGATCACCTGATCCAGTTTCTCCCTTTTCCTGGCCTCCTTTTCCGTCAGTACCTCCTCCTCTTCTTCCTCAAAGCCGGCTGACCACGTCAGCGTCTTCATACCCAGAATCATTGAATCGATAAAATTGAAGATTCCGCGGATAAATGGTGTTTTAAGCAGCTTCTGGTGGGAACCGACGATGCTTTTGTAATCATCCTGCTCCACAACAACCGTCCCGTCCGGCTTCCTTACCGCCACGGCGTACCGGTCTTTGTGTTTCATCATCACGCCTTCCAGAACCGCCTGTCCTCCTACATTTGATGACTTCATTGAAACTCCTTCTCTGCTAAATAACAGTTTTCTAAAGTAACGAAAAAGAGCTGAGATATGAAAACCTCAGCCCTGTACTTCTGAATCTTATTTGCTTTCGATTCCGTATTTCTTGTTAAACTTGTCAACACGGCCACGAGCCTGAGTTGCTTTCTGCTGTCCTGTGTAGAATGGATGACATTTGGAGCAGATTTCAACATGGATATCTTCCTTTGTGGATCCTGTTACAAATGTATTCCCACAGTTGCATGTTACAGTTGCCTGATGATATGCTGGATGGATTCCTTCTTTCATGATTTTCACCTCTTCTTGCTTTTATTCGTCTCACACAGATTTCTCTGCGACTAATCGTCTTCTAAACAGCGGGTTTATTGTATCATACCTGTTTTTGTTTTGCAACCCTCTTTTTAAATAAACTTCATTTTTTTGACAGTCTGCACGAGCTCTGAATTATGCTTCGACCGGTTGAACAGGTTGAGAATCGTATCAACCGCCTCATCGGACTTCATTCCATTGAGAGCGCGGCGCATAATGTAAACAGCCTCCTGCTCGTCCGGGGTAAGAAGCAGATCTTCCCGTCTTGTTCCGGATTTTGGAATGTCGATCGCCGGGAACATTCTCTTTTCTGAAAGTTTCCGGTCAAGAACAAGCTCCATGTTTCCGGTTCCTTTGAATTCCTCGTAAATGACATCGTCCATCTTACTTCCGGTATCTACAAGTGCAGTGGCAAGAATGGTAAGGCTTCCGCCCTCCCGCATGTTTCTTGCGGCTCCGAAAAAGCGTTTCGGCATATGCAGGGCCGCCGGATCCAGACCACCGGAAAGGGTACGTCCGCTCGGAGGTACAACAAGGTTGTAGGCTCTTGCAAGTCTGGTAATACTGTCAAGCAGAATGATAACATCTTTTTTATGCTCAACAAGACGTTTTGCACGCTCAATCAGCATTTCGGACACTCTCTTATGGTGATCCGGGAGTTCATCGAAGGTAGAATAGATGACCTCCACATTTTTCCCGCGGATTGTTTCCTTAATATCGGTTACTTCTTCCGGACGTTCATCGATCAGAAGAACAAGCAGATGCATCTCCGGGTTGTTTCTCAGAACGGAGAGAGCCACTTCTTTTAACAGTGTCGTCTTACCTGCTTTCGGAGGAGATACAATCATCCCTCTCTGCCCTTTTCCTATTGGCGAGAGCAGGTCTACAATTCTCATCGCCGTGCTGCTTCTCTCATTTTCGAGTCTCAGACGCTCATTTGGAAAAATCGGTGTCATGTCTTCAAAGTTTTTCCGTTTCACTGCAACCGCAGGTGGAAGTCCGTTGATCTTCGTTACAAATAACAGCGCACTGAATTTTTCAGACTGTGTCTTGATTCTCGTATTTCCGGAAACGATATCCCCTGTCTTGAGTCCGAATTTCCGGATCTGGGACGGGGAAACATAAACATCATTCTCTCCCGGAAGATAGTTCTCACAGCGGATAAATCCGTATCCGTCCGGGAGTACTTCCAGGATTCCATGGGCCGTCATACCGCTGTCCAGGTCAGACAGTTCCAGTCCGGCACCCTTTTCCCCTCTTACGTCTTCTCTCTGGACGTGCTCATGATCATGCCTGTTTTCTCTTACAGGTTCTGTTTCCTCTGTCTTCTGTGTTTTTCTATCTTCTTCAAGAAGGCGTTCAATCAGATCCGATTTTTTTAACGCGGATGTTCCTTTCAGCCCCCTTGCTTTCGCCACATCTTTCAGTACTGCCAGTGAAAGCGTTTCGTATTTTTCTTTCATATCCATCATATTCTATTTTCCTTTCTATTCTGGTCTCATGGGAAAAAATAGTCTGACTCGACCTGACTGACTTAATACGTAAAGTATACATCACAATTTTCAAAATGAAAAGTGTTTTTTCCAAAATTTAATTGCGCCCCTGTTTTAAGAATGGTATGATTGAAGAAGTGATCATAATCATACATTATTAATGAAGAAAAGGTGAATAGTATGGCTGAAAATAATACATTGGAAAAAGCACTGAAAATGCATGAAATCTGGAACGGAAAGATCGAAACGACGGCAAAGGCACATGTCCGTTCAAGGGAGGACCTTGCAGTGGCATATACACCGGGAGTTGCGGAGCCTTGCAAAGTGATCGCCAAAGATCCGGAAGCGGTGTACAAATACACCATGAAAGCAAATACGGTTGCCGTTGTCTCCGATGGAAGCGCGGTTCTTGGTCTTGGCAATATCGGAGCCCGTGCCGCAATGCCTGTCATGGAGGGAAAAGCGGTTCTGTTTAAAGAATTCGGACAGGTCAATGCAGTTCCGATCTGTCTGGATACACAGGATACAGAAGAGATTATCCGTACCGTAGTGAATATTGCCCCTGCCTTCGGAGGCATCAATCTGGAAGACATCTCCGCCCCGAGATGTTTCGAGATCGAAGAACGGTTAAAAGAGCTTCTGGACATTCCGGTCTTCCATGATGACCAGCACGGCACTGCCATTGTCGTTCTTGCAGGCGTCATCAATGCGCTGAAGGTTGTCGGAAAATCAAAGGAATCCTGCCGCGTTGTCGTAAACGGTGCAGGTTCCGCCGGAGTTGCTATCACAAAGCTCCTCCTGACCTATGGATTTTCCCACATCACCATGTGTGATATCAATGGAACGATCTGCCGGGATTCCGAGCATCTGAACTGGATGCAGAAACGGATGGCCGAACTGACGAATCCGGATCAGATCCACGGTACCCTTGCGGATGCGTTAAAAGGTGCGGACATTTTCATCGGTGTCTCCGCCCCGAGCATCGTCACAAAAGAGATGGTGGCATCCATGAATTCGGACTCCATCCTCTTTGCCATGGCAAACCCGGTACCGGAAATCATGCCGGATCTTGCAAAGGAAGCCGGAGCAAAAGTTGTCGGAACCGGACGGAGCGACTTCCCGAATCAGGTGAATAACGTGATCGCATTCCCTGGCATTTTCCGGGGTGCCCTCGAAGGACGTGCCTCCCAGATCACGGAAGAGATGAAGCTGGCTGCTGCCAATGCCATCGCCTCTCTTGTTCCGGAGGAGGAACTGAGCGAAACCAGCATTCTTCCGGAAGCATTTGATCCTCGTGTAGCCGATGCCGTGAGCGAAGCCATCAAGGCTCTGATTCCGTAAGATGGACGCGACTGTACGCTGGGGCGAAAAGCGGTATAATTCGCTGGATTATTATATCAAAGAGACTTTTCATGAAAAACTGTACAAACTGTCCCTGAATGCCGGCTGTACCTGTCCGAACCGTGACGGCACCTGCGGAACACGTGGCTGTATCTTCTGCAGCCGTGGAGGCAGCGGTGATTTCGCGGCGGACGTTTCTCTTTCCATCCCGGAACAGCTCCGGGTGGAAAAAGAAAAAAAGAAATCCAAATACTCGGGACATTCTTATATTGCTTATTTTCAGGCCTACACGAATACATACGGCCCTTTGGAAGTTCTGGAAAAGGCATTTACCCAGGCTTTGACAGATCCAGAGGTGAAGGTGCTTTCCATTGCTACCCGTCCGGACTGTCTCTCTGCGGAAATTCTTGACCTCCTGGAGCGGCTCTCCCTGATCAAACCGGTCTGGATTGAGCTTGGCCTTCAGACGATTCATGAATCCACAGCCGAGTTTATCCGGAGAGGTTATCCTCTTCCGGTTTTTGAGGAGGCGTTGAAAAAACTCCGTGCCCTTGGTCTTTCTGTGATCGTCCATACGATTTTATATCTGCCCGGTGAATCCGAGGCTGATATGCTGGAAACAATAGAGTATCTGAACAGACAGGATATCCAGGGGATCAAGCTTCAGCTGCTCCACGTACTCAAGGATACCGATCTGTACGACTATTATCTGGAGCACCCATTTTTTCTTCCAACCATGGAAGAATATCTGGAATTTCTGGGGACCTGCCTGTGCTGTCTCAGACCTGATATTGTTATCCACCGTCTGACCGGGGACGGTCCGAAATCGTTGCTTGCCGCTCCCCTCTGGACCGGAAACAAGCGGCTGGTTCTCAATCAGATGGAAAAATCTTTCAGGGAAAGAAATATCTGGCAGGGCAAACACTATCACGCTCTTTAGAAAGGAGTATGCACTATGGCAGAAACATTCACACTCTATAAACTGATCATTTTGTACATGCTCAGCAAGGTAGATTTTCCTCTTGCAAACGCTCAGATTTCCGATTTTGTTCTTGGAAAAGGGTATACGACTTACTTTACCCTCCAAAAAGCGCTCTCCGAACTTACCGAGTCCGGTCTGATCCGGGAGGAGACAACACACAACCGTACGATGTACCATCTGACCGAGGAAGGAGCCGAATCAATCTGCTTTTTCGAGAATAAAATTTCAGACGCAATTAAAAAGGATATTGACGACTTTTTTATCGAGAAGAAATTTTCGCTGAAAAATGAAGTGTCTGTGAAATCCGATTACTATCGGAACACAAATGGAGAATTCTCCGTACACTGCCAGGTGATCGAACACTCCATGCCTCTGATCGATCTGACAGTTACGGTCCCTTCTCACGAGGAGGCTGAAACCATGGCGGCGAACTGGGCCGCAAAGAATCAGGAAATCTACGCCTACATTATGACACATCTGCTGTAATTTGTATTGAAAAGAATAAACCCCCGTGAGATTCCGGTTTGCAGCTCCAGAATTCTCACGGGGTTCTTTTTTGCATATAATATTCCGGATGAGGACATCCGCTTCTTTACTGTTTCCTGATATAGGAAAGCCAGTCTTTTAATTCTTTTTCTTTTCCCAGATCTCCCGGATGGTAGAATACACTTTCCTTGATTTCATCCGGAAGATACTGCTGGTCAACGTAGTGGTTCGGATAATCGTGTGCGTACCGGTAACCGATTCCATGTCCCAGCTGCTCGTGCCCTCCATAATGGGCATCCTGAAGATGCGCAGGAACCGTTGTCTTTTTGCTTTTCACACTTTCCATTGCCTCGGAAACCGCCCGCACTGCAGAGTTGCTCTTCGGAGCGGAAGCCACGTAAAGCACGGCCTGGGACAGAATAATCTGTGCCTCCGGCATCCCGATCCGCTCCACTGCCTGGGCTGCCGATACCGCCACGGTCAGTGCCATCGGGTCTGCGTTTCCCACATCCTCCGATGCGCAGATCATGATTCTGCGGGCAATAAACCGGATATCCTCTCCGGCATAAAGCATCTTTGCCAGATAGTACACCGCAGCGTCCGGGTCGGATCCCCGCATGCTTTTGATAAAGGCGGATATGGTATCATAATGGTTGTCCCCGTCCTTATCGTAACGGACTACTCTTTTCTGGATGCATTCTGATACAACATCCAGTGTCAGATGAATGAACCCGTCACTGCTTCTTTCGGTAGTCAAAACGGCAAGCTCCACCGCATTGAGCGCCAGTCTGGCATCGCCACCCGACATATCTGCCAGAAATGCGCTTGCATCCGGATCGATCCTGGCGTGATAGCTTCCCATTCCCTTCTTCTCATCGTAGACAGCCCGGTGAATCAGGCTTTCCACATCCTCCTTGGACAACGGCTTTAATTCAAAGACGGTGGACCGGGAAATCAGCGCCCGGTTTACTTCAAAATACGGATTCTCCGTCGTCGCCCCGATCAGAATCACCGTACCATCCTCCACAAACGGCAGGAGGTAATCCTGCTGTCCTTTGTTAAACCGGTGGATCTCATCGATAAACAGAATCGTCTTCTGCTGGTACATTCCCCTTGCCTTTTTTGCCTCTTCCACCACCGCTTCCATATCTTTTTTCCCTGCAACTGTCGCGTTGATCTGGCAGAATCTTGCGCTTGTTGCATTGGCGATGACTTTGGCAAGCGTCGTTTTTCCGGTCCCCGGCGGGCCGTAAAAAATGACGGAACTTAGCTTGTCCGCCTTGATTGCACGGTAAAGCAGCTTGTCCTTTCCGATGATATGCTGCTGTCCTGCCACTTCTTCCAGTGTCTCCGGCCTGAGCCTTGACGCAAGCGGTGACTCTGTCTCTTTTTGTTTTTCCCTTGCATATTCAAATAAATCCATCTCTATCTGTCTCCCTCCCGGTATCCGCTCAAATTACGGATCACTTCTCCGGCGATCATCAGCCCGGCCACAGGCGGAACAAAGGAAATACTGCCCGGAAGCGATCTTCTGGCCCCCTTTTCCTCTTCTGTCACCCGGTCGGAAATATCCACCGGCTTTTCTTTGGAATACAGTACCTTAAGGCTCTCCACATTCCTCTTTTTCAGCTCTTTTCGCATCACGCGGCACAGCGGGCATACGGATGTATTTCGGATATCATCAATCTCAAACATCTCCGGATGCAGCTTGTTTCCGGTTCCCATACTGCTGATCAGCGGAATCTGATGCTCTTTGGCATACTCTGCCACCGCAAGCTTTGCCGTCACGGTATCGATAGCATCCACAATATAATCCGGGCGGATTTCAAACACCTGTTCCAGATTTTCTTCCAGTACAAACTCCTCGTAAGTCATCACCTGAATCTCCGGTGAAATGTCGGCAATCTTTGCTTTCATGACTTTCGTTTTATACTGTCCGACCGTACTGTGAAGGGCAATGGACTGCCTGTTGATATTTGTCAGAGATACCTTGTCATGGTCCACGAGAATCAAATGTCCCACACCGCTTCTGGCCAGTGCCTCGATACAGTGAGACCCGACACCTCCTACCCCAAGCACGGTAACGCAGGAGTGTCTCAGCCTGTCCATTCCTTCTGTTCCTAATAATAATTCTGTCCTCGAAAATTCATGCAGCATCTTATTTCACTTTCCTTAATCCATAATCAGTTCATCGACTGTCACAAACCGGTATCCTTCCTCCTGCAGGGTATCTATGATCTGAAGTCCCGCCTCCACGGAAGTCCCGTAACAGTCATGTAATAAAATAATACCATTTTCTTCTGCCTGCGTCACTACCTTTCTTACGATTTCCCCGGTACTTTTCGTGCACCAGTCAAGAGGATCAATATCCCATTTTACCGGAATCAGATCGATTTCTTCCAAAGTTTCTTCTCTCCACGAGCCGTACGGAGGCCGGATAAAAGCAACCGTTTCCCCCGTGATATTTTCGATTACTTCATTCGTCTTTTCAATCTCCTTTCTTTCCGTCTCCTGATCTACTTTCGTCAGTTCCACATGATGGTACGTATGATTCCCGATCAGGTGTCCTTCTTTTTGCATCCTCCGGATCAGATCCGGATGTTCCTCCGCCTCCTGACCGATCACAAAAAAGCTTGCTCTGACTCCCCTCTCTTTCAAACCATCCAGAAGTACAGGAGTAGATATACCGTCCGGGCCATCATCAAATGTAATGGCAATCCTCTTTTCCTCCTCTTTTTTCTTCACATCGCTGATGCTTTCGATCGTTTTCTTTGTGTTCTGCCACATTCCCGCCATGCAGACTGCCGCAATCAGGATGATCTCCGCTGTAAGTCTCCACTGTTTTCCGAATTCCTTCACGCTGTGCCCGCCTCATTCTTCTCTCCTGTAACTTTATTCACCGGGAGATACAGATAGAACCCGGAATCTGGAACAAATTTTTCCAGCCTCCGGGTTCTTCCCTTGTTTTTGCAAAGTTTATTTTCTTTTTTTCTTTTTCTTCTTTTTCACACTGAACCCGAAAGTTCCGAGCTGCTTCCCAAGAGTTAAATACTCCCCATGGGAATAGGCAATCAGCCCTGTCTTGTTCAACTCGAACTTTCCATTTTCATTCATGTACTCACTGCTCACCTGAACGCCCGTTACATCCGCCAGAAACATATCATGTGTTCCAAGACGTATAATCTCTCTGACTTTACACTCAATATTCACCGGACATTCCGCAATTGCAGGCGCATACTGAAGGGACTCTGTCTTTTTTCTTGTGAGTTTCATCTCGTTCCATTTATCGACGTCTTTTCCGGAACGCACACCGCAGTAATCGGCCGCCTTTGCAAGCTGTTCCGTCGTAAGGTTGACAACAAACTCTCCGGTTTCCTCGATCATATGGTGGGAAAACCGGTTCGGCCGGACAGAAATATAGAGCATCGGCGGATCTGAACAGACCGTTCCCGTCCACGCCACCGTCAGGATATTGTCTGTTCCGTCTTTCCCTGCACAGCTTACCATCACTGCCGGGAGCGGGTACAGCATATTGCCTGGTTTAAAAATCACCTTGTCTGTCATATACTCCCTCCTACTGCTGCAGTTCGCTCACCAGTGTCGGGATCAGCTGTTTCTTTCTGGATACGACACCGTTTAATACGATCTGATCTGTATCTTCCGGAAGCTCAAAAGCATCGATCACGGTCTGCCTTGCACTTCCTCCACAGCAGAGAAGCTCTGTAGACTGGTCTACAATATTCGTAAGCATAAAGAATACCATATCCAGTCCGCTTTCTTTCAGCACATCCGGCAGTTCCGGACATACCTTTTCCCGGATCTCCTGCAGTTCCTCGCTGCTCATGGAATTGATCTGTCCCACTCCGAACGTCAGCTCATTGACATGGAACTCCTTGAAATCCTGGAAACAGATCTCGGAAACAGATTTATTCGCAAGATTGCTTCCTGCTTTGAACATCTCTTTTGCGAACTCATCGATATTTATTCCCGCAATCTGAGCAAGCGTTCTCGCAGTCGCTTCATCCATCGGAGTGCAGGTCGGCGACTGGAACAACAGGGTATCGGAAATAATCGCTGCACAGAGAAGACCTGCTGTCTCTCTGGACGGAGTAATCTGGTTTTCCTGATACATCTGATAGATAATGGTCGCAGTACAGCCAAGCGGTTGGTTTCTAAAATAAACCGGACCCATCGTCTCCAGATTTCCGATTCTGTGGTGATCGATGATCTCAAGAATTTCCGCCTCTTCAATTCCGTCTACCGCCTGCGTCTTTTCGTTATGATCGACAAGAACGACCTGTTTGCGCCTCGGCTTTAACAGTCTCCGTCTGGAAATAAATCCGGTGAACCGTCCCTTTTTATCAATAACCGGAAAATCACGGTATCTTTTCTTGGACATGACATCCCGTACTTCCTCCAGGTAATCATTCATATGGAACGTGCTCAAATGTTCTTTGGTCATAAAATATTTGACCGGAATACTTTGATTGATCAGACGGGCGGTCGTAAAGGTGTCGTGCGGCGTACTGATAATCACTACATCTCGCTCGGATGCCAGCTTCCGGATCGTCTTCGATACCTCCGCTCCCTGGCAGATGACAAGGCAGCTTGCATCCATTTCTATCGCACAAAGCTGAGACTCGTACCTGTTTCCAACGATGACAAGATCGTCTTCATCGATAAAATTCTCCATCATATCCGGAGAGGAGGCTGCGATAACAACCTTTCCTTTCACGAAATATGCATGCTCGTTCCCTGTGACGATCTTCCCGTCCAGTGTATTCATAATGCTTCTGTACTGTGTCCGTGCGTCGGACAACAGATAACTGTCATAGAGCTCCATATAGGAATTGGCAATATCTCCAATCGTGATAATTCCTTCCAGCTTCTGCTCATTCAGAACCGGCAGCGTCCGAATACTGTTTTCCCGCATCATCGCCCAGGCCTCTTTGATCGACGCCTGGCTGGAAACTCCGTCAATCTTCCGGATATCCACATCTTTTAACTGCTGAAATACATTCTGAAGGAGCGCCGGCTCTTCCACATGAAAATAGTCAAGAACATATCTGGTCTCCTCCGAGACCTCTCCGGCTCTTTTTGCCACATAATTTTTTCCTGTAATCTGCTTTTTTAATTCTGCGTATGCAATGGCAGAACAGATGGAATCCGTATCCGGATTTTTATGTCCTACCACATATACCTTTCTGTCTTTCTGATTATCTGACATACTTTTTACATTTCCTCCCATATGCCGTACGTGCCGGCCAATCTTTTACTTGATATAAAAATAGAGTATCATCTTTTTGATTCCGCGCCAACTGTTTTTTCGGTTTTCATAAAAATATTCTTTCACTTTGCTTTCTCTAACAAAAAATCTATGATATACTTTCTAGAGAAAACACAAAAAGGGGTGCATCATCAATGAACGAAGAATTAGAAACAAAAACATCTGCCCTGGAACCGCAGGCAGAGTCCATGAAAGACTATGAAGACCAGTTTGATATCGCCGATCCATGGCATATCGTACAAAACTATATGGACAACCGTACAAACCTTACATTGAAAGTAGAAGGTGTGGTCAACGGCGGCGTGATCGTCAAGGTGGAAGGCCTTCGCGGTTTTGTCCCGGCATCCAGACTTTCTCTTTCCTATATCGAAGATCTGGAAAGCTATCTTCTGAAAGAAATCACCGTCCGCGTCATTGAGGCAGATCCGGAAGAACACCGCCTCATTCTTTCCGCCCGTGAGATTTTAAAAGAAGAAGAAGCCAGAGAGCGTGCCGAACGCATCTCAAAGATCCAGGTTGGAAGTGTTATGGAAGGCACCGTGGAATCCATTCAGTCCTACGGCGCGTTTGTCCGCTTTGACGATGGCCTCTCCGGACTTGTCCATGTATCCCAGATCTGCGAAAAACGGATCAAAACACCGGCCGATGTCCTGAAGACAGGAGACCGTGTCAATGTCAAAGTCATCGGAATCAAAGATGGAAAACTGAGCCTGAGTATCAAAGCTCTTTCCGAAGAAAAAGAAGAAGAGACAGAAGAACTGCATGTAGAGCTTCCAAAATCCGAAGAGATCGGAACAAATCTTGGAGATCTTTTCAAAAATATCAAACTGTAATTCCTCTTCAGACAGTTCTGGTTGAAACAGCCGGGGCGGATTCATGTCCGGACAGTCCGGAAGATATCCGCCCTCTTTCTTTTATCTCTTTCTCTTATAACCGTTCCAGATCCTGAATCCAGACAGCCGCCGAAGCATCGCTTGGCATCCTCCAGTCTCCCCTTGGAGACAGAGCCACCGTACCTACTTTCGGTCCATCCGGAAGGCAGGAACGCTTAAACTGCTGTGAGAAGAATCTCCAGTAGAATTTCTTCAGCCATTTCAGAATCGTCTCATCATCATAGACACTTTTAAATGCATGCTTTGCAATCCGGTAAATTTTGGACGGCTCATATCCAAAACGCAGCACATAATAAAGGTAAAAATCATGAAGCTCATACGGTCCCACCAGATCTTCTGTCTTCTGCGCAATCTTACCGTCCTCCGGCGGCAGAAGCTCCGGACTTACCGGTGTATCCAGCACATCCAGCAGAATCTTCTGAAGCTCTTCATCCCCGCAGGTGTCCGCATAGTACTGTACCAGATGGCGCACCAGCGTTTTCGGTACAGAGGCGTTGACACCGTACATGGACATGTGGTCTCCGTTATACGTCGCCCAGCCAAGAGCAAGCTCTGACATATCCCCCGTTCCGATGACAAGTCCTCCGTCTTTGTTGGCAAGATCCATCAGCACCTGTGTCCGTTCCCTTGCCTGACCGTTTTCATATGTCACACTGTGGTCATTCAGATCATGGCCGATATCGCGGAAATGTACAGTCACCGCTTCCCGGATCGGCACTTCCAGAAGAGAAGCACCAAGTCTGCATGACATCTGGCAGGCGTTTCTGTATGTCCGGTCTGTCGTCCCGAAGCAAGGCATGGTCACCGCCTTGATCCGGGATCTTGGAATTCCAATCATATCAAAAGCCTTTGCCGTCACAAGGAGCGCCAAAGTGGAGTCCAGTCCGCCGGAAATGCCGACTACTGCTCCGGAAACCTTTGTATGAACCAGTCTTTTTTTCAGCCCCATAGCCTGAATAGACAGAATCTCTTCGCATCTTGCGGCACGTTCCTTTTCATCCTGCGGAACGAATGGTGCCGGGGAAAAGGTTCTTGTAAGGGCCGTCTCCTCTTCTTTGACGGAAAACGGAACAACCGGCAGTGTCTTTTTTGCCGCAGAACGGAATGTCGTATTTTTCCGGCGCTCGGACAGCAGCCGCTTGATATCAATTTCGCTGTAGATTGTTTCATTCGCAAACCGCCGGGAAGCTTTCAGTATCGTCCCGTTTTCCGCAATCAGATTGTGTCCGCCGAACACAACATCCGTGGTGGACTCTCCTTCCCCTGCGTTGGCGTAAACATATCCCGCAATCAATCTGGCTGACTGTCCTTTGATCAATTCCTCCCGGTAACGGTTCTTTCCGATTGTCTCATCGCTCGCGGAGCAGTTCACAAGAATCACAGCTCCTTCCAGCGCCGCCTTGATGCTTGGCGGAACCGGGGACCACACATCCTCACAGATCTCCGCTGACAGGATCAGTCCCTCAGTCTCCATGGACTCAAAAAGGATCTGCGGACCGAATGGTACTTCTTCTCCTGCAAACTGGATCATTCTTACCTCTTCCGGTCCCGGAGTGAACTGACGCATTTCATAAAACTCTCCGTAATTCGGAAGGAACGTCTTTGTTGTAAATCCAAGAATCTTTCCCTTATTCAGGGCCGCTGCCGTGTTGTACAGCTCACCGTCCACCGCAAGAGGACATCCGACAAAAACAACCGATTCCAGTTCTTTTGTTTCTTCGGCAATCCTGCAAAGTCCTGCTTTTGCCTGTTCCAGAAGAATATCCTGGGTAAACAGATCACCGCAGGTATATCCCGTGATGCAAAGCTCCGGAAAGACAATGATCTTTGCGCCGTTTCCCGCTGCCTCTTTCATCTTTTTTATAATTTCTTCTGTATTAAATGCCGTATCTGCCACACGGATATCAGGTGTAGCCGCCGCCACTTTGATAAATCCCTGTTTCATGCCCCGTTCCTCTTTTCCTTTTTATTTTTTCTTTGCCTGTTTTAACAGAGCGGAAAGCTCGTCCACACTGAAGCTGTATGCAGTGTTACAGAAATGGCACTTCACTTCAATGTCTTTTCCTTCATCAATCATCTCTTTGATCTCTTTTTCCCCGATACTGATAATTGCCTTTTCAATCTTTGTCTTAGAACAGTCACAGTAGAACTGTGTCGGAAGGGTATCAGTAATCTCAATATCCATTCCTTTTAATACTTCCTGAAGCAGAGATTCCGGTGTATGTCCCTGTTCCAGAAGCGCAGTAACAGAATGGATGTTGCTGATATTTTCCTCCAGCTGTTCCAGCACTTTTTCTTCCACAAACGGCATTACCTGCACGATAAATCCTCCGGCACATTTCACCGTATTGTCTTTTTCCATCAGAACTCCCAGTCCTACCGAGGACGGTACCTGTTCGGAATTTGCGAAATAATAAGTCAGGTCATCTCCGATTTCACCGGTCTGAAGGATCGTCTGTCCCACATACGGCTCTTTTAAGCCCATATCTTTAATTACATTTAAAATACCAAGTCCCAGTGCGCCGCCTACATCCAGCTTGCCGTTCTTAGGCGGAAGCATCACATCCGGATTTTCCACATATCCTTTGACATTGGCTTTGCTGTCTGCTGTCACCGTCAGTCCCTGAATCGGTCCGTCACATTTGATCTGGATGGTCAGGATGTCCGTATCATTTTTCATCATGCTTCCCATCATGGCTCCGGCTGTCAGCAGTCTTCCAAGCGCAGCGGTCGCAACAGGGCTTGTATTGTGGTGCTGTCGTGCTGTCTCTACCATCTCTGTCGATGTCACCGCAAACGCACGGATCTGGCTGCCCGCCGCGGTTGCTCTTACTAAATAATCTTTCATTACTGATTCCTCATTTCTTTCTTTATTCGGCTCTGTTCTTTCCACATTCTCTTGCCACTACACAGATGCGGGTGCTTTCTTCGTCCGGCTGCTCTTTCGTAAAGCCGTCATACATCGCAACAAGTTCCATGCCGGCTTTCCTCAGACAGTCCGTCACTTCCCTGACCGTATAGCCTCTCTGAAAATGGGTTTCTTCAAACTTTCTGTACAGTTCTCCCTCACGTACAAAAATCGTCAGATCATACTCGTTGATCCGCTCCTGAGAGTCATAAAAATTCTCCCAGATAAAACTGCACTCGTCTCTGTTTTCCGCAATCGTTGTATCCCCCAGGATCTCCCTGTATTTATATTCTGTATTAAAATCAAACAAAAACAGTCCGCCCGGATCCAGATAGTTGTTCACCAGTGCAAACGTCTCTGCCAGCTCTTCGGGCTCCGTAATATAATTGACGGAATCACAGGCGCTTATGACTGCGCGGACCGTACCGTAGAGCTCAAACTCCCTCATATCCTGAAGAAGATAAAGGATATCATGTCCGGAAGCCGCTTTCTTCTCCGAAGCAATCTCCAGCATCTCTTCCGAATTATCCACTCCGATCATGTCATAGCCAAGCCCTGCCAGAAGCTCTGTCATGCTTCCGGTGCCGCATCCAAGATCCAGAACGAGCCCGTCCCGGATTCCGTTTTCTTTCAGAATCCCCGCATAATATTCTGTCCATTCTGCATATGGGACATTGTCCATAAATGTATCGTATACTTCCGCAAATCCTGTATATGCATCCATTTGATCATCTCCCGCCGACTATAAATCCGGCTTATTATAGCATGATTTCCATATTTTTTAAAGGGGAAATCAAAATCCCCCGGACATCTTGCCCGGAGGATCTGTTCCATTTTCCTTATTCAATTACATGAATCCATCCTTCCGGAGCCTCGATCCGCCCCATCTGGATTCCTGTCAATGTGTCATAGAGCTGTTTTGTCACCGGTCCCATCTCATCCATGCCGCTTGCAAAACAGATTTCTCTTCCGTGGTCTACAATCTTGCCCACCGGAGAAACAACGGCAGCTGTACCGCACAGTCCGCATTCCGCAAATTCCGGAACTTCTTCCAGAGTCACTTCCCGTTCTTCTGTCTCAAGCCCAAGATACTCTTTTGCCACGTAAAGGAGCGAGCGTCTTGTAATGGACGGAAGGATGGAGGATGATTTCGGTGTTACAACTTTTTTATCTTTTGTGATAAAGATAAAGTTGGCTCCGCCTGTCTCCTCTACCTTTGTTCTTGTAGCGGCGTCGAGATACATGTTTTCCGCATAGCCTTCTTCGTGTGCTGTCACAATTGCATGAAGGCTCATGGCGTAGTTCAGTCCTGCCTTGATATGGCCGGTTCCGTGCGGTGCCGCTCTGTCAAAATCAGAAACCTTGATCGTAATCGGCTTTGCTCCGCCTTTAAAATATGGTCCGACCGGAGTGGTTAAAATGCGGAACTGGTATTCAGCCGCCGGACTCACACCGATCACCGGACTGGAACCGAACATATAAGGCCGGATGTAAAGGGTTGCCCCGGAACCGAATGGAGGTACCCATGCGGCATTTGCTTTTACTGTCTGTGTTACCGCATCAATAAAGCGCTCTTTCGGAAATGCCGGCATTTCCAGTCTCTTTGCCGAATCAATCATTCTCTCAGCATTTAAGTCCGGACGGAATGTTACAATCTTTCCGTCTTCTGTTGTGTATGCCTTTAATCCTTCAAATACGGTCTGTGCATACTGGAACACACCCGCACACTCGTTGAGTACGATACTGGCATCGGATGTCAGACATCCATCGTCCCACGCACCGTCTTTAAAATTGGAAACATATCTTTTATCGGTCTGGATATACCCGAAATCCAGATTTGACCAGTCCAAATTTTTCTTTTCCATTTCCATCCACTCCAATCTTGTTTTCTTATTTTTCTAGTATAAGACTGTTTTGGAAAAAATTCAAGAGTGCGCTCTGTTTTTTTTGAATCCGTATGATTTTCCTGCTACCGCTCTGCCATACTGATTGCTTCAATTCCGACGCTTCCGCCCCGCACGACTTCCACATCCCGGAATTCTTCTTTCAAAAGCTTGACAACCGCATCATTTTTGGTGGCCGTCTGCAAAAATTCAAGCAGCATACTGTCTTTCCCGTAATCGATCACTTCCGCCTTGAAGGTCTCGGCAATCTGGAAAAGCTCTGTCTTTTCCTCCAGACTGCATTTTTTCACTTTGACATACAGGATCTCCTTCATGCAGACTGAAAGATCCGTAAAATCGATGACCTTGATCACTTCCACCATCCGGTTCAGCTGTTTTTTAATCTGTTCAAAAGTCTCCTCATCACAATGCGTTTCGATCGTCATTCTGGAAATCGTCGGGTCTTCTGTCCGTCCCACCGTCAGACTTTCCAGATTATAGCATTTTGCCGAAAACAACCCGGAAATCTTGGAAAGCACACCAATCTGATTTTCCACATAAAGAGAGATCCATCTTTTTTTCAACATTCCATTCATTTCCATTTCCTCCTTCTCTAGCAGTCCATCAGCATCTCATGGAGCGTACCGTTTGGCTTCACCATCGGGTAGACCACTTCTTCCGGATCGATGATGAATTCGATCAGTGTCGGTACCTTCGTCTCTTTTGAGGCTTCCAGAAGTGCCGCCTCGATATCCTCTTTCTTCTCCACACGCATTCCCTTTGCCCCGTAGCTTTCTGCAAGTTTCACAAAGTCCGGTGTATATTCCGGCAGCTTTTCATCCCCGCGGCGCAGAGCAGCCCCTGCAAGAAGATTGGTCATGGCGTAGCGTTTGCCGTAAAACAGCTTCTGCCACTGACGCACCATTCCAAGGTAGGTATTATTCAGAACACAGATAATAATCGGCAGCTCTTCGAGAACCGCTGTGGCAAATTCCTGAATATTCATCTGCATGCCTCCATCACCGGAAATAACGATCACCGGTTTATCCGGATTGCCGATCTTTGCTCCGATTCCTCCCGGGAATCCATATCCCATCGTGCCAAGTCCTCCCGACATCAGAAGGCGTTTCTTCGGCGTAATCTCCGCATACTGTGCCGCGAACATCTGATGCTGTCCTACATCCGTTACAATGATTCCTTCATCAAAAACATGATTGATTCCCTCGATAATATCCTGCGGAAGCATGACATTTCCCCTCTTCTTCATCTGAAGCGGGTGTTCCTGCTCCCAGCCCTGAATTTTCTCCATCCACTCTTTTGTATCCTTCTCTTCCGCGTACTCCAGCATCTTTTCGATTGCTTCCTTTGCGTCCGCTACAATCGGCACATCCACATGGATATTCTTGGAGATGGACGCCGTATCAATATCGATATGTACAATCTTTGCGTTCGGCGCAAACGCGTGCAGCTTTCCTGTGATCCGGTCATTGAATCTTGTACCGATGGAAAACAGCACATCGCACTCTTCCACCGCCATATTAGCCGCGTAGGCTCCGTGCATACCAAGGTTTGCCACATAATACGGATGATTCGTCGGGACAGCGCCTCTTCCCATTACCGTTGTGACCACCGGAATTTTCGTCTTTTCCACCAGTCTTGTAAAGGCTTCATTGGCTTCCGCAATATTCACTCCGCCTCCTGCAAGAAACAGCGGTCTCTTCGCGTGGTTTAACAGCTTGACCGCGCGTTTTAACTGGCCGATGTGAACGCTGGTGTTTGGCTTATAGCCGCGGATATTGACCTCTGACGGATATTCCGGAGAGCCAAGCTCACCCATCACGTCTTTCGGAAGATCTACGAGAACAGGTCCCGGTTTCCCGCTTCTTGCGATGTAGAACGCTTCTTTTATAATTCTTCCCAGATCTTCTCTTCTATGTACCGTCACTCCGTATTTGGTGATGCTTCTTGTAATTCCTACAATGTCGACCTCCTGGAATGCGTCATTTCCAATCAGATGCCGCGCCACCTGTCCTGTAAAACATACAAGCGGCACACTGTCATAGTTTGCCGTGGCAAGACCGGTTACCAGGTTCGTCGCTCCGGGTCCGCTTGTTACAAGGCAGACCCCGACCTTGCCCGTTGATCTTGCGTAAGCATCCGCCTCGTGAACCAGCGCCTGCTCGTGTCTTGGGAGAATGATCTTGATATCTCCCTGTTTATAAAGCTCATCGCTGATATCAATCGTACATGCCCCCGGATAACCAAAGAGCGTATCCACACCTTCTTCTTTTAATGCTTTTACAAGAAGCTTGTTTCCACTGATTTTCCTCATGCCGTTTCCTCCTTTTCCTTCTCCTTGTCAAGGCTCTCTATTCTTCCCTGCATCTGTACGGAAATTTTATTCCCCAGGGCATCCGAAAAGACTTCCTGTAGAAAAAAACGCCCTAAGCCTTTGCTTAGGGCGAATAACTCCGTGATACCACCTAACTTCAGAATTTCTCTGCACTCAACCAGTACTTTCATACTGTTTCCCGATAACGCTGGAACAACGTCGGAGCCTAATCACATCTTACTTCCTGCATCGGATAAGACCTTTTCAGTCCGCTGTTCATGGGCCAGTTCCCACCCGCCGTCACGAAGACTTCCACCACCCGCCTTCTCTCTTTGCATCCGGCCGGGAGGTACTCCTCCCACTCACTACATTTCTCTGTCTCGTTAAAGTAATTATTGACATTATACGGGGTGGGGATATCTGTTGTCAAGCTTTTTCTCCGGCATCAGTCTTTTGTAGTTCTTTTTCTGTATCTTGTAAATATGTATTCCAGATCAAAATATGTCTGCTCGTCAGACTCTCCTTCCAGGATCCAGTCTTCCTCTTCATCCAGATTCGGGAAATATGTATCCGCGTCATAGGCATGGTCCGTCTTTGTCACATAAGCCTCGGTACAGTACGGGAGCATCATCCGGTAAACGCTCTCCCCTCCGATCACATAGATACTCTCATCCGGATACTGCTTCAGTTCCTCCAGAAGTTCCTCCAGACTGTGTACTACAACTGCTCCTTTTACCTGAAAATGCGCGTCTCTTGTAAGGACGATATTCGTTCTGTTCTTCAACGGCTGTCCGCCAGGAAAGCTTTCCAGGGTCTTTCTGCCCATAACAACCACGTTTCCTGTTGTTGTCTCCCGGAAAAACTTCATATCTGCCGGGATGCTGACAAGCAGCTTGTTTTTATTCCCGATAGCCCAGTTTTTGTCTACATTCACAATCAGATTCATCTGTGTGCCTCCTCTTCTTTATACCGCAATCGGAATATTTTTAATCTGCGGTCCTGTCGCATAATCATCCAGACGGACGTCATCCGGCGTAAAGTCATAGAAATCTTTTACATCCGGGTTCAGCCAGAATTTAGGCGCTTCGTGCTGCTCTCTTGAAATCAGCTCCTCCACAAGCGGAATGTGACGGTCATAAATGTGCGCGTCCGCGATCACATGAACAAACTCGCCCACCTGCATGTCACAAACCTGCGCCATCATATGCATCAGCACCGCATACTGACAGACATTCCAGTTGTTTGCCGCCAGCACGTCCTGGGAACGCTGGTTCAGGATTCCGTTCAGCACCAGTTTTTCACTGTCCGGACGCTTCGTCACGTTGAAGGTCATGCTGTATGCACACGGATACAGATTCATTTCATGCAGATCCTGATGAACATAGATGTTGGTCAGAATCCGCCTGCTGTACGGATTGTGCTTCAGATCATAGATAACACGGTCTACCTGATCCATCATTCCTTCCTTATACTGATGTTTCACTCCCATCTGATATCCGTACGCCTTTCCGATGGATCCGTCTTCATCTGCCCAGCTGTCCCAGATATGAGGTTTCAGGTCATGGATGTTGTTGGATTTGCGCTGCCAGATCCAGAGCATCTCATCGGTACAGCTCTTGATCCCTGTTTTCCGAAGGGTCAGTGCCGGAAATTCTTTCGCAAGATCATACCGGTTTACAACCGCAAACTTTTTGATCGTATAGGCAGGTGTTCCGTCTTCCCACTTTGGCCGCACCTTTTCTCCTTCTGTACTTGTGCCGTGATCGATAATGTCTCTGCACATGCTGACAAATACCTGATCCGCATAACTCATATTGCTACCTCCGTTTTTCTCCATTTTAATTTGATTTCATCAATGCAAATACTTTTGCTCTGGATAATGTCCGTACTACGAGATAAAACAGCACCGTCTCCACCGGCACCATCACCATCTGTTTCAGAAGTCTTGCCGGAAGCAGCGCCGCAAAGGAACTTCCGTACATGACAGTAAGCCAGTACGTGTTCAGACAGGTGTTGACCAGAACTGCGACAAGTACTTTCGCAAATACAATCCGCCCCACGGAAAGCGGCTTCCGGTACAGAACCATTCCATAGAGGATGCCGCCCGCCACGGCACTGATGGTAAATCCCGGAAAAAAGGCTCCCGTCGGCTTTACCAGATACTTCAGAATATCCGCCGCTCCCGCGACAATACCGCCCACAGACGGTCCAAACAGCATTGCTGCCAGTTCATTTGGCAGGAAGGAAAATCCGATCTTCAGAAAGTCCGTCACCTGCACGGTTCCAAAAAATCCCAGCACCACAGCGAGTGCCAGAAGCATCGCTATGACAACCATGGTATGGCTGTCTTTGAGTTCACGGGCTGATTCCCGGAACATGTCTCGTAGTTTCTTGCATTTTTCCATAAAAATATACCTCCTTTGCAGTAGTCCTTTTGCCACGCACAGCAGGTATATCAATCTCTGTCTATGTGCAGCAGCGGGATGCGAAATATGTACCGCAAGAAATTTCTTTTCGTCCACCGGCAACTCCCCGTCCGAATGGCACTTAACGCACATATTTCTACTCTGCCTGTTCATTTCGTCTCTGATTATAGCACGAAGTCCTCTGATCGTAAAGAGATTTCTCAGTATGCCATTGCCTCCTCTCTCGTCATCCAGAAATGGATCCCATGAGTGGAGTCTTTCCACCGGTCTTCTGTAAAAGAGTCAGCGTATACCCACTCCCCTTTCCGGTAGACGAAGTTTTCATCCACCAGCGACCATGCCTCATCAAATTCCCTTGTGCCGTCAAAGTTTCTGATTGTCAGTACTTTTGCCTTATTACACCGGCATGTCGGACCTGTGGCCGAGCTCCGCTTTGCATCTGCCGGAACAAGGAGCTGTACAATCCGGTCATACACACATTTCTTGTATGCTACAAACGCTCCTTTCTCCGGGCAGCGCATAGGATACCCCACGGTTGTCTCATCCATGCGCGCCCCGGTCAGGTCTGCATTTTCCAGTGTTGAAAGCCGGATATCCGCACCCCGGAAGTCTGCATTTTTAAGACTGCATCCCCGAAGGTCCGCCCCTTGCAAATCTGCCCCGCAAAATTTTGCTCCTTCCAGATCACAGTCCCGGAATCTTGAATTAGAAAGCCTGCACCCTGTAAAGTCGGCATTCCGGAAACTGACGGCGGTAAAATCTCCCCATTCCAGGATTTTACCACTCAGATCGATTCCGTCCATCCTCCTTTCATTCCATACTGTTTTTGTACTGTTCTGCTCCATTTTGACACCCCCGGTTCTTTGTAAATTCTATTTAAAATTTTTTTAAAAAACATGTTGACATTTCTTTTCTTTTATAGTATCATACATTTTGTTCCGAGTGAACAAAAAACATTAAGCGACAGTGGCTCAGTTGGTAGAGTACGACCTTGCCAAGGTCGGGGTCGCGGGTTCGAGCCCCGTCTGTCGCTCTTCTTTTTCAAAATTTGATATTCATGCGACAGTGGCTCAGTTGGTAGAGTACAACCTTGCCAAGGTTGGGGTCGCGGGTTCGAGCCCCGTCTGTCGCTCTTAAAACACGATTCAAATGAATCGTGTTTTTTCTTTTCTCAGACAGCTGTATCCCCGAAACCTGTATGCCAGATACTCTCAGAACAAAGGACAAAGTTTTCTGTTAATTGAAAAGGATGCTGCAGTTTCCCACAACACCCTTTTTCTTCTTTCTCACGAAATTACTCTTCTGTTTCCGCTTCCGCCTCTTCTTTTCTGATGACACCGATTCCCAGCTCTTCCAGCTGTTTTACTGCTACTTCAGACGGTGCCTCCAGCATCATGTCTGATGCATCTTTCACCTTCGGGAATGCAATGACATCACGGATGCTGTCTTCTTTCGCCATGAGCATGACAAGACGGTCCAGTCCGTAGGCAAGTCCTGCATGAGGCGGTACCCCGTACTTGAACGCATTCAGAAGGAATCCGAACTGCTCTTCGGCCTCTTCTTTTGTAAATCCGATCACTTCAAACATCTTTGTCTGGATGTCATTCTGGTGGATTCGGACACTTCCTCCGCCGAGCTCGGTTCCATTTAATACAATATCGTATGCTTTCGCGCGCACTCTTCCCGGATCACTGTCCAGATACTGAAGATCCTCCTCCATCGGCATGGTAAACGGATGGTGCATTGCCACGAAACGGTTCTCGTCTTCATTCCACTCAAGCAGCGGGAACTCTGTTACCCAGAGGAAATTGTACTGGCTCTTGTCCAGAAGATCCAGCTGTCTTGCAATTTCAAGACGGAGATTTCCAAGTACATCCCATACAATCTTATTCTTGTCAGCCGCAAAGAGCAGAAGGTCTCCCGGCTGTCCGTCCATTGCCTGGATCAGGGAAGCCATTTCCTCTTCTGTCATGAATTTTGCAAAGGAGGATTTCACGCTTCCATCTTCCTGAATCGCAATATATGCAAGTCCTTTTGCACCATATCCTTTTGCAAATTCTACAAGCTTATCAATCTTTTTACGCGGCATTGCACCCTGTTCTTTGGCATTGATTCCGCGGACGCTTCCGCCCTGCTCCAGAGCTCCGGTAAAGACGCCGAATCCGCAGTCCTTTACGATCTCGCTGACATTGACAAGCTCCATTCCGAAACGGGTGTCCGGCTTGTCGGAACCGTAGCGGTCCATTGCATCCTGCCATGTCATTCTCTGGATCGGAAGCTTTACATCCACATCCAGAACTTCTTTAAACAAATAAGCAAGGAGACGCTCGTTGACTTCCAGAACATCATCTACATCAACAAAGGAAAGCTCCATGTCGATCTGTGTAAATTCCGGCTGGCGGTCTGCACGGAGATCTTCGTCCCGGTAGCATCTTGCAAGCTGGAAATAGCGGTCGCATCCGGAGCACATCAGCAGCTGCTTTAATGTCTGAGGAGACTGCGGCAGCGCATAAAAGCTTCCCGGATGTACACGACTTGGTACCAGATAGTCTCTTGCTCCTTCCGGTGTACTCTTTACCAGTGTCGGTGTCTCGATTTCAAGGAATCCTTCATCTGCCAGGAACTGTCTCGTCAGTGTGGCGATCTGGCTTCTCATGCGGAGATTCCGCTGCATATCCGGTCTTCTTAAGTCCAGGAACCGGTATTTCAGACGCAGTTCTTCCTTTGTCTTGCTGTCTTCCTCAATCGGGAACGGCGGAGTCTCGGACTCGGACAGGATCCGAAGCTCTTTCACACGTATCTCGATGGCCCCTGTAGCAAGATTTTCATTGACAGCTCCGGAACGTGCCTCCACGGTTCCTACTGCCGCAATGACAAACTCGCTTCTGAGCTTTCCTGCTTTTTCAAATCCTTCTTCATCGATACTTCCGTTCTCAAATATCAACTGCAGGATCCCGGAGCGGTCTCTTAAGTCAACAAAGATAATACCGCCTTTATTTCTGTTCTTCTGCACCCACCCCATGACGGTGACGGTCTCACCGATATTCGCTGTGCCAAGTTCTGCGCAACGGTGGGTCCTTTTCAGGCCTTTCATTGATTCTGCCATTTTCTCTTCCTCCATTTATTCTTGCTCTATTCTTCGCTCTTTGGCGCAAATTCCCGTACAAAGCACTCTGTCACATCCGTGTAGCCGTCCTGCGCAAGCTGCTCTTTCTGGAATTTCTTGTTTTTCTTCATATTGGAAACAAGAACCTGACATCCCTTTGCCCGTTCTTCTTTCGCAAGCTCCAGGATTCGGGTAATGCCTTCCGACGGCATTCCTTTTTCAATCAGGAATGCTTTCTTTTCCTTCCTGGTCGGAACCTGATAGCCGCTTTCTAAAAGCAGCAGGACAATCCGCTCGAATCCGATGGAAAATCCACATGCCGGCGTATCCTGTCCCGTAAACTTTCCGATCATCTTGTCGTAGCGTCCGCCTCCGCCTACTGATCCTCCGAACTCATCCATGGAGATCTCAAAAATCGTACCGGTGTAGTAGGACATTCCCCTGACAAGTGTCGGGTCAAAGCTCATCTTGAACTCCGCTTCTTTTACCGCTTCCACGCTGGAAATGATCGTCTCCAGACCGTCTGCCACTTCCGGATCCAGAAATCCATCAAGCTTCTCTTTCAGGTAACGGATACCTTCCACATCACGTGTCACTTCCTTGAACAGTGTCAGGTAAGTCTCCACAACCTGTGCTTCATATCCCGCTTCTTTTAACTCGCTTTCCACACCTTCCAGACCGATCTTGTCCATCTTGTCCAGAATGATGAATACTTCGTCAAAGCTTTCCGGAGCAAATCCACTGAAAGCAGCCATTGCCTTTAAGATCTGTCTGTCATTGATCCGGATAGTAAAGTTCTTGAAATCCAGTTTTCCGAGGAGTGTACTTGTGGCAAGGATCAGCTCGATCTCCGCAAGATTGGACGGCTCGCCCAGGATGTCGATATCGCACTGCATGAACTGGCGGTATCTTCCTCTCTGCGGACGGTCTGCTCTCCACACATTTCCGATCTGCAGTGCCTTAAACGGAGACGGCAGTTCATTCGCGTGATTTGCATAATATCTGGAAAGCGGCAGTGTCAGATCGTAACGGAGTCCTCCGTCCACCAGATCCGCCTCTGTCTTTGCTGTCTCCAGATTCAGCTTCGCCCCTCTTTTTAAAATTTTGAAGATAAGCTGCTCATTTTCTCCTCCCTGTTTGCTGAGAAGATTATCAATGTGTTCCACACACGGAGTTTCAATCGAAGAAAATCCAAATGTGCGGTATGTCTCTTTGATCATCTGTATCACATAGTCACGGATTTCCATCTCTCTTGGGAGCATATCGTTCATTCCGGTGACCGGTTTTTTCTTTAACGCCATAGCCATTCTCCTTTTCGCTCTATCATCTCGTCAATCCGGGCAATGTACTCGTCCACATTTTTCACATTTTCAATGCGGATCAGATTTGTCATCTTTTTCTTTTTGCTGCCCGGCATCTCTACTTCCTCCGGGAGGACAATCTTCGTGGAAGCACCCGCTCCCGCCGCAATAATCGACTGTTTTTCCTCCATAATTAGTATATTGTAAATTCCCGCTTTGTCAACCTCTGCATATCCGACATTCTCAAAATTTCCGGCCATATTTTTCTGGCGGTACAGATAGTACGGGACAAGCCCCATCTCCTCCGCGCACCGGTACGCCGCATCGATCATGGCCGTCAGGTCTTCTGCCGAAAGCAGATGACCGGTAAAGCCTTCTCCGCTTCTCTGTTCCTGGCGCAGTCTCGATGCCCGCTTGATGGCAAGGGCATGCACCGTCAGACTGTCCGGGTGAAGCTCCCGGATCTGCCGCAGCGTATCTTCCATATCTTCCGGCGCCTCCCCAGGCAGTCCGGCAATCAGATCCATATTGATATTCTCAAAGCCGAGTTCCCTGGCCAGACGAAACGTCTGCACCACATCCTCCACTGTATGCCTTCTTCCTACCAGATCCAGTGTCTTCTGCTGCATGGTCTGAGGATTGACTGAAATCCGGCTGATTCCGTGGTTTCTTAAAACCTCCAGCTTCTCCCTTGTGATGCTGTCCGGCCGCCCGGCCTCCACGGTAAGCTCCAGAAGATGTTCATAGGAAAACTGCTGCTCCAGATGAGTCAGCAGACGGTCAAGCCGGGATGCACTAAGGGATGTCGGCGTCCCGCCTCCCAGATAGATCGTATTGAGTTTTTTCTCTTTGGAAACATCTGCAATATAGGAAAGCTCCCGGCAGAGCGCATCCAGGTAATCGTCCATCCGATCAAGATACTGCGCAATCGGGTAAGAAGTAAAGGAACAATATGCACAGGTTGTCGGGCAGAACGGGATTCCGATATAGAGACTGTATCCATTCTCGTAATCCAGTCTGGACAACAGCTCCTTTTCCCTTTTTGCAATTGCCAGTCCCAGTTCCGCCTTTTCTTCCGAGACAAAGTGCTCCTTTTCAATCCAGTTCAGAATCTCCTGATCCGGCACTCCTTCTTCTAATTTCTGCATGAACATTTTGGTCGGCCGCACCCCGGTGAGACTTCCCCACGGCAGTTTCTTTCCTGCCATTTTACTCAGTTTCTCATAAAGTGCACTTACTACCAGATGCTTTCTCCTGCTTCTGTCCATCTGCCCGATTTCACCTTTCTCTCCGGCCAGGCTGACACAAAAACAAGAATCACGGTCTGTCTCGATCCTGACCTGTGACTCTTGCTCTTCATTAACCTGCTGTTCGATTTCTTCGTCCGGATAAAAAGCTTTCAACAGATGATACGCGTCATATGTGTATAAAGTATCATTACATGTCAGCTTCATCATAGTCTCTCCCGCGTTTTATTTTCTCAAAAACGGATTGTATTTTTTCTCTTCTCCGATGGTGGTCGCATCCATATGACCAGGCAGGACTTTCGTCTCATCCGGAAGACAGAGGAGCTTTTCCTCAATCCCGCGTACCAGATCTGACATGCTTCCTCCCTCAAAATCCGTGCGTCCTACAGAATGGTGGAACAGAGTATCCCCGCTGAAGAGAATTCCCTCATCCGCCAGATAATAGCAGACTCCGCCCGGCGTATGGCCCGGCGTAAAAAACACCTGAATGTCAAAACCGGCGATGTGGAGCATTTCTCCGTCTTTTACATAGACCGCATCGGAAAACGTGTATCCGTTCGTATAGATATCGGACTGATTCCAGTGGGCATCCTGTAAAAGCGCCGCTTCCCTCTCCCCTGCGTAAACCGGCACATCATAGACCTTCCGGAAATCCTGGATTCCCATAATATGGTCAAAATGTCCGTGGGTCAGGAGAACAGCCTTCATGTCAAGGCCCTCCTCCTGAATAAAGTTCATCAGCTTTTTCGGACATGCTGCCGGATCGACCAGCACGGCCTCTTTTGTGTTTTCATCGTATAAAACGTAGGTATTTGTCCCGATAATGCCTGTTACAAATGTCTGAATCTTCATCTTTTTTTGCCCCGGCCTTTCTTTAGCCCGTCGTCCTTTCTATATCAATTACATTTTCAATCTGTCTGAGCTTGCCTACAAGGCGTCCCATCTCTTCTTTTCCTCTTACAACAAATCCCATCTCCACGGTAGATACGCCCTTCTTGCTTGTGCGCACATTCATCGTCTTGATATCGATCTCCGCCTCGGTAAAGACTTTGGAAATCTCCATCAGCATACCCGGCTTATCTTCCACAAACATTTTGATTTCCGCAAAATATTTGCCTTCGGAAGTTTCCGCAGCATCGGCCTCCCATTCTACCGGAATGAGTCTTGCTCTCTCTCTCTCTGTCAGATGAAGGACATTGATACAGTCTGTCCTGTGAATCGTAAGACCCCTTCCTCTGGTTACAAATCCTACGATCTCATCGCCCGGAAGCGGATTACAGCATCTGGAAAAGCGCACCGCCATGTCATCGATTCCTTTGACAATGACACCGCTTTTCGATTTTGCGATGTGTACCACGTTCTTCGATGCCTCTGCTACCTTTTCAAGTACAGCCTCATCCGTAATCTCCTGTCTGTGGTCTTTGTTATATTCTTCTGCAAGACGGTTAACAATCTGACCTTCTTTCAGTCCGCCGTGTCCGATTGCCGCAAGGACGGAATCCCAGTCCTTGAAGCCGTATTTCTGCTGCACGATCTGCTGATATTTCGGTTTCATCAGATTACCCTGCTCATAGCCTTTGGCCTTGCAGTAGGAAATCAGCATTTCTTTTCCTTTGACAATATTTTCTTCTTTAAACTGCTTTTTGAACCACTGGTTGATCTTGTTCTTAGCCTGCGTGCTCTTGACAATATTCAGCCAGTCGCGGCTCGGTCCCTTGGAATTCTGAGAAGTCAGAATCTCGATGCGGTCGCCGTTCTGAATCTTGTAGTCTACTTTGACAAGTTTTCCGTTGACTCTTGCCCCGACCATTTTATTTCCCACCGCACTGTGGATCGCGTATGCAAAATCGATCGGCGTGGAACCGTTCGGAAGATTTTTGACATCTCCATTCGGGGTGAAGCAGTACACATCTTCCGCGAACAGATCCAGGTCTCCTTTGATCAGATTCAAAAACTCCCGGTTATCCGACATGTCTTTCTGCCAGTCGAGGATCTGGCGGAGCCAGCTTAACTTTTCTTCTTCCTGAGCCTTGATATTCTTCTTTCCGTCATTGGACTCTTTGTATTTCCAGTGGGCTGCGATTCCGTATTCGGCCGTCTTGTGCATCTCCTTTGTACGGATCTGAATCTCAAACGGCTGTCCGACGGAACTCATCAGCGTCGTGTGAAGTGACTGATACATATTCGGCTTCGGCATGGCAATGTAATCTTTAAACCTGCCAGGTACCGGTGTATACATCTCATGGATCACGCCGAGGGCCGCGTAACAGTCTTTCACCGTGTCAACAATAATCCGTACTGCAAAAAGATCGTAAATCTGGTCTACCGTCTTATCCTGATTAACCATCTTTTTGTAGATACTGAAGAAATGCTTGACTCTTCCATTGACTTCCGCCCTGATATGGGCATTTTCCATATGCTGTGAGACTTCCCTTACAATCTGAGCCACAAACTCTTCCCGCTCGGTCTTTCTCTCATTAATCTGCTGCACCAGGTCATAGAAAATCTCCGGATGGAGATACTTAAGCGCAAGGTCATCCAGCTCTGTCTTCACTTTGGAAATACCGAGTCTCTGGGCGATCGGAGAATAGATGTCCATCGTCTCTTTCGCTTTTTCCTTCTGCTTCTCCGGCTTCATAAACTGCAGCGTGCGCATATTATGAAGGCGGTCGGCAAGCTTGATAATGATGACACGGATATCCTTTGCCATGGCGAGAAACATCTTTCTTAAATTCTCCGCCTGCATTTCAAGCTTATCCGAAGAATAGGAAAGCTGTCCCAGCTTTGTAACACCATCCACAAGAAGCGCTACTTCCTCTCCGAATTCTTTTTCAATATCCTCTTTTGTAACCTCGGTATCTTCTACCACATCATGCAGAATGCCGGCCGCAATCGTTTCCTTGTCCATCTCAAGCTGTGCCAGAATAATGCCTACCCAAAGAGGATGAATGATATATGCCTCTCCGGATTTTCGGAACTGATTTGCATGGGCCTTGCTCGCCAGCTGATATGCTTTTTCAATCAGCGAAACATCTGCTGACGGGTGATATTTATGGATATGCCCGATCAGATAACGGTACAGCTCATCCGGGTCCTGATAGTCCTCAGGCTCTTTTACAGCATGGCCGTCCACAATCCGCATCCCCTGGCGGACTTCTGTCGTAACTTCTTCCGGTCTGATTTTTTCTGCCATATCATTCCCCTCCTTTACCTGTTTCTTCACTGCTTTACTCTCAAATATTATGTCGTTTTTTGGAATATATCTTTTAGTATATCATTATTTCCAGAATGTGTAAAGCAGAGCATTCTACAGGTTTTTCGCGTAATCCTGCCTTTTTTCTTATCAGTATTACCGATAATCGAGAATTGTAATCTGAAGCGTCCTTCTTCCCATGTAATCGTTGATTCCCGGATAGTAAGTAACATCCATCAAAATCGGATTTCCTCTTCCATATAAAAGATGGTCTTTTGCATCCGGTCCGTACTTTTGTGACAGACAGGAAAAGAAGGTCTCCAGATCACCAAAAAAGATGGCATCCATAGTGGTGTGGTCCGCATCTTCTACTTCCAGTTTCAACACATTTTGATGCTTTCCGATAACCCGTCCCCGCCGAAAAAGCAGCTTTCTCCGGGCAAACACCGGTTTCGTATTTCCTTTTCCAAACGGCTCCAGAAGAGAAAGTTCCTGCACAAAATCCTCGGTAATCTCACACAGAGGAAGCTGCATGTCGATCACAACTTTCTCCGTCAGGTCTTCTTCCGTCATTGTCGTATTTTCGTTCAGTTTTTTCCGAAGAGACAGAATTTTTTCTTCCGGGAGCGAAAGCCCCGCTGCCAGACGATGTCCGCCGAAACGTGTCAGAAGATCTTTGCATCTGCTCAGCTCATCGTACATATGGTAGGTTTCAATCGACCGCCCGGAGCCTTTTGCTCCTTCTTCTGCCTTTGTCAGGACAAACACCGGTTTGTAGTACCGCTCCCGCAGACGTCCTGCCACAATTCCCGCTATGCTTTCATGACATTTTGGCAGATACACCACAAGTACTTTATCCTCCTTTAATCCGGTTGTCTCCACCTGGACCACCGCCTCTTTCACTGCTTCCTCTGTCAGATTCTTCCGGCTGTCATTGAGAGCTTTCAGATCTCCCGCCAGAAGATCCGCTTCTTTTTTTGTCTTTGCGCACAGAAGCTCCAGTGCCCGTCTGGCTGTATCCAGACGCCCCCCGGCATTGATGCACGGTCCGATCACAAAGCCGATATGATAGGCAGACAGTCGGTCCGTATGGACTCCGGTACATTCCATCAGCGCGGCAAGTCCCGGATTTTTCGTTCTCTTCAGCATTTCCAGCCCCTGTTTTACAAAAATCCGGTTTTCGTCGGTCAGATCCATAACGTCTCCTACCGTCGCGATGGCTACATTTTCCATCAGATAATCCACATCTTCCGGATCTCTTCCCATGGCATTGTAAAGTGCCTCGACCAGCTTGTAGGCCACAGCTGCTCCACACAGTCCTTTGAACGGGTACAGGCAGTCCTCTCTTTTGATATCCACCACCGCGTCGGCAGGCGGAATCAGGTAGCCACGTGTACCGTCTTCGTATTCTTCATACGGCACTTCATGATGGTCTGTTACAACGACAGCCATTCCCATACTTTTCCCATACGCGATCTCTTCGCGCGCTGCGATTCCGTTGTCACATGTCACAATCGTATCAATATTGTCATCCAGCGCACGGTCAATCAGATCAATATTTAACCCGTATCCGTCCCTGACACGATCCGGGATGTCATAATCCACTTCTGCGCCCAGTCCTTTCAACCCCTCCAGAAGAATATATGTAGCATTGACTCCGTCAATGTCATAATCTCCGATAATGCGGATACTCTGTTTCTCCACAATCTTTTCCTTCAGAAGATCCACCGCCTTATCCATATCTTTCATAAGCATTCCATCATACAGATCCGCGATGGTTCCATTCAGATAACGGTCAAAAGCCTCCTCTCCGATAATATCCCGGTTGCGGATCAGCGCCGCTGTTCTCGGCCGGATCCCAAACCGTTTCCCCAGCTCTGTAAAATTTCCTCCCTTTCTAAGCAGTACCCAGTTTTTCATCGATTGTATTCCTCCAAAAAAGCAAAAGGATGCCGCAAGATCCATACTTTCCATCCTGCTGCATCCTTTTCATGTTTTATTTCTTCTTTCCGGTTCTTGTCTTCATAACGTACCAGAGTGCTCCCGTGATACATACGGAAGAATATGCACCGCACACGATACCGACCATCAGAGGCAGTGCAAATTCTCTGACTGATGTGACACCAAAAACAAAGAGCGCAAACACCATAATAAACGTCGTCAGAGAAGTATAGATGCTTCTTGTCAGCGTCATTGTGATACATCTGTTTACAAGTTCGGCAAGTGGTTCTTTCTTCCTCCGCGCTTTCAGCTCCTCCCGGATCCGGTCAAATATTACAATGGTTGCATTGATCGAATATCCTACAATTGTCAGCATGCACGCAATAAAGGTACTTCCGACTGTAATACGGGATACGGCGTAAAAGGCAAGCACGACGAGGACGTCATGAATCAGGGCCGTCACCGCGCTTGTGGCAAACCGGATGTCCTTAAACCGGAACCAGATATAAAGAAGCATGCAGACTGTGGAGATAATCACCGCAACGACCGCATCCTGCCTCATCTCCGCACTGATCGTAGAACTGATGCTGGAATAGGTAATGTCCGAATCCGACACCTGGAACTCATCAGCCAGTGCCTGATTTAATGCCTCCCTCTGGTCAAGATCAAGGGCTTTCGTCCGGATGACAATCTCAGTGCTTCCTTTCACCTTCTGTGTCTGTACTTCCGAGTCTCCGGATGCTTTCTCAACCACCGGAACAATCCGGGATTCAATTTGCGAAATCGAATAATCTTTCCGAAAATCCACTGTCGTGGATGTTCCTCCCCGGAATTCCAGACTGTAGGCCAGCATACCGTTTTCTTTCACATGATGATATCCCATCACGGCAAATCCGGCAAGGATCACAAGCAGGGAAACAGCAAAGCAGATCTTTCTCTTTCCAAGGAAGTCTACCGGCTTTCTTTCCTTCATTTTCTTTGCATAGAACTTCTCGTTCCGGATTCCCACCGCATAGAACGAATTGATGATCATCCGTGTAATTACCAGCGCGGTAAACATGGAAACGACGATGCCAAGAGCCAGTGTCTGCGCAAATCCTTTGACCGTTCCCGATCCCCGAAACCAGAGTACCGCTGCTGCAATCAGCGTCGTGACATTTCCGTCAATGATTGCGGAAAGTGCCTTGTGAAATCCGCTCTTCAGCGCGTTCTGCACACTCTTTCCGGACGCGATTTCTTCCCTCACCCTTGCAAAGATAATGACGTTTGCATCCACAGCCATTCCAATGGACAAAATGATTCCGGCAATTCCCGGAAGGGAAAGAGTGATGTCAAATGCGTTCAACAGCACCAGCACCAGTCCGGTATAGATCAGAAGTGCAAGCCCTGCAGCAAGTCCCGGAAGCAGATAAACAGCAATCATAAAAAGGATGACTGCCGCAAGTCCGACTGCTCCTGCCAGAAGACTTGTACTGATTGCCTCCCCGCCAAGCTGGGCTCCCTGCACCTGTGAGTTGAGCTCTTCCAGTTCCAGGGAAAGACCGCCGATCCGGATTGCGGAAGCAAGCTCTTCGGCTTCTTCATAACTTGCCATTCCGTCAATATAAGCGGTATCCACAGTAATAGCTTCATTCACAGTCGGGGAGCTGATTACCTCGCCGTCATAGATAATGGAAATTTCCTTTCCGACATTCTTCTCTGTCGCCTCGGTAAACTTTTCTTTTCCCTGCTCATTTAACTGAAGCTCTACCGTATATTCATTTGCTCCTGTCGTCTGGTTCTGACCGCTCATCGCCTTTGCGGTTTTAATGTCGCTTCCTGTCAGAACCGTCTCGCCATCTGCTGTCTGAAATTCCAGCGATCCCGGCTGTCCAAGCTCTTCCAGAATCTCATTGGCATCCGACACTCCCGGAATGGAAATGCTGATACGATTGTCTCCCTCCTGGTATACATTCGCTTCCGTACTGTATGCTTCTACTCTCTTCTGCAGTTTGTAGATAGTGTCCCGCATCTCTTCCGGCGACGGGTTTTCCTCTTTTGCCTGATAGGTAATGCTGACCCCGCCGGCCAGATCCAGCCCGAGTTTGATGTTTTCCATGGCACCGCTTTGGGAACGGCCCCATCCGATGGCTGTCGTATATACCAGCAGTCCGATTATAAGGACTGTCACAATCAATCCTGCGATCCCTCTGCTTTTCTTCACACTTTACATCCCCTTCTCTAAGCTTCTTCGCTCTCTCCGGAGTTGTCCGCCAGCGCCGCTTTGATCATGATGGCGCATTCCACACGTTTTCTTTCCATCTCGCATCCGATGTCATATGCATCATTCAGATTTCCCTCAAAATGGTATGCATTCGCCATACATCCGCCGCTGCAGTAGAACTTCGCAAAGCAGTTTTTACATTTTTCTTTTGAGTAGACATTACAGCACCGGAATGCGTCCGCAATCTCAGGCTTTGTAATACCCTCATCTACATTTCCCATCAGGAAATCCTCATCTCCTACAAACTGATGACAAGGATAGAGGTCTCCCCACGGTGTTACAGCCAGATATTCGGTTCCCGAACCGCATCCTGACAACCGTTTAGCAAGGCACGGTCCGCCTTCCAGGTCGATCATAAAATGGAAGAAATTAAATCCATTCCCTTCTTTTTCTCTCTGAATCATATATTTTGCGAGTTTATCATACTCCTCAAAAATCTGAGGCAGGTCTTCCTCCCTGATTGCGTACGGGTCTGTATCATCACCGACAACCGGCTCGATGGACATCTGCTGAAATCCGAGATCTACAAAATGGCGCACATCCTCTGAAAAATCCAGGTTCTGTCTCGTAAATGTACCGCGCACATAGTATTTCTGCTGGTTTCTGCTCTCGGCAAGTTTCTGGAACTTTGGAACAATCAGATCGTAGCTTCCTTTTCCATTCCGGAACGGACGCATCCGGTCATTGACTTCCCTTCTTCCGTCCAGGCTCAGCACGACATTGTCCATCTCCTTGTTGATAAACTCCTGAATTTCATCATTCAGCAGTACGCCGTTCGTCGTAACAGTAAAACGGAAATGTTTATCGTGAATCTTCTCCTGCTCTCTTCCATATGCCACAAGATCTTTGACAACCTGCCAGTTCATCAGCGGCTCCCCGCCGAAGAAGTCTACTTCCAGGTTTCTTCTGCTTCCGGAATTTGCGATCAGGAAATCCAGCGCCTTTTTCCCTACTTCATAGGACATCATCGCACGTCTTCCATGATATTCGCCCTCCTCGGCAAAACAGTATTTGCACGCCAGATTGCAGTCATGGGCAATATGGAGACAGAGCGCCTTTACTACTGTCTTTCTTTTCATGACATCCTGTATACAGGACTCATGAGTATCCGGTGCGAAGAGCTGTCCTGCCTCCGCTAGTTCAGCGAGATCATCGAGCACCTCGTCAATCTCCTGCGGATTATATTTCTCCTGATACTGTTTTTTGATTTTTTCCTTTGTCTCACCCTCCCGGATGGTATCGGCTGTCTGCTCCGGATTCATCGCGGTCAGTGCTGCGATCAGATCGTATCCCATCTGATCTACGACATGGACACATCCGCTGTTAACATCCAGAACGATATTATATCCATTATTCTGGTACTGATGGATCACTTTGTGTACCCCTTTCTCTTTTTTCTGTAGACATCAAGAGACAGCGACCAAATAGCCGCTGTCCTGTAATTTCACTTATAAGTCCTGTCTGCCTATTTCTTCTGTTCGCAGGTCTGGTTTCCTACTGTGCAGGAAGTCTTGCATGCTGACTGGCAGGATGTCTGGCATTCTCCGCATCCGCCTTTTTTCATTGTGTTGTTTAAAGTCTGTGTATTTAATGTTTTAATGTGTTTCATCCTGATTTCCTCCTTATGCATTTTGCTAGAAATTATTATATCATAGGCGGTTTCTTTTTTAAAGCCTTTTTTTCGTTTACGACAGCATTCCGCCAAGCATTCCTCCTGCCGCACACAGTATCAGCGTTGTCACAATCTGCATCGTATCGCCCTGAAGGGTGTGATATACACCAACGGACACCAGTACCAGGAGCAGAAAATATAGCATTCCAAGAATCAGTCCCCAGATAAATTTCCGTACTTTCTGCAGCTTCCCGATCAGAAAACCTCCCGCAAACGCGGACACAACATAGATACCGGTAATTCCTGCCGTCACTTTTCCTTTATCCAGATTCAGCTTATAAAGCAGCACCGCCAGCACCAGAAGCAGGATTCCCGTAACGATGTAGGATACCAGAAGTGCCTGAAAGATCCGCATGACCCCCGATTTTTGTCCTTTTACTCTCATCGCATCCCCCTTGTCCCGTTTTTCTAAGACTATTGTATGATGCGGATTTTCTCTTTATGACTACGTTTCCATCTGACTTCCAAGAAATGCAGCCGCGCACTGAGCCAGTTTCTGACAGATTTCTTCGGAAATGCCTTTTTGCCGCTCCGGTCTGACAAAAAGAACTGATCCGATCACATCGCCTCCTGCCAGCACCGGACAGACAAAAATTTCTCCATAGTCCACCATCTTTTCTTTCAGAAAATTGATACCGGATCCCCCGCTGTGGCTTATGGATACCGCTCTCCGTTCTTCCAGAAGACAGACAAACTCCTCTGATACCTCCTGTTCTGCTACATCTTTTCTCCCTGTTCCGGAAGCAGCAATCACCTTTTCCATATCCGTAATGCAGGAAAGCATTCCCGATGCCTGTGCCAGACTCTCTGCATAGTTCTGCGCAAATGTATATATTTCTCCAAGTGGAGAATACTTCTTCAGAATAACCTCGCCGTCCTGGCCCGTAAAGATTTCCAGCGGAGTTCCCTCGCGGATTCCCAGTGTTCTGCGTATTTCTTTTGGAACAACCACCCTTCCAAGATCGTCGATTCTTCGCACAATTCCCGTCGCTTTCATTTCTGTAAAGTTCCCTCCATTTCACAAATCAGCCGCTTTTTTCCGGCTTTCACATAAGGCTAGTATCTGCAAAAGGAAAATTTTTATTCTGTTTGCACTTTTTCCTCAGAGATAGTAAAATAGAGAAAAACGTTTAGGAGGTCCATAAGGCTATGAGTAAAATCGATGATGTAAGAAAAGAAATGGTCGCTGCCATGAAGGCCGGCGACAAGGCAAGAAAAGAAACTCTGTCTTCTCTTCTTGCCGCTCTGAAAAATAAAGCAATCGACAAGCGGGAAGATCTGACTGAGGAAGAGGAAGTACAGGTTGTCTTAAAGGAGATCAAACAGACAAAAGAGACTCTGGAGATGACCCCGGAAGACCGTACCGAAATCATTGAAGAATGCCGGGCACGGATCGCGGTTCTTGAAGAATTTGCCCCGAAGATGATGGATGAAGAGGAGATCAGATCTGTCATCGCCTCTGTTCTCTCTGATATGGGTCTGGATCATCCGACTGCAAAAGACAAGGGAAAGATCATGAAAGAGCTGATGCCGAAGGTCAAAGGAAAAGCCGATGGCAAACTTGTAAACGAACTTGTCAGCACATTTTTTGAATAAAAGACAAAAATGAAGCAGCCTATTCGGCTGCTTCTTCTGTATTATCTGTATTTTCGGAATCAGTGGATTCTCCACTGTCTGTGCTGTCGGAAGTATCTTCTCCATCTGTGTTTTCTGAAGAGCCTTCTGTACTGCCGCTGTCTTCTGAGCTGTCCTCTGTCTTCAGGGCAACCCCCTGACCGTTAAAGTCGATCTTTTCCCAGACATCCTTGTTTTCCTTGATGTCAGTGTCTTCTTTCCAGCCATCAAGGATCTCATTGTATCGCTCAGACTCACGTTCGGAGATGATCTCCTGTTTCTTGCTGTCCGTTGCGCTCTGATCAAATGTGGATGTCACCTTTGCCACATAGTATCCGGTATCTGTCTCTATCACATCAGTTACCTGGCCTGCTTCCAGTTTGTCCGCCGCCTGAATGAGCTCCTCATTCGGGGATGTCGTACTGGAGTCAAACGTCAGATCCACTGCTGATTTCTCCTGATCCTCTGCGGCCTGACTGAAATCTGTGCCGCTGTTCACCGCGTTCAAAAATGTTTCCGCCTTCGCTTTTGCCTCTTCCTTTGTATCTGAAGTATTTTCGGAATCACTTTCTTCGGATTCCTCCGTATCCGAGTAGGTAAATGCTACATACTGCAGCGCTTTCTGGGCAGCCTCCTCATCGGAAACATTCCGGTCCACATCTTTTAGCATCTCAGTCTGTACTTTCTGCTGGATTGTAAAGAGTTCCAGAACCTTCTGCACCGTCTCCTTGTCGCCAGAAATCACATCCCGGACCTCCGCATCGTTTGCCTCTACAAACTGGTCCGCAGCATCTTCAATCGACTTCTTTTCTTCGTCTGTCAGTGAAACGCTGTAATCACCGGCATGCTCGTTAACCAGATAGAGTTCCTCCAGCGACTGCATGATCGTCTCCTTGGCCGACTCTTCATAAGTCGTTCCTTCCTCAACCTCGGTTGTCCACATGTTTTCTCCCAGCATAGAGCTGTAATAAGTCTCATACATTGCCTGCTGATATCTTGCAAAGAAATTTGCCACATTTCCTTTAATTTCTGTATCTCCCACGGTCGCAACGACATCGCTGTCTTCAATCGTCTGCTGTCCGCAGCCTGTCATTGCTCCTGCTGCCACAGCGGCAGTCAAAAGGACTACTGCCAAACGCTTTTTCATACTGTCAAAAGCCTCCTTCGTATTTCTAACTACCCTATTATATCCGGTTTTTCCTGGACAATCAATGTTTTTATATCATTTAACAGATTTTTCACGACTTCCAGAATATCCGGGTCCTTTTCCTTCCGGTTCCGCTTTTTCTGCTCATAGAGAAAATACGGCGGCGTATCATTCTTAAAAACAAGTTCTCCTTTCCTGCGCTCCAGAAGTTTCGGTATCTCCTCGCCACGTACCTTCGCCCGCTCATACATGGTGATCTTCAGCGTCTGCCCTTTCTGCTCAATCGAAGTCACATACACGGAATGTGCAAAGGCTTTCAGCCTTGCAATCAGGATCAGCTTCTGTACCTTTTTCGGAATGTCTCCGAACCGGTCAATCAGCTCTTCCATCATATCATCCATCTCTTCTTCGGTCTCAATCAGCGCGATCCGTTTGTAGATATCCAGCTTCTGATATTCATCCGGAATATAGGAAGCCGGAATAAAGGCATCCACATTCAGATCCACCGTTGTTGTAAAGCTTGCGGCTTCTTCCTGGGAAGTGCCCTGTTTCATGTTTTTGACCGCTTCATTGAGCATCTTACAGTAGAGGTCATACCCGACCGCCTCCATATGACCGTGCTGTGCTTCTCCAAGCAGATTTCCTGCTCCCCGGATTTCCAGATCCCGCATGGCAATCTTGAATCCAGATCCAAGATCCGTAAACTCCCGGATCGCGGCAAGCCGCTTTTCCGCAACCTCTCTGAGCAGACGGTCTCTCCGGTAGAGAAGAAAGGCATAGGCCATCCGGTTGGAACGCCCGACTCTTCCTCGCAGCTGGTATAGCTGGGAGAGCCCCAGTTTGTCCGCATCATGGATAATCATCGTATTGGCATTGGAAATATCAAGCCCGGTTTCAATAATAGTCGTGGAAACAAGCACATCGATATCCCCGTTGATAAAGTCATACATGATCCGCTCCAGCTGATGTTCCCTCATCTGCCCGTGAGCGTAGGCAACATTTGCCTCCGGAACAAGGCTCTGGACTCTGGCCGTGATCTCCGCAATATCCTTGACTTTATTATAGACATAGTACACCTGCCCCTGTCTGGACAACTCTCTTACAATTGCCTCCCTTACCATCTCATCCTGATATTCCATGACATAGGTCTGGATCGGCATCCGGTCCATCGGAGCCTCTTCCAGCACACTCATATCCCGGATTCCAATCAGGCTCATATGAAGAGTTCTTGGAATCGGAGTAGCTGTCAATGTCAGGACATCCACATTTTCCCGCAGTTTTTTGATCTTTTCCTTGTGCTGCACTCCAAACCTCTGCTCCTCGTCGATCACAAGAAGTCCCAGATCTTTGAAGCAGACGTCCTGACTCAAAATCCGGTGGGTTCCCACCAGAATATCCACCTGACCTTTTTTCAGGTCTTCCAGCGTCTTTTTCTGCTGGGAAGGGGTACGGAAACGGCACATCAGATCCACCCGAACCGGGAAGTCTTTCATCCGCTGAACAAGGGTGTTATAATGCTGCTGCGCCAGAATGGTGGTCGGTACAAGAAATGCCACCTGCTTATTCTCCTGCACCGCTTTAAAGGCCGCCCGGATCGCCACCTCGGTTTTTCCAAAGCCAACATCTCCGCAGATCAGACGGTCCATGATCTTGTGGCTTTCCATATCCTTTTTTGTCTCTTCGATGGCCGCTGCCTGATCGTCTGTCTCCTCAAACGGAAACATCTCCTCAAATTCTTTCTGCCACACCGTATCCGGCTCATAGGCATAGCCTTCCTTTTCCTGCCGTGCGGCATAGAGCTCCACCAGATCTCTCGCGATCACCTGTACCGCTTTACGGACTCTTGTCTTGGTACGCTCCCAGTCCTGTCCGCCCAGACGGTTGAGTTTCGGTTTCTTTGCATCCGCCGATGCGTATTTCTGGATCAGATCCATCTGGGTAGCCGGGATGTAGAGATTTCCGCCTCCTGCATAGGAAATCTTCATGTAATCCTTCTCAATCCGGTCTATCTCAATTTTCTCGATTCCCTGATAAATTCCAAGCCCATGATTCTCATGAACTACATAGTCCCCCGGCTTTAAGTCGGTAAAACTCTGGATCTTTTCCCCTTCGTAAATCCTTCTTCGCTTCTTTTTCTTCTTTTTCCCGAAAATATCGGTCTCCGAAATCACGGTAAACTTCAGCATCGGGTACTCATACCCAACTGCCACATGACCGTAGGACACAAGAATTTCTCCCGGTTTTACCAGTCTTTCGGGATCTTCATCATAAAAACTGTTCAGATCATAGTCCCTGAGATCTTCCGCAAGCCTTCTTGCCCTTGTCCGGGAACCCGAAAGCAGAATCACCCGGTACCCGTTTCGCTTCAGCCTTTTTAAGTCTCTCGTCAGCACCTCAAAACTGCTGTTATACGGGTTCACGTTTTTAGCCAGAATGCTGTATACATCCCGGACCAGAAATTCTTTTACTTTTCCCTCCAGTGCTGTAAATCCGATACTGTGATACTGATTGATCAAACCTGCGATCTCATGGACTGGAAAGATCCTGATGTCTTTTTCTCCTTCCGGAAGCTTTTCTTCTTCCTCTCTTCGCTCCCTGGCCTGCCGGACTTCCTCCTCGATGACTTCTCCACGTTCGTAGAGTCTTGCCGGCTCATCCAGAAACAAAAGCGTCTCTTCCGGACGGAAATAGCGCAGGAAAGAGACCTCCTCCTGCTCATCCGCCTCATCCCGGGCCGGATACACCGTGATCTCCTCCCTGTTTTCTATGGATCTTTGTGTCTGGGCATCGAAGGTACGGATCGAATCAATCTCATCGTCCCAGAATTCAATCCTCACCGGCATCTCCTCTGTCAAAGGAAAGATATCGACAATTCCTCCACGCACCGCAAACTGCCCCGGCCCTTCAATCTGTACTTCCCTGTCATATCCCATTGCGGATAACCTTTGAACAAGTTCTTCCAGATCTGACGTCTCCCCTGTGCGGACAGAAAAAACTTCCTCATCGATCTTCAACGGTGGACGTACCCCGTCCATCAACGCGCCGATCGTTGTAATAACCGTTACATTTTCCTCTTCTTTCAGTGCGCGGAATACTTCCATCCGCTGCTTGACCAGATATTTTCCTCTGATATCCGCCCGATAAAAGAGGAAGTCCTTCGCCGGATAGAACAGGACTTCCCCATCCAGAAACTGATATTCTTCAAGAACTTCCTTTGCCTTTTCTTCATCTGCAAGAATATAAAGAATCCTCCGGCCGTCTCCAGAAAGAGCATACGCAAGATGGCTTTTCTGCGAACCGGTACTTCCGGCAATCTGAATCATCCCTTTTCCCCGGTATTTTGTCTTCTGAATCGTCTCGAATTCCGCAAGCTCCAAAAGAGGTTCCGTAAAAGCCTTCATTGTGTTCTCCTCCTTCCATCAGCCTTTCCGGTTAAACTGATTCATCGCTTCGTCAATTTCTCCAAGTCCGGCCATTCTGACGGCCTGTACTGCCTTTTCATATGCCACTTCCATCTTCTCTTTCTCTTCCTTTGAGAAATGGCCCAGTACATAATCCGCCAGATCATAGCCCTTCGGCTTCTCCCCGACACCGACCTTCACACGCATGAATACATCGTGCCCAAGGTGGGCGATAATATTTTTAATTCCGTTATGTCCGCCGGCGCTCCCCTTTTTCCGGATCCTGAGCTGACCCACATCCAGACTGATATCATCATATATAACAATCAGCTCCGTGGCCTCATCCACCTTATAATAGTCCACCAGCTCCCGGATACTTTCCCCGCTTAGATTCATAAAGGTCTGGGGTTTTGCGAGAATCACTTTTACGCCGTCGATAACCCCTTTTCCGATCAGCGCCCGGTGTTTTCTTGTATCAACTGCTATATGGTATTCTTTCGAAATTCGGTCTATGACATCAAAACCGACGTTGTGCCGTGTGTCTTCATACTTTGATCCCGGATTTCCTAATCCTGCGATAATAAACATGCATCTCTACCTCTCTTTTTCGTATTTTTCTATTCTACCGCAAAAAGCCGCGTTTGGCAACGCCGCATAATTTTTTCCGACGTCACATATATTTATAAAGACATAATCCCGTGGTGCTGCAGGATTCATCATTACTGAAAGGAGGTCTTTTCACTTATGAGTTCCAAAACCAGAATCGTCGTTTTTCACATGAAGGAAATTATCTATACCGCCATTTTTGCAGCCCTTGGCATTCTTCTTGTGCTTCTGCTTCTTTTTATGTTCCTTCCGGATCATTCCGGAAAAAAGCAGACGTCCAAAGAATACACTCCCGGCATCTACACAGCCAGCATGACATTGAATAACACGCCGCTGGAAGTGGAAGTTTCGGTCGACAAAAATCATATCAACTCTATCCGTTTTTCCAATCTGGATGAAAGCGTGGAAACCATGTATCCTCTTGTTCAGCCGGCCATGGAAGAAATTGCCGGACAGATCATCGAAACGCAGTCGGCAGATCAGATCAAATCCGGAGAGGACGATTCCTATACTTCCAACCTGATTCTTGATACCATCCAAAAAGCGCTGAAAAAAGCCGAGGCAGACTGATATGCTGCCCCGGCTTTCCCTTATCCTTCTACAACCAGATACTTCCCTTCCGGAAGCACAAACACTTCGGACGCATCTTCGATTTCCTGCAGTGTCATTCCATCCACATCCGCTCCGGACTCTTCCAGATATTCTTTTACCTCTTCGAGCGAATCCAGCACAACTGCCATGCAGTCCTCGAGGAAAGCTTCCGCCTCTTCCGGTGTCTCAGCGACCGGTTCATCAAAAAGCTGTGACTGATCTCTTAAAAACACTTCGATACATTCTTCACTAAATCCGTTCATTCTTTCCCTCCTCACCTTTGGTATTATTTACGATCACGGTCAGTTCTTCCGGATGATCGATAATCACATCCGCCCCTGTTTCCTTCAGGATTTCTCTTGACCGGAATCCCCAGCTGACACCGACCGTCATTACCCCGGCATTGTTTCCGGTGCACATGTCCACATCGGAATCCCCGATATAGACACATTCTTCCCGGCTGATCCCTGCCATCTCCATAATCGCAAAGACAGCTGCCGGGTCCGGTTTCCTCGGAATCTCTTCCTTTTGTCCCTGTACATAGTCAAATATTGCATCTCCAAAAAAAGTATGGACCACATCCTTTGTCTGTCCGTCCGGCTTATTGGAAAGAACAGCCAGATAAATCCCTCTTTCCTTGAGTGCCTTTAACATCTTTTCAATTCCGTCATACGGCTTTACATGATACGTACAGTTTTCTGCAAATACCCTGCCGTAAATCTCCATGGCTTCCTCAATACGCACAAGATCTTCATCTCCGCACGCCTTTAATGTCCTCTCCATGAGCTTTCTTGCGCCGCTTCCTACAAACTCCCGGCACTGTTCCAGGGTAATCACCGGCAGCCCCATCCGCTCCAGAGTCAGATTTACCGAGCGTGTCATGGACTCCAATGTATCTGTCAATGTTCCATCCAGATCAAAAATACAAGCCTTATACATTTTCTTTGCCTCATTCTTTTCTTAGTACTTTCTACACGTATAGCATAATATATGCCTGCCAAAATTTCAACAAAAAAAGAACGCCCGGCAGGCGTTCTTTTTCCTTAGTCCAGATACTGCCGCATCAGACGGAGCGCATTTTTTTCCAGTCTGCTCACCTGAGCCTGGGAGATATTTACTTCTCTGGCCACCTCCATCTGGGTTTTCCCTTCGAAAAAACGGAGACGGATAATATATTTTTCTCTTTCATTCAGGTGTTCCATCGCCGCCTGCAAAGACAGATCTTCAATCCACCGCTCCTCTTTGTTCTTTTTATCACTGATCTGATCCATCACATACAGTGCATCTCCGCTGTCATTATAAACCGGCTCATTCAAGCTGACCGGAGCCTGGATTGCATCCAGCGCAAATACGATATCCTCTTTTGCAATTCCGATCTCTTCGGAAATCTCCTGAACGGTCGGTTCTCTTAAATTCTTTTTGACATAATTTTCTTTCGCATAGATCGCCTTGTATGCTGTGTCCCGCAGCGACCGGCTGACGCGGATGGAATTGTTGTCCCGCATGTATCTTCGGATTTCTCCGATAATCATCGGCACCGCATAAGTAGAGAACCGGACGTCCAGCTCCGTATTAAAATTATTAACCGCTTTGATCAGGCCGATACAGCCGATCTGAAAGAGATCATCCGGATTTTCATTGCTTCCCGCGAACCTCTTGATCACGCTGAGCACCAGTCTTAAATTTCCCTTGATGTATTTTTCTTTTGCCTCTTCGTCTCCTTCTTTGATCCGGGCAAACAGTTCCTCTTTTTCTTCCTCTTTCAAAAGCGGAAGTTTTGCAGTATTCACTCCGCATATTTCTACTTTGTTCAATGCCATCGTACATCCTCCTGTCACGGCAACTCTGCCTTTCTAACAGAAATCATGCACATCCCGGCATCCTCTTATTCAGTATGGAAAAAAATAAAAAAACTTTTAGTCCTTGACAATTCGGCTCTTCTTAACAGGTACTAATCATTTCTGTCCCATTTGTCAGCAAGATTCAAAATCTGACTTTCCAGCTTCGCGAGATCTTTATTGGAAAGCCCTTCGTTTTTCATAACAACATCCAGCAGATGTTTTGCCGCGGAAACCGCACGGCCAAACACCTGATTTGCGCGGATTCTGGCCGGTTTCTCGGAAGACTTCTTCGGCACTCTGACTCCCTCGCTTAAGATTTCATCCTCTATCAGATCCACACATGCTCCAGAGTACGGCGCAAACGCTTCGTATCCGAGTGTCTCTTTGATGGATGCGGCAAATTCATCCGTCACCTGGTCTTCCCCGTGTACGACAAACACATGCTTCAACGGCGTTTCAAAAGCGGAAAGCCAGTTCAGCAGCCCGTTTTTATCCGCATGCCCGCTGATTCCCTGAAGTGTACAGATTCTGGCATTGACTTCTACATTTTCTCCGAACAGCTTGACACACTCCGCTCCTTCTATCAGTTTGCGTCCCAGCGTTCCCGCTGCCTGATAGCCGACAAAAAGAACCGTGCACTCTTTTCTCCAAAGATTATGTTTCAGATGATGCCGGATCCGTCCCGCCTCGCACATACCGGAAGCAGAAAGGATAATCTTCGGCTTTTCGTCAAAGTTGATCTGTTTGGATTCTTCGCTTGTTGTCGTCAGTTTCAATCCGGAAAACCGGAGCGGATTGATTCCTTTATTCACGAGCTCCATTGCTTCTTCATCGAAACATCCCAGCATATTTTTATTAAACACATTGGTTGCCTCAATGGCCAGTGGACTGTCCACGTACACTTCAAAGTCCGGATACTCCGGAAGGAGATTTTTTTCCTTGATCTCCCGGATAAAATAAAGCAGTTCCTGTGTTCTTCCTACCGCAAAGGACGGTACAACAACATTTCCGCCTTTTGCAAATGTTTCCCGTATCACTTTCGTGAAATCGCCCACATAGTCCGGAATTCCCGCGCCATGTGTCCGGTTTCCGTATGTAGATTCAATGACCACATAATCTGCTGCTTTAACCGTCGATGGATCCTTGATAATCGGCTGATTGATATTTCCTACATCGCCGGAAAATACGATCTTTCTCGTTTCTCCGTCTTCTGTGATCCACACCTCAATGCATGCGGAGCCGAGAAGATGTCCCACATCGCTGAACCGGACTTCAATCCCGTCACAAAGTACAATCTTCTGTCCGTAGTCACATGGTGAAAACAATGCCGCCGCATCCACCGCGTCCTGCATCGTGTATAGAGGCTCATAGAATGGTGCGCCGCTTCTTCTGGCCTTACGGTTTCTCCATTCCGCCTCGAATTCCTGGATATGCGCACTGTCACGAAGCATAATGCTGCACAGATCCGCAGTCGCAAAGGTCGATACAATATCTCCCTGAAATCCGTTCTTGACAAGGAGTGGCAGATTACCGGAATGGTCAATGTGTGCATGGGTCAGGAGTACATAGTCTATCTCGGACGCCGACACCGGGATTTCCTGATTTTCGTACAGATCCGGCCCCTGTTCCATCCCGCAGTCTACCAGAATATGTTTATTGCACGCTTCCAGAAGATGGCAGCTTCCCGTCACTTCATGTGCCGCACCTATAAATCTTAGTTTCATAACATCGCCCCTTTTCCTGTGGTATCGTATGTAGATATTGTATCACTTTTTATCAGTTTCTTCTCCCTTTTTCTGAATTTTTATTCCAGTTTTGTAATTTCTTTTTTCAGACGTATCATAATCTTTTTTTCCAGTCTGGATATGTAAGACTGTGAGATTCCAAGCACGTCCGCCACTTCTTTTTGTGTCATTTCCTCTCCGTCCGGAGTTCCCAGCCCGAACCGCATATTTACGATTCTGCGCTCTCTGACAGAAAGTCTCCCCACGGCCCGGATCAGCATGTTTTTCTCCGCTTCCGTTTCCATATCCTTGTAGATTGTATCTTCTTCTGTTCCGAGAATATCAGAAAGCAGCAGTTCATTTCCGTCCCAGTCTACATTGAGCGGCTCATCTATGGAAACCTCCAGTCTTGTCTTGCTGTTGCGTCTGAGATACATCAGAATCTCATTCTCAATACATCTGGATGCATACGTCGCAAGCTTGATATTTTTATCCGGATTAAATGTATTGATCGCCTTGATCAGGCCGATTGTACCGATCGAAATCAGATCCTCCACTCCGACTCCTGTATTGTCGAATTTTTTTGCGATATAAACAACAAGCCGCAGATTATGCTCGATGAGCTGCTTTCTTGCGTCCTCATGCTGTTCCGTACAGAGCTGTTCAATCGCCTTTGCCTCTTCTTCCACTTCCAGTGGCGGCGGAAGAATATCTGAACCTCCTATGTAATACACTTCCTGCTTTTCCGGAAAAAGCCATGTCCGGAAAGCCGGAAAAATTTTCTGTCTGAATGTGTTCGGCACCGTAATGTTCATAATCATTTACATCCCCTCCTAAAAATATCCGGATTTACAAGTATCCGGTATGTTCCGTCTGTTGAAATCCTGGTATCCGATATCCCGATCCAGATATCACAGATCTGCTTTTTCTCTTTCCCCGGCAGATATAGACTGTCAAACCGTACCAGAAGCAGTCTGGCATGCTCATTTCCGACAGACCGAAAACCGATATAGCGCCTTTTCTGCGTGCTCTCCATAAGGCTTTCGACCGCCTCTCTTTCCACGATACAGACCGGCTGTCCGGTAAGCGGATCCGTCAGGCTGTTTCCCGTATCAATCAGCCCTTTCAGCCGTACCTTCCTCCCGGACTGTTCCACCAGAAGTTCGCAGGTATATTGATTCTGCCTTTGCATCTGACGCCAGAATGCCCACACCGCCTGCATCAGTTCATAGCTGACAACGGCAAACAGAAAAAAAAGACTTCCTGTACGAATATATTGCCCGAAAAAGCTAAAAATACCGCCCAACAGAAATCCGCCCCCGTAAAGCATAAAAAAAGCTTTCACAAACTCCCTCATGCCGTGTACGGGAATTGCCGCTTTGAGCATAACCGTATTCACCGCTACATGGTATAGCAGCAGTTTCACAAAGCCGGGAACCGGGAGCATCGTCGTAAGACAGGTCAGCAAAGAGCCCAGAACCGCTCCCGGAAGCACCCGTCTTCTCCGGAAATCACCGGCCAGCATCCTGCACACCGCTGCTAAAAGCAGATAATCCATCATAAAATTGACGAGGAAGAATACATCCATGTAGATTTCATAATACATGCTTCACCCTCTTTTCTCCTGTCGCTGCTAAATCGATTCAGTATACGAACAAATAGTATTATAAAAAAAAGGAACTTGAAATTTTGTCAGAAACTGACAGAGAAACTTGTTTTCTTTCGACATGTAAACATAGAAAAAAGGTATGGAAACTCTCGCCTCCATACCTTCTGATTATCTTAATTCACTTTTTATTTTTTAAAGAAATCCGGAATCTTGATAGTCTGCTCTTTTACTCTTCCCGTTCCTGCAGAGTAGGATGGTGTGGAAGACTGAGCAGTTGTGCTGCTTTCCGGTGCTGCAGATGTCCTCGGCTGCTGCGGCATTCTTGTCACTCTCCCCATATCTGATTTAAGAGAGGATGTATCCTGAGTCTCGGCAAATACAGATCCTGCCGGTCTGGCTGTTCCGATTTTGGATTTCAGCTTGGATGCTGTACTTTCCTTGCTGTTATGTAAACCCGTCGCGATGACCGTCACTGTTGCTTCATCAGACTTGGATTCATCATACATAGCACCGAAGATGATGTTTGCATCTTCTCCTGCAAGCTCCTGAACATGCTCTGCTGCGTCGCTTGCATCCATAAGAGTGATATCACCGGAAATATTGATGATGACATGAGATGCTCCTGAGATTGTTGTCTCAAGCAGCGGACTGGATACAGCCTGTTTTACAGCCTCCAGCGCCTTGTCATCTCCTCTTCCGTGTCCGATTCCGATATGGGCGATACCCTTGTCGATCATAACTGTCTGAATGTCGGCAAAGTCAAGGTTGATCAGGGATGGTACATTGATCAGGTCAGTGATTCCCTGGATACCCTGCTGAAGTACTTCGTCTGCCTTTTTCAGTGCATCCGGCATCGTTGTTCTTCTGTCGACAATCTCAAGAAGCTTATCATTCGGAATGACAATCAGTGTGTCTACATTTTCTTTTAATTTTTCAATGCCGGCAAGTGCATTATTCATACGGGCTCTGGATTCAAAACGGAAAGGCTTTGTAACAACGCCGACTGTCAGGGATCCCTGCTCTTTTGCGATACGTGCTACAACCGGTGTTGCACCTGTACCTGTACCGCCGCCCATTCCGCATGTAACAAATACCATGTCTGCGCCTTTGAGTGCTGCCGCGATCTCATCTGCGCTTTCTTCTGCTGCTTTTTCTCCAACTTCCGGCTTTGCTCCTGCTCCAAGTCCTTTTGTGAGCTTGTCTCCGATCTGCATCAGTGTAGGGGCCTTGCAGAATGAGAGAGCCTGTTTGTCTGTGTTGATGGCGATAAATTCTACTCCAGCAATCTGCTCATCTATCATGCGGTTGACAGCATTATTACCGCCTCCACCTACACCAACGACGATAATTTTTGCTGCTGCTTCTGATTCATTTGTCTTAATTTCTAACAAGAGTGTCTCCTCCTTTGTTATGCTTTATTATTTATACACCCTACTAGTTCATGTATTCTGCCATATATACTATATAATATAGTCTTTCTTTCTAAATTTCAATAGAATTTTTCCTATTTTTCGATTTTTTTACGCCAGATTCCTATGGTACTTTCAGGTATTTTATTCCTCTGTTGTTTCACTTTTTTCAAAGCGGATCGTCTCCGTCAGCTCTCCATAATGTTCCAGATGGAGCGTCCCGCTCTGTCCTTCCAGCTTCTCAAGAATAGCCGGAAGCTGTGCCGCCTTCTCCTGCGGATCCCCGCTTCCAAGTTCCGCGCAGATGTTCCCGAAATACAGTGTCAGATTTTCTCCATCGCATACAATCCGGTCCGGGCTGACCCCGCTTCTTCCAAGAATTTCCTGGATCCGGACAATATATTCAAATACGGAAGAATCCTGAACGGTAAGTTTCTTTCCTTTTTCGGCTTTCGAAACATCAAGCCCCTCTACAAGACTGAGACCGTCTCTCTGGCTGTCCGTAACCCCGAGAACCATGCCTTCGTTGTCAAAATAGACATATTCCTCATCCCGTCTGGCATACCCGGCCGGACTTTTTTCCTTCACATCCACCCGGATCGTCCAGGGATTCACCATATGAAATTCCATACTTTCGACAGTCGGCGGCTCCGGATAGTCTCCCAGTTTTGTGCTTAAAAGCAGAACCAGAGAATTCCCATCCCCTCCCTGTTCACGGATGTACCGGCTTACTTCGCTGTCTGTAAGAAAATCGTTCCCCCTCACCCGGATATCTCTGAGCTGGAACAAAAGAAGAAACACGATGATGCCGGCAATGACAGCTGCCCCTGTTCCCAGTCTTGTCAGAATCTGCCTTCGCCTGGTACGCTTGATCCTCTTTCTCTTCTCATCCCTTTGCACAATCTGATCATTCATGGATGTGCCTCCTGTATTTTTCCTATCATTAACGCTTTTATTTTACCAACTGGCAACGCTGAATACAAGCCCCATTTCCACGAGAAGGAAAACAACAGATGTTCCTCCATAACTGATAAAAGGAAGGGTAATTCCGGTATTGGGAATTGTATTGGTTACAACGGCTATATTCAAAATCACCTGAATCATCATATGCCCCATGGCTCCTGCCGCAATCAGTGCCCCGAAAAGATCCGGTGCGTGAGATGCGATCACAAAGAAGCGCCAGATCAAAAGGAAGAACAGCAGAATAACAAGAACCGCTCCCACAAGCCCCAGTTCCTCACATATAATAGAGAAAATCATATCGTTCTGCGCCTCCGGGACAAAACCCAGCTTCTGGATACTGCTTCCAAGTCCTTTCCCGAACAGTCCTCCTGATCCGATGGCGTAAAGCCCCTGAAGGGTCTGATATCCTTTCTCATACTTCTCCGGATTCTGCCAGATCGCGATCCGCTCCAGACGGTAACTTTCCAGGCCGAGAAAGACTGCCATAAAGCCGGTCCCTGTCACCGCCATCCAGATGAACTGGCCATATTTGGGACTGGCCGTAAAAATCAGGATCACGGCGATTCCAAGAATGATTACTGCCGTGCTTAAGTTGCTTGCTCCTACAAGACCCACAACCGGCAGAGCGAAAAGCATGATCCGAAACAAGATGGAAAGCTTTCCGATCTTCTTTGCATTTCTTGTCACAAGCCATGCCAGAAACACGATCAGAGCAACTTTGACGTACTCTGACGGCTGAAAAGAAAATGGTCCCAAAGACAGCCATCTTTTGGAACCATTGTATTCATCGCCAAACAGCATGACGGCGATGCAGAGCACAATCGCCAGAATATATCCTGGTACAGCAAGCTTCGCCCAGACATGATAATCGGTCTTTGCCACTGCGTACATCCCGGCAATGCCAAGCGTTGTAGCAAATATCTGTTTTTTTAAATAATAGAAAGAATCTCCAAATTTTATCCTTCCATTATAGGAACTGGTACTGTACAGGATCACCAATCCCGTTATCACAAGTAAAAAAACGATCACCAGAAGGACTTTGTCAATTCCTCCGGACTCCGGTTTTTCCGCCCGCTTCAATCTATCCTCTCCTTACAGCGATTTTACCAACTCTTTGAATTTCTCTCCACGTTCTTCATAACTTCCGAACATATCCCAGCTTGCACATGCAGGAGATAACAGTACCGCATCTCCCTCTTTTGCCTCACGGCTTGCAAGTGTCACCGCCTCTTCCAGTGTATCCGCAAACATATACGCTGTAAAGCCGCACTTTCTGGCCGTCTCGGCGATCTTCTTTTTTGTTTCGCCGATCAGAATCAGCTTTTTCACTTTTCCGTGGAAACTCTCAATCCACTCATCGTATTCCGACTGCTTATCAAAGCCTCCTCCGATCAGGACCGTAGGACGGTTCATCGCAGTGATTCCCCGGATTGCAGCATCCGGATTCGTTCCCTTGGAATCATTATAATAAGCTACGCCGTTCTTTTCCGTCACGTACTCGATCCGGTGTTCCACTCCTGAGAATCTTCGGATAACATCCCGGATCGTATCCATCGGGACGCCGTAAAGTGCCGCCATGGCGACAGCTGCCATCACATTTTCATAATTGTGTGTGCCAAGGAGCTGAAGCTCGTTTGTTTTGCACACCCGTACCTCATCCGGATTCCGGAAGATAATCTCCCCGTCCTTTAAGAAAATTCCCGTTTCCAGTTCTCGTTTACTGCTGAAGAAAAATGGAGTCGCATTCGTCTTTTCTCCAAACTCTCTGAGGACTTCATCCTCATAATTCAGTACACAGAACTCTTCTTTTGTCTGATTTTCTGTAATTGCCTCTTTGGCCTTGATGTAGTTTTCCATTGTATGGTGACGGTTCAGATGATCCGGTGTGATATTCAGGATCGCGCTGATTTTCGGAGCAAACCGGTGGATCGTCTCCAGCTGGAAACTGCTGATTTCCGCAACTGTCACACTGGCCGGTGTCATCTTCAATGCTTCCAGCGTATACGGATTTCCTATATTGCCCACAACGAAAACTTCCGGTTTGTATGCTTTCATAATCTCTCCAAGGAGTGTTGTCGTCGTCGTTTTTCCATTCGTTCCGGTAATCGCCAGCACATCTCCTTTTCCAAAGCAGCTTGCAAGTTCCACTTCTCCCCAGACAGGAATTCCGGCCTTTTCCATATCCTGCACAACCGGAAGATCAGTCGGGACTCCCGGGCTTAGCACAAGCATCCCAATCTCATCCACTCTCTCGTACGGAAATGCTCCGATTACAATCTCTGCTCTGCATCCTTCCGGAAGACGGCCTGCCACTTCCTCTCTGCTCAGCTTTTCATTTCCGTCATACAAAATCGTCTCAACACCTTCGTGCTCAAGCAGTGTTACAGCGCCGATTCCGCTTTTTCCCGAGCCAAACACAAGTACCTTTTTTCCATTACCGTCAAACATCTTCTTCCCGTCCTTTCTTATCTTACAGTGCCAGCAACGCAATCAGACATAAAATCGCCGTTATAATTGAGAATACTGCCACAATCCTTGTCTCCGACCACCCGCAAAGTTCAAAATGATGGTGGATCGGGGCCATTTTAAAGATTCTTTTTCCGCCTGTCTTTTTAAAGTATGTGACCTGAATCATGACGGAAGCCACTTCAACAAGATAAATCAGGCCGACAATAATAATGAAAATCGGCATCTGAAGCATATAAGCCGTGGATGCCACAAATCCCCCAAGTGCCAGCGAACCCGTATCTCCCATAAAAACACTGGCCGGATAGACATTAAACAGCAAAAATCCCATCAGAGCTCCTACTACCGCGCAGGTGACCGGTTCGATCCCGCTCTTTGTTCCCACTGCGACAACCGTGAAAAAGGTAGCAACCAGCACTGTCACGCTGGAGGCAAGACCGTCCAGTCCGTCTGTAAAATTGACACCGTTTACCGTACCAATCACCGCTACAAACAAAAGCGGAATGGCAAGCCATCCAATGTTCCAGTATTTTCCCCCGGAAAACGGGATCAAAAGTGTAAGCGGTGTATTGGTGACATTGACAAGATAATAGGCAAATACTGCCGTAACTACAATCTGAAGTGCGAATTTCTGTTTTGGATACAGCCCGTCGGAACGCTTCATCACTACTTTCAAATAATCATCCAGAAAACCGATCAGTCCAAATCCAAGTGTTACAAACAGAATCGGAATGATCTTCGGATAATCTTTCACATAAAAAAGGGATGTAATGACAATCGAAGCCAGTATCATGACTCCTCCCATCGTCGGTGTGCCCGCCTTCTGAAGGTGGGACTCCACTCCCTCCACACGTTCTGTCTGCTTCATCTTCATTTTTCGTAAAATTGGAATCACGATCGGCCCCATAATCACACTCAGCACAAATGATATAAGAACCGGAATTACAAATGTATAATCCATATCTGCACCTCTTCATCCTTTGGTTTCTAAACAGGCCTTATGCCTGCGTTCAATTATAACGTATTTGCCCTGTCTTTGCAAGCTTACCGCCTGCGCTCACTCTTCTTTTTCAATTCCCAGATACGGAAGCACATCATCGAAAATCTCCCTCACGACCGGAGCTGCGATCGTTCCGCCATAATAGATTCCCTGGGGATCGTAAATGACACACATTCCCAGAACCTGCGGATCCTCGGCAGGAGCAAAACCGATAAAGGAAGAGATGTATTTATTGGCACTTCTTGGAAGCGTCTGAGATGTCGCTGTTTTCCCTCCGATGCTGTATCCTTCGATATAGGCATTTTTCCCGGAGCCTTCTGACACGACACTTTCCAGAATTTTCTGCATGGTCTTCGATGTTTCTTCCGAAACAATCCGTTTTCCCTGCTTATCGGAAAATGTCTTGATCGTCCTCCCGCTCTCACCGTCCTGTACCGATACCGCAAAGTGCGGTGTCACACGTTTTCCCCCGTTAATGAGCGAACTGACTGTCGCTGCCATCTGAACCGGCGTTACCTGGAACGACTGGCCAAAAGTCATGGTGGCAAGTTCCACCTCCCCGATATCTTCCAGCCGGTGCATGATTGTTCCTGCCTCTCCCGGGAGATCCACCCCGGTTTTTTCCATCAGGCCGAACTGCTCGAAATAATCGCAGAACCGCTCCGCTCCCAGTCTGAGCCCGATCTCCATAAAAACCGGATTACAGGAATTCTGCACTCCTTCCACGAATGTCTCCGCCCCGTGTCCTCCTACTTTGTGGCACCGGATTCTCCGATCCTCTACAATCTTATATCCAGGGCACACAAATGTATCATCCAGATCGACTACCCCTTCTTCCAGGCAGGCGCTGGAGGTGATGATCTTAAAGGTGGATCCCGGTTCATAGGTATCATTGATACACCCGTTTCTCCACATCTGATTCAGAAGTTCCTGCTTTTCTTCCTCCGAGGAGGCAGATACGCCTTCCGGCAGTTCAAACGGCTCATTCAGATTAAATTCCGGCCAGTTGACCATCGCATAGATCTCCCCGTTTTGCGGGTTCATCAGGATGATGGCCACTTTATCCGCCTGTTTTTCCTCCATCACCTTCTGTGCCATCTGCTGTGCGTATTTCTGGATATTATAATCGATGCTGATCTGAAGCGTATTTCCCGCTGACGGTTCAATCCGGTCTTCCGCTATACCTTCCAGTTCCACTCCTCTGGCATCTGTTGTCGAGAGAATTTTCCCGTTTTCTCCTTTCAGATAGTCTTCATATTTTACTTCCAGCCCGATGATTCCCTGGTTGTCTCCTCCGGTAAATCCAAGCACCTTGCTCGCCAGTTCTTCATATGGATAATACCGTTTAAAGTCTTCATCCACTTTGACCCCCGCCAGGTTCATCTCCCGGATCTTGTCTCCGGTCTCCTTTTCCACATTGGTCTTAATCCGTTCCATGGAGGATACCTTCTCCACCTTTTTCCGCACCTCGCTTTCCTCCAGTTCCAGAGTGCTGCTCAGCGCCCTGATTACTGCCTCGGGGTCTTCAATCTGACTGTGTATCACGGAAACCGTGCAGACAGTCTTGTTGGTAGCCAGCACCTTGCCGTTTCTGTCTACAATTTCCCCTCTTGCCGCTTTGATCTCCCGTTCTCTCTCATGAAGATCTTCCGCCTTTTTCTGATAATATTCCGCGTCCAAAATCATCAGATAGCAGAGCCTCCCGATCAGTCCAAGAATCATGACAGTGGCGGCAAGAAAGACAATCAGTATCTTCTTTTTATTATAGGTTTTGTTTTTCATCAAAAAACCTCACAGAAGTGATTGATATAACTTATTAATCCTTCTGTGAGGTTATTCTTTTTATTCTGTTTTTGTGATATTCAGATATGGAAATGCTTCTTCCATAATATCTGCTGCAAGGCCCGTTGCGAGATAACTTGCTGCCTGCTGCGCAAGATTCGGTTCGTCCACAATTACGTAGATCATGACCTCCGGATTTTCCTGCGGCGCATAGCCGATAAAGGAGTTCAGATTCTTTCCTTCACTTCTTGGCAGTTTTTCCGCTGTTCCCGTCTTTCCACCAATTGCATATCCTTCTACCTGGGCCGATGTTCCGCTTCCTTCCTGCACAACTCCATACATGTAGTCTTTCAGAATGTCACAGGTCTCCTGAGAAACCGTTTTTCTCGCCAGTACCGGTGTTTTTGTCTCCACTACATCTCCGTTGGCATTGCGGATCTCTTTGACAAGATACGGCTCATAATAGTTCCCGCCATTGATCAGTGAACAAAATCCGGCCGCAAGCTGTGTCATTGTCACATTAAAGTTCTGACCAAACGAGTTGGTTCCAAGGTCAATCGGCTGCATGTTGTCAGCCGAATAAAGAAGATTTGATGTATCTCCCTCTCCCGGAAGATCAATTCCGGTATATTCTCCAAACCCGAACAGATGCTGGTACCGGCAGAAATCGTCCGCACCAAGCACTTCAGCAATCTGCATCATACCAACATTGCATGAATTTTCCAAAACCTGCTTTAATGTTTCCGTCCCATGTCCGTTTGTTGCAATACAGGAAACCGGATTTGCCACTCCCTCATAGGAATAAGAACCGGTACAGACATACGTTTCATTTCCTGTCAGTTTTCCCGTCTCAAATCCTGCCGCCATGGTAAATGGTTTCATTGTAGATCCCGGCTCAAACGTGTCACTGACACAGAAGTTTCTCCAGAGCGCATTCAGAGTATCCAGACGTTCCTCATCCGTCATTGCCTCCTGCTCCTCCGTGGTATAGTACTCTGACAGATCCCTTGGATTATTCAGATCAAAATTCGGGTAACTCGCCTCAGCCAGAATGGCTCCCGTATTCGGATCCATGACGATGACGGCTGTATTTTTTGTCCCTTCTCCTTCATGGTCATTGTCCCGCAGACGCTCGTTCAATGCGAGAATATGTTTTTCGACGATCGCCTGGAGATTGGCGTCAATTGTTGTAACAATCGAATTGCCGTCCGTCGGGCTCTGTATTACACTTTCCGAACTTGATCCGGATGACAGATATCCGGTCCTCTTTCCGTCCGTTCCGTTTAATTCGCTGTTATAATATGCCTCCAGCCCGATCGTCCCAACATTTCCGGATGAGGTAAATCCGATCACATCGCTTGCCAGCGTTCCATAAGGATAAGTTCTTACATACGAATCTTCCAGTGTCACACACACAATATCGGCATTCTGATCCATCTGGCTCTGAAAGTCTCTTCCTGTCTCATAATCCACATTGGATTTCAGTATGACATATCTGCTGTCCGCCTGATCCTGCAGAATCTCCCGGAGCTCCGGCTCATCCAGTCCAAATGCACTTACAAGTGCCTCCACTGTAGCATTGATCCGTTTGTTCTGATATGTCGTTTTTGTTTCCAGAAGCCCTGCCACATCCAGAATCACATTGTAGGAGCGTTCACTTGTCGCAAGCGCCGTACCATTCGTATCCAGAATATCACCCCGTTTAAACGGGATCGTCTGACTTCCGCTTCGCATCTGGCTCATCACCTGTTTTTGGTATTCGTCTCCTTTTGTGAGATTTAAAGCCGCTGCCCTGCCTGTCAAAAAAACAAAAGCCAGTACGATTGCCGTAAACACTCCTACCAGCTTTATCTTCATTTTCTTTGGAAATTTTTTTGGAAAATGTCGGAATTCATTTCTTTTTTTTCTTTTTATCATGTAATTCCCCTTGTCAATATGCTGTTATTTATCCGATGCTTCCCCATCCTCCGGAATACTTTCATACTGTCTGATTTCATGAGTGCCTGCACTCTGATATTTCACGATCTGAGACGAATCCGCGTAGACCATTCCAAGTTCTTCAGCCCTTTCCCGGATTTCCTCCAGATTGACAGAGTTGGCAATATAGTTGTATTCCGATGTATTTTTTTCTTTCAGGCTGGTGATTTCCGTGCGAAGGCTTTCAATCTTTCTTGTCTGCTTATCCAGATCCGCCCGGACTCCCACATAATGGAAACAGACAAATAATGCCGCTGCCACTGCCCCGGCCAGAAATGTCACATATCCAAAGCCGAGTTTCATCGCTCTGCGCTGATTTTTCCTTGTCTGAGGACTCACCTGCTTTTCTTCTTCGTAACCATCTGTATTCTGCTCCGCCTGTGTCTGTCTGACCCGGACAAGATTATCATACATATAGATGTCATTTCCCTGTTTTCTTTTCTTTCCTGCTGCCATACACGTTCCTTCTTTCTGTGTCTGGTATTTCCGTATTTCATCCCGTATCAGACATGTTCAAAAATACGGAGCTTTGCACTTTTTGATCTGCTGTTTTCCTCGGTTTCTGTTTCCCCCGGAAGGATCGGCTTTCTGGTGATGACCTTTCCTTTTGACTTCTTCCCGCATACACATACCGGAAAATGACTTGGACATGTACACGGATTTTCATTCCGTCGGAATGCTTCCTTTACAATCCGGTCTTCCAGTGAGTGGAAAGTGATAATACAGATCCTTCCTCCTGAATTTAATAAATCAATCATCTCATCCAAAGATTCCTTCAAAACTGTCAGTTCCTGATTCAGCTCAATCCGGATCGCCTGAAACGTCCTCTTGGCCGGATGTCCTGACATCTTCTGAAACTTCATTGGAATCGATGCTTTTATAATCTCTGTAAGCTCGCCAGTGGTTGTAATAGGACCTTTTTCCCTCGCCTGAACAATATGCTTTGCAATATTCTTCGCAAATTTGTCTTCTCCATAGTCCCGGATAATCCGAAAAAGGTCCATCTCACTGTATCCATTGACAATATCGGCAGCCGTCTTTGTCTGCCTCGTATCCATCCGCATATCGAGCGGTGCATCTTTTGTGTATGAGAATCCACGCTCTGCCGTATCCAGCTGGTAGGACGATACGCCCAGATCGAGGACAATCCCATCCACCTTGTCAATGCCTAATTCCCGGAGCCGCAGCTTCATATCACAATAATTGCTCCTTACTATTGTAACCTTCTCCCCGAAACTGCGAAGCCTGATTCCTGCCGCTTCAATTGCGGCGGCATCCTGGTCTATTCCGATAAAACTCCCCTTGTCGTTTAACCGCTTACACACTTCAAAAGCATGTCCGCCTCCACCAAGCGTTCCATCTACGTAAATGCCGTCTGGCTTGATGTTCAGACCATTTACGACCTCTTCCAACAATACTGATTTGTGTTCAAATGCCATGGCGTTCTCCTCCATCATATGATCTTAAATACTAAGGCCCAGATCTTCCATGTCACTTGCGATATCATCGATATCCGCTTCCACTTCTTCACTATGTGCATCCCAGGCTTTCTTGTCCCAGATTTCAATCTTGTCAAGGACACCTGCCAGAACTACTTCCTTTTCCAGTCCGGCATATGCTCTCAGGGCAGAAGAGATAAGTACTCGACCTTGTTTGTCAAGTTCACCATCGACAGCGCTTCCAAGAAAGAAACGTTTGAAGTCTCTGGCTTTTTTGTTTGTAAGTGGTAATTCCCGGAGTTTTTCCTCAAAGGCACTCCATTCGTCGTCCGGATACACAAATAAACAGCCGTCCATTCCCTTTGTTATCACGAAATGTTCTCCCAGACTTTCGCGAAACTTGGAAGGGATGATCAGGCGGCCTTTTGCATCAATACTATGATTGAATTCTCCGTTCAACATACAATCACCTTCTTCCAAAATGGGGATGGCCTCCACCATTTTGTACCACTTCTCTCCACTTTCTACCACTTGAAACCATTGTAAACCACACACCCTGCTTTTTCAAGTGTTTTTTCCAAAATGATTCTTAATAATTTCTTACAGGTTTTCACGTCTGTTAAGAGTCCTGCGGGCTTTTCCCGGAACAAAATAAAAGACAGTATGGATGAAACCATACTGCCTTTTCGCCTTTCATTACATAGGATCTTATTCCGTTTCTTCTGTGCCGCTCAGGCCATTAAGATATTCCTCAAACGCGGAATAATCAGCTGTCACACTTGCTCTCGGTCTGCTCTCTTCAATCTTCTGATATCCGGAAAATCCGATCCAGACAACAATCAGTACAATAATCACTGCCGCCAGAGCCGTCTTCAGACGGAACAGAAGCTTTTTCTTTTTCTCTTCCTTTTTTCTTTTTTCCCTGTTATTTTTATAAGAATCTGCTTTTGTCAGGCTCATATCTGTTACTCCTTTTGCACTCAACTGGTATACATGATAACACATTCACCATGCAAATACAAGTTTTGAATCCTGATTTCACATTTCTTACACAATCTCCGTCTGCATTATACGGCAATGATCACGCCGCCATCATTGGCATACATACTGCTGACTCCTCTTGTATCGAGCACAATGACCTCTTTAAGCGGAATCCTCTTCTGGATCATTTCCTTTACAAGCTCTGCCCGTGCCGGACAGTTGCAATGCGCAATACCGAGAATCTTTTCCTCCGGTTGGACAATCTCCTCCACCACGCGGTCCACCATTTTAACAAGTGCTTTGTTAATGCCTCTGGCCTGCCCATGCTGGATAATGATGCCCTGCTTTGTCGCCCCCATAACGGGCTTGATATTCAGCACCGATGCCGCCAGCGCTTTCAATCCGGTGAGTCTTCCGTTTTTTCTGAGGGTTTCCAGTGACTCCAGAACAAAATACGTATTCTGTCCGTCGATGTATGTCTCTACCGCATCGATAACCTCCTGAAAGGTCATCCCCTGCTCTTCACATTCCATAATCTTTTTTGCTATCAGCGTCTCTCCTACCGATGCAGACCGTGAGTTAAATACATAGATGTCTTTTTCGCCATACTCTTCCAGGAACAGGTTCTTTCCCAGCACAGCACTGTTGTAAGAGCCGCTCAGCTCCGCGGAAAGTGTCACCACATAAACCCGTTCGGCTTCTCCCTGAAATGCTTTCATATAGGACTCCGGAGATGGACAGGATGACTTTGGACATTCACTGCATTTTGCTACCCGCTCCAGAAAATCCGCCTGATCAAATGTCTCATCATCTACGACAAGATGTCCTCCGACATTCAATATCAGCGGAGCTGTAAAAATCTTTCCCGAATTTTTCATCTCAGGTGTCAGTTCTCCGCAGCTGTCTACAATCACTTTATAACTCATTTTTATTCCTCCCACATTCCATGGTGTGATTTTTGCGTCTATAATATGTAGTTTTCAATACTACTTTATTTATCATAACACAAACCTGTGGGAAAGAAAAGATATTTTATCTGCGTATTTTAATTTTTCCCGATACATTCAGGACAATCCCCATTTCAATCATCAAAAACAACGCCGAAGTTCCTCCGTAACTGATAAACGGAAGCGTGATGCCGGTCGTTGGAATCACATTCAGAACAACAGCGACATTCAGAATAACCTGAATCGCGATGTGCGCGAACACCCCAGTCACAATAAGAGATCCGTATAGATCCGGCGCATTCTGTGCAATAAACATCAGCCGGTAAAGAAGCATGCCAAACAATACCAGAACGACAATCAGGCCGAAGACTCCCAGTTCCTCGCAGATGATGGAAAGAATCATATCATTCTGCGGCTCCGGAATGACCATTTTCTGGGCGCTGTTTCCAAGACCTTTTCCAAAAAAGCCTCCGCTTCCGATTGCCAGAAGTCCCTGCATCGTCTGAAATGCTCCGCTCTGGGCATACTTTTCAGGATCTACCCAGGAAAGGATTCTCTGAAGCCGGAAATTGCCGCTGGACTCCAGAAGTCTTCCAAGGATCTGGCCTGCAATCAGCCCCCCGATTACAATTACAAAAAAAGCAATCGCAATTTTCTTCGTCCTTGGATATGTTACAAAAAAGATGACTGCTGCAATTCCAAATACGATAACCGCAGTACTCAGATTCTCCGTCAGGACGAATACACCTGCTGCGGCAAGTCCTCCATACAGAAATATCCTGAACGCCCCTTTTTTCGTATAAGCCTCTTTTTCAAGAGAGCATATGATATAAGGGATAAACAAAATCACGGCGATTTTGGTCACCTCGGACGGCTGCAGCTGCTGCCTGAAAGGAAGCTGAATCCATCTTCTCGCCCCGTTTGCCTCAATTCCCAGCGGTGTCTGAACAAGCGCCATCAAAATAAAGGAAATCACATAAAGAGCCTTGGCGTATCTCGCATAAAGATGATAGTCAATCTTTGTCACCACGTACATCACGACAAGTCCCAGAGCGCTGATCATCAGCTGTCTTCTGAAATAGTACGTACCGTCCCCGTCATAGTCAATCTGCGCCGAATAATAGCTTGTACTATAAAGCATAATCAGTCCAAAACAAAGAAGAAAGATCAGCACAGCTACGAGCCCGTAATCAAAATAGGAATATTCTACTTTACCTGTCATTTTCTTCTGGCGTATCATTCGTTTTCTTTTTAGTCTTTGACGTTGATCCATATCCATTCACTCCATATTTTTCATTTATACTGCCCCGATGATTTCTTATTATATCCGTATTGACGCGGAAAAACAACCTTCTCCCGGAAATGAATTGTAACTTTCACTTTGTTTTCCCATATGATAATCTTAGAAAAAAGATTGAAAGGAGTTTCAGAATGCAGAATTATTATCAGCGCCCTCCGTTCCGCCAGCCTTATAAGAATCAGGATCACACGGGAAAGAGCATCTGCGGCGCGAAAGAAAATCTGAAAAAAGAGTTTCCTGTTGCAATGGCTTATGTCCCGTGGCAGCGCTATATGGAACCTTACCCGGTTTGCAGGGCCTTTATACGGGGGACTATTTTCGAGGAGCTCGACAAACCGTTTCTTGGCAAAGGAGGCTGCTGTTCATGAAAAACTTTCCTTCACGAAAAGAGCTTTTAAACCATATTAACACTGTCAGCTTTGCTGTAAATGACATTCAGCTGTATCTCGACACACATCCGGATGACGAAGAAGCACTCGCCTTTTTTCACAAATATAAAGAGCAGCGTATCAAGGCGCTGGAAGAATATGCAGCATGTTATGGTCCTCTCACCATTGACAGTACGGACGAATCATGCGGGGACCGCTGGAACTGGATCAACGAACCATGGCCATGGCAGGAAGGAGGATGCTGATTTATGTGGAATTATGAAAAACGTCTTCAGTTTCCGGTAAAAATTTCAAAACCGGATCCAAAAGCGGCCCAGATTATCATCAGTCAGTTCGGAGGCCCTGACGGAGAGCTTGCAGCATCCATGCGCTACCTCTCTCAACGGTATACCATGCCTTACAAAGAGGTTACCGGAATTCTGACCGATATCGGGACCGAAGAATCCGCTCCGATTTCTTATTTCTTTTTTGTCTTTCTTTGTCTTTTTCCGTCTAAAAATGTCGTATTTATATTTCCCGGCTTTTCTATATTATAATAGAACATTATGGTGTTGTCTCAGATGTAAGAGAAAGGAGAATCATGGAAAATCTTTCGCAGCTGATTCACAGGCTGGGTATCAATGCCACTTACCGCGGGTATCACTACCTCTACAGAGCAGTCATTCTTGCCCTGTCCAATGAAGAGTATCTTCTTTCCATCACAAAAAAGCTGTATCTTGATATCGCTTCTTATTATCATACTCCGGTAAGTAATGTAGAACGAAACCTCCGTACAGTAATCACGATTTGCTGGGAACGTGGAAACAGAGAGTTTTTAAGTCAGATTGCATCCTATCCTCTTGGCTTTAAACCTTCTGCCGGAGAATTCATTGATATCCTTGTTGCTTATTGCCAGGAACATAACATCAGACATTGATCCGGTTACATATTGTTCATGCTTTTTTCAAATCAGAAACATATTTTTTTCATATTCTTCCTGTATATTAAAACACATAGAAAGCAAAACCTTTCTAAGTAAACAATTTTCTTTTTCATAATTCAGCCGGTACATTTTGTACCGGCACTCCTCATTTTTGGACCTCTTTTTCATATCTTCTCTTTTTTATTCATAAATTTCTACAAAACAGTTAACAGGATGATTTTTTTGTCTTATTGCATGTATCTTAGAAAATCCCGAAAAGATCTGGAAATGGAGCGTCTTCACCCGGGAAGCACACTTCTCCGGCATGAATCCGTTCTGAGATCCCTTGCCGACTCCATGTCTCTCCCCGTCCTGAAAATCTACCGGGAAGTCGGATCCGGAGATACGATCTCCGGCCGTCCCGTAATGAAACAGCTGCTTTCCGAGGTAGAACAGGGAAAGTGGGAAGGTGTCCTGGTTATGGAAATTGAACGTCTGGCAAGAGGCGACTCTATCGATCAGGGGATCGTAACACGGACTTTTCAGTACAGCGGCACGCGGATTATAACCCCGTACAAAATCTACGAACCGGAAAATGATTTTGATCTGGAGTATTTTGAATTCAGTCTCTTCATGTCCCGCAGAGAGTATAAAACAATCAACCGGCGGATGCAGGCCGGAAGGCTCGCCAGTATCAAAGAGGGAAAATACGTCGGGAATATTGCCCCGTACGGATATGACCGTATTCGTCTTCCCGACCGGAAAGGTTTTACACTCTGCCCGAATCACGAATCTCCTGCTGTCCGTCTGATTTTTTCTCTTTACGGCGAAAAATCCTTCACTATTTCCGAAGTTGTCGGTGAACTGAACCGTTCCCGCACTTACCATCCCCGGAAAGCCCCTGCATTTACCTATTCCTCCGTTCACGATATACTGGATAATCCTGTCTATATCGGGAAACTTCGCTGGAATTACCGGAAGACTTCGCCAAAACTGAAGGATGGAATTCTTACTGCACACCGGCCAAGGCAGAACGACTATCTCATTGTCCAGGGTCTTCATCCCGCCCTGATCTCCGAAGACCTGTTTTTTACTGTTCAAAAGCGACTTCATCCTTATTCGGAGCAGAAGAACTCGCCCATATGGAAATGATCTGTGCCATTGTCCATCAGCTGACAAGAAACCTGTCCCCGGAAGAAATTGAGCGTTCCGGATTTGCCACATATTATGTGGACCATACACTGGCTCTCTGGCCTCAGGCCGCAAGCGGAATGCCATGGACCGCCACTGTATTCCAGTCCAAAGGGGATCCGATCACAGATCTTCACGAAAACCTTGCAGCAGAGCAAAAAGCCCGTACAACTTATGATAACATTCTCCGTCTGATCGATGATCCGGATATCATCGCCCCGATCCGTTTCTTAAGAGAACGCGAAATTGTTCATTATCAACGTTTCGGCGAATCACTCCGCATTGTAACCGACCATCTCGACAGTAAGAACTTCTATGCGTTCAACCCTGAATTTGACAATCCGGCCTGCCGATCCTGACCGGGGGCATGGTGCCGGAAGCATTTTTCTCTCAAAAAAACGGGAGTGTGTTGTTTACACACTCCCGTCTCCATACCAGCCGGAGGCACCTTGTTATTTCATCAGCTTTTTAATCGTCTCACACAGTTCGTCTACACATTCTACATTCCCTTCCTGGATATCCTTCACCACACAGGAATGAATATGTTCAGAAAGGAGTGTTTTATTAAATCCATTCAACGCTGCCTGAATGGCCTGAACCTGAACAAGAATATCAATACAGTACCGATCCTCTTCCAGCATCTTTTTAACTCCACGCACCTGTCCCTCTATTCGGCTCAGGCGGTTGACCAGATCCCGGTATTCTTTTCCTTCCCTGTGTTTTTTCTTCTCTTCTTCCATCCTGTTTCCTCCGCTTCTTTTCATTCGGCCTGCTTTTTTCTCCGGATCAGTCCTGCAATTATACCCTGACCCGGTATATAATCATACTACATTGCAGATGACCGTTTGTCAAGTAGCTCTCCTTTATTTCGGACGCGAAAAAACGCCGGCATTACTCTGGCGGCGTCTCTTCCTTTTAGCTTAGCTGTTCTGTCAACGTGACATCCACTTCTTTTTCGTTGTATTCTCCCTGACCTGCCGGGAACTGTACCGTCAATGTCACGGTCTCGCCAATTCTGTAGTAACTCAGCTGTTCCTGAAGGCTTTCCATATTGTTGATACCGGATCCTTCTATACCGGTGATAATACAGCCTTTGGTAATTCCTGCTTTTTCTGCTCCTCCATTTTCCATTACTCTGGAAACATAAACACCTTCCGGCATTCCAAACTGTTCCGAACTCTGAGAATCTACATTTGTACCTTCGATGCCGATATATCCTCTCTGAGCTTCCGGAACCTGCGTTCTCGTCTCTTTATTCATCAGACCGGTAATGATATCTGTCACATCGGAAATTGGAATCGCATATCCCATACCTTCTACAGCTGAGGCATTTACTTTCACCGTATTGATTCCAATTACTTCTCCCCGGATATTAAGAAGCGCACCTCCACTGTTTCCCGGATTGATCGCGGCATTTGTCTGGATCAGTTTGCTGTCAAATCCCTCCATCTCGATCTCTCTGTCCTTGGCACTGACAATTCCGTTTGTCACGGACTGTCCATATCCAAGCGCATTTCCGATTGCAATGACTTCTTCTCCAACCTGAAGTTCATCAGAGTTTCCCAGTACGGCAACTTTAATACCATTCTTTGTTTCATCGCCGATCTGACGGATCGGAACAGCTACCACCGCCAGATCTTTTGTGGAGTCTGTCCCTTTGACACTTGCCTCCACACTTGTTTCATCATTGAACGTGACTGTCAGTGTTGTACTTCCCTCCACTACATGATTATTTGTAACAATCATCAGTTCCGAATTATTTTGACCGACAATAATACCGGAGCCGACACTTGTCTGTGTTTGTTCTCTTGTTCCTCCGAAGAAATCCTGTACCTGCTGTACACTCATATTCTGAATGGAAACAACAAACGGCATGGAATTGGCTGCGATCTGTGTGATATCAGATCCCTGCAGCTCTTCCCCCGAATCCTCCTGTGTCTGTACTGTCTGTACCTGTGCCGAATTCTGTGAACTTCCGTTTCCGGTTCCAAGTATTCTTCCCGATATATAATTTACACCCTGAAAAGTAAGACCTCCGACAACCCCAAACAGGACAGCAAGGCCCGCAACTTTCCCTACAACAGCCTTATTTACTTTCTTCTTCGGTCTTTTCGGGTTCTCGTTCGAAAACGATCCGTTCCCGGATGGTTCCGGCCCCGGATTGTAATATTCATACTCTTGATTCATAACATTTATCCCCTTTCCAACAGGTTACCCATTACTTTTTCTTTCCGATAGTCAGTCTATCGAAAAAATGTGTATAATTTGTGATCAATTCATAAAAAAAGGCTGAATTCCCATTTTGCGGAAATTCAGCCTTTTCTCTATTCGACTGTTACAGATTTTGCAAGATTTCTCGGCTTATCCACATCACAGCCCCGTCCGACTGCCACATAATAGCCAAACAGCTGCAGTGGAATGATGGCAAGAGAATTTGTAAAATACTTGTTGGTCTTCGGAATATAGACCACATAATCTGCCGCTTTTTCCACATCGATATGCCCCTCATTGGTAACCGCCATGACAAAAGCTCCTCTTGTCTTGACTTCTTCGATGTTGCTGATCATCTTCTTGTACAGATTTTCCTGCGTCAGAAGCGCTGTGACAAGTGTTCCGTCTTCAATCAGCGAGATCGTTCCATGTTTCAGCTCGCCGGCTGCATATGCTTCGGAATGAATGTACGATACTTCTTTCAGCTTTAATGACCCTTCCATGGAAATCGCGTAGTCAATGCCTCTGCCTATGAAGAAAATACTTTTTGCCGCCAGATAACGGTTGGCAAATTTCTGAATCCTGTCTTTGTTGTTCAAAAGCATCTCAACCTGAGCCGGAAGCTTCTTCAGCTCCTCAATCATCTCCGCAAGTTCGCCTTCCGAAATCGTTCCTCTTACATGCGCAAACTTCATTGCCAGAAGATAAAGCGCAATCAGCTGGCAGGAGTAAGCTTTCGTTGTTGCAACTGCAATCTCAGGTCCCGCCCATGTATACATTACGTTGTCAGCCTCCCGGGCAATGGAACTTCCTACCACATTTACAATTCCAAGTACCTTGCAGCCTTTTTCTTTTGCCTCTCTCAATGCGGCCAGAGAATCGGCCGTCTCTCCGGACTGGCTGATTACAATAACAAGTGTCCCATCTGTCAGAATCGGATCGCGGTACCGGAACTCGGACGCCAGATCTACTTCTACCGGAATTCTTGCCATTCCTTCAAAAATGTATTTGCTTGTCATTCCCGTATGGTACGCGGATCCACATGCCACAATCACAATTTTCTTTACTGCGCGGATTGCCTCATCATCCATTCCAAGCTCTTCGATTTCGATCCTGCCATCTTTGATCCTAGGAGAAAAGGTGTCAGCGATCGCTTTCGGCTGTTCGTACATCTCCTTCAGCATGAAATGTTCGTATCCGCCTTTTTCCGCCGCGTTCGCATCCCAGTCAATATGGACCGGTTCTTTTTTCAATGGTTCTTCATCTACCGTGAAAAACTCCATATTTTGTTCGGTAAGCCTTACAATTTCCTCATTTTCAATGAAATAAACATCTCTTGTATATTTTAATACTGCCGGCACATCAGAAGCAATAATACTTCCTCCGTCCGTATGTCCGACAATCAGCGGACTGTCCTTGCGGACCGCATATAACTCATTCGGATGATCTTTAAAGATAATTCCAAGGGCATAGGAACCTTCCATCCGGTGCATAATCTTTGTCACTGCTTCCAGCGGATTTCCTCTATAGTAATAATCCAGAAGATGTGCAATGACCTCGGTATCTGTCTCTGATACAAACCGGTATCCTTTACTTTCAAGTTTCTTTTTCAGCTTCAGGTAATTCTCAATAATTCCGTTATGTACAACTACAATTGTCTCTTCACTGTTCAAATGCGGATGTGCATTTGTATCGGACGGTGACCCGTGTGTCGCCCAGCGTGTATGTCCGATCCCCAGTGTACCCGGAAGCATCCTGCCATCATGTGTCAGTTCACTCAGTACCTTAAGTCTTCCTTTCGTCTTTGCAACATTGATAGATTCTCCATCAAAAACTGCAATTCCTGCAGAATCATATCCTCTGTATTCCAGCTTTGACAATCCGTCCAGCAGAATCGGTGCAGCCTCTTCTTTTCCAATATATCCAACTATTCCACACATACTTCTCCTCCATTTTGCACAATCAACCGTTTTTTTTATACTTTTGTATCACGTGCACTATTTTATCATCTTCCGGAATAGATGTAAAGCATTATTTTGTTCCTTCCACGTCCGAAAATTACACCAAAACACAAAACAGCAGGAAAAATCCTGCTGTTTTTGTATCTTGACAATTTCCTACAGATCAATAAAGTCTATGGAAAAATCATCGTCATCATCATTATTCTGCTCGTTGTTCTTTTTACTACGTCTGGATTTTTTAGACGGCTTTGTATCTTCATAATCCTCTTCAAAGTCATCGTAATCCGAATCATAGTCACTGTCTTCATCGGACTCTTCTTCATCCTCGTAATCGTCTTCGAAGTCCTCATAGTCGTCGTCATAATCCTCAAACTCTTCGTCTTCGGACTCGTCATACTCCTCGAAGTCTTCGTCACCGTACTGCTCAAATTCATCGAACTGCTCTTCAGGCATCTGAATCTCCGGAAGATTTTCCGCGCTCTCTCTGCTCTCGCTTCTGCGCTCCGGTCCTCCCGGTCCGTCGGAACCTTTTTTCTTTGTCAGTTCATCCAGTTCATCATACACATCATCCAGCTCCAGATTTCTGCGGTGAAGCTTCACTGCCAGAATAATAATCAAGAGAAGCAGAACAAGGAATGCAAATCCGGCTCCGATCATCACTACATCCACATGATCCTGTACAAACGTCGAAACTCTTCCGAAAATACCGCTGTCGGAATTTGTACCTGAAGCCGTTGTTGTTACATCATCACCGTAGTACTGATATGTCTGATCGGTAGAATCATAACGGTAAAGCGCACGGTCTCCGGATGCATTCAGCGCGTTCATCAGATAGTATCTGCTGTTTTTGCTGTCCTGCCATGCCGGCAGTGTCTGTGTATCGGAGATATCCAGCTCTACTTCCTGATATCTTGCCGGAAGTGTCACATCTCCTCTGTCACCGAGCAGAATCAGTGTACTGCCGGAAGTCAATGTCACAATCTGAATCGGGGAAGCTGTATTATCTTCGGAATTATAAAGGAAAAACGCTCCGTCATTGTTTCCGTCAAGAAGATAGACCAGCTGTGCACTGCCGTTTTCCTGTGAAGCTCCCGTAACTGTCTCTCCGCCAACTGTAATATCTGCGGAAACAAATCCGGCCGGAAGCTCACTGTCAGGGTAGCTGCTTGCAACTGTGTATTCCGTATCATTGACTGTCAGGGTAACTCCGCTCGCCTGGGCAGTAGTAGAGGAAGATGCAGCCGTTCCGTCTCCTTCTACGATCTGAACATCTGAATATCCCGGAGGATCAAGCAGGTTCAGCGTATCGCCGTTCGCGTCCGTAACTTCCGCGCTCTCCTGTTCCAGTCTGGTCTCACCCTGGATCAAAGCCTCAAACTGCATGTCAAAATCGAGCCGGCTTCCGTCTACAGATCCGGAGTAAACAAGCGTCCCGTCTCCCTGATCTGTCACATTATCATCTCCGCCCACATACCTCATGGCTGTGCTGTCGTAACTCATCGTAAGATCGACCTGGCTGAGATTTCCGTCACGATTCACCACGCTTCCTGTTATGGTGAAAGTCTCACCGACACTGATTCCCTCCAGATCTGTAAAGAAAATCAGCCCATCCGCCGCGTTTACAGCCAGACTGGCACATGGTACTACCAAACATACTGCCAGCAGCATGGCTGCCAATCGTTTCATCAATTTCATATTTGTACCTCTTCTTTCGTCTCAGATTTTATTTACATACATAAGATTATGATACACGTTTTATTATAAAATGTCCAGAAATTCTCTTATCAATTCCCTTACATTTTCCTTAACTTTCTATTGCTCCATTCCCGCAATTAATCTTGCATACATTTCTCTGAGTCCAAACTCGGGTTTCCATCCAAGCCCGCGGAGTTTTCCTGCGTCCAGATGCATTTTCACATCAGGGGCATAGCCGAATGTTCTTGCGTCTTCCGGTATATCAAAAACAACCTTTGATTTCCCTCCTCCGAATTCTTCTGCCACCATTTTTGCCATATCTGCAATGGTAGTTGTCGTCTCCTCGTTGCAGATATTATACGCCTGACCGTTTTCCCCTTTACAGAGAAGAAGTGCGAGAGCCCTGATCACGTCTGTCGTATAACAGTAGTTTCCGTTTGATTTACCTTCTGTATGAAGTACGATATCCTCGCCCTTTACCGCGCTTCTTGCGAACTGGGCGTAGACACGGTTGTCACTTTTCAGCACACCCGCTCCGAATGTCTGGGCAAGTCTGGCAATCCGTACCGGAACTTTGTATTCATCCGCATAGGCAGCACAGAGACATTCTGAAATCCGTTTCCCTTCCGAATAGCTGCTCCGCACATTCAGAACATCAATATACCCCAGATCCTCTTCGGTCACTCTCTCAAGTGAAGGATCCGGCCTCCCGTACATTTCCATTGATGACAGATAGACCATTCCTTTGCACTGTTTCTCCTTTGCAAGTTCCAGAACATGTTTTGTTCCCCGGTAGGATGTCTCAATGGTCTCCACCGGCTGATCCACAAAAAGCTTGGAAGTTGTAACGCTTGCAGTATGGAGAATATAATCAATGTCATCCGGAACTTCAAGCGGTTTTCTTAGATCTCCTTCTACCAATTCCAGATGAGGATTCGTCAGGGCCGCCTCAAATACTTCCTCCGCTTTTTTTCTATTCCGGATCATTCCAATGACAGAAATCTTTGTATCATGCGTTTCGTTGTATCTCAAACATGCTTTTACCGTAAGCGAGCCGATCAGTCCTGTGGCTCCGGTAATCAGAATCCTGTTTCCGGCCAGTTGTTGAAAAAATGGATCTTCTGTGATCCGTTCCATATCTTCCCGAATGATCTGATTCATGATATTCCCTCCGTTTTAAACTCCAAAAAGCTGTGAATTTTCATCCGCTTCAATTAATGCCTTAAACGTATAATAATCCATCGGCGTAGTGATTTTAATATTCTCCATCGGTCCTTCCACAAGATGAAGATCGCTTCCGTAAAAGGACATCATAGATGCCGAATCAATAAATTCTCTTCCTTCTTCTTTCGCCTGTTGATGCCTTTTCAGAATTTCATCCAGATAAAAGCACTGCGGAGCTCTTGCCAGCATACAGTCTGAACGCTCAATGATCTGCTCAACTGTTTTTTTATCACTTGATCTGAAAATTGTCTCAATTGCCGGAGCTGTAGTAATCGCACTCCCGGTTTCCACAACTTTCTGTATACAGTTTGAAATCAGCTCCTTGTTGATCAAAGGTCTGACTCCATCGTGGATCAGGACAATTGCTCTGTCCCCGTCCGCAATTTCTCCGGCAGCACAAAGTCCATGGTAAATGGACTGCTGCCCGGTTTCTCCACCCGGCACAATTTTTTTCACTTTGTCAAGATGATACTTCTCTGTCAGATCTTTCAAAAAAGGAATCCAGTCTTCCACACAGGCAACCGCGATTCCGTCGATTTCACTGTGATTCTGAAAATGCTCCAGTGTATATACGATAATTTCTTTTCCATACAGCCTTAAAAACTGTTTCGGAAGGGCCTTGCTGTTCATTCTTCTGCCGATTCCTCCGGCAAACACTACTGCAATATGTTTCATCTTTCTACCGCACCTTTCCTATCTTTTTCCAAGCCGTTTTTTCAAAAATATAAATCTGACATATACTTTGGAAATACTCAGAAGCGCACTGTATCTGCCCTTTACGAACAGACGGACGACTCCTTTTTTGGTCAGCGGCAGATTCTGATCGGCTCCCTTTTTCTGCACGTCATGGAACACCTTGCTCTTTTTGAGTTTCCGCATAAATGCTGCCACTTCTTCCTGAGACATATCATTGTCTTTTCTGCTGAGCAGCATCAGAAATTCAATCAGATATTCCGCTGATCTTCTGATCCAGTCCGAATGAAAATCGTCACTTTCTTTCAGATGCTGGAACAGACCGTATTCCGCTTCTGCCGACAGCAGTCCGGAATAAAGCATGTTCCGGTTGAATTTCTTGAATGTGCTGTGTTCGAAACGCTGGAAATACCGGTAGCCTATATGCGGATTCAGCACCTGTCTCCGTGCGAGTCTGAAGATCTCATAATTGAGTACACGGTCTTCGAATCCGCATTTGATTTCTGTATTGAATTTCAGATGATGCTCCTGCCACCAGCTTCTTCTGTACATTCCATTCCAGATATAACTGAAATAGCGTTCTTTATCCGCAATGGCATAATACCTGGCAGCCTTACTCTGATCGAATACTCTTAACTTTTTGAATACATTCGCACGTTTTTCCACGTATCCGCTTTCAAAAGATTCTTCAATGCTGCATCCGTATTTCACAACATCTGCGTCATATTTTTTTGCAAGCGCATAATTCTCCGACAGCACATGGTCTGCCAGTTCATCATCATTATCAATAAAAACCAGGTACTCTCCTCCTGCGTGCTCCACCGCGAAATTTCTCGTGGCACAGATTCCTTCATTTTCCTTATGAAATACCCGTACTCTCGGATCATCCTGATACCGGTCACAGATGTTTCCACTGTTGTCTTTTGACCCGTCGTCCACAAGAAGCAGTTCCATCTCTTCTATATCCTGATTCAAAACACTTTTGATTGCGGTCTCCAGATATTCTTCGGAGTTATACACCGGCATGATCACACTGACTTGTATTCTGCTCATTTTCTTTCCTCCAGATTATTCGTATTTGCGGACTGTCGCTCTTAATTTTCTTTCCAGCAGGGTTTTATAAAATCTGGCAATCATTGTAACCGTTCTGTCATGTCCCTTTACAAATTCATGCAGAATGACCGCTTTCTTCCGGTCCTGTGCCCAGATTCTTTTAAAGAGTTCTCGGCTCATCCCATACTGGAATGCCGGCACATCATGAAGCTTTCTGATATAGCCTGTCCTTTGTTTCATATTCCAGTTACAGTTTCTATGATACAGCTGCACAAGAACCGGAATCAAATGATGCTTGGCACTGCTCAAAAGTGCTTTGTCACTTTTCCGGTCAATTCCCATTTTTTCCAGTACTTTCTCTTCAATCACGGCCGAACGGACCAGCCCGTTCAGACTTTCAATATTAAATACACTGGATGTACTGGTAGCATATCTCTCATAGTGTTTAAAATATACACCGGTGTTAGTCGCAAAACGGTTTACACAAGCCAGGAACTCAAGACAAAAAGCAGTATCTTCCTCTCCCTGTTTGAACTCGGTTCTGAAATGAATCTGATGCTTCTGGATCACTTCCCTCCGGAACAGCCCGTCCCATACAGGGGAAAATACATTCTTATCCCTGAGTTCGAAATATGCTTTTTTCAGTTCTTCACGGTCATAAAATTTCTTCTGCAGTTCTCTGACATCCTTTTTCAGAAGATTCCCGTTTTCATCGATCGTCTCCGCAATACGGCCTGATTTTACAAGATCCGCATCGTATTCTTTTGCCACTTCATAATTGTCGCTCAGCCACCCCGGAAGACAGTCATCATCCTGATCGGCAAATGCAATATACTCTCCTCTGGCTGCATTCAGACCGGTATTCCTTGCCCCGCATATGCCCTGATTTTTCTGATGGATCACTCTGACTCTCGGATCCATCTGCGCAAATTCATCACACATTTTCGCAGAGCCATCTTTTGATCCGTCATTAACCAGAATCAGTTCCAAATCATCCAGGGACTGATCCAATATTGTTTTTACCGTTGTTTCTAAAAATTTTTCGCCGTTGTACACCGGCATGATTACACTTACTTTCATCATCAATCTTCCTCTGGATTTACCTGTTTTGAATTCTGTTTTTAACTTCCTGAATCATCACTTTTATAAAATCCCGTTTCCAGATTACGTATATGATATACATACACAGATACAGAACGGTTGAAAGCCAGGATTCTATATTCCAGCTCAGAAGAATAAATCCTCCTGCCAGAACACATTCGGCAGTCATGTCTTTCCACAAAGAGAAACGAAGAGTTTTTGCCAGCAGGCTTTCTCCGATACAGCAGCGGATTCCCATCAGTACCGGAAGCATTGCAATCGCCAGCGTCAGATTATCCAGCACATAAACCGAAATTCCGGTTGCCACCAGTGTAATCGCCACGGAAATCCAGTTGATAATCATAAACTCTTTTTCTTTTCTCAATGCTTTTAAATATGTGCTGATCAGCAGCGTTAATTTGCTTTCAAATACACACATCGGGAACAGCAGTGCCATATACCGGAGACTTTCCGCATATTTCGGAAGCCACCAGGACAGTATGACACGCGCCGGATAATAGATAATCAGAAGTCCCAGAACGAAAATCATCAGAATATTTCTCATCTTCACATAAATTTCAACATAATGATTTTCATCCATGTTTTTCAGCATCGGATAGATTACAATGCTGACAGCACTGATAAAGGCAAGCAGCAGATTAGATGCTGTAATTGTCAGTGATACCCTTCCGAAAACTTCAACGGACCAGTGGTTCTCTATCGCAAATCTGACAATACCGACAAGGAGCTGGCCTGCAATATTGGCAATCATCAGTTTAATACCGATGGACACATTATCCCATGCCTCACGGATCCCGCCTGCCCAGTCAAGCATTTTCCCCTTCACGATATCTTTACATTCTCTTGAAAGCAGAACAAGAGTCAGACCTCTTGCAAACAGATCTGCCCCTATCAGTATCTGAAAGCTTCTGACACCCGCAATAAGAAATCCGATCACCAGAAGCGCGTATACAATTTTTTCCAAAAGGTAGTTTCTGGCATAGTCTACAATTCTGTTTGTCGTCTGCAGAAGATACTGAAGAAATGTCCTCGGAATCTGAAGCACACAGCATAATGCCACTGCCAGAAGGACCATTTCCCGGTTTGAATCCTCGCTGAACAGAATTGTACAACCTGCGAAAACCGCTGCAAGCACAATTTCAAAAATTGTCAAAAGCCAGAACTGTGAGTGAAAATAGCCTTTATCCAGCTCTTCATACTTTTTCCCGCCAAACTTCAAATATACTCCGTCTGCCCATCCGAAGTGGAAGAAACCGACATAAGATGCATAAAACAGATACAGCTGCCAGTATGAATATTCTTTCACTCCAAGTATTTTCGGAACAAACAGCACCAGAATCAAAGAAACCAGAGTGTTTGTCCCGTTTGCCACTACGGAATATGATAGGTTTTTAATTAGTTTTCCTGTTTTCATATCCTACGCCCTTTTTTCGTTGTCTATATTCTTTCAGAAGCTGCGGAATTTTTAATACCACTAAATAGCTGACAATCATATAAATAAACAGATTTACAGTTCCAACCGCAACATATGCAGAAAAGAACTTTTCTTCTATGGCCTGAATAACCAGCGGATACGCAAAGATCGCATATACAATCATCGGGCCTTCCGACGACTGTTTCTTCACGAAGTTATAAAAGAATCCATAGAATACTCCCAGATAGAACTGTACAATATAAAGTCCCACATAGCCAAAATCATTAATATATCTTCTCAGCGAAGTAAATACATTCCCTTCCACACCGTTAAAACTGATAAATTCCAGTGCCATGTTCATGCTGACATCACTCATTCCCAGTTTATTCAGCACGGCATAAACTCCGTACAAAGTTTCACTTCCAACGATCTGTGAAACCGGAATATGATTTGCGATGTAATGATCCAGAGACGGAATCGAAAGTCCCGTATAAAACGCGATCGTATCCACAATAGAAGCCAGATTAAACCGGTTTGCAGCCATCCCGAGGAAAATAAACAGTACAAGGAAAAGCGCAAGCGCTCCCCCGCCAACAAGAGCAATCTTCCAGATATTAATACTTTTCCAACGGTTCTTTTTACTGCACATCAAAAGATACAGCATGAGATAGTACGCAATCCACTCGATGGCAAATCCACGGGTCACTGTTCCAACCGCATAGATGCCAAATCCCAGCACAACGGGAACGGCATAGAGACAGTCAGTCTTTTTGAATCTGCGGTACACAAAATTGTGGAGAGCCGCCCATCCGAAAATATAAGATAGCGCCTTTGAAAAAACAAGAATATGATTCAGCCCTCTGCTTCTGCTGTAGCCTTCCTGCAAGGTCATTCTTCTTGCATAGGTCATCATTGCTCCGTATCCTTCCGCATTTCCGCCCTGTACTGACAATGCATAAATTGTACGGAAGGCGTATAGAAGAAATACACACATAAGAAGAATAATGACAATCGTGAGTCCCGTCGGTATCTCAACTCTGTCCAGACGGATTTCCGGCTCTTTCTTAAACAGGCACCCGCAGACTTTTTTTGAAAAGACCTCTCCAGCCCCGAATATAAGAAGCGCGGAAATAATAATAAATACCGTCACATATGACAGGGAAAACTGCCATTTTGACATATAAACTACTGCTACTCCGGTACTGATCAAAAACATGATCGTGGAAACAGCAAACGGAGACAAAATATCCTTTCTGGATATGATCAGGGCTATGATCAGCAGGAGACATAACGCTGCCAACAATACATAACTGCTCATAAGCATCCCTTCTCCTTTGCCTATCTTGCCTTCTTATCGCTTCTGATAACCTTGATTCCGAAATACGTTGCTGATACAAGGATACCAAGAACCGCACCTACGCCCAGTTCCAAAATCGTATTGACCTTTTCTTCTCCCTGCGTAAAGATCGGCTCCTCGTTCATAATTTCCTTAGCAACATCATACTTAATATTTTCATCTGAAAGCGCCGCAATGGATCCTGCATATTCCACATAAGAGTTAATTACTTCCCTTGCAGCCTCCTTCTGGCTTTCCACACTGTCCTCTGTAACCTCTGTGTTATAAGTAATATTATACATAGTAGATGTGGCCAGTCTCTGAAGCCGGATATTTTCATTGATCCATTCCTTTTTGGATTTGGCATTTTTATCATCCCACTCAGGATCCAGAGTGCGGATTGCATCTCCCTGATCCAGAAGCTCCACACAGTCACTGAGCAGATCTTCATTCTGCCATACACTCACATAATCATAAACAGATGCTGTTCCGTCTCCAAGATATGTATATGTAGTAATATCAAATTTCAGGACAGCGCCCACTGTCAGATTTTCTCTTTGTTCTTTTGCATCATTATTCTGGGCAAATCTCATTACTCCAAAGGCAACTGCTGTTACCAAAACAAAAACTATGACCATTTTCAGCCAGCATTTTTTTAATATTTTTCCTGCTGTTTTCATACTTTCTCCTTACTGTCTTTTGATAAATTGTATTATTTTCCTGCATACTATCTCAGATGCGTGTCCGCTTTCTGTGTCTCCAAGAAGTTCATGATGCTTCCGGATCTTTTCCCGGCTTTCCTCGTCGTCGTATTCCCGGATCAGCCTCTGGAGCTCCGGATTGGTCTTTGCGATCGGGAATGCCCATGTTGCCGGATCAGAATAGAAATTCCGTTCCTGCTCATATTTGTCAAAATCCGGAGCAAATAAAAATCCCGGTTTCTTTGTCAGTGAGTAATCCCATATCGTGGAAGAATAATCTGTAATAAATACATCCACTGTATACAGAAGCTCCTGCATATCCGGATAATCACCGGCATCAATGCAGCCGTCCGTTTTTACATGTTCCACAAAATGATGTTTTCTCATGAGAAAGACCCACTCACCGCCGAATCTGTCCTGCAGCGCTTTGAGGCAGCCTTCCACATCGATCTCAAGATCAAAATTGGCATTTCCTTCCACACCACGGTATGTCGGTGCAAACAATACGATTTTCTTTTCCGGATCCAGGCCGAAATACCGGTATACTTTTCCTTTGATATCTTTGTCAGTTCCATTGATAAGGAAATCATTTCTTGGCATTCCACATTCAAGAAACCGATCCGTCGGAACTGCCTTTGCAATATGCATGACCTCCGTAAATTTTTTGCATCCGGATAAGAAGACGTCCGTCTGACCGCCGCAGATCCGGTTGATCTTCACTTCCGGGTCATTCGGATCCGGAATGGTATCTCCTCCAACTCTTTTATATGCTCCTCCTCCATGCCAGGTATTAATAAAGCACTGGCTTTTCCGTTTCGGGATAAAACTTCCGATCCCGTCATTACTGATAATAATCCCTGATGTCAGCATATAGTAAATGGAGGCGGCTGTATGCGGTTTTACATACTTTACCCGGTCCATCGGTTCCGCCTCTTTGTCATATTCCCAGATGTACTCAAATATACCCGGATACTTTTCCCGTATATATTCAAATATATACCACGGGTTACAGGAAAGCGAAGTTCCTCTGTTTGCTGAAAGGTATATTCTTCTCTTTTTCACCGGTATCAAATATATCCCTTTGCAGACAAATCTCAGAATGTACACAATCCACAGTTTGATGTGTTTCATAGATTCACCCTTACTTTCTTTTGATTTTTTCAAACAGAAGAGGCCCGTATTTTCTGGCCTCATATACACCTTTTCCAAGAAGCAGACAGGATTGAATTCTTTTTTTATTCAGGCTGTTCTGCAGAAGCTTCAGTGCCGGATTTTCCACCCTGCACATTGCTGCCGTTCTCAGATACAGTTCATCCCTGGCCACGCAATGTACCCATGTCTTTTGCTGGCTTCCTTTCATCTTTGACTGCGGATCTGCGTTCCGCATCAGTCCGGAAAGAATATATCTCAGATAAATTACTCCGAGTATATCTACTGCTTCTTCAAGAATGTCTCTCCTCTGACAGAAGCGGTACATTTCATAAACTCTCCGTCTGCTGAGTTCAAAATACTCCTTTACAAACTTTGTAGTAATGCTCCCGTTAAACCGTTTATTATAAATGTATCCTGCTGTATCGACTGCCGCCAGCGATTCTGAATGTTCCAGCATTCTTATTGTAAAAAAGAAATCTTCATAGAGCACTGCTTTCTCAAAACGGATTTCATATTTTTCCGCAGTCTCTCTTCTGTACAATTTATTCCACTGGTATCCCAGCAGTGTATTCTTTTCCAGTGTCAATGCCTCAGACGCAATCTCCCTTTTTTCTTTCCAAATCCCTTTTTCCGGCAGAATCGGGTTCTCGGAAACAACATCGCCGTCTGAGTTGTAAAACCGCTCTGTTGCTCCCCAGACGATCATATCAACCCGGCCGTCTTCCGAAGCGTCCACCGCTTTTTTATACAGCCCTGTCTCGATGGTATCGTCCGCATCCATAAATGCAAGGTATCTGCCTGACGCCGCCTGAATTCCACGGTTTCTTGCCATTCCGGCTCCGATATTTTCTTTCAGCTGTATCAGACGTACCCGCTCGTCCTGTTCCACATATCTTTTGCAGACTTCACGGCTGTTGTCACTGGAACAGTCATCGACAACAATCAGCTCCAGATCACGAAAACTCTGATTTAAAACGCTTTCGATACTGTCAGCAAGATAGTCCTGTGCATTATACACCGGCATCACCACACTGATCCACGGTTGTCTCTTTTCCATTATCTTCCCGCCTTTAATTTTGTAAACAGTTTCGTGTTCTTTGTTTTTACAAATGTGATCACTTTCGCCTCAAGATAAGTAAGCCATGTGCTCTTCCAGCGTACCGGCAAAAGCATTACCTTCATATAGGAAGATCTTGGTCTCGCGATTCTGACCATTTTCTCTACTCTTGGATTTGCCAGCATCTTTTTGATCTCGTCCCGTTTTTCTTTTTCTGTCATATCACATTTCGGGTTGGTGACATTTTCCACGCATCCGATAAAGCGTTCAATATATCTTCTGGCGATCATCTCTTTGCTTCTCGCGTCTCCGACATGCCATTCCTTATAAAGATCCATCATCCAGCCATGTTCTTCTTCCCGTTTTTCGTACATTCCCGGGCGGTAAGCCGCTGTCTCGGATTCGGAACGTGCCCGGAGAAAATGGTAGTACTGTCTGTGAGTCACTGTCACCCGTTCTACGTTTCTTACAATGCTGACATTAAACGGGAAATCATCCCAGAATGTTTCCGGAAACCGAAGATTGTTTTCCATGATGTATCTGGATTCAAAAAGCTTGTTCCACGGTGTGTAGAGCAGGTTTTTATCGAACAGTTTGTAGGCATTGCGGCGGAAAGACTCTTTGTCCGGATATACGGCATCCTCCACCACATAGTCATCTGTCACATAATTCTCTTTATCGTAGTAGGTATCGATATAAAATCCTGCCACGACAAGCTGAGCGTTATCACGTTTTGCAAGCTTGTACATATCTTCCAGCATGGTCGGCTCTGCCCAGTCATCGGAATCCATGAAATACATGTATTCCCCTTTTGCAATATCAATTGCTGTATTTCTGGCACTTGGAGCTCCCCCGTTTTCTTTATGGATCACATGAATTCTCTCATCTTCTGCGGCATAGGCATCGCAGATTTCACCGCTCCGGTCCGGAGTTCCGTCATCGACGATCAAAAATTCCCAGTCTTTTAATGTCTGGGCCTGAATGCTCTCAATCGCCTTTCCTACATATTCTTCTACCTTATAGACAGGCATAATGACACTGACTTTGATTTTATTTTCTCCCATAATCACGCTCTCCTACTGTAATTCTTTTTCCACAAGCTGAAATGCGGATTCAATCACTTTGTCCATGTCATAATATTTGTACTCCGCAAGTCTTCCGCCAAGAAGCAGATGTTCCTCATCCGCAAGGTTTCTGTATTTCTGATAAAGTTCCTGATTTTTATCGTCATTAACCGGATAATACGGCTCCATACCCTCTTCCCAGTCGGTCGGATATTCTTTGGTAATCACAGTTTTCTCCTGAGTTCCAAATTCAAAGTGCTTATGCTCAATAATCCGGGTATACGGAGTTTCTCTGTCGGTATAATTGACAACCGCCACACCCTGATGATTTTTCTCATCAAGCACTTCCGTCTCAAATTTCAGACTCCGGTACTCCAGCTTTCCAAAACGATATCCGTAATATGCATCCAGCATTCCGGTATAGAGTACCTTCTCACCCAGTGCATTGTATTTCTCTTTTTCCTCGTTATAGTCAACGCCAAGCTCTACATCGCATCCTTCAAACAGAGCGTTAATCAAAACATTGTACCCGCCGATCGGAATTCCCTGATAAAGATCGTTAAAATAGTTATTATCGTAGGTATATCTCACCGGAAGGCGCTTAATGATAAACGCCGGAAGATCTTTACAGTCTCTGCCCCACTGTTTTTCCGTGTATCCTTTGATGAGTTTTTTATAAATATCCTCTCCTACAAGGCTGATGGCCTGCTCCTCCAGGTTTTTCGGTTCTCCCTTGACTGCGGCCTTCTGTCTGTTGATGATTTCTTCCGCCTCTTTTGGAGTCGCAATTCCCCACATCTTACTGAAAGTATTCATATTGAACGGCATATTGTAAATTTCGCCTTTGTAGTTTGCGACAGGAGAATTCGTATAACGGTTAAACTCTACAAGAGAATTGACAAAATCCCATACTTTCCTGTTGCTTGTATGGAAAATATGGGCGCCATATTTGTGTACATGAATTCCCTCGATATCCTCACAGTAAAGATTCCCTCCGAGAGTTTCTCTTTTTTCCACAATCAGGCAGGTCTTCCCTGCTTTTTTTGCAAAGTACGCAAAAGTACCTGCAAATAACCCTCCGCCTACAATCACATAATCATACTTTTTCATATCCTGTTATTCCTCCGCTTCCGTTTCTTCTGCTTCTTTAAAAATATATTGACTTGTTTCGCCTGTCCGGAACGCCTCCGTGCTGTCCGATTTCAGAAGGACAATCGCCGTCTGGAAAATCAGCTGAATATCGCGCAAAATATTGAATTCTTCAATATAGATCATGTCCATGATCAGCTTGTCTTTTGGTGATGTATTATATTTCCCCGCAATCTGCGCGTATCCGGTCAGTCCCGCCTTCACCCGGAGTCTGTAACGGAATTCCGGAAGTTCTTCCTCGTACGCCTCCACATTTTCCAGCATCTCCGGACGAGGTCCTACAAAACTCATATCCCCTTTTAAGATATTGATCAGCTGAGGCAGCTCGTCCATCCGGATTTTCCTCAGAATTCTTCCCGGTTTGGTAATCCGGTCATCGTCATCTGTTACAGAGTGATTTTCTACATTTTCTTTCATCGTCCGGAATTTGTACACTTCAAAAACACGTCCGTTTAATGTCGCACGCTTCTGCTTGAAAAAAATGTGTCCTCCATCATATGCTTTGATCGCAATTGCACTGACAATCCAGATTGGAGAAGTTACAATTCCAAGAACAATCGCAAGAGACATATCCAGAAGTTTCTTCATAACACGCTGTTCCATCGTCCAGGCTTTGACATTGGCATTCAGAACGGAAACATCGTCCAGAAGATAGTATTTGGCACTCATCTCAACAATATCCTCGATTTCCGGATTAAAATAAATATTGATCTTATACTTATAACAAAATCTTACTATTTTACTTCTGACCTCAAGCGGAACGTCATGAATAAACACGGTATCGGCTTTCTTTACCGTCTCAAGAAGATGTCTATCTCTATAGTCCATGATATAGTCGATTTTATACTGTTTTTTATATTTCAGAATTCCTCTTACAATATTATCAAGGCTTTCCTGAGAAGATGTTACGATACAGCAGCTCTCCGGCTTGTGAATCGTAAAAAACAGTCCGTTTCCGGCATACGCAAAGATGATAATAATAATGACCTGAACAATAAAACTCAAAATCAGAGACCCGATGCTGTCGAGCCGGAATGCATAAATGCTTGGAGTAATCGTATTCATAATCATCAGCTGAATATACGTCACAATATCCGTGAACAAAACAGCCAGAGAAAGTGAATAGATGATCGGTTTACTCTTTCTCCGGCCTACATCATACTTGCCGTAAATGCTGAGAAACAAAAGCCCTACAATGCAGTATGTGGAAAACGTAATTCCCATCGTTCTGGAAAGTACGCCGAGAGCCTTATTTTCTCTGGACATAATAAACATAAAGGTGCCCATCAATAAAATATATAGCAACAATTTGATGCACAGCCACATGGTTGACTCAAATTTTTTCAGTTCTCGTTTCATAAAACACCTCTCTGGTCTACAAACTTCCTATATTATATAAGATTTCCATACTTTCCGCAAGTTTTTAGACCTTAAAAATTTCTTATCTTGTAATAATTTTGTAACACTTTTTTCTCAAAATCCTTTCTAAGCCTTTATCTTTTCCAATGTATTGTCATACTTTTCTTCATTTATCAATTTTCTGAAATTTTTGTGAAAATAAAAAACAAGGAGAATCCCGTAAAAGATTACTCCTTGTTTTCCTCGTTTACTGTATTACCATTGCATTTCTGTTCATGGTCCTATACGCTTTTTCAAAACTCGAAAAGCTGTATTCTACTTTTCCCCGGATAGGATCATTGACTTTTACCACTTTTCTGTTTTTATCATAGCCGGTCAGAACGACACAGTGGGCTCTGGACGGCCAGTAAAAGGTAACACCATTTTTTCTTCCTGCCCGGAACCATGTCGTACTTCCCATATTGAGGGTTCCCCACACAACAACCGGCATTCCCTTGTCAATATACTGAAACAGTCCTTCAAGCGATGTTCCGGTAATATTTTTGGCAGATCTGTTTTTCACGTTGACCGCCTTGAAATAGTTCGCCGCCGTCTGGCAGATCACCGGGGCCCAGCATCCATAACCGCCTGTCAGTGAGCCCGGATTCCCCATATAGGCCGCATATGGATTTGTGGAATGAAGCGGCCCTCTTGGAAGATATTTATTACAGACATCATTTGTCGTCAGCATATACCCATAATACCGAAGTACCATATATAAAGAGATTGCCTCACACCCGTTCGGATACTTTGGATTCTGATAGGTCAAAGGTACATTTAATGACTTCTTCCCCGTATACTGTTTATAGTATCCTGAATTTGCCGGAGCATTTCCTCCTTTGGGAACCATCTGGATCTGGAGTGCCTCCATACGATATCCGTATCCTGTCGTTCCGGCACTCTGACCATTTTTCGCCCACCCAAGCCAGCCAAAATTCTGGACATGGGCACGGTAGTAAATATCGTAGTACTTTGCGATCTCTCCGGTCAGTTGAATCTGAACCGCCTCCATACGAAGCGCCCTGCCGGTTGTCCCCGCAAGGGCTCCATTCTGTTTCCAGCCCTGCCAGCCGATATTCTGCACATGGGCGCGGTACTGAATTCCTCCGGATCTTCCATTCATGGCTGCATTCGTCAACCGGATTTTCAAAGCTTCCATCCGAAGACTCTTCCCGACCGTACCAAGAATCTGATTATTTGTGACTTCACGGGTATTCCCGATATTCTGCACATGACCGGAATACTTCAGATTTCCCGTGCTGTACCCTTTACAAAACGCATTTCCGGCTGTTCCCGGTACCGGATCACCTTTTTTGACCAGACAGATTTTCATTGCCTCCATCCGATAGTAAAAAGCTTCGGTTCCGGCGCTCTCACCGTTTTTCGCCCAGCCAAGCCACCCAAGCTGCTGAACATGAACAGAATAGTATACATCATAATATCTGGCAAGTTCTCCCGTCAGCTCAATCTGGATCGCTTCCATTCTGAGCGACTTTCCTTTCGTACCTGCCAGTTCACCATTTTGTTTCCAGCCCTGCCAGCCGATATTCTGGACGTGGGCGCGGTACCGGATTCCTCCGGACGGACAACCTGATTCCCCGGCTCCTTTTATAGTCAGCCTTAGACCTTCCATCCGCTTTTTCTCTCCGGTCGTTCCAATCAACTTTCCAGAACCCGTTGTCGTCCGGTCGCCGTATGTCTGAATATGTGCTGTGGCGGATAATGCGGAAGATGGAAGTCCTTTTACAAAATATCCCTGATTTTCTCCAGGCGCTTCGCTTCCTTTCTCCACCAGGCAGATCCGAATTGCTTCGACCTGCCGTGAAAAAGCTTCTGTTCCGGAACTCTGTCCGTTTTTCGCCCAGCCGAGCCAGCCGATGTTCTGGACATAGGTTGTATAATACACGTCATACTTCTCTTTTATTTCACCGGTCAGTTCAATCTGAACCGCTTCCATGCGAAGGGATTGTCCCTTTGTTCCGGCATAATCGTCATCACTGACCCAGTCCATCCAGCCGATATTCTGCACATGGGCCCGGTACCGGATTCCTCCGGCAGGCTGTTCCTCCCCTTCTTTTGTATAAAGCTTTATGGAAATCCCCTCTATTCTCTGTCCGGATCCCGGCCGGCCCGCCACAGCACCGTCCATCACGGGTTTTTCCATATTACTCTGTCCGGATATCTGATAAGACACGCCTGCAACCGGTTCTTCCAGACTCTGTGTCAGCAGATCCTGCTCTTCCTCTGCCGCTTCTTCTGTCTGACCTTCTGCATCCATATCCGGAGTTGTTTCATCTATGTCTTCCGGGATTTCTCCATCCGGAAGAGTCTCTGTTTCCCCGCCTGTCTTGCCAGCTTCCTCTTCACCTGCTCCGGCTTCCGGGTCCTGTTCCTCAGTGCTTCCAGCATCATCCTGGCTGCTGTCAGTATCATCCTGAACAGAATCCGGGGCATCTGCGTCTTCTGCCGGATCCATATCCGGATTTTCACCGGATTCTGCCATGTCTCCCTGATCCGTCAGATCTGTCTCCTGATTTTCCTGCGTTTCTTCCACAGTACCAACTGTCTTTTCCTGTTCCGGCATCTGGTCTGTTCCGGCGGCCGATGCCGGAACAAGCTGTCCTCCTGCCAGTGTCAGAGCCAGAATACACGCTATGAACCGTTTTTTCTGCTTTCTCATTTTCCGTCTCCCTATACAAATGGTCTTGCGACCCCTGCAATCAGGGAGCGGTGTGAATTCTGAACCGGCCATACTACTACTTTATTTGGCCAGGACTCAATCACCCTGTTATTTCCGAGATAAATCGCCACATGGATAATCGTTCCATTTGCGCTCTTATAGAATATCAGATCTCCTCTCTGCCGCTGTGAATACGGAACATGTTTCATCGGGAGATTCCATAAATTCCTGCATTCATATTCGTATCCCGGTCTTGAATGGCGGATCGGACTCACCGGAGCCGGATCAATTCCTGCGGAATACAGTGCCTGCATGACAAGGCCGCTGCAGTCCAGCCCGTGATTTGGATCTCCGGAAGCTCCGATAATATATGGATTGCCAAGATACTGGTACGCTGTACTGATCATCGCCTCGATACAGTCACTGCGTGTGCTTGCCGGATTCGTCTTCAGAGGACTTGCGTATGCTCCAAGATGATACCATGCAGACTCGGAATATCCCATCTTTTTCCAGGTTGCCAGATCGACCACACCTGTCGCCGAAAGACCGTTCCTTCTCTGATAATTCCTTACAGCGTTGATGGTCGTGGAGTCCATGATTGCCCTTCTTCCGGAAAGTCCAAGTTTTCTCTGTACATACCAGACTTTCAGGCCCATGTATCCTCTGCTCAGATTATATCCGCCGCCGCTTAACGTCTTCTGCACATGTCTGATCTGGAGGTACTGCTTTGGATTCTGATAGCGATACGTATTATAGTATGCCTTTCCTGTCTGATAGGCACTCTGACTGTCTTTTTTCGGCACCAGTTTAATCTGAATGGCTTCGATTCTCAGAGACAGGCTGCTCGTTCCGGCAGACTCTCCATCCTTAGCCCAGCCCAGCCATCCGAAATACTGTGAATGAACCCGATAATATACGTGATAGTAGGAAGCCAGTTCGCCGGTCAGTCTGATCTGAACGGCCTCCATCCGTTTTCCCTGTCCGGTTGTTCCGGCAAGAGTCCCTTCCTGTTTCCAGCCCTGCCAGCCGATATCCTGTACATGGGCACGGTACTGGATACTTCCTTTCGCCAGTCCATCTGCGGAATCATTCAGGTTGATCGAAAAACCTTCCAGCCTTCTTCCTTTTCCAACGGTTCCAAGTGTGGCACCGCCCTTTACTGCCGCTACGTTTCCCACGTTCTGAACGTGTCCGGAATAGGTCAGTTCATTGTTCGTATACTTTTTCAGATAAGCATGCGCTGTAGAGCCCGGGGCTTTCCATCCTTTCGGTACAAGCTGAATCTGGATAGCCTCCATCCGGTAGCCGAATCCGCTTGTTCCTGATACGGCTCCATTCTTAGCCCATCCCAGCCATCCGTAATTCTGAACATGTACCCGATAATACACATCGTAAATCTGAGCGATTTCACCGTCAAGCTGAATCTGAACCGCTTCCAGGCGCAGCGCCTTTCCGGTTGTTCCGGCACTGCTTCCGTTCTGTTTCCAGCCCTGCCAGCCAATATTCTGTACATGCGCCTGATACCGGATATTTCCGGATGCGTATCCGTTCATCCCTTTCAACCGGAGAGAAAGAGCCTCCATCCGCTTATACTGTCCTACTGTTCCCAGAACGCTTCCGGATTTAACCTCTTTTACATTTCCAAGTGTCTGGACATGGCCGGAATAATAAAGCACATTTTTCAAAAAACCATATCCGACAGCCGGTGCCGTGCCTTCATCCTTTTTCACCAGTTTGACTTCGATGCCTTCCAGCCTGAGTCCAAAGGCCTCACTTCCTGCTGCCGCCCCGTTCTTTACATATGGAAGCCATCCATAATTCTGAATATGTACCCGATAGTATATATCATAATACTCCGCGATTTCCCCGGTCAGACGGATCCTGATGGCTTCCAGCCGAAGCGCTCTTGCCTGGGTTCCGGACAGCTGTCCGTCCCGTTTCCAGCCCTGCCAGCCGATATTCTGTACATGGGTCTGATATTCAATGCTTCCTTCATAATCGCTTTTTGAAAGCTTCAGCTCAATTGCTTCCAGCCGCTTGTAAAGCCCGCTGGTTCCGGCCATCTCTCCGTCCTTCTTCCAACTCTGCCAGCCAATATCCTGCACATGGGTTCGATAGGTAAGCTCCGGCAGCACAGCCTCCTGCTCGTTCTCAAGCGCCGCTTTTTCCTGTACATCCGCCTCTGTCTGCTGCTGTACAGCCTCCGCCTGCGCCTCTTCCGCCGGCTGCGTCTGCTCTTCACTCTCCACTGCCGGATCCACTGCTGCAGGATTCTCAGTCTCTACTCCTTCGCCCGGCGTTGTCTGCTGTGCCGCATTTTCTTCTGCTCCTGCCTTCTCGTTTTCTATTTCCAGAACACTTCCTTCCGTAGAATCCGGATTCTGATCATCTTGTCCTGCCTGGTCGTTCAGGGACTCCTGATCCACTGTGGCTGCCTCTTTCACAGCTTCATCCTGTACTGTATTCTCTGTCTCCGGATTTCCGGCCGCATCCTCTGCATAGGCCACCGGAACCGCCGTCAGTGCAACCGCAAACGCCAGTACCCACGCTGCTGCGCACTTCATCATTTTTCTCATTCCTGATCCCTCTCTCTTTCCTTTGATAACTCTTTACTCCTTAATAAATTCCTTTTTCAATCAGTTCTTTGATAGCATTCACCACACTTTCCTTGTCCTCTTTATAAGTGACTCCAAACCACTTGTCCTTTGAATTCAGCACGGTGACTTCTGCCCTGCCCTCTTTCAGAAGTCCTCCGATAATGGTCGGAAGCAGATATTCTGCTTTCAGATCATCTGCTTTTGTTGTTTCAAGGAATTCATGAAATCCCTTTTCCAGAATATCCAGAAATTCCGGCTGCAGTCCCCACATATTCATGGATACCGGAACATCAAGCTCCAGCTCTTTTGCTCCGTCTTCCGCCTCAGCCTTTTCTCCTTTTCTGATAATATTGTGCGTCTCCACAATGTTTGTCAAATGTCCGTTTTCATCGACCTCACAGACACCCCTTGTCACTCCCCCGTTTTCACTCAAGGTGTTGTTCAGTACGAATCCAACCATGCAGATCGGCTCTTTTCCTGATGCTTCTTTTTTCTCTTTCAGATACTGATATGCCTCCACATATGCTTCTTTTCCGTAGAAGTCATCTGCATTGATAACAAGAAACGGCTCTGTTACCTTACCCCGGCATGCCAGAATTGCCTGCCCTGTTCCCCAAGGCTTTGTTCTTCCCTGGAATTTTTCCTGAAATTCCTGCGGAATGTCATCCAGCTCCTGAAAAGCATATTCAACAGGAATCTGTTTTTCAATCCGTTCCCCGATGACCTCTTTGAAATCTTTTTCCAGGTCTTTTCGAATGACAAATACAACTTTGTCAAATCCGGCCTCCACGGCATCCCGGATTGAATAGTCCATAATGATTTCCCCATTTGGCCCTACCGGTTCCAGCTGTTTTATCCCTCCGCCAAATCTGCTGCCGATACCGGCCGCCATAATCACTAAAGCTGCTCTGCTCATCACTTTTTCTCCTTTTATAAATTAAGATTTTTCTTCATTATACTGAATTTTTCGATGATTGTCTACCGACACGCCCGCCCGTTTCTTTTTTGGTAATATAAAAAGGACAGGATATCCTGCCCTTTATCTTAATTTTCAATCAGTCTGTCAACTGCGCTGAAGAATGCGCGGAAGCCTGCTCTCGTAATATTGGCGCTGACACCAACTCCGTATGTTTCTTTTCCGGTGCGGTTATCATGCAGACAGATATAAGCAGCTGCCTTTGCCTCGGATCCTTTGCTCAGTGCATGCTGTGAATAATCCACCAGTGTGAAATCCATGCCGGTTTCGTCTGCCATCAGCTTTTTAAGTGCGGCAAGCGGACCGTTTCCTACTGCTTTTGCACTCTTTAATTCTTCACCTGCCATGAATACTACTTCTACTTCTGTCTCATTTTCAGCCACATCTTCTGCCTTTGCCCGAATGAATTCATACGGTGTCTTTTTCCGCAGATATTCTTTTTCAAATACTTCCATGATGGTTGCCGGTGCAACTTCACCCTGTTCTTCCGCAATCTTCTGGATTACATCTGCAAACTCTTTGTGCATCCTTTTCGGAAGCTTGTAGCCGAACTCGCTGTCCATCACAAACGCTACACCGCCTTTTCCTGACTGGCTGTTGATCCGGACAATCGGCTCATATTCTCTTCCGATGTCGGATGGATCAATCGGAAGATACGGTACTTCCCACCATTCCTGATTCTTCTCATGCATTGCCTGCATACCTTTGTTGATGGCATCCTGATGAGAACCTGAAAATGCAGTGAACACCAGCTTTCCGGCATATGGATGACGCATCGGAACATCCATCTTGCTGCATCTTTCGTAAACTTCTTTGATCTCTGTCACATTTTCGATATTCAGCTCCGGATTAATACCCTGTGAGAACATATTGTAAGCAACGGTGAGAATATCCAGGTTTCCTGTTCTCTCTCCGTTTCCAAAAAGCGTTCCCTCCACTCTGTCTGCTCCTGCGAGGAGTGCGAGCTCGGTCGCGGCAACACCGGTTCCTCTGTCATTATGCGGATGAATGCTGAGAATCACGCTTTCCCTGTCGCTGAAATGGCGGTTCATCCATTCAATCTGATCTGCATACACATTCGGTGTTGTCATTTCCACAGTAGCCGGAAGGTTAATGATGATAGGTTTCTCTTTTGTCGCTCCCCATTCTTTCTGAACAGCCTCACACACTTCCAGAGCATAATCAAGTTCTGTTCCGGTAAAGCTTTCCGGGGAATATTCCAGCCTTAAATTCCCCTCAAAGTCCTCCGCGTATTTTTTTACCATCCTTGTTCCATCAAGGGCAATTTCTTTAATTTCTTCTTTTCCCTTTTTGAATACAACTTCCCTCTGAAGGGTGGACGTAGAGTTGTAGATATGTACGATCGCATTCTTCACTCCTTTGAGAGACTCAAATGTTCTCTGCACAAGATGATCTCTGCACTGTACAAGCACCTGAATCCATACATCATCCGGAATCAGATTTTCATCCACCAGTTTCCGCAGAAAATCATACTCAATCTGGGAAGCAGACGGAAATCCTACTTCGATCTCCTTAAACCCAAGTTTGACAAGCAGGTTAAACATCTCTATTTTTTCTTCTACAACCATTGGTTCAATCAATGCCTGGTTTCCATCTCTTAAATCCACGCTGCACCATACCGGTGCTTTTTCGATCTGTTTATCCGGCCAGGTCCGTTCTGGATACGGAACAACCGGCACCCTCCTGTATCTCTGATAATTCAGCATTCCAATCACACTCCTCATTCTTCTGTCTCTATTCTCCCAGTCCGCTCTCAACAAGTGCCACCATTGTCTCAAGTGCCTGTTTTTCATCTTCTCCGTCACAGATGATCTCCAGTTCATCTCCGCATTTCACACAGGCTCCAAGAACACTGAGAACACTTTTTGCATTGCTCTCGCCTTTATTCGTACGGAACTTTACACTGCACCGAAATTCAACCGCAGTCTTACAGAACAGTCCTGCGGGCCTCAGATGAAGTCCCGTAGGATTGCTTACAACTACTTTCCGGCTAACCATAGTATTCCCTCCAGTTATTCACTTTCTTCGTTTTCAACCTGTTCCAGCCTGACCTTGATGACAACATCTTCCGCCAGTGAACATCCTTCCGGCAGTCTTACTTCCACCGGTACATCATATTCTCCCGGCTCTCGATATGTGACAAGATTAATTGACAGACTGCCTTCTCCAAGTTCCAGAGAATCCAGGAGTTCCTGATCTCCCTGAACCTTGATCTCCAGATTGTTGCCGGATACATAGGAATAGCGGAGACCTTCCTGCAGATTGTTCACGACAATGGATCCTGTCGGCATCTCCAGAGTCCTGCTTCCTTCCTCTTCAATTCCTATTGTGACGACAACCGCTCCGGCATTTTTATCAATCAGCTCCACGCCATCCGGGAGATACGGGGTAATATCAACCACAACCTCCTCTTTACTGTTCAGATTCTGAATGTTCAAAGCACTTGCAGGGATCTCAATCTTGTCAAGATCTTCAAGTACATCTGAACTTCCTGATACCTGAACCTCCGTCGGTTCTGTCGTGATACCTGTAAATATGTATCCGTCAGCCGTCCTGATGGATGATGTGTCGAACTCCAGCTGGAGTCGTTTTGTATTTCTCACCTCAACCTGAACACTTACATCGTTCTCATCTCTCAGATCCTGAAGTGTGAGCAGCGTATTATCGATTGTCTTTCCTTCCGCGTCATAGAATACCAGCTTGGACTGAAGTGTCGTATCTTCTGCCAGTCCGGTTACATCTACTTCAGCAACCACCTTGTCAATCTGATCGATGATGGACTTCGGTCCATTGACTCTTACTTTCTCCGGATCTGCTTTAATTTCTCCCAGCACGTATCCATCTCTGACGCTTCCTGTTGTTGTCGGCGTAATCGGGAATGTATTCTGTGCTTCATCCTCGATCGTTACCTGCAGATTTCTCGGACTAGAATATGCCTCCACATATTCAAATCCCGGTATCGACACCTCAATCGGAACCTGTGAACCAAGAGACATCTCTTTCATATCCGCAGATGCTTTAATGTCAGAAACAGTCATGCTGTGCAGGACAGACCTCTTGGCCCTTACTGTCACCCGGACCGTATCTGTTTCATCTTCAATCTGATAGGTCTTTCCTTTACTGGTCACAACCTCCGGATGCAGTACTTCAACCGGTACATTTGAAAACTGCACGGATGTAACCGGATCGTCAACGTTTACAACGACTGCCCATAAAAATACGGCAAGTGCAAGCGACAACAGCTTCAGAGGGAGGTTTTTAGTCAGTTTCTTTTTCATGTTTCCGCCTTCCTTTCCACAGTTTCGCTATTTTCTTTTCCGTATTCTTCGTCTGAATCTTGATCAGACTCTCCTTAAGATATTCCGGAGTCACATTTCTTACAAGCTGTCCGCCCTGTGCTACAGACACGTATCCGGTCTCCTCGGATACCGCAATGATCAGCGCGTCGCTGACTTCGCTCATTCCAAGAGCAGCTCTGTGCCGTGTCCCCAGTTCCTTACTGATCTCCATGTTATCTGAGAGCGGCAGGTAACAGGTCGCGGAAACAATCCGGTTTTCCCTTACAATAATTGCACCGTCATGCAGCGGGGTATTATGCTCAAAAATATTAATCAGAACCTGGGAAGATACAATACAGTCCATATAGATTCCGGTACTTTCATACTCCGTCAGACGGATCGCCTGCTCCACTACAATCAGTGCTCCTGTCTTTACTTTTCCCATGGCGAAGCATGCTTCCACAATCGCATCGATCGTCCTGCTGCTGAACCGTTCGTTTTCTTTCCCCTTGTCAAGCGGCACAATCGCTGTGAGGAACCGTTTTTCCCCAAGCTTTTCCAGCGCCCGGCGAAGCTCCGGCTGGAAAACCACAATCGTCGCGGTCGCAAGGATCGATACACTGTTCCTTGCAATCCACAAAATGGTATTCATCTTCAATATGGCTGCGACAAGAATGAAAACAGCAAGGACCAGAATTCCCTTTAGCAGCATCCATGCCTTTGTGTTTTTGATCCAGACCATGATCTGATAGATCAGAAACGCTACAATCACAATTTCCACAATATCCGTCCAGTAAATATCCGGCAGATACCAGTCCGGAAAATATCCTCTCATAGCTTCAAAAAATCTGCTGTTCATTCCTGTCACCTCCCATCATCTTATACTCACCCATGTTATCCCCTTTTTTCTTTTGCTATTTAGATTCGTCTTTATCGTCCAATTCATTTTTCAGCAGCTTCTCAAGATCCATTTCTTCCTGAAGCTGCTTGGCCAGAAGCATCTCTTCTGTCATCCCCGGTATGTAGGTCTTCTCTGTAGTTTTTTCCGCCGGAGACGGGGAAGCTTCTTCTATTTCTTCGATCCTTGTATCCCGGTTTTTGTTCTCATTCTTTTTGGAATCTGTCTTTCGTCTGCTGATCTTTTTCACCCGTTTTTCAGGAACAGCAACAGATACCTTTGGTATCGCTTTAACATAATAGTAATATTCGTCATCCTCGTACTGAAATTTTTCTGCCTTGGAATAGTCGACAGAAAAAATGAAAAACTCCAGAATCAGGGCAAGAAGAACCGAAATAATATTTCCGAAAATCAATGTCACATAATCAATCTGTACACTGAAGACGATGCTTCCTGCAACGATGACGATAATGTCGGCCACTGCTCCGGCTGCCACGCCGATTTTCCATGATTGATCGAACTCACTTGTTCTAAGTGTGTAGACAACCAGAAACGCCACAACAAATGATGCGATGTAAATCCACATTTCTTTATTCTGCAGGATCTGTGTGGCAAACAAGGTCATCTCTCCTGCCATTCCGCTTGCCCCCGTTACAGCTGTTGCCGACATTTCCAGATAATTGATCATGGAATAGATCAGTGTACCGAAAAAAATCGGAATGATACAGATTGGCGTTCCCATCAGCGCAAATGCCATCGGAACCGCAAACGGAATCTTGAAAAAGTATGCGACCATAACAAGAAGGACAATCATCGACTTTTCCGGTGTAAAACGAAAATAGAAAATGAACATTACTGCAAACAGAGCTGCCGTCACAATCATAACTCCCATCGACAGGGCATATACGTGAATTAAAATCAGCACCGCTGTCACCAGTACGGTAAGTGTCCCCGGAAGGAACGCACAGATCAGAGCCAGTATCAAAGTAACAAGCGGATTTGCCACAGCCTCCATATAACCAATCTTGGAATTAACAAGATAAAATACAATAAAAGCAAGCAGAAACTGTACGATTTTATCTACTTCTTTTGAGTATTTCGCGTAAAAGGCCTGCAGCTGCTCCTTCAGGACAAATAAATTACTCATTTTTTTTCTTCCTTTCTTTACCGTAAAATTTCTCCAGCTGAGTCAGCATACGGACATAGCGCTTTACTCTCCCCTTTGCCCTGATATGCTTCTTCTGGTAAAACCTGGAAGCAAAAAGCCCGTAAGAAACAGCAAGAATCAGATATAGCGCAACAGCCGCCAGCATAATCAGAACTATGCTTATCAAAGTTGCCTCATTCAGAAAGGATTCCATAAAAGCGGCCGCAAACACTCCAAACAGAACTACATATCCTATCGTAACCCAGATCACAGTAATAATCGTCTGATAGCTGATATAATCTTTTTTGTAATAGGAAGCAATTTTAAAATCTTCTTTTCCATATTTTTCCTCATATAGAGCCATTTTGTTCATCAGCTTTACTTTTTCTTCGTTAACCATATTCCACCTTCCTATCCTCAGAAAACTATGTTCAGTATATCAAAAATCAAATATCTTGTCCAATACTTATCGTCAAAAAGAACACCCTCCTGACTCCTGATTTCTTCAGTGTTTTTGCGGCCTCATTGACCGTATTGCCCGTCGTATAGATGTCATCAATAAGAAGTACCCGTTCCGGAAGTCCGGTTTTTCGTTCAACCCGAAAAGTTCCTTCCAGATTATGTGCTCTTCCGCGTCTGTTCAGACTTTTCTGAGCGTCTGACGTCTTCCGCTTTCGGATCAGTCCGGTTTCCACCGGAATTCCGGTAAGTTTTCCAAGTTCTTCTGCCAGAATTTCCGCCTGATTGTAACCACGTTTTCTTTTCTTCCACTTATCCATCGGAACCGGAAGGATCGCCTGTACCTTCCATTTCTGAATCTGCTTTCCCAGACGTTCTTTCATTGTTTCCGCATAATACCGGGCATATACCCTGCGGTTTTTAAACTTGAACTGATAGATGGAGCCGCTCACCGGGGGCCGGTGCGTCCAGAGACTCCTCCCTCTGTCAAACCAGCAGTTTCCATCCTCAATTCTCTCCCGGCAGTCCCTGCAGTACTCTGTCTGTTCATCCCCGACCGGTTTCCCACATTTTTTGCACATTGGTTCTTTTATCCATGAAAGTTTTTTCAGGCAGTCTGTACACGGCCCCTTCGCGTTCACCTTTCCGCAGAACGGGCAGACATCCGGATAAAGCAGTTTCCATATATTCTTCATGCTGTTTTTGTTCTGATTTTCCCTACGATAGTTCCCGGATCCTCTCCGAGAGAGAAGTGTTCCGCTTCTGCTCTTCAACATTTCGAATCATTTCCTGAAAAACAGTATCGCTTCCTACAAGTGTAACACATTTTTTTGCTCTTGTAACTGCCGTATACAATAAATTCCTGCAATAAAGCTGTTTTGGTCCCGAGAGAAGCGGAATAATAACCGCCGGATACTCACTTCCCTGAGATTTATGGATGGTAACCGCATAGGCAAGCTCCAGTTCATCCAGCAGCTTAAATGGATATTTTACCTTACGTTTTTCGTCAAACTCCACTTCCACAGTCTCATCATATGTATGAATGGCCGTCACAATACCTATATCTCCGTTGAAAACTCCGATCCCTTTATCAACAACCAGTCCGTATTTTGTGGCAATCTCCCATTCCAGCTGATAGTTGTTTTTCGTCTGCATCACTTTATCGCCGACACGGAATATTTTTTCCCCATATTCCTTTTCCTGATTTTTAGGGGACGGCGGATTTAAATACTGCTGCAGAATCCGGTTTAACCGTTCCACTCCCAGAAGCCCCTTCTTCATCGGCGCCAGTACCTGAATATCTGTCATTTTTGCATCCACATACCGCGGAAGTTTTTTCTGGATCAGTGTCAGGATCACGCTGATAATAACATCTGCATCCTGTCTTTTTAAAAAGAAAAAATCTCTGCTCTTATTATCAAGCCGTACTTCCAGTCCCGCGTTGATCCGATGCGCATTGACGACAATATCACTTTCCTGTGCCTGCCGGAAAATCCTGGTCAGCATCATGACAGGAAATACTTCGGAATCGATCAGATCCTTGAGCACTTTTCCCGGACCCACCGACGGAAGCTGATTGATATCTCCTACAAGAATCAGTCTTGTCCCCGGGATCACCGCAGACAAAAGCGCATGCATCAGAGGCAGATCCACCATGGACATTTCATCAATAATTACCACATCTGTTTCCAGAGGATTCTCCTGATTTCTCCCGAATCCTCCTTTCCCTGTCTCCTCAGGATTTCCACTGACTTCCAGAAGGCGGTGAATTGTCTGCGCCTCATATCCGGTCGTCTCTGTCATCCTTTTGGCGGCGCGTCCTGTCGGCGCGGCAAGACGGATATCCATCCCTTCACTCAGGAAATAGCGGATCATGGCATTGATCGTGGTTGTCTTTCCGGTTCCCGGCCCTCCTGTCAGGATAAAGATACCGTTTTTTACCGCCTCTGCCACCGCTTCTCTCTGTCTTTCATCCAGCGTGGACTCATTCTGCTTTTCCAGCTTTTCAATCCGTTTCCGGATCAGACTGTCGTCTTCCTCGTACCGGATATTCAGTTCTTTGAGCATCCGTGCCGTATTCATCTCCATGTAATAGTACTTTGCCGGATATACGCGGACCTGCTCTTCATCCTGCTTCAGGACAACCTTCTTTTCCATCGCAAGATCCATCAGATACTTCTCAATATCTGTAATCTCCACTTCCAGAAGCTGTGCCGCTTTTGCTGAAAGCACCTTTTCTTCCAGATATACATGACCTTCCTGTACACTTTGAAGCAGTGTATAAAAAATCCCGCTCTGAATCCGGAAATCTGAATCCGTATGAATTCCGATTCTGAATGCTATCTCATCTGCCGTTTTAAATCCGACTCCTTCAATATCATCTGCCAGTCTGTATGGATTTTCTTCCAGAATGCTGTAAATTCCCAGTCCGTATTTCTGATAGATCTTGACTGCCAGATTGATGGAAATCCCGTATTTCTGCAGATAAATCATTGCCTGTCTGAGGTCTTTCTTTTCTTCTACCTGTACGCAGATTTCCCGGGCCTTTCTCTCACTGATTCCCTTGATTTCCGCCAGCCGCTCCGGCTCTTCCTCCATAATGCGGAATGTATCTTCTCCAAATTTCGCAACGATCTTTCCTGCAAGCGCAGGCCCGATCCCCTTCACAGCACCGGATCCAAGATACCGCTCAATGGATTCCCTGTCCTCCGGCTCCTTTACCTTGTGCCCTGTCACCTGAAGCTGCAGCCCGTAAGAAGGATGCATGACATACTCTCCTTCCAGTTCCAGAAATTCCCCATCCCCAATGTACGGAAATTTCCCGACACAGGTTACTTCCCCGTTCTCATTATGAAATTGAAATACCGTATAACCATTTTCCTCGTTTCTGAAAATAATATGGTCAATGTATCCCGTTATCTTTTCCACCTGTTTCCTCCATTTGTATTCACCTTCAATACCGCCAGCCTCTTGTCATGCAACCGGCGGAAAGCAACAGGACTGCTGCGAAAGTAATCCTCTTCCCGCAGCAGTCCTTCTGTTTTGACTTCTATACATGAAACTTTTTGTTCTCACTCATAAATTCTACGAACTGACCGGTTCCGATCGCAACAACCTGCATCGGATCCTCCGCTGTCATTGTATTGATGCCTGTCCGCTCTTCAATCAGCTCTTCCAGGCCTCTGAGCAGGGAACCGCCTCCTGTCAGAACAATTCCTCTGTCGAGAATATCTGCTGAAAGCTCCGGAGGTGTTCTCTCCAGCACACCAATTACAGCTTCCACGATCTGACTTGTCGGCTCTCTTAAAGCTTCTTCTGTCTCCGAAGAAGAAACCGTTACCGTCTTTGGAAGACCCGTAACAAGGTTACGTCCCCGCACCTCGATCGTCTCGTCCTCCACCAGCGGATAAGTCGTGCCTATCCGGATCTTGATATCTTCTGCGGTACGTTCTCCAATCAGAAGATTGTGCTTTTTCCTCATGTAACGCACAATCGCCTCATCAAAGTCATCTCCCGCAATTTTCAGTGATGTATTGACAACAGTACCGCCAAGAGAGATCACCGCAATATCCGATGTGCCTCCTCCGATATCTACAATCATATTTCCACATGCTTTGGAAATGTCGATACCTGCCCCGATTGCCGCTGCAACCGGCTCTTCGATCAGATGCACTTCTCTTGCGCCTGCCGCGAATGTCGCCTCTTCCACAGCCTTTTTCTCAACCTCTGTTACACCGCTCGGTACACAGACGCTGATACGAGGGCGTTTGAATGTACGCTTTCCAAGCGACTTCTGCACAAAATATTTGATCATCTTCTCCGTAACCGTATAATCTGAAATCACGCCCTGTCTGAGAGGACGTACCGCTACAATATTGCCCGGTGTTCTTCCAAGCATCAGTCTTGCCTCTTCCCCGATTGCGCGGATCTCATTTGTATCTCTGTCAAACGCAACTACGGACGGCTCCTTGAGCACAACGCCTTTTCCTTTCACATATACAAGGACACTCGCTGTCCCCAGGTCAATTCCAATATCTACTACCGCCATGAACTAAACCCCTTTCGCAAATCCTCTATATTCGCTCCTCTTTGGTCTATTATACTTCCTCTTTCGCATGTCAGAACTCATAAACCTCTGGTTCTACGCATACATTTGTTATTATAATCAATCTTCCTGGAAATGGAAAGAGTTTTTTCCCAGAATCTGTAACTTTCATTATTTCTTAAGGAATGGGGCGAGATAGCGTCCTGTGTAGGATTCCGGACATTCGACGATCTCTTCCGGAGTTCCTTTTGCAATCACAGTTCCGCCCTTGTCTCCTCCTTCCGGCCCCATATCAATAATATAATCTGCTGTTTTGATCACATCCAGATTGTGTTCAATGACAATGACTGTATTTCCATCAGCCGCAAGTCTTCTGAGAATCTCGGTCAGCTTATGGACATCTGCAAAATGAAGTCCTGTTGTAGGCTCGTCCAGAATATAAACGGTCTTTCCGGTACTTCGTTTACTCAGCTCGGCAGCAAGCTTGATCCGCTGTGCTTCCCCTCCGGAAAGGGTGGTAGACGGCTGGCCCAGACGGATATAGGAAAGTCCCACGTCGTAGAGCGTCTCCATCTTTCTGCGGATACTCGGCACATTTTCAAAGAAGGTCATCGCTTCTTCCACTGTCATATCCAGCACGTCGTAAATGCTCTTTCCTTTATATTTCACTTCCAATGTTTCCCGGTTATAACGCTTTCCGTGACAGACTTCACACGGTACATAGACATCCGGCAGGAAATGCATCTCAATCTTCAGGATTCCATCCCCGCTGCACGCCTCACAGCGTCCTCCTTTTACATTGAAACTGAACCGGCCCTTCTTGTAGCCTCTCGCCTTTGCATCCGGCGTTGCCGCAAACAGGTCACGGATCAGGTCAAACACTCCTGTATACGTGGCCGGATTGGACCGCGGCGTACGCCCGATCGGAGACTGGTCGATATTAATGACTTTGTCAAGCTTCTCCAGCCCCAGAATCTCTTTATGCTTTCCAGGGATCGTTCTTGCATGATTGAGCACTTTTGCAAGCTTTTTGTACAGGATTTCATTGATCAGAGAACTTTTTCCCGAACCGGAAACTCCTGTTACACAGGTCATAACGCCAAGTGGAATCTCTACATTGACATTTTTCAGGTTGTTTTCTTTTGCCCCGACAATTTTCAGATATCCGGACGGAACCGCCCGTTTCTCCGGAACAGGGATACGGATTCTTCCGCTCAGGTAATCTCCGGTGACAGAACCCGGCGTATTCATAATCTCTTCCGCTGTACCTGCAGCAACCACCTCGCCTCCGTGCTCCCCGGCTCCCGGCCCGATATCCACGATGTAATCTGCAGCAAGCATGGTATCTTCATCGTGCTCTACCACAATCAACGTATTTCCAAGATCACGAAGATGTTTGAGCGTACTGAGCAGCTTGTCATTATCTCTCTGATGGAGTCCGATACTTGGCTCATCCAGAATGTAGGCGACTCCGACAAGTCCGGATCCAATCTGTGTTGCAAGCCGGATTCTCTGTGCCTCTCCTCCGGACAGCGTTCCGGTTGCTCTGGCAAGCGTCAGATAATCCAGTCCTACATCCATCAAAAATCCTGTTCTGGACTTGATCTCTTTTAAAATCTGGCCTCCGATCATTTCCTGAACCGGTGTAAGTTCCAGATTCTCGAGAAATTTCTGGAGATTTTCAATCGACATTGCGGTAACTTCGTAAATATTTTTGTCGCCTACCGTCACTGCCAGCGCCTCTTTCTTCAGTCTCTGTCCCTTACATGCATGGCACGGGGTAATTCTCATAAAAGTTTCGTATTCGGCCTTCATCGCCTCCGATCCGGTCTCCCGGTATTTTCTTTCCACACTCTTTATGAGTCCGTCAAAAGCCACGTCATAGACACCTTCTCCCCGCTGTCCTCTGTAACGGACTTTTACCGACTTTCCGTTGGTTCCGTAAAGCAGAATGTCCTGAATTTTTTTCGGATACTCTTCAAACGGGGTATCCAGATCAAAATCATAGGCTTCTCCGAGAGCACGCAGGATGGCATTGGTAAAACTGGACGGATCCATGCAGGACTGCCATCCAAGCACTGCAATCGCGCCCTGATTGATACTCAGTCCTTTATCCGGAATCATCAGGTCTGCATCAAACTCCATCTTATATCCAAGTCCAAAACATTCAGGGCAGGCGCCGAACGGATTGTTGAACGAAAAACTTCTTGGTTCAATTTCATCAATGCTGATGCCGCAGTCCGGACAGGAAAAGCTCTGGCTGAAGTTGATCGGCTCGCCTCCGATCACGTCGACTGTCATCAGTCCTTCCGCCAGATTCAGCACGGTCTCAATGGAATCGGTCAGACGCTTTTCGATTCCCGGCTTTACCACAAGCCGGTCTACAACGATCTCAATATAGTGTTTAATATTTTTTTCCAGACTGATCTCTTCTGTCAGCTCGTACATATTTCCATCGATACGTACCCGGACATACCCGCTTTTTTTCGCTTTATCCAGAAGCTTGGCATGAGTTCCCTTTCTGCCTCTTACCACCGGTGCAAGAAGCTGGATTTTGGTACGCTCCGGCAGGCTCATGATCTGATCCGTCATCTGATCCACCGTCTGCTTTTTGATTTCCTTTCCACAGTTCGGACAGTGCGGAATTCCAATCCTCGCATAGAGGAGACGGAAATAATCATAGATCTCCGTAACGGTTCCTACCGTTGATCTTGGATTCCGGTTGGTCGACTTCTGGTCAATGGAAATCGCAGGGGAAAGTCCCTCGATGCTCTCTACATTCGGCTTTTCCATCTGCCCCAGAAACTGTCTCGCATAGGAAGACAATGACTCCATATATCGTCTCTGCCCCTCTGCATAAATCGTATCAAAGGCAAGAGATGACTTTCCGGAACCACTCAATCCCGTCAGTACGACAAGTTCATTTCTCGGTATGTCCAGATCAATATTTTTCAGATTATGCTCATTTGCTCCGCGTATACGGATATACTGTTTGTTGTCCATCTTTTTTCCCTTCTTATTATCCATCTATCTCCTGCAGATGCTTTTTGATTTCAATCATCTTGTCACGCAGCTCTGCCGCAGTCTCGAAATCCAGATCGGCTGCTGCCTTTTTCATCTGCTTGTTCAAGTCTTTTACCAGTTTTTCCAGTTCTTCCCTGCTCATGGATTCTGGATCTTTTTCCAGCATCTTCTCCTGTTTTGCCACCTTCTTGGAAATACTGATCAGATCGCGGACTGCCTTTTGAATCGTCTTCGGCGTGATGCCGTGTTCCTCATTATACTGCATCTGAATCTCCCGGCGCCGTCTCGTCTCGTCAATGGCAGCTTTCATGGAATCCGTCACAGTGTCCGCATACATGATGACATGACCTTCTGCATTTCGTGCGGCACGTCCGATCGTCTGAATCAGCGAAGTCTCCGAACGCAGGAATCCTTCCTTGTCCGCATCCAGAATCGCCACCAGTGTAATCTCAGGTATATCAAGACCTTCCCTCAACAGGTTGATTCCCACAAGCACGTCAAATACATCCAGACGCATGTCACGGATAATCTCTGTCCGTTCCAGCGTATCAATATCAGAATGAAGATACCGTACCCGGATTCCCAATTCCCGCATATAATCCGTCAGATCTTCTGCCATCCGCTTGGTCAGTGTTGTGATCAGAATCTTGTTTTTCCTGGCCACTTCTTTGTTGACTTCACCGATAAGGTCGTCAATCTGGCGCTCCACAGGACGCACTTCCACTTCCGGATCCAGAAGTCCCGTCGGGCGGATCACCTGCTCTGCCCGCAGAAGCTCATGCTCTTCCTCGTAGGTGCCCGGCGTCGCTGACACAAACATCACCTGGCTGATCTTGCTTTCAAATTCTTCAAAGTTAAGTGGACGGTTGTCCTTTGCTGACGGCAGACGGAATCCATAATCCACAAGCGTCGTCTTTCTGGACTGGTCTCCATGATACATTCCGCCAATCTGCGGAATCGTCTTGTGAGACTCGTCGATAATCATCAGGAAATCATCCGGGAAATAATCCAGAAGAGTATGCGGCGGTTCGCCCTCTTTCAGACCTGTCAGATGTCTGGAATAGTTCTCAATACCGGAGCAGAATCCAGTTTCCCGCAGCATCTCAATGTCAAAATTTGTCCGCTCCGAGATCCGCTGCGCCTCTAAAAGCTTGTCTTCACTTTTGAAAAAGCGGATCTGCTGTTCCAGCTCCTCCTCAATCTGCCCGAGCGCCCGGTCCATGTTTTCCTTTGATACCACGTAGTGGGACGCCGGGAAAATCGCGATGTGATTCAGCTCATTTTTAATCTCTCCGGTCAGAGAATCCACTTCTGTGATCCGGTCGATCTCATCGCCAAAAAACTCTATCCGGATAATATTTTCTCCAGATCCCGCCGGAAATACTTCCAGCACATCGCCGTGTACCCGGAAAGTTCCCCGCTTAAAGTCAATATCATTTCTGTCATACTGAATATCGATCAGTTTCCCGATCACTTCGTCCCGGTCCTTGATCATACCCGGCCGCAGGGAAATCACCATGTTTTGATAATCGATCGGGCTGCCAAGTCCATAGATACAGGAAACACTCGCTACAATAATAACGTCCTTTCTCTCAGACAACGCCGCAGTGGCCGAATGCCGCAGCTTGTCGATCTCATCATTGATCGCTGAATCCTTGGCAATGTAGGTGTCTGAGGACGGAACGTATGCCTCCGGCTGGTAGTAATCGTAATAGGAGACAAAATACTCCACTGCGTTATCAGGGAACATCTCCTTGAATTCTCCGTACAACTGAGCGGCCAGTGTTTTATTGTGGGCGATGACCAGTGTCGGTTTCTGCAACTGCTCGATCACGTTGGCCATCGTAAACGTCTTTCCAGAACCCGTAACCCCCAGTAAAGTCTGGCATTGATTGCCTTCCTTGAACCCTTTTACAAGCGCCTCGATTGCCTGCGGCTGGTCGCCGGTAGGCTGATACGGGGCCTTTAAAACGAATTTATCCATAGCGAAATCTCTCCTTTGTGACTTTTGATACGTTCAATATCAGCCACCCTCAAAAAAATCATTCGTAACGAAAATGTCAAAATAATAGCCTTATAGGACACCATTACGAATCCAGAAAGGCAAAAGTCACAAAACACTTTTTTGAGGACTAAATAACACGAAGTAACACCAAAACGGTAGTGACAACATTATAGCAAAGATAATGATAAAAGTATATAGGACGAAAAGTAAAAAAAGTACAAATGTTCGAGTGTACATCTGTACTTTTTTATGATTTCTTCCTTATATTGTTGTCATGCTGCCATTAAATATTCCTCGGCTGCCTCGTCTATTTCCTTCAGATCGGAGTAATCATAGTATTTCTCTTTCCGGCTTTCCGGAAGAACTTCTTCCATAAATGGTTCAATAGCATATAAGCAATCTTCAATGATTTCAGCAGTATCCCCATAGATGTCTGCTGATATAATCTCTTTTGAATGCCCTAACATATGCGATATTCCTTTGATATTAAAGTCATGTTTCAAAAGAATAGTCGTATATGTATTTCTCAACTGATGGAAATGAATATCCGGAAGTCCTAAAGAAGCAAGCAGTTCTTTATAATATTTCTGATGATAACTTTTACTTCTTGGATTTCCATAGGTGGAACAACAGATGTAATCCCAGTCACGGAACTCTTTACTTCTTCGCCTGCGATTCTTCTCATAAATCCGGCGCTGTTCCAGAATCGCCTCAAACACATAGTCTGGAATAGGGATCTCCCTTATACTGGACGGAGTTTTTGGCTTGATCTCCTGTTTTGTAAGCATTTTAGGCGGTACATCTTCCGCTTTGGAATTTGGTTTTTTCCCCAACTGCCGCTGTATTTTTAATGTGCGGTTGATATAGTCCACATCACTGTATTTCAGTCCGTTGATTTCTCCACGCCGCAGGCCCATCAGCACTGCAAATAAAATCTGCATGTGGATCGGTGTCTCTTTACTTGCCTCTACTAACTGGAATACCTGCGGGAGCGTCAGTGTCTTGCTTACATCTATCTTTAACTCACGATATGCTTTCTTCTTAATCTTCTTTGGCAGCGGAACACCCTCCGCAGGATTTACCGCTATTACATTCTTCGATTTTGCATAATCCAGTGCTGTATTCATGACTGTTTTCGCCAGACGTGCAATAGACTCATATTTCTCTGCAATCGAATTATATAGCTTTCTGATATATCCTTGATTCAATGTTGCCATATACATTTTTCCCAGTTGCGGTGTCACATAGTTGTAAACCACGTTTTTATAGCCATTATAGCTGTTGTCCGCTATTTTAGGGCGCATAACCTCTTCCAACCAGAACTCCATGAAATCCGCCACTTTAATCTTTCCGTATACAATATAAGTTCCCGCATGAAGCTGCCCGATGATTTCATCTCTTTGGGCATTTGCCTCTCTCTTACTGCTGAACCCGGCGTGTTGCTGAGTAGTATCTGAACCGTCTGCAAATTTCAACAGGACACGAAAACCATACCCTTTTTTTATGGTCGTAACAGAATACACTTTAAATTCCACGTATTTCTTAAAGTCAAATTTCTTCATCTGTTATCCCTCCGTCCCTGTCCGCTCCGGAATAAACGTATCATTCATAAAAGCAATGATCTTATCTTTCTCGTCCATAACCTCACAGTAGTATTCATAGGTGGTATGAATCGAATTGTGGCCTAGCAACCCGGAAATCTTTACCAGAGGAACACCTCTCTCGATCAATATAGTCGCAAACATATGACGCAGACCGTGGACAGTGATAACAGGAAGGCCATTTCTCTCACAAAGTTTTGTCAATGCCTGGTTCATGGAACTTAACCCTCTCGGCTTTCCATCCTCCCGGCAACTGACATATCCATGATCCTCATAGTTTCCGGCATACCACTCCTTTTTCATCTCAACATAGTGCAGCCTGCGTTCCACTTCCTTCATAATTGCCTTTGGAACTTTTAGTATCCGGAAGCTGTTCTCTGTTTTAGGATCACGCTCTATAACCGTATATTCTTCAATTTCAAATCCCTCTTTTACTTTAGGATTTGCTACTAACTGGCGGCTGATCCTAACCGTCTGTTTTTCAAAATCAAAGTCACTAAATTTCAGCCCAAGAATTTCCCCTTTTCTTAAACCACAGAACAGTCCAAGTAAAATTTCCAGATACCACGGATTCTTACTGGCTGCCCGCAGGAATACTTTCAGCTTTGCTTTACTGAATATTCTGATCTTTGGTTTTGTCCTCGGATAAGGCTTCGTTTCCGGAACTGGATTATAATTGATAAATCCATCAAACAGAGCGTCTTTAAATGCCAGACTCAACAATTCTCTTCCTTTATTACCTGCCGAAGAACAGATTTTTGATACCTGCTCCAGTAATTTATCCAGATATTCTACTGTTACAAATTTCAGTTTCACATCGGTTTCCATACTGGGCAGGATCAATTCGTACAGAGTATATGATCCCAACATTCTAGTCGTTGTCTCAATCCGCAGAGAATAAATGTGTTCAAACCAATACTGAAGGTATTCTCCGAACATAACTTCTTTGCTCTTTAAAAAAGCAACTTGAAATTCCCTCTGTTTTTCCCGGTAACGTTCCTCGTATTCCCAGTAACTTTTTTCTGCCTCTTCCGGAGTCTTAAACCCACCTTTTTTGCTGTATTTGGTGGTCAGATCATCCATCAGTTCTTTCGTCCTGTGATACCATGAGTTTCCCTCAAAAAAGACAACCCTTTTTTCTTCCTGTACTTCCTTATTTTCCGCTTTTGTCAACTGATTGTTCTGTTTCATTGATTTTCACACCTTGCTTTTCCTATTCCCCGTACAGCCACCTTTCAAATGGGAGACAGGGAATTTTGTATACCTTTCCAATCTTGATGACACGGAACGGCTCCTGCTTTTGAAAAACCTCATCCAGAAATTCATAGGTTTTTGTCCTACCAAGTCCAAGCAGTTTCTGGATGTCATCCGCCTCATATACCTTCTTTGATATATCAATGGAATCTGTCATGACCGCACCTCCCTTTTATCGCTGCTTAAGCGATAAAAGGACTGTACGCCTATAAAATAACGTACAGCCCTCTTATCGTCCAATGTGCGATTTTTCTAATCGCATACTTGACAAATTGAATTTTCCTGTTCTCAGTAATATTTCTTCCTTATTAAATAATCGTACCCCTGACGCACATTACAAAACATACACTTTTCCTTTATTGTCTGATTCTGATCTGCCCGGATGATAAAGTGTTCTTTGGAACTGTAAAAAGGCTTTGCGCACACCGGGCATAAACACATCAGAATCGGTTTATCCAACTTTTTGATCTCTATGCTGGTACGCAGTGCCTTATCCACTTTTATCATCTGCTCCCGGTTCAGCCTGCCGACATAATCATCCAGACGCCCCTTGTCCAGTGTCCGGATCTGCTCCAATAACACAAAAGACTCTTTCTCCAGTCCTTTGATCCCATTGATCGGTACATGTGTCGGAAGTTTTGTCTTTGGTCTACTCGTGATAGCCGCAACAATGACCGTTGGACTGTGCCGATTCCCCCGGTTGTTCTGGATGATCAGTACGGGGCGGTATCCGCCCTGCTCACTCCCGCAAACAGGATTCAGATCTGCGTGATAAATCTCTCCACGCCGCATTTCTTGTTCTTCCACAATCATATCTCCTTCCTCTATACACCTTAGAACTCTCTTTGTTCCGTAAGGCTCTCCCCGCTCTTTTGAAACCATTATTCATAGCGGGTATGTATCAGCCGGACGCAAAGCATTTCTTTGTATCCGGCTACCATAATTGCCTGTTTCAGCCTATTTGTCCTCAACGCCCCGGCTGTTATCGCATGTATTTCATGCTGGGAAATCATCAAGCGGCTGACTGCTGATCAGCTCCACGGGCCTGTACCCCTCTGAGGATCTCCCAAAGCTGCCCTCACTTGTTGCGACGCTCTTAACGCTCGACTTTATGACCGGACAGGAGTATCATGATACCTGTTGCCTGTTATCGCCTTATCAGTAGCAATCTGACAGTTATAGCCGGGTATTTTCCGCTCCCCGGACAGATAAAACAGCCGCAAACCGATTCTTCTATATAGGTGGGATTTCGCTGCCTTTACCCGTCCGGATCATGGCGTGCCCGCTAACGTGGCTTACGCTCATCACGATAGCAACAGGAACGTACTTGATGAATGGGTATGAATTTTTCAAGGTTCCTGCCCGCTCTTCCCCTACGAAAAAACAGGCGAAAGATTATCTCTTCCACCTGTTTCCTCAGTCTCAAGCGATTTTTCTACCCGCTATTCTAAAAGTTTTTTCAGTTTTTTCTCTGCTGTTGTCACAGACTTTGCTATGGCCTGGAAAGAACAGCCTTCCATCTCCGCAATCTGTTCGTAAGTCAGACCGACAAAATAGTAAAGGACTAATCTGCGCTTCTGAATTCCCGATAACGTAGATATTGCAGTATAAAGTTCTTCCAATGCAATTTTACGGATTGCCTCATTCTCTGCGGACTCTCCTGCCTGTCCGGAACGCCTGTGCAGAGTAATATCATATACCTCTGACTGTTCGATGTGCCGTTCAACGATATTGAGATGTTTCAGATCATCCAGTTCAAACCTGTCAAACGCCTCATACAGTTCTCTGCTGATTTCCATGCAGTGTTCTTTCTTCTGTCCATCTGCAAACTCTATGTAATATTTTCCATCTAACTCAAATATATTATAAGGATTATATTTGTCTTTTCTTCTTTTTGGGTGGTTGCCCTTCATTTTCTTTCCTCCGATCTGAATTTTTTGAAAGTTCAGACCGAAGAGGTGGGCCCCGCCCCCTATATAAAAGAAAAGAGCTCTTTAAATAATTACAAAAAAGGCGTACCTGTTTTCTCTCAGATACACCTTCTCGTAAATCTATGTAATCATTTGTAAAAAATAGTAGGAATAGGCAGAACTTTGTCGAACAAAAAAACGCCGCAATTCTTATAGGAATTACGACGAACTGGCAAGAAAATAATTTATTTTTTGATTGGTATGTATTCTGCCCTACTCTTATGCAGCCCTTCCCCTTTCCAAAAGAGGAAGTAATATGACATATCTATACATTATTCTCCTCTTATTTTGTCAATAGGAGAAGTATAGAGTATGAAAACGATGTTTTAACTACGATATACCTATATTTTTTTAAAAAAAATCGCAAATTATGACAACAAAAAACAGCCTAACCGCAAAGATCAGACTGTTTTTTATCCTACTTCGCCTCGAAGCAGTATCCTACTTCACGCACGCACCGGATCTCAAATTGCCGATCCGGGCAGGCTTTGTATAATTTTCCTCTTAATTTGCATACATGGGAGCCAATAGTGTTGTTCTCTATATCCTGCACATAATTCCCCCATATCTGCTGATAAATCTGTTCGTATGTAAGAACCCTCCCTTCGTTGGTAGCAAAATAATATAACAAGTTAAATTCTTTTGTAGTTAAAGCTACTTCCTGTTTCCCACAATATACTCTTCTTTGATCTGGAAGTATTTTAAAATCCGGGAAGGATATTGCAGTTGCATAGTCTATTTCATATTTTGGGAAATCTGGATATTTATGAAAAACTTCCATTATTTCATCAAAAGGAAGTTTTTCATTGTCCTTGAATTCTGCAATAATCAAGCGTGCTATATAATCTTCCCCCTTTCCATTTTCTAGTTTATAATCACATTAATACTAGTTATTTGACTAAGACTTCCCATACCTGAAATGGGCTTCGCTCCTTGAAAATTCAATATTTCAGCTGACAAAATAGTGATTTATGCCCCTATAGACTCTGGATGGAGTGCGTTACGCAGATA
>NZ_JACJKH010000041.1 GCF_016900655.1 Drancourtella massiliensis
AAACTATCTGAAGAAAAAGCAATATCTGGACATCTATTTATCTTTGATGGCGCTGGTGTTCCTGTCGCCATTCTTTCTTGCGCTGATGATCGCAATCAAACTGGATTCACCAGGGCCGGTCTTTTTTAAACAGAAGCGCGTAGGAATTCACAAAAAACATTTTTACATTTTGAAGTTTCGGACCATGCGGACAGATACGCCGAAAGATATGCCGACTCATCTTTTAAAAGATCCGGATCAGTATATTACAAAAGTCGGAAAGTTCCTGAGAAAAACATCTCTGGATGAGCTGCCGCAGATCATTAATATCCTGAAAGGCGACATGGCGATTATCGGGCCGAGACCGGCACTTTGGAACCAGTATGATCTGATCGAAGAACGTGACAAGTACGGAGCAAACGATATTCTTCCGGGACTGACCGGATGGGCACAGATCCATGGAAGAGATGAACTGGAAATTCCGGAGAAAGCAAAACTGGACGGCTATTATGTGGAGAATTTAAGCTTCGGTCTGGATGTGAAATGCTTCTTTGGCACGATCCTGTCTGTGCTGCGGTCAGATGGTGTGGTAGAAGGCGGAACCGGCGAGATGAAGAGACGATCTAAAAAAATGTAGAGGTGTGCTTGAAATGAAAAATAGAAAATCCACGTTAAAAGAAAAGGCGGTATTACTTGGTGTTCCAGCAATTGGTGCTGCAGTAGCAGTTTATAAAAAAAATCAGGCCCGGACACAAATTTATAAAGACCTTTTAAAAAATGAAGAAGCGAAGCAAAAAGATAAAGATAATAGTGGGAAGAAAAATAGCGCTAAGAAGCGCATCTTAATTACTGGACAAGGGAGTTATATTGGAGAATCCGTTGAGAAGTGGCTTGTAAGATTTCCAGAAAGCTATGATGTAGACACAGTAGATATGATTGGAGATGCGTGGAAAAACACGGATTTCTCTGTATATGATGTGGTATATCATGTGGCAGGAATTGCGCATGCTGATGTTGGAAATGTAACAGAGGAACAGAAGAAACTATATTATCAGGTTAATACTGACTTGGCAGTTGAAGTGGCTGAATATGCAAAAAAAAGTGGAGTGAAGCAGTTTATTTTTATGTCTTCGATGATTGTTTATTCTGGATGTAAGGAGAAAATCATAACAGAAAAAACAGAACCACAGCCGCTTAATTTTTACGGAGATAGTAAATGGCAGGCAGATCAAAAGCTGCAGGAACTTAAAGATGATAAGTTTAAAGTAGTTATTTTACGACCTCCAATGATTTATGGAAAGGGAAGTAAAGGAAATTATCCAGAACTTGCGAAATTAGCTACGAGAATTCCAGTTTTTCCAAAAACAAAGAATAGAAGATCTATGCTCCATATCGACAATTTATGCGAGTTTGTAAAACTAATGATTGATAATGAAGAGTCTGGAGTATTTTTCCCTCAAAATGCAGAATATACCAATACGTCAGAAATGGTACAGATGATTGCAACGGTACATGATCATATGATGCTCATAATACCAGGAATGTCATGGGCTACAAAAATTATGATGCATATACCAGGAAAAATAGGTGCTCTATCAGAAAAAGTATTCGGAGATCTGGCTTATGATCTGACGATGAGTACATATAAAGAAAACTATCGTGTTCATACATTGATAGATTCAATAAAAGCAACAGAGGAAACGGAGTAATGAAAAGAGTTTTATTTTTAGTAAACCACGATGTGGTCATATACAATTTTCGGAGAGAACTGGTAGAGGAACTGTTGAAAGAAGAATGTGAAGTTATTATTTCCTCTCCATATGGTGAGCGTATCGACCTTTTAAAAGAAATGGGATGTAAGTATGTTCCGGTAAAATTAGATCGTCATGGAAAAAATCCAATAGATGAAATTAAACTTATTTTATACTATATAGAACTTATTCGAACAGTTAAACCCAATATAATCTTTTCCTATACAATAAAGCCTAATCTGTATGGAGCAGTAGCTGCATCTATTTGTAAAGTACCGATTGTAGTGAACATCACAGGACTTGGATCAGCAGTTGAGAATCCAGGAAAAATGCAAAAATTGATGATATTAGCGTATAAATTAGCTTTTAGGAAAGTACAAACTGTATTTGTACAAAATAAGGAAAATAGGAAATTTTTTATTGATAATCATATTGCTGTGGATAAATTAAAATTGCTCCCGGGATCGGGGGTTAATTTAGAACAATTTCATGTACTCGATTATCCAAGTGATGATAAGGTTGAATTTGTATTTATTTCCAGAATCATGAAAGAAAAAGGTATAGACCAATATCTTGAGATGGCGAAGTATATTAAGAAAAAATATCCTAAAACACATTTTCATATCTGTGGCTTTTGTGAAGAAGAATATGAAAATATTTTAAAGGAATATGAAAAAGAAGGGATTATAACCTACCATGGACTCATTATGGATGTGAGAGAAGTATTATCATATACACATTGTACTGTGCATCCGAGTTATTATCCTGAAGGAATTAGTAATGTATTGTTAGAAAGTGCTGCATCAGGAAGGCCACTTATATCAACAGACAGAAGTGGATGTAGAGAAGTTATTGATGATGGAGTAAACGGATATATTATTCCTCAGAGAGATACAAAGGCTTTAATTGAAGCAGTAGAAAAATTTTTAAGTCTTGATAATGAAAAAAGACGACAAATGGGATTAGCTGGAAGAGAAAAAGTGAGGCGTGAGTTTAACAGAGAATGTGTAATTAATGCATATTTAGAACAAATGTCTTGTGTCAATGAAAGGGAAATATAAATGGTTAGAGTCTTACATATGATTGGCAGTTTAGAATTGGGTGGTTCGCAGTCAATGATTATGAATATTTATAGGAAGATTGATCGTGAAAAGCTTCAATTTGATTTTATTGTTGATCATCCTGATAGAATGTATTTTGCTGATGAGATACACAAACTTGGTGGAAAAATATTTATAATGCCAACATTCGTAGGAAGCAATGTATTGGAGATTAGAAAAAAGTGGAAGGAATTTTTTCTAGATCATCAGGAATATAAAATCCTTCATAGTCATGTTAGAAGTTATGCCTCTCTTTATTTGCCAATAGCTAAGAAGTTTGGAATAACAACAATTATTCATAGTCATAGTACTTCAAATGGAAGAGGAGCAACAGCATTGATAAAAAACATTTTGCAAATACCGCTTCGCTTTCAAGCGGACTATTTTATGGCTTGTTCTAAATGTGCAGGGCAGTGGCTTTTCGGGAAGAGAATAGTTAGACAAAAAAACTTCTTTATTATTAGAAACGCTATAGATTTGGAACAATTTGCATATAACGCAGACGTACGCATTAAAACCCGTAAAGAATTAGGAATAGAAAAGGAATTTGTATTAGGATTCCTAGGACGAGTGACAGCACCAAAAAATCCGTGGTTTGTATTAGATGTTTTTAATGAAATAAAACAAAGAAAGAAAAATGTTAAATTGCTGTTTGTGGGAGATGGAGAACTACTTCAAGAGATAAAAGAGAGTGCAAAAGACAAGGGACTTGCTAAAGATATTATCTTTACAGGTACTAAAGGTAATACATTTGAACTTTATGCAGCAATGGATGCGTATTGTTTTCCATCTTTATGGGAAGGCTTGGGAATTTCATTAATTGAAGCACAAGCTTCAGGCTTGTATTGCGTTTGTTCAGAAAATATCCCTAACGAAGCAATAGTAACAGATCTTGTTGAGAAGGTGAAACTGGATAAAGGTGCTGCTATTTGGGCCAGAAAAATATTACAGTATCAAAAATACAATAGAAAGTGTACCTCTGATCTCATAAGGAAAGCTGGGTATGATATTAGAGAAAATGCGAGATGGATTCAGAAGTTTTACTTAAAAATAGGAAAGAGCATTTAAAGGGAGAGAGGTAATGGTTGATAAAACTATAAGTAAAGAAGACACTGCTGTATTAAAAGGAATAGCTATTATTATGATGGTTTCAGGGCATGTAATGACTTTAGAATGGATGGAAAAATACGTTCAAATATGGGATATTACAATAAATAACATACCTTTAGCCACAATTATAAGTGATATATTTAATTATTGCGTGTCAATTTATGCTTTTGTTTCAGGATATGCTTGGGGGAGAGAATATCCTGTACCAAAATGTAAAAGGCAGCAATATTATAAAAAATGTATGCGAAGAATTGTAAAATTATATATCGTGTACTGGATTATTTTGGTTCTTATTAATTTTCCGATTTATGAATTGGAAAGTTACATTGACATTGGAAAATGGGAACTTCCGGGAGTATCTGAAATAGTTAAAACTTTAATGGCAGTATCTTCGGAAATTTCAAAATTTAACTGGTATGTCCTTTTCTTTGCAATAGCAGTGATAACATATCCATTTTTGAAAAGTATATTAGATAAAGTATCTGGGTTTCCATATTTAAAAATATGTATGGTCATTATAGCATTTTTGACAATGAGATTTATATTTAGAATATTATATAGTTATAACATAATTAATATTGAGATACTAAATATTACATCGAGATACTTTACGAATATGCCAACAATCTTAATTGGAACATTGGTATATCAATATAATTTGTATGGTAAGATTAGAGGAAGGTTAAATTCGAAAAAAGGTTTATTTATATCTCTAATTATATTATTGGGAGCTTCTAGCGGAAAGTTTTTTATGCACTTTGTTTTAAAAAATGCATCTAATATAGATAGTTTTCTGATTCTCTTTGTAATGTTTGCATTGATGACCATTATATATGAGATATACAGAAATAAAAATATGACTTCAGTAGTTACATTGAAAATATTAGGGTATTTAGGGAAATATAGCTTGTATATTTGGCTTATACATTCAATATTTGTAAGCAAAATTATACAGCCATTTACTTATTTGTTACGTTTTCCTATTTTAATAGTTTGCGAAGTTTTGATTATTTCGCTTGCATTAGCATGGGTAATCCATAAAGTAACAAATAGAAAATAATCATTATAGAAATCTGAGGGACTATTATTATGAATGAAAGAAAAATACGTGTATTACATGTTGGAATAGATTCTCATTTAGGGGGAATAGAAACATATTTATTGAAGATAGCGACTTATATAGATAAAGAAAAATATCAGTTTGATTTCCTGGCTTTTAAAGGATCAGAACCATGCTTTAGAAAAGAACTAGAAGAATTAGGATGCCATTTCTTTTATATTGAACAAAGAAGAAAAAATTATATGGCATATCTTAGAGACATAAATGCGTTATATGATAAGGAAGACTTTGATATTGTTCATTGCCACTTGAATTCTTTAAGTTGTATAGAGCCTTGTATGATTGCATTAAAAAAAGGATTTAAGGTCATTGTTCACTCTAGAAATGCAGGCAATATAGTTTCATTAAAATCTAGAATTTTGCACAAAATAAATTATTATTGTTTGCCTAAAAAAAAGATATGTTGTGTGGCTGTATCAGATTTTGCTGGACAATGGATGTTTGGTAAAAAAGGGAATTTTACAGTTTTAAATAATGGCTTGAATGTTGAAAGATACAAATTTAGTGAAACGAGTAGGAGCAAAATAAGAAAGGAATTAAAACTCAGTAATGAGCAGGAGGTTATTATACATATAGGGGCTTTTAGAACACAAAAGAACCATGATTTTTTAATCGATGTGTTCAAAGAATATTTGAAAGACAATCCCACATCGGTATTAATACTAGTAGGTGATGGACCATTAAAAGAAAAAATACATAGTAAGGTCTGCGAACTTAAGATAGATAAAAATATAGTTTTTTTAGGGCAACGTAGTGATATACCTGAGTTATTATCGGCAGCAGACAAATTTTTCTTTCCATCATATTATGAAGGATTCCCTAATGCACTGCTTGAAGCAGAAGCATCAGGATTATATTGTGTCGTTTCAGATACGATTACAAGGCAGGCAATGCTATCCAATATGTGTTATAGTGTTGCGTTAAAAGATCCTATTACAAAATGGACGGCTGCATTAGGGAGAAAGGTTAATTGGGATAGAAATACAGGAACAAAAAAAGTTAAACAGGCAAGACTTGATATTTCAGGAGAGATGCAAAGGCTCGATGATATATATATAAAAGTAATAAATAGCTTGTAGAAATAGAAGAAAGGTGTAGTTATTAAATGAAAATACATATCAAGATCGATACTTTAAAATGTATAGGTATTAGTATGCTATTATTCATGTTTTTATATGAAATAACTTTAAAAGGAAGTCCGTCAATACTTTCGAGTAGGAAAGTAGCTTTTGCAATTATAATTTGTTGTTTTTTACTATATAACAAATCGTTAGTAAAAAATTATAGTATATCTTCGGCGTATTGGGGGATATTTCTTATTACAATTGCTGTTATTATACATGAATTAATATTATTAATGGTCTTTTCGATCCAGTCTGAATATATGATACTTCCAAGACTCATTTACTTTTTATTGTATTCTGTCTTTGCAAGCTTCTTATGGGGAAATTTTTATAAATCCACAGATCAACTTATGATTTCATTTGTGTTTGTGGGAATTATCCAATCTTTCATTGTTTATGGACAGCTATTGTCAGGAGCATTTAGAAACTTTTTGAATAATTATTTTCAACAAGTGGGTAATGTGGAATTTTTACGAGAACAAAGAGCAACAGGACTTGGAGCAGAAGCAGCAGCATTATCTATAACATTATTTATATCGTTGATCGCATGTTCTTATTTTATATTATGCTACAATAATTATAAATATATAGTCGCCTACGTTTTTATTTTGTCAGCGACCCTTTCGGTAGCTAGGACAGGATTTTATTGTGGGGTATTGCTGGGAATTTATAATTTATTTCGTATAATAATGAAAAAAGGAAGTTTCTTACAGGTCATAAAAACACTTTTTTATTTAGCACTTATTTTAGCAGTGCTTATTTTTTTTGTAGGAAAATATGGAGATATAGAACGTATACAGTGGATATTAAACTGGGCCACAAAAATTTTTAGTCAGGGAAGTCAGGAAGATTCTATTAGTAGATTTATGAATATGGAAGTTCCGCCTTTGGATGTATCTACCTATTGGGGAACAGGGGTATTCAGAGGCATAGGATGGAATGGAATAAATTTTCAAAATGATGGAGGGTATTTTCAAAATTATTTTGCAATGGGTTTGATATGGTCGATTCTATTTTATGGAATCCTATTCGTTATTATTCTGAAAACTATTTTTAAGATAAAAAATATTGAAGTAAAATTATTGATGTTAATTTTTGCAGCTGTTTTAATGGTTGTCGAAATAAAAGAACCATTTGTATTGAAATATGTCAGTGTTTTTAGCATCATGTTAATGCTAAACGTGATTCTAAAAAAGAAAGAAGGCTAAGAAATATGGATAAAATAAGTATCATTGTGCCAATATATAATGTGGAAAAATATTTAGAAAAGTGCGTATCTTCGATAATAAACCAAACTTATAAAAATATAGAAATTATTTTGGTTGATGATGGATCAACTGATCATTGTTCTAGAATATGTGACGATTTTCAAAAGAAAGATAAGAGAATAATTGTGGTACACAAAAAAAACGGTGGGCTGTCTGATGCTCGAAATGCAGGTCTACAGATTGCTACAGGTGAGCTTATAGGTTTTGTGGATGGAGACGATTATATAAAAAAAGATATGTATGAAAAAATGTATAAATGTATGAAAAATACTAATGTAGATATCGTAGAATGTAAATGTATAAATGTACGAAATGAAAAAGAAGAAATTATTAATGAGTCTTCAAAAACATATCTGTATGATGCTCAAACAGCATTAAAACTGATGATGAGCAGTGGAAAAAAGATACAGAAACCACGTTTATCAGTATGGTCAAAATTGTTTAAAAAGGAAATTATTGATGGCTTGAAATTTCCAGTTGGAAAAGTGCATGAAGATATTGTTTTTGAGGCCAAAGCATTTTTAAACGCAAAAAAAATATGTATTTTGGATAACTGTCTGTATTGTTATAATATTCGCGAAGGTAGTATTATGAATTCGGGATTTAGTAAAAAAGATTTAGACAAGTTAATACTTATGCAAGAAAGAACAGAACTGTTAAAAAAAAGAAAACTAAATGAGTTAGCTGAGAGTTCAGAAATAAATTATTACGAAACCGTATTAAGGTATTATTATTTGGCAAGTATAAATAAAGCAATAGGCATTAAAGGACAACTAGAGGAACTGCTAAAAAAAAATAAACATAGAATAATAAATTTGAAATTAAGTGAGACTAGAAGAATAGAGTTTAAGATGTTTTACTTTGCACCTCAAATTTATATTATATGGAATAATATAAAATATAGAATGAGAGGCGCGTGCAAATGAATAAAATAAGGAAAACCATAAAAAAAATTATTCCCCGAAGCCTTAAAATCTATTTGCATAAAAAGAAAAAAAGGGAGGAGTATATAAACTGCTCTGCATTCCAAGAGTTAAAAAAAACTGGGAAAAAAATCATATTATTTGGAACACCAGAATATGGAAATTTGGGTGATCATGCAATAGCAAAAGCAGAACTACTTTTTTTACAACAGTATTGTTCTCATCTTCCAATAGTAGAAGTAACACAAGAAATGTTGTTCTGGATAAAAGAAGATGTATTTTGTCAAATAGAAAAAGAGGATATTTTAATTTATACAGGAGGGGGATTTTTTGGAACATTATATAGTAAAGATGGCATGAGTTCATTAAGAGATATAGTTAGACGGTTTCCATTGAATACAATTATAATTTTTCCACAGACGATTTTTTATTCTCAAGATGGAAGGGGAAAACGAGAACTAAATAGTGATAGGCAGCTTTTCAATAAACATGAAAAGCTATTTTTATTTTTAAGAGAGAAAAAGTCATATAGATTTGCTATAAAAGAAAAAATATTAAATGAAGATCATATATTTTGCGTTCCTGATATAGTTCTCACTTTGAACCTTTCTAAAATAGATGAAGAAAGAAATAATATATTAGTATGTTTAAGGGATGATAAGGAAAAAAGAGAAAGTATTAATATAGAAATAATAAAAAAATTTGCAACTGAGTGTGGGATGCAAGTAGAATTTGGGACAACAAGAATCGAGAGAGATTTAAAAAATTCTTTTGAACGAGAAAAGGCATTGAATGATAAATTAAAAGAATTTTCGGCTCATAGATTAGTTGTTACAGATCGTTTGCACGGAATGATTTTTTCTGTTATAACAGGAACACCATGCATAGCAATAGATAATTTAACAAGGAAGGTTTCAGGAGTGTATGATTGGATTAATGATATAGAATATGTAAAGATGGGGGATCCGAATAAACTAGAAGATCTTCTCATATATATGAAAAATCGTATTAACAAAGAGTATACATATATGCCACGAAAGCATTATTACGTACCATTGATAGAAGTGATGAAAGCGGTTACACAATAAATATTGCGAAGAATGATTCATGTAAATCAATTTATGAAAAGAAAGTGGGTGGAAAATAATAATATGGCTAGCGTGAAAAAAAATTTCTTGTATCAAAGTGCCTATGAAATACTTGTTATTATTTTACCATTAATTACATCTCCCTATATTTCTAGGGTATTAGGACCAGAAAATTTAGGGATTTATTCATATACCTATTCGATTGCATACTACTTTTCATTATTTGCATCGTTAGGAATTAAATACTATGGTAATAGAAGAATTGCACAGGCACGTAACTCTAAACAAGAATTATCTAAAGTATTTTCTGAAATACTTTATGCACATTTGGTTACATCATGTATTGTTTTAGTTATATATCTGGGTTATGTGAGTTTTTTTGTTAAAGAAAATCAATTATATTCCTATATTCAAGCAATATATGTGTTAGGGTCGGTATTTGATTTAAATTGGTTTTTTTTCGGAATGGAAAAATTTGATGTTACAGTTAAGCGAAATACAATTATTAAAATACTCACAGTCATATCAATATTTGCTTTTGTAAGAAGAAAAACAGACTTGATAATATATATTTGGATTATGGCATTGGGAAATTTATTAGCACAGCTCTATCTCTGGACCAAGTTAAAACGAGAAGTTAGCATTTGTACAGTATCAATAAAAGCATGTTTTCGCCATTTGAAACCGCTTTGTATGCTGTTTATTCCGCTAGCAGCATCAAGTATTTATCAAGTGTTATCAAAAATAATTTTAGGAAATATATCAGGAGATTATCAATTAGGACTTTTTGATAACACGCAAAAACTTATAAATATTCCAATGAGTTTGGTTATAGCTTTTGGAAATGTTATGCTCCCCAAAATGTCCAACATGTTTAAAAATTATGATCAAGAAAAAGGGATGATCTACCTAGAAAGAACGGTTCCATTAATTATGTGCATAGCATTTTCATTGTGCTTTGGACTTATTTCGGTAGCAGATATATTCGCACCGGTATTTTGGGGGAAAGAGTTTAGTGCTGCATCGAAACTAGTAGCATTCAATGCGTTGGTTATTCCATTTTATGCATTTGCAAATATGTTAAGAACACAGTTCCTAATTCCGCGCGGGAGGGACAACGTATATACCTTTGCAATGGTAGGAGGGGCAGTAATTAATATCATCGTAAATATTATTTTGATACCATATTATGGAGCAATGGGAGCAGTTTGTGGAAATATTGCAGCGGAGGCTAGTGTGAGTGTTATACAGGCTGTTTGGATCAGAAAAGAAGTTAGAATAAAGCGATATATAAAGCTAGGTGTTCCATTTTTTATTATAGGCTTTTTTATGTATTTTGTAGTAAAATTTGTTGGAAAGTTTGTGGATCAAAACGTGATAGGATTAGCTGTCGAGATTGCTTTGGGAGCCTTAGTATATTGTACATTGAGTTTAATTTATTTTATAAAATCGAAAAATGAATTTGTTTTATCTATACTGAAAAATATAAAAAGGAAGTGGATTAAATGAAAGAATCTTTAATAATGAATCGCCAGGTGATTTTAATCACCGGAGCCGCTGGTTTCATCGGTTCCAACTTGGTCTTAGAACTTCTAAGATCTGACGACCCGGTACATATCATCGGGATCGACAACATGAATGACTACTATGATGTCAGCATAAAAGAATATCGATTAGAAAAAATCAAGTCCATGTCAGAATCAAAACCAGATTCGACATGGACTTTTATTAAGGGCTCAATTTCAGACCGGGATCAGATCAATGCGATATTTGATGAATATAAACCGTCAATCGTAGTTAATTTAGCAGCACAGGCAGGCGTCCGGTATTCCATTACGAATCCGGACGCTTATATTGAATCCAATATGATTGGATTTTACAACATTCTGGAGGCGTGTCGTCATTCTTACGATAATGGACAGCCAGGTGTAGAACATCTTGTGTATGCCTCTTCATCCAGTGTATACGGATCCAATAAAAAAGTTCCGTACAGTACAGAAGATAAAGTAGACAATCCGGTCAGCCTTTATGCGGCGACTAAGAAGAGTAATGAGCTGATGGCACACGCTTATTCCAAACTTTACAACATTCCTTCCACAGGATTACGATTTTTTACCGTTTATGGGCCAGCCGGGAGACCGGATATGGCCTATTTTGGTTTTACCAATAAACTTCGGGAAGGAAAAACGATTGAGATCTTTAACTACGGAAATTGTAAAAGGGATTTTACTTATGTAGATGACATTGTAGAAGGTGTGAAGCGTGTAATGGCAGCACCGCCTGAAAAAAGAAAGGGGGAAGATGGTCTGCCGGTTCCTCCGTATGCAGTGTACAACATCGGAAATAGTAATCCAGAAAATCTTCTTGAATTCGTTGATATTCTTCAGCAGGAATTGATCCGCGCAGGTGTTCTTCCGGAAGATTATGACTTTGAAGCTCATAAAAAACTGGTACCAATGCAGCCGGGAGATGTTCCGGTTACTTATGCAGATACCTCCGCATTGGAACGGGATTTTGGCTTTAAGCCGTCCACCCCGCTTCGGGAAGGGCTGCGTAAGTTTGCCGAGTGGTACCGGGAATTTTATATGAACAAATAAAACAAGAGTGAAAGAGAAAGGAATATGAATATGAGGGAATTTCATGAGTTAAAAATTGCAGTAGCAGGAACTGGTTATGTAGGATTATCCATTGCAACATTACTTGCACAGCATCATCATGTTACAGCGGTAGACATTATTCCGGAAAAAGTAGAACTGATTAATCAGAAAAAAAGTCCGATTCAGGATGATTATATTGAGGAATATCTGGCAAACCATACACTGGATCTGATTGCTACTACAGATGGAGAAAGTGCATATCGGGATGCAGATTTTGTTGTGATTGCAGCACCAACAAATTATGATTCCAAACGGAACTTTTTTGACACATCGGCAGTAGAATCTGTTATTGAACTGGTGATGAAAGTCAATCCGGATGCTATGATGATTATTAAAAGTACAATTCCGGTCGGCTATACACGACAGATCCGGGAAAAATACCAGACCAGAAACATTCTTTTCAGCCCGGAATTTTTAAGGGAATCCAAAGCGTTATATGACAACCTGTATCCGTCAAGAATCATTGTCGGAATCGATCCGGAGGATGAGAAGGTAACAGAAGCAGCTCATACCTTTGCGAAGCTCCTTCAGGAAGGCGCAATCAAAGAAAATATCGACACGTTATTTATGGGATTTACGGAAGCCGAGGCGGTGAAATTGTTTGCGAATACATATCTCGCTCTTCGTGTTTCCTATTTTAATGAGCTGGATACTTATGCAGAAATGAAAGGCTTAAATACAAAGGAGATTATTGATGGAGTATGTCTGGACCCAAGAATTGGAAGCCACTACAACAATCCATCCTTTGGATATGGCGGATACTGTCTGCCAAAAGATACGAAGCAGCTTTTGGCAAATTATGCAGATGTTCCGAACAATCTGATCGAAGCGATTGTAGAATCCAACCGTACAAGAAAAGATTTCATTGCAGACAGAGTGCTTGAGATTGCAGGTGCATACGAAGCAAACAGCAGCTGGTCGCAGGAAAAAGAAAAGGAAGTCAAAGTCGGCGTATTCCGTTTGACTATGAAATCCAATTCCGATAATTTCCGCCAGAGTTCCATTCAGGGTGTTATGAAGAGAGTCAAGGCAAAAGGAGCAACCGTAGTTGTCTATGAGCCGACACTGGAAAATGGTTCTACTTTCTTTGGAAGTAAGGTGGAGAATGATCTGGAAACCTTTAAAAAAGAATGTGATGTGATCATCGCAAACCGTTACGATTCCTGCCTGGATGATGTAAAAGACAAAGTTTATACAAGAGATTTATTTGAGAGAGATTAATACTGTATCTTAAATAAATATTTGATCTAAAAATGAAACTCTCCATATCAAAAGGAAACAGGAGCCCATTGGTATGGAGAGTTTTTCTATTTTAATTCGTATTTTGAGCGCAGATCATTCAGATCTGTATATCCAATAAGCTCTTCTTTCTGCAATCGGCCGATAAGAATGCCGACATCGATTCCAAGTTCTGAAGCATAGTGAAGCAATGCATTTCTTGAAAAATCACCTTTTGAAACAATCATTTGAAACTTCTGTTCCGGGATCAGGATATCTTTGGCAAACTGATCCGCTGCATACTCATCTTCTTTTGAAGTTCCATGCGGCTGATTAAGATGCCCATTTAAAATATGTCCGATTTCATGAAATAGGCTGAACCAGAATTTGTCAGCAAATTTTCCACGGACGGTTAGACCCATTACGATTTTATTTCCGTCCTGAAGTGTAGCACCATGAAGAAAGGAGCCGCCAATATGTGGAAGAAAGATCAGGGCAATTCCACAGTTGGACAAAAGCTGTATCAGATTCGGAGCAAAAACTTCAGGTGCAAGAGTAGTCATAGCTCGTATAGTTGAAAGAGAATCTTTTAAGTATTTCAGATTGATCGGGGCAGTTTCGCAGGATCTTGCTTCACGCTTTGCCTGCTGAGCCCAGGCTAAAAGAGCGTAGTCACTTTTGGAAGTAGAAGACAGCCTTCTGCATGCGATTTTGTTGAGCTTTTCATCTTCAATAAGGGTAAGCTGAACCACCTCAAAAAACTTCCTGAGATGGATTACCTTTTCGGTTGATTTACGAGTATCTGGAATCCACCCGTTTTTAGCCATTTCCCGGTAGGGAAGCTTTCGGACAATCTCAATATCCTGTTCCATATGATTTTCCGCATTTGCTTTCAGTATCTTCTCACGATAGATGATCTCCAGGTTGTTCCAGAACTTTGCTGGAACTCCTAAAACCAGTTCCAGACGCTCCGCGACATCAGGTGTCAAAGCAACCTCTCCGTGAATCAATTTGCTTACATGTTTTTCAGATAAATCCATACGAATTGCAAACTCTTTCTGGCTCATATCTCGATCTTCTAATTGTTCCTTAATGGTTGCCCCCGGTGGCGTGGCAATGTAAGTACGACTCTTTACCATGATAGTTTCCCCCTTTGAGTGCTGCGCATAGTTAGTTTAGTGATAATCCACGATTTCGATAATGTTTGCAATTTGTATCAGTTCTCCTTGTTTTTCAAAAACAAGACGATAAGGATGTACTAAATCGACAGCATATTGACTTTGCCGTGATCCGGTTAATGCATGACATCTGCCGATATGAAATTGTATCATCATTTCTACTGTATCCGCGGCACTGATTTCATCAATACGCTGATGTATTTTTGCTGCCATTTGCCTTCCGTGCTTTTTTTCTGCCTGCGAAGCATCTGTGCAGATCTTTTCAAGTTTTTTAGTCTTGTATGTGATTTTCAATAGGTCACCTCGATTCAATTTACCTGTGAGGTAAATTTATTATAGCGTATAATTGGTGAATGGTCAAGAAATCAAATGAACCTGTGAGGTAAATTTAATTAGTAATGTGGATGAGATTTTGTGGAGTATCTGAAGAAGATAAAGAGGATTTTCTTAAGATTAAAACGGAATTGATAATATCAGAGAAATGTGAAAAGATGTATTCATAACACGAAAAATAGAAAGCAACGAGTATTTTTTTGATATATGGAAAGGGTAAAAATGGTCGAGTTTTCTTGTCTTTTCGTTATTGGTATGTTACTCTATCTATATCTGAAAAGCATTCGCTTTTCGTATTTCTAAGGCGTTCGCCGAATTATTCAAATCTTATTATTGTATACGGCAGATCTAATGGCTGGCAATCGGACAGTTTCTTTTTCGCTTTTCTATCAGGATCATTTATTCCCTAAACCACTTTTTC
>NZ_JACJKH010000042.1 GCF_016900655.1 Drancourtella massiliensis
ACGCACTCCATCCAGAGTCTATAGGGGCATAAATCACTATTTTGTCAGCTGAAATATTGAATTTTCAAGGAGCGAAGCCCATTTCAGGTATGGGAAGTCTTAGTTATTAATATAATGTTTGCCTTCCTCACTCAATGTGATCCACGAAACCCTCTGGTCCTGATCATCCTGGCTGCGTATAATCAGTCCTCTTGCCTCCAGCTTTTTCAGAAGCGCCGTGATGGACGGAGGCTTCACTCCAAGCTTTTTAGCAATATCCTTCTGGGGCAGTTTCCCTTCCTTGGAAAGGATAAACAGACATCCTGCCTGCCCCGGCTTCAGATCTACATCTTTCATACACTGCATGATCCGGTAGGTCTGTGCATGCAGGATCTGATTGAGCAGAAGAGGAACCGGTATTTCCCTTACCGATCTTTCTTCCATTGTTTTTCCTCCTTTAATTAGTTAGATGTCTAACCGATAGTTTAGTATTTTGCCTAATGTATGTCAATATATATCTTGTTATTTCACTTTTTAGTCATAAATTTTCACAAAAATTTAATTAAACAACTAATTAATCCGGATGTATGGAAACATCCGGATTTTTCTATACTGTCCTGTCTTCTTTTTCGTGTTTGTGATAAACTACTGTTGTATATAAAATGAAAAGACGCCTCCTTTAAGAAGCGTCTGCTGACTCTATGTATGACTATGCTGTTTCGTCTTATCAATCCAGGTGATCTTCACCTTACACCTGTCATGAATCCGGCACTGGTCCAGTGAAAGATGAATGTCCTTCTTCTTCAGTACTTTTGAAATTCCTTCAAAAATCTGAAGAATCTGATTTTCATATTTCATTACGTTTTTGAACCGCTTATAGTATTTTCCTCCCCGGATCGCCTCCCCCGGAAGCCATGTCTTCCGGATATTGCGCGCCTGAATTTTCTTCTCACCCAGGAAGATAAACTCATTGATATTTCCCGGTCCGTCATTCAGATGATTGTCAAGACTTTCCGGTATCTTCCCCCAGATCTTTTCCGTCTCTTTTAAGATATCGAAAATCTCTTTTGTCTCTTCCCGGTTTAATTTGAAAATTTTCATCGTCTTTATTTCATCAAAAAGCCGGTAAGCTGCAAATTTCAAGTTGCCATTCCCCCGTAATTCCAGAGAAAAGCCGCCGTCATCGCCCTCCATGCCAAAATTCGGGCTGACATGATAGCGGAATACGACAATGTCTTTATTCAAATCCTTAAACTCCATAGTGTCCCCTTAATACCGATTCTCTGCCTGTCCAGCATCAAAAATTATAACATACTTCCTCAGGGTCTTCCATGTTTTTTCCGGTATTTTCTGTGAACATCCGGAGAACTTTTCGCAGGATCTGACATGGCAAGAGAATTTTTTCACTGTCTCGTTTTTTCTTCTCTCTCTTCGACAAAATGTACTTCTGACTGTTCCCAGTACTTCCTAAACATCCGCTCCGTCTGTCCATCCAGGTTCATCTGATACAGCCGGAAAGTCACAAGGAAATTCTTCGGCTGCCAGAGTTCCTCATAAGAATACTGATAACTCATACCGAGTTTTTCCATCACTGCTCCGCTTGCCGGATTCTTTACATCATGGGTCGCTGTCAAATATGGGATTCCGTCTTTTCTCGCCTGCTCAATGACTGCTCTGCCGGCCTCAGTGACAATTCCCTGATTCCAGTATTCCTTTCTCAGACCGTATCCAAGGTCATGGCTTTCCTCCATGGATACACCAATGTATCCGACCGGACGGTTCTCCCCTTTCAGACAGATGGCATACTGGTATCCGCTTTCCTTTTTATAACTGTCCAGATAATGTTCCTTCAGAAATGTTTCCGCCGCCTCTAAAGATGCTGCCGGAAACCACGGAAGAAAGCGATTGACCTCCTCGTCTTTCAGTATCTCATACAACGCTTCCCTGTCTTCCTCGGTAAACTTCCTCAAAATAAGCCGTTCTGTTACCAGTTCCGGTGTGTTTTCTCTCTTCATCTTTTCCCTCTCTTTCTGCTTCTTATCCAATGGAATTAAGCCCGAAGGATTTTCTCCATCTGTTTTCCTTTGGCAAGTTCATCAACCAGCTTGTCCAGATAGCGGATCTCCTGCATTAACGGCTCCTCGATCTCCTCTACGCGTACTCCGCAGACCACACCTTTGATCTTCTTCCGGTTTTCATTTAACTCCGGTGCATTCTGGAAAAACTCGCCGTATCCGATCTCAGATACCGACATCTGATTCAGTTCTTCCTGCTTATATCCGGTAAGCCACCGGATAATCTCATCCACTTCTTCCTTTGTCCGATCCTTTCTCACTGCTTTGTTGACCAAAAGCTCATAAATCTTCGCAAACTTCATCTGATATACTTTTTCATTCTCCAATTTCCTGCACTCCTTCCCCTGTTCTGAAACGATTGTTTTTTACATCATATCATAGATGGCAGGTTCTTTCATCCTGAGAAAGTATTGCGACTTTATATGAATTATTAGATTTGCTGGAATAAATAACTGATTCAATCTGTCAGGTAACGCAAATTCGGGCACACAGAAAATAAACTGCTGGCCCGAATTTTGTCGTTTCTCCATTTTCTATTTTTCTATACAATGACAGGCTGCCTTATGTCCCGGTTCCACTTCCCGGAATTCGGGTGCCTGCTTTTTGCAGATTTCCTTTGCGTACGGACACCGGCTATAAAAAGCGCAGCCCTGAAAGTCTTCCGTTCTTACCGGCTGTTCTCCTGTCAGTGCCTGAAATTCACCGCCTTGAATATATGGATCCGGAATCGCCGCAAATAATGTTTTCGTATATGGATGCAGAGGATTTGCAAATAGTGTCTCCGTATCTGTCTCTTCTACCAGAGTTCCCAGATACATAACGCCGATCCGGTCAGAGATAAACCGAATTACACCGATATCATGAGAAATAAAGAGCAGACTCAGTCTCAGTTCTTTTTTAAGGTTCATCAGCATATTCAAAATCTGTGCCTGAATAGAAACATCCAGTGCCGAAACCGGTTCGTCGCAGACAATCAGTTTCGGATGAATGATCAATGCTCCTGCAATTCCAAGGCGCTGTACCTGCCCTCCGGAAAGTTCATGCGGGAAACGGAAATAGTGTTCCTCCGAAAGTCCTACTTTTTCCAGTACTTCCAGTACCCGCTTCCTTCTCTTTGCTTTGTCCTGTTCTCCGTGAATCTGCAGAATTTCCTCCAGAATTTCTCCAATTCGCAGTCTTGGATTCAGAGCTGAAAGAGAATTCTGAAATACCATCTGGAGTTCTTTTCTGAGCGGACGGAATTCCCGCTCACTCATCTTACTGATATCTTTTCCCTCATAGAGAATGGATCCGCTGTCCGCTTTGGTCAGCCCAACAATCATTCTTCCTGTGGTAGATTTTCCGCATCCGGACTCTCCTACCAGTCCGTAGGTCTCCCCTTTTTCGATGGTCAATGACAGATTATCCACTGCGCACATACGCTCTTTTTTCCCGAACCATCCGCCATTTCGCAGCGGAAAGGTCTTTTTCAGATTTTTGATCTCCAGCAAATGTTCGCTCATGATGCTGTCACCTCCCTCTCTTTTGCTCCGTCTGCATACTTCCAGCATTTTACCTTATGTCCCGGAGAAATCTCCACGAGCGGGGGCGGGCAGTTCCTGCAGGTATCGTCAGCCAGACGGCATCTCGTACAGAAATGGCATCCTTCCGGTATGTTGGAAAGGGACGGCACAGATCCCTGAATCACTGGAAGCTCTTTGCCGCGTTCCACTCTCAGGTGCGGAATACATGCAAGAAGTCCCTGTGTGTACGGATGGCATGGATTCTCAAAAAGCTCCTGTGTCTGTGCTTCTTCTACGACCTGTCCCAGATACATGACTTTTACACTGTGGCAGATTCTGGACACAACTCCCATATCATGTGTGATAAACAGCACTGACATTCCAAGACGCTCATTCAGATCCCGGATCAAATGCAGGATCTGTTCCTGAATCGTTACATCCAGCGCTGTTGTCGGCTCATCCGCTATCAGAAGTTTCGGCTCACACGCAAGGGCCATGGCAATCATAACTCTTTGCTGCATTCCTCCGGAAAGCTCGAATGGATATTTTTTCATGCACGCTTCCGGATCCGGAATTCCGGTCATTTTCAACATCTGAATGCTCCGTTTTCCAGCCTCTTCTTTAGAGAGCTGTTTATGCAGAATCAATACTTCTGAAATCTGGTTCCCCACTGTATGAACCGGACTCAATGAATTCAGCGGATCCTGAAAAATAACGGAGATCTGGTTCCCCCGGATATCGCGCATCCGGAAAAGCGGCTTTTGCAGAAGATTCTCCCCCTCAAACAGAATTTCTCCCTCATAACGTACTGCTGTATCATGGTCTCTCAAACGCAGAATCGACTGCGACATCACACTCTTTCCTGATCCGGATTCCCCTACAATTCCTGTAATCTCCCCCGGATGGATTTCCAGACTGACACCATCCACAGCCGGAAGCCACTTTTTGTGTACCGGAAAGGATACTTTCAACTCTTTTATCTCCAAAAGAGTTTCATTCTTCTTTTCTTCCATCATGCCTTTTTCTTTCCTCCTTTCACCTTCGGATCCAGATAATCACGAAGGCCGTCACCGAGAAGATTCAGGCTGAGCACGCATAGAATGACAGCCGCTCCCGGACAAATCATTGTCCATGGTGCTCTGGAAAATACCATCTTGCTGGATTCCAGCATATTTCCCCAGCTTGCTGCCGGCGCAGGGATTCCTGCTCCCAGAAAACTTAAGGACGCCTCCGAGATAATTGCCTGAGCAAAGATAAAAGATGCCTGCACGGTCAACGGAGAAATTACTCCCGGCAGAATCATTCTCCAGAGAATCCGGAAATTACTGAATCCTTGTACCTTTGCCGCTTCCACATAAGCCTGCTCTTTAATGACAAGCGCGCTTACCCGCACCGTTCTTGCTACGCTTGGCGTATAGACAATGGTAAGTGCCAGAATTACATTCCAGCTCGATGTTCCAAGGGCTGCAATCAACGCAATGGCCAGCAGAATACCTGGAATGGCAATCAGCCCGTCGCAGATCCTCATCAGGATCTGATCCAGCACTTTGAAGTAGCTGGCATAAATGCCAATAATCGTTCCCAGTACACAGGAAAATATTGCAACACATCCCCCTACCCAAAGAGAAACTCTCGCCCCGTACATCACACGAACAAAAAGATCCCGTCCGAATTCATCTGTCCCAAACAAATATCCATCTCCGGGTGGCTGCAGTCTCTTCGTCACTTCCATGGCGTTAGGGTCCGTTGAGTTAAAGATCGGGACAAACACTGCCAGCAGCACAATCAATACAAATCCAACAAACCCGATAATCAGTGCCGGGTTTGCGAGAAGTTTTTCTTTTTTTAATGTTCTCTGCTCCCGGAAAATCGCTTCACTGGCAGCAGAGATACTTTTCCGTCGTATCAGCATTCCCTTCTCCTCCTACTTTCGTCCCGGCCGAAGCCTTGGGTCTGTAAAACCATACAGAATATCTACAATCAAGTTCACAATCACGTACAAAAGCGTCACAAAGATTACCACTCCCTGAATGACAAATACGTCTCTCCGGTTGATAGAAGTCAGTGTCAGCATTCCAAGTCCCGGAATATTGAACAATGTCTCTGTCACAATCGTACCGGTAATCAAACTTCCAAATGACTGTCCCACGGCCGTAAGAATAACCGGTGCCCCATTTTTGAGCGCATATTTCATCACAACTTTCTTTTCTTTTAGCCCTTTCGCCCGTGCAGTCTGAATATAATTTTTATAAAGAGTCTCCAGAAGTGAAGATCTTGTCATTCTTGTCAGATACGCTGCCTGCACAATACCAAGGGAAAGCGCAGGTAAAAACAGATAACGCAGGTGCTCTCCGAGACCTTCTGAAAGTGCTGCGTATCCTGCCACCGGGAACCAGTGAAGGTAAACGCCGAAAAACAGCATGAGAAACATGCTGAGCAGAAATCCAGGAAGCGCCGATCCTAAAAGAGATGCAGTTACACAGGTAAGATCCAGTGCAGTTCCTCTTTTGTATGCTGCCAGAATTCCGAGCGGAATCGACAAAATCAGAGCAATGATCTGCGCAAACACTGCAAGGCTCAATGTCGGTACAAAATATTCTGCAATCGCGCTTGTTACTGTCTGGTGAAGGAAATAAGATTCTCCCCAATCCCCTCTCAGAACATTGGTAAACCAGTCCACATACTGAACAAGAAACGGTCTGTCAAATCCGAGTTCCGCGTTCAATGCGTCAATTTGATCCGGTGTCGCTTCCATTCCAAGAAGCGCCGTAGCCGGGCCTCCCGGAATCATATAGACAACAAGAAAAATCACGCAGGATACCACAAAAAGTACCGGGATCAGCGATAAAATCCGTTTTAAAATATACTTTAGCATGATTTGTTACTCCTTCCATAAAAGAACAGCGGAGTGCACATCCGCATTCCGCTGTTATCATTGTATGGCATTTATTCTGATGCAGTCACATTCCAATAGATCGGGAAACGGAGATAATCGTATCCTGTTACACCTTTATCCATTGCTATCACACCTGTATAATGGCCAAGAACGGTTGCTGCGCCGTACTCATACAAAAATGTCTGTAAATCTGCCCAGGCTTCTGCTGCTTCCTCATCAGAAGATGCGGCACGAATTGCAGTAATTCCTTCTGTCACTTCCGGTGCATTCAGACCAGCCCAGCCACTGTCAAGTACAGATAGCTGAATTGGCAGCATGTTGTAGGAATTACTTGTAATAAACATATCAAACTGCTGCGGATCAGAACGATGTTCCATAAATGTACTGAAATCATACGTTTCTACTTCTGCATTAATTCCCGCCTGTTTCAGCTCTTCCTGCACAACTAAAGTTGCATTGTACATTTCCGGATAGTCCTGGGTTGTTACCAGTACTACTTTTTCGTTATTATAACCTGCTTCTGCAAGAAGTTCTTTTGCTTTTTCTGTATCCTGCTGATTATAATATTCACTTCCCTCATCAGTTCCCCACTGTGTATCTGTCGGATCACTCCAGCTTGCATTCAGCTCGTACAGATCCGGATTTCCATATGCCGCAAGCATGATGTCATCACAGTTCAGAGCCGCAAGAACTGCCTGTCTGAATGTCTGATTTGCCATCACACCCTCTGTCGTATCCAGGAAAAGATTCAAAGTACCTCCACGGTCCACCTTCAATGTCAATCCATTATCAGAAGACAGATCTTCATAATTATCAATCGGAATTTCTTCTGAAATATCATACTCTCCACTCTGCACTCCCGCAATTCGTGTGGAAGCATCTGTTACCACATCGTAATAGATTGTCGGGGTAGCAGCCTGCTTTTCTCCAGCAAGTCCACTTGCTTCTCCTTCGGAAGGCTGATAATCTTCATATGCTTCGAGTTTTACATACTGATCCTGCTTCCACTCGGAAACCTTATAAGGACCTGTTCCGATGTACTCACTGATTCCCTCTGCTGTCGCAGATTCAACAACCTCTGCCGGATAAATTGCAGCCGCCTGAATCGGGCTTGCCAGAATCATAATAATATCAGAAGAAGCCTGATTAACTTTCAGATTTACCGTATAGTCATCTACTTTTTCAAATACAGATCCTCCGATCAGTGTATTTGCTTTTGCGGATACTTCGATCCAGCGATTCATGGAAGCAACAACATCATCTGCTGTCATCTCCTCGCCATTGTGGAATTTCACGCCCTGACGAAGCTTGATCGTATACACCATTCCGTCATCGCTTACTTCATAAGACTCTGCAAGTACTGGTGTCGGCTCATAGTCTGCATTCATCGCAAACAATGGCTCGTACACATGTACTCCGATTCCCCCTACAATGTTAGAATTGATAGACTGAGGATCCAGAGAAGGCGGATTCGCCGAAATTGCAACATGCAGCTCCTCTTTGTTCTTGGATGCGCTGTCTCCTGATCCGCCTGATCCGCTGTCTGAGTTTCCGCCTCCGCATCCCGCCAATACCAGTGCAGTACTCATCAACAGGGCTGCTGCACCAAATAATGGTTTTCTTTTCATAATTTTACCTCCTAAAGCATATATCGAATATATAACATAACTATATTCAGCAGGGGTAAAAAAAGCAAATTGATAATCATAATGGGCATCATGTCGATTTTCTATTTGACAAGATCACAGCCTTTTCGTCATATGTACCGCTTCAGCTGTTTGGTAATGATTTTCCCTATTCATGGAATACAATATACTTGACATGACAGTCCAAAATGTGATATAAGTAAAAACAGTTAAAAGAACTAAAGAAGGGGATTGGTCAAATGGTATGACAGGAGTCTCCAAAACTCTTAGCGGGAGTTCGATTCTCTCATCCCCTGCTGAAACCGCCGAATTTCGGCGGTTTTTTCATGTCCGGGTTTGAAATAGAACACAAGGTAGAACACAAATAGAAAAGAGCATTTTCATGCTATGATATTAGATAGCCGAAAATGCTCTTCTTTCTTTGCATTGATCTTTCTTTTCCGATTCCGGTCAGTGCCGATATATCCGTTTTCTACAAAATGTCGATATATTCTCCTGCCAAAGCCTTGTTCATACTCCGGACCGCACAGAATTTTCCGCACATACTGCATGTGTCACTGTGATCATCTTCCGGTTTTCTGCTGTCCCGGATTGCTTTCGCTGTTTCCGGATCCAACGCACACGCGAACTGTTCTTCCCAGTCCAGTTTTCTTCTGGCCTCTGCCATCCTGTCATCAATCTCTCTTGCTCCCGGAATTCCTTTGGCGATATCTGCTGCGTGTGCCGCGATTTTCGATGCAATAATTCCCTGTTTTACATCATCTACATTTGGCAGTGCCAGATGTTCTGCAGGCGTTACATAACAAAGGAAAGCTGCCCCATTCATTGCTGCTACAGCGCCTCCGATGGCTGCTGTGATGTGATCATAGCCTGGCGCAATATCCGTCACAATCGGGCCGAGTACATAAAACGGTGCTCCCATACAGATACTGTTTTGGACTTTCATGTTTGCCTCTACCTGATCCAGCGGTACATGCCCCGGACCTTCTACCATAACCTGGACATTATGCGCCCATGCGCGTTTTGTCAGCTCTCCAAGACGGACAAGTTCCTCTATCTGACACACATCTGTTGCATCTGCCAGACACCCTGGGCGGCAGGCATCTCCAAGGGAAATGGTTACATCATATTCCTCGCAGATATCGAGAATTTCGTCAAAGTATTCGTAAAATGGATTTTCTTCCCCAGTCATGCTCATCCATGCAAATACCAGACTTCCGCCGCGGCTTACAATGTTTGTCTTTCTTTTATGCTTTTTGATCTGTTCAATCGTCTTTCTTGTAATTCCACAGTGCAGTGTCACAAAATCTACGCCGTCTTCCGCATGCATCCGAATGACATCAATAAAATCTTTTGCTGAAAGTGTTGCCAGGTCTCTCTGGTAATGAATCACACTGTCGTAAACAGGAACAGTCCCGATCATCACCGGGCATTCTTTCGTCAGTTTCTGACGGAATGGCTGTGTATTTCCGTGACTGGAAAGATCCATGATTGCCTCAGCTCCCATATTAACGGCACTCAGCACTTTCTGCATCTCAATATCATAATCTTTGCAGTCTCTCGAGACTCCGAGATTTACATTAATTTTTGTTCGAAGCATACTGCCAATTCCTTCCGGATCAAGACAGGAGTGACGTTTATTAGCGCAGATTGCAACCTTTCCTTCTGCTACCAGTTTCATCAGCTTTTCGACCGGCATTTTTTCTTTTTCCGCTACTGTCTTGATCTGAGAAGTGACAATGCCCTTCCGGGCTGCATCCATTTGAGTTGTGTAGGTTTCCATATTCTTTACCTCCTTTTTCTTCCTTTGTCAGACGCCGGCTTTTATAGATAGACAGGCAGAATAATTACTTCCTGCTCTCATCTGGATGCCGACGCCTTCACCGTTTCTTTGTCTGGTGATCATCAAGTTTGTTTTCCTCCTTTAACCACAACCTGATTTTTCTATAGCGGCAGAAAGTGGTGTCCCCGGCCTGCCGCTTTCTCAGAAGCGTTTCACTTCCGATAAACTAATTCGCCATACGAAGCTGATTAAGCGCTCCACCTTTTTCCAGTACTGTAATCAAAATAAATGCCAGAATGCTTCCTGCTACCGTTGAAATCAGAAATGGAACGACATAGACAAACAGGCCCACCGGCTCCATACCCATCAGAAGTTTTGCAACCGGATATGCACACAAGCCTCCCAAAACTCCTGTTCCAATAGCTTCTGCCGCACAGGTCGGAGCAAGTTTTCTACATCCCATATAGACAAGTCCGCAGCACAATGCTCCCACCATGCTTCCCGGAAATGCCAGAAGGCTGCCGAGGCTCATTATGTTCCGAAGCAGACTTGCACAGAAAGCAATACCGACTCCCCATCCCGGTCCAAGGGTTACAGCCGCCAGAATATTAACCATATGCTGTACCGGTGCACATTTACTTCCTGCCACCGGAAAGCTGATCATACTTCCAACGACCGCCAGTGCGGTCAGCACTCCTGCCAGTACCAGTTTTTTTGTTGCTGTATTTTGTTTCATCAACACACAGCTCCTTTCCATAAGTTCTCAGATATTTTCCTGTAACACCTTCCGGGAAAAGAAAAAGAGATGCCGCAGGGCATCTCCAGATTTAGTATCCTAAATAATTTCATCATCATCCCTACGTTGGCATTATCCAAATCAGGTCTCAGGTCGAGGCGATCCAGCCTCCTCTCAGCCGACTCCGGTCAGCTCCCTGTGTCACACTATTCAAATATCTGATCATAGACAATTATAGTCCTCTTATTTCTCACTTTCAAGTAGTAAATTGAAATTTATATCTGATCAAAACTCCAGATTCAAGTATCAAAAAAAGACAGCCTTAGCTGTCTCCTTCATTCATGTACCTTCAAAACCACATATAAGTCCACGTTTCTGTCATCCTGCTTTTTCCTATCCACCATTCCTTGGTTATGCCCTCGACCTATTAGTAACAGTCAGCTCCATGTGTTAC
>NZ_JACJKH010000043.1 GCF_016900655.1 Drancourtella massiliensis
TTCGCTGTTTATAAGTTATCTAAAGGAATGAGAGTAAAGTGGCACTTGGAGGTATCTCTCCGAAGTGCTTACTTTATGAGGGGGGAGATAGTGATTTGTTTATCAACTATCTGATTCTTAGTATAACCAGAAAATGTGTCTAAAATATGTGGAGATCATAGAAGAAAACGAAATTTTCTTAATAGTGGATTAAGATTTGCTGGTAAATACTGGATTTTGAACCGGTGGACAGGCTTCCCGGTGAACATAAAGAGCGGTCTTTGTTTATTTTTTTGTATAACAGGTATGTTTTTTGCTAATGTTCCAAAGGTATAAAAATGTATGATAAAGAAGTAGTAATATGTTAAAATGGACTCATTGTATGAAGTGGAGAATCTTATGAGATTATTAAAGCTGGTAATTGTAGATGATGAACCTATTTTGCTTCAGGGTTTATTAAATACTTATGACTGGAACAGTATGGGATTTCAGGTGGCTGGTCAGGCCCAGAGCGGGGAGCAGGCCATTCAGGTAATCAAAGAAGTAAAACCGGATGTGGTATTGACGGATATCCGGATGAAACAGATTACAGGCCTTATGGTTATGGAGGAAATCCAGAAGACGGACCTGGACTGCCTCTTTATTGTGTTGAGCGCATATAGAGATTTTGACTATGCACAACAGGCGTGTGATCTGGGAGCATTTGCCTATTTATTAAAACCGATTGAGGATAAAAAACTCGAAGAAACGATGAGGAGCGCTTATAAGACCTGCATAGAGCGCATGGAAAACGAAGAAAAATACGAGAGCTGGGAGAATCTGCTTGTAAAAGACCATAACAGTTTTCTTCAAGTCGTTATCCAGAAATATGTACAGAACAGGATTCTACAGGAAAGAATGGAAGAAGTGTTCAAAATACTTGGAGACATTCCGGGAAATGAAGACCGTTTTATTACGGTATGCGTGGACATCGACCTTACTTATAAGATTACAAACTCACTGGACTATGAAGCTTCCAGATTTGCGCTGATGAAACACCTGGAGGAAGTGATAGGGAACCGATTCTTTTTCTGGAAAATAGAGGGAGATGAGGGGAATGCGTTTATCATCCGGACAACGGATAAAGGCGCAGTCCTGGAACTGAAAAGGATTCTGGAGCAGATAAAAAGAGACGGACAAAGTCCGGTTGTAGCCGCAATTTCAAAACCATATAAAGGAATTGCCGGATTAAAAAAGGCTTATGTTGAGGCGCGAAAGCTGTTTGAGATGGCAAGTATATCCGGCGCAAGTGCGTTTACTGCTTCCGAAGACGTGGAAGTGACAGAATGGGAAGAACCGGGAACAGATGTAGACAATCTGATTATCAGTGCGGTACGGAAAAACAATCTGAAAGGATTGAAAGAAGCGTTTGTTCAGCTTATTTACAGTCTTCCAAATGAAGAAGAGCTGCAGTGCAAGTATTTGCATCATATCATGCTGAAAACAGAGTTTATGCTCCAAAGTTCATATGGACTGACAGAGGAGATTGAGGAAAAATTCCGCAATTACTATTATAATCTTGAGAATCTGAATGCGGCAAAAATGGTTGATGTATGTTACAAGATTCTGTGCGACGCTATTGAAGAGAGAAAAAATATGTCGGAGAAAGATACAACACGGTATTTCAAAGATTATATTTCGGAGGCGGCAGCGTACATAGAAGAACATCTCCAGGACGAAAATCTTTCTATTGTGACTGTAGCGGCACATATTTATTTGAATCCGGTTTATTTTGGAAGAGTATTTAAAAATACATTTCATATGACATTCAAAAAATACCTGATGCAGCAGAGGATGGAAAAAGCGAAGAAGCTGCTTCAGGAAGGAAGCGGCAGTATCGGAGATATCTGTGAGGCTGTCGGTATTCATAATCCATCCTATTTTTCGCATCTGTTCAAGCAGTACACCGGAAAAATTCCAAGCGAATACAAGAAAGAATATGAGGTATGAATCTGGGAATATGAAACATTACAAGAAAGGATCAGGAATACAACGGAGATATCTGAAATACACGGCGGCCCTTCTGGGGGCAGCACTGCTTCTCTCCAGTGTAGGAGTTGCATTCAGCGTAAGAAGCACATTGACGCGGTCTATTGTTGATAAGTATGAATTTATGACAGAAAGAATGGGGATAACCCTTGAAAATATGTTCCGGAAAAGTGATGAAACAACAGCAGAATGTATTTTGTATGACGATGTACAGCAGAGTCTTCGAAAGAGCGGACTGGAAGAGGTAAACAAAAATGCATTGAGCAAATATTTTGCGTATATCGATCTTGATCATGTGGCAGATTACTGCTACGTGGATAACAAAGGAAATGTTTACAGCCGGTCCTATTCCAATGTATCGTATGATGATGTAAAGAAGAGCGGATTCCAGAAGTATCTGGAAGGGGATTATTCACGCACAAAATGGTTCTGGGCGAAGGATTCTCTGTTTGGTACCGATAACTATGCGCTTTTTATCGGAAGATATGTGAGAAGTCTGGACTATGCCCACGAACCGGGAATGATGTTTTTCAAAATGGAAGAAGGCTTTTTGAATGAAATTACAGGGATCAGTCCGGAACTGGAAGAAGAGGCATCTGTAGGGATTATCGATGAAGCCGGCCAGCTCTGCCTTTCAGCCGCACCGGACGACTTTGGAGAAAAAGAAAATGTGCCGGACTATATTATAGAACGGCTTGCAGAAGTACAGGGCGAAGGGATGGTTCTTGAGGGAGAAAAGATAAAAGGCGGAGTGTTGTCGGTATACCATGATACAGACAGCGGGTTGTCAGTCTTTTCTTTTGTTCCGAACAGGATTCTGAATCAGGGCCTTATTCCGGTCTTTGTCGTACTGGGAACCATTTATCTGGTGGTCATAGCAGTAGCCGTGATTCTGAGTATTTACTTTTCAAGAAGATTTACAAGGCCGATCCAGACGATTAAAGAAGCAATGACAGAATTTGACGGTCAGAATTTTGACAAGACAATCGAACTTCACACGAATACAGAACTGGATGAGATCGGCCGGTCCTACAATAAAATGCTCGGCAACATCAACCGGCTTCTGGATGAAATCAAAGAGCAGGAGAGAGAACTGCGTACAACAGAGCTGAATATGCTGATCAGCCAGATTAATCCGCATTTTCTTTATAATACGCTGGATACGATCTATATGCTTGCCCGTATTAATAAAGAAGAAACTACTATGCGGATGATTCAGGCGCTTTCCAAATATCTACGTCTGTCACTTAGTAAAGGGAACGATATTGTAACCGTGGAAGATGAACTTGAAAATGTAAAAAGTTATATGGAGATTCAGCAGATACGGAACCAGGATCTTTTTTCCTATGAAATTGACTGCCAGGTGGATGCGGCAAACACCCATGTGCTGAAACTGATTCTTCAGCCCCTTGTAGAAAATGCTGTAAAATATGGCTTTCAGGATATTTTCAGCGGCGGCAGGATCGTAATCAGGATCCGAAGGGAGGAAGGCGCATTATGCCTCAGCGTATCCAATAACGGGACGCCGATTGAGCAGTCCATGATGGAAAAAATTAATGAGATGAATCATCTGCCTGTCACGGAATTGAAAAACTGTTTCCCGGATAAAAAACGTGGATATGGCGTAGTCAATATCCTGACCAGGCTTCGACTGAAATACGGATGCGGGGCGGCGTTTTACTGTCAGGCAGAGCAGAACGGAACAACATGTACGATTAAGATTCCTGAGGAGGCCAGAGAAAAAAGCAATGAAAAGAACGGGGAAAGAAAATAAGAAAGAGCTATATGCGGGAAAAGGTGTCCGGGCATCGGCAGCAATACTGCTTCTGGCGCTGATGGCTGCAGGTTGCTCCAAACAGACCGAGCAGCCCGTGGAGAGCAGCAAGGAAGTTTCCATTCCGATCATTCTCACAGTGGATTCCTCCACGGGGATCAGAAATGAGGAAAAGCTGATCAATACATTCAACCGGCTGTATGATGGAAAATGGCAGGCGGATGTAGAATGGATCATGGAGACGGAGGAGGAATACCGGCAGAATCTGAAAAGACAAAATGTCACAGACACGCTCCCAGCCGTTATTACAGATCTGCGGATGCTTCCGTCGTTTTATCAGATGGTGATACAGGACGGCCGGATCGAAGAGTTGTCGAAGTATATTGAGGAAGACGAAGAGTGGAAAGACATGATAGAGCCTTCCGTGCTGGAATCCTACAAAGAGGATGACGGAAGTATTTATCTGGGACCGATCAGCACGGCCGCGTTTGCGTGCTCCGGCATTTTCTGGAATGAGGAACTGTTTTCCCAGGCAGGGATTGAAAAGTTTCCGGAGACATGGGAGGAGTTCTGGGATTGCTGCGAACGGCTTGAAAGCGCCGGGATCACACCACTGGCACTTCATACGGAAGGGACAGCATGGGCGCCAATGCTGATCGCAACGGCAGAAGCAGCGTCCACACAAGAGGGACGGGATTTTATGCAGCAATTCTATCCAGAGAGCTATCAGAACGCAAGCGGGCTGCGTATTGCGGAAACTTTGCAGAAACTGTTTCAATATACAACAGAAGACGCAATGTATACGGACTTCGATATCTCCTATGAAAATTTCTTCTCCGGTCAGGCGGCGATGATTCCAAACGGGTACTGGATGATGGATCAGATTCCGGAGGAATGGCAGGACAAAGTGCGCTTTGCAGCATTTCCGGAAAACAAGCTGATCTCATCACCGGAGACATTTGGCTGGGCAATCGTCTCCGACTATAGTGAAGAAGTAAAAGAAGGTGCGGCCGCACTTCTGAAACTGCGTACAAAACTGAATATGGAACAAAGAGAAGAGCTGTTTACCGGCACTTCCGAAGAGATGATCCCCGCTCAGGCAGATTATATAGAAGTATATAAGCACAATCCGGAACTTGTTCCCAACTATCAGGTAAAGTGGAATTCCATTCTTCAGGAAGAAACACTGGGCGAGATATTACCGGATCTGGCATCTGGAAAGATCACTCCGGAAGAATTTACCAAAAAGGAAGACGAAAGTATTCAGCAGTTTCTGGAAGAACAGTAAGAAGGACCTGACATTGGCAGGGACGGCACAGATACACGCCGCCCGGTTTCAATGTCAGGTATTTTTTTTGATAATGATGGTTTTCTATTTGTTACCGGTCCGGCAGGAGGCATTGCTATAATACGATCAGAACACAAAAAACAAAAGTTTTTCGGGAAGGTGAGGAAGAATTATGAAGAGAAAAGTATTATCAGCTGTTCTGGCCGCAACAATGATAGCAGGACTTCTTGCAGGATGCGGAGGAAGTTCGGATTCAGACAAAAAGAGTACGGAAGATGCAAAAGGAAAAGTGTATTATCTGAACTTTAAGCCGGAGGCGGACGAGTACTGGCAGGAACTGGCAGAAACTTATACCGAGGAGACAGGAGTACCGGTAACAGTTCTGACAGCAGCTTCCGGAGAATATGAAAAGACATTAAAATCAGAGATGGCAAAAACAGACGCACCGACACTGTTCCAGGTAAACGGACCGGTAGGACTGGAAAGCTGGAAAGATTACTGCTATGATCTGTCCGGAACTGAGATTGCGGAAGAACTGACAGATGAAAGCTTCGCGCTGAAAGACGGAGACAAGACAGCGGGAATAGCCTATGTCGTTGAAAACTACGGAATTATTTATAACAAGGCTCTTCTGGAAAAAGCAGGATATTCTGCAGATGATATTACAGATTTTGAGAGCTTTAAGAAGGTTGTAGAAGACATTACGGCAAGAAAAGATGAACTCGGATTTTCAGCATTTACCTCTGCCGGCATGGACGGATCATCAGACTGGAGATTCAAAACCCATCTGGCAAACCTGCCTATTTACTATGAGTACAAAGATGAGGGAATCGATAATACAGACGCAATCAAAGGAACCTATCTGGATAACTACCGTCAGGTCTGGGATCTGTATATCAATAACGCGACCTGCGAGCCGACAGAAATTTCTACAAAGACCGCAGATGACGCGACAGCAGATTTCGTGACAGAAGAGGCTGTATTCTATCAGAACGGAACATGGGAATACAACAATATTGCAGATGTAGGAGATGAAAATCTCGGAATTCTCCCGATTTACATTGGCGTTGACGGAGAAGAAAACCAGGGCGTATGTACAGGAACAGAGAACTACTGGTGTGTAAATGCAAAAGCTTCTGAAGACGATATTCAGGCAACACTTGACTTTATGAACTGGTGCGTAACTTCTGATGAAGGTGTAGAAGCAATGTGTAAAGACATGGGATTCGTGATTCCATTCCCGAAGAATATGGAATCTGAAAATACACTTGTAAACGAAGCCAACAAGTATATGGAAGACGGGAAGACTCCTGTAACATGGGTATTCTCAACCATGCCGTCCGAAGAATGGAAAAACGGCGTGGGTTCTGCCCTTACAGCATATGCGGCAGATCAGACAGACGAGAACTGGGATGCAGTAGTAAAAGCGTTTGTTGACGGATGGGCAACAGAAGCGGCAGCGGCAAAGTAAAGGCGGATACATAGAAAAGCGGCGGCAGAGGAGTCTGGACGCCGCTTTTAAAAGGAGGACGATTTCATGGAAAAAGCGATAAAACGTTATATGCCGATTTTTGTGCTCCCTACATTCTTCGCGTTTATACTGGGATTTATCATTCCGTTTATAATGGGAATCTGGCTGTCGTTCTGCAATTTTACAACGGTTACAGATGCAAAGTTTGTAGGAATATCAAATTATATAGAAGCATTTAAAGATACGGTGTTCAGACATTCATTCTGGTACACTGCACTGTTTGCGGTTGTCTCATTAGTAGTAATCAACGTGTTTGCGTTTGCGCTGGCACTGGCATTGACGCAGAAAATGCGGGGAACCAATATTTTCCGGACGATTTTCTTCATGCCGAACCTGATTGGAGGAATTGTATTAGGATATATCTGGCAGCTGATTTTCAACGGGATTCTGGCACAGTATCATACGGCGCTGGGATTGAACGAGTGGTACGGCTTCTGGGGAATGATTATCCTTGTCAGCTGGCAGCAGATCGGTTATATGATGATCATTTACATTGCCGGACTTCAGTCAATTCCGGGCGATGTGATGGAGGCGGCTCAGATTGACGGCGCATCCGGTATTCAAAGGCTTTTCCGGGTTACCATCCCTATGATGATGCCGTCCATTACAATCTGTATGTTCCTTTCGATTACAAATGGATTTAAGCTGTTTGACCAGAACCTTTCCCTGACGGCAGGAGAACCGTCCAAGATGTCCGAGATGATGGCACTGAACATTTTCAATACTTTCTATGGACGTACCGGCTGGGAAGGCGTAGGACAGGCAAAAGCAGTTATATTCTTTGTAATTGTAGTTGCAATCGGTCTCATTCAGCTCAGGGCAACACGCTCAAAGGAGGTGCAGCAGTAGATGAAAAAGAAACGTATGCTGAGTACAGCCGGTACAGGTGTGTTTACTGTTCTCGGACTGATTTATATCGCGCCGATTCTGATTGTACTTATGAATTCCTTTAAGAAAAAAGTATTCATCAATAAAGAACCTTTTAAACTGCCGATAGAAAAAACGTGGAACGGTATCGAAAACTATCTGACAGCGATAGACAAATATGAATTGCTGAGTGCCGTAGGCTGGACTGTATTTATTACCGTAGGATCTGTACTCGTAATTCTCGTGTGCACATCCATGTGTGCCTGGTATATTACAAGGGTCAATACAAAATTTACCAAAGCATTCTATCTGATGTGCGTATTTTCCATGGTAGTTCCGTTCCAGATGGTTATGTTTACCCTTTCACTGGTGGCGGACCGGACCGGGCTCAATACTCCGTGGGGAATCATCATAATATACCTTGGATTTGGAGCAGGGCTTGCAGTCTTTATGTTCTGCGGCTTTGTAAAATCGATTCCGCTTGAAATCGAAGAAGCGGCAATGATTGACGGATGCACACCGCTCAGGACATTTTTCAGCGTAGTGCTTCCGATTATGAAACCGACCTATATTTCCGTCGGAATTCTCGAAACAATGTGGATCTGGAACGATTTCCTGCTCCCGTATCTTGTACTGGATCTGAATAAATATAAGACCATTTCCATTGCTGTCCAGTATATGAAAGGAAGCTATGGAAGGGTAGATATGGGTGCGATTATGGCGGCCCTGATCATAGCTGTTATACCGGTTATTATCTTTTACCTGTCATGTCAGAAACACATCATCAAAGGCGTGGCAGCCGGTGCTGTAAAAGGATAAATACCTCTGAAACATGTGGCAGAAAACCGCCCCTTTTTACAATAAGCTGCCCGGTTTCATCGTTCGTTTTGAAAAATTCCTCCGATTATCGGATATTTCTGATAATCGTAGGAGTTTTTTTATATTCTATAGGAAAGTCCTTCGAATTCTTCTATAGAATAAAAAGCCCTCCGGGCAAAATGTACACGCCGCAATAAGAGCTTCTCCACTTTGAGCTTATGCTTCTTTTAAATCAGGCAGATATTCTGCTGTGAATTCCTCTACGGAGGAAGCTCTGGCAGCACCCCGGATCCATTGATTCAGGCACTTCATATCTGTCTCACTCGTGATCCGTTCCCGAAGTGCTTCCGGGACCGGCCCAAGATCGGATAAAAGCAGCAGTATGGAATCAGCTTTACCTCTTGCTTCTCCTTTTGCTCTCTCCGCCTGCACGTCATACGCTTCAAAATGCTCAAACAACATGGTGAAATCCCTCCGTTCAATTTGATCAGTGAAGTCGCCGATTTCTTCTTTCGGAATGTTCAGCCGATGCAGGAATGCCGCAATGATCTTGGCGATCAGTTTTAAAAGAGACTCAGGGGAGTCACGGCTGATCTTCTCCAAATAGTCATCCGGAATTTCTGCGAGTTCGTGAAATTCG
>NZ_JACJKH010000044.1 GCF_016900655.1 Drancourtella massiliensis
TGGCCTTGAGATGTGGATAACGGCTCCAAAGGAGACGCTTGTTGTGCAAAATAGCCACAATAACATACTCTGGCTGAAAAGCAGGGATTTCTAAAATTTATTCTTTACCGCTGCTGAAGTTAATTTTCTGTTGCCCAAAATCAAAAAAATCGTTATAATAATCTTGTTTTAGCATAGTTTCATTATAACATGAAACGGAGAGAAAGATGGTTGTCGTTAGCCATCTTTTTTTCTTTTATTGGATAAACTTCAGGGGAAGGCGTGACTCATACGAGTCACGCCTTCCCCTGTTTAGAACTGTCTATTTCCCGACAGCCCCTTCTTATGGACCTGGCGGGAATCGAACCCGCGTCCGAAAGCCTCTCCATCGGAGCATCTCCCATCACAGTCATTATTTTAAGATTCCCCCGGACTGCCGCCTAATGACAGGCTGCAATCTTCGGTAGCTTCATAAAATCTTCCATCTCCTCAAAGCTTTGGAGACGAAGTGCCCCGCAAGTGTCGAAGCCGGTAATCCGGACCGCGGGAAGTCCGGAGCCGACTGCTGCCGAAATTAGGCAGCGTACGCTAATTTATTATTGTCTGCGTTTATTTTTAAGTTACGGTTTACTGCGCGGTCCCGTCCCGCGGATGGCTTCTCCAACTTTAAAACCCCCGTCGAAACCAGTACAAGCCCTGGTTTTGCAGACAGTTGTTCTATTATTATACGCAGGCGGCCTGACCTTGTCAAGGCCCGCCCGCAGTCTTTCTTTCAGCTCTTTTTCTAAATGTTGTGGTCGATCCATGCTTTTGCAAGATCCATCCACTGGCCGCACTGAGCCTCCACGCCTCTTCCGTCACTGGAAAGGCTTAACTCAGTCGCTGTTCCAAGTCCGTGCTCTCCTTTCGGGAAGAGATGGAACTCCGCCGGAACACCGGCCTTTACGAGCGCATTTACATAGAGGAGGGAATTCTGAACCGGAACGGACTGATCCTCATATGTATGCCAGATAAACGTCTTCGGTGTGTACTCTGAAACATTCAGTTCCAGAGAACATGCTTCTTCCAGACTTTCCTCCGCCTGGGCACCCAGAAGGTTCTTAAAGGAGCCTTCGTTCCGGAATGTGCCGGCTGTAATCACCGGATAGCTCAAAATCTGTCCGTTCGGACGGATCATCTCCGATGTGGTATCGAGAATGTTGGCAAGCTCCGGAATGTGCCAGTAGGTGGAAACCATGGCTGCAAGATGTCCTCCTGCCGAGGATCCCTGAATTAGAATCCTGTCCGGATCAATGAACCATTCTTCTGCGCGTTCTCTAAGCATCTTCATGCATGCAGCCGCCTGAATGAATGCATCCGGAAATACATCATCCGGAACAGTTGAATACCGGAGTACTGCCGCATGATATCCCATCTCCATGAACCGTACCGCCAGACCTTCTGCCTCTCTGTCCGATGTCATGGCATAGCCGCCTCCCGGACAGATCAGAACACAGGGTCTTTTGCGACCATCATAAAGCTCTTTTGAATTGCTCCAGAAATATGTATATAACCTCGCGTTTGTTTCCTCGCCCTTGATTGTTACAGGAATTGTCTCGTATACCATGCGCCGGTCCTCCCCATTTTATATTTTATTTATTCTTCATCTTCCAGTCCCAGAATCTCTGCAAGTACCTCGATGATAATTTCATTCGTACAGGATTTCACATATCCAAGCATATGAAGTGAAATCTCGTCCGACTTCTGCGCGTCTGTCAGATCAGGATTTTTCTTCGTCATATCAATCAGCTGGATCAGCTGCGGTGTAAGCTCTTCATATGTCTCGATCGTTGTCTGGGAAACAAGATTTCTGAGATCTTTTTTTGTTACTGGTACCATTTCTATTATACCTTCCTTTTCACTTTGAATCTACCCAAAATTGCGAATTTTGAAATCTCTTTGCGCTTCTCTTGCCTGATCTTTTTTGGCAATATCCGCACGCTTGTCATAAAGCTTCTTTCCTTTTGCCAGCCCGATTTCCACTTTGACAAGACTGCCCTTTAAATACACTTTCAAAGGCACAAGTGTCATTCCTTTTTCTTTCATTTTTCCAAGCAGTTTGTTGATTTCCTGCCTGTGCAGCAGGAGTTTGCGTACCCGGAGCGGATCTTTGTTGAAAATATTTCCTTTCTCATACGGGCTGATATGCATTCCGTACACAAAGACCTCCCCGTTTTCGATGCGGATGAAGGATTCTTTGATACTGCACTTTCCCATCCGCATCGATTTCACCTCGGTTCCTGCAAGGGAAATCCCGGCCTCATAAGTCTCAAGAATAAAATAATCATGATATGCTTTTTTGTTGTTGGCGATCAGTTTTACACCTGTCTTTGCCATCTCCTAGTCCCCTTCCTTTCCAAGCTCAAAGTCGATTGTCCTTTGAAGCTCGTTTGCCGCCATGACACGGACGCATACTTTCTGTCCAAGCCGGTAAGTCTTTCCGGTGTGGATGCCCTGCATCTCGTAGCGGTCTTCGATATACTCATAATGATCATCCGTCATATTCACTACATGGATCAGTCCCTCGATGGTATTTGGAAGTTCCACATACATGCCCCACTTGGTGATACCGGAGATCACACCTTCGTACTCTTCACCGATGAAATTTTTCATATACTGTACTTTTTTCAATTTGACCGTCTCCCGCTCAGCCTCTTCTGCCCGGCGTTCGGTCTCGCTTGCGTGCTTTGTCACTTCCTCGAGAATCGACTGATAATGCCGGATCCGCTCTTCATCCATCCGGCCGCGAAGCGTCTCCTTGATGATCCTGTGGATCTGAAGGTCCGGATAACGCCGGATCGGGGAAGTGAAATGAGTATAGCAGGATGCCGCAAGTCCAAAATGTCCTTCATTTTCCGGCGTATATTTTGCCTGTTTCATCGAGCGAAGTGCCAGTCTTGCAATCATCGGCTCCTCCGGCTTCCCTTCTACTTTGGCAAGGAGCTTCTGGATCTCTTTGGGATGCACTTCATGATTGCCGATATGCATCGTATAGCCGAAATTGTGGAGGAAAATCGCAAGTTTGCGGATCTTCTCCTCATCCGGCGCTTCATGAATCCGGTAGACAAACGGAATCTCTCTCCAGAAGAAATCTTCCGCCACTGTCTCGTTGGCCGCAAGCATGAAATCTTCGATCAGCTTTGTTGCCGTATTTCTCTCATACGCTTTCAACTCGACCGGGCGTCCCTGCTCATCCAGAATCACCTTCGTTTCCGGGAAATCAAAGTCCACCGCCCCCCGTCTGTGGCGCTTTTCTCTCAAAATGGAGGAAAGCCTTGCCATCTCCCGAAACATCGGAATGAATTCCTCATATTTCCGGCACTGTTCTTCATCTTCGTCTTCCAGAATCTGTTTCACCGCTGTATATGTCATACGGCGGTCAACCCGTATCACGCTCTCGCAGATCTCATGGTCCACGATCGTACCGTTTTCATCAATCTTCATCAGGCAGCTCAGCGCCAGCCGGTCCTCTCCCGCGTTTAGGGAACAGATTCCGTTGGAAAGGGTGTGCGGAAGCATTGGAATCACACGATCCGCCAGATAAACGCTTGTCCCGCGTTTTTTTGCTTCCCGGTCCAGGGCACTGTTTTCCTGCACATAATTGGTCACATCCGCGATGTGAACGCCCAGATAAAAACTTCCGTCCCGTACTTCCAGGGAAACCGCGTCGTCCAGATCCTTGGCGTCCTCGCCGTCGATCGTCACCATCCGGACATCCCTCAGATCTCTTCTTCCAAAGCGGTCTGCTTCGCTGACAGGCTTTGCCACACGCTCCGCCTGGTTCATTACCTTCTCCGGAAATTCAATCGGAAGTTCGTAGGACATGGCGATGCTCAGCACATCGGTTCCCGGATCGTTGACATGTCCGAGAATCTCCACGACTTCACCTTCCGGCTTTTTCCCGTCTCCGCCGTAGGAAGTGAGCTTTACAACGACCTTGTGTCCGGTCACCGCTCCTTTTGATTTTTCCTCAGGCACAAACACATCCTGTAAAAACTTCTGATTATCCGGAAGAACAAATCCGAATGATTTATTTTTCTGATAATAGCCGACGATCCGGGACATCCCGCGTTTCAGGATCTTGATGACTTTCCCTTCCTGCCGCTGTCCTGTCTTTGGTCCTGCACCTCTTGTGATCTGGATTTCCACTTCGTCTCCCTGCAGGGCACCGCCGGATTCCTCTTCCGGGATAAAAACATCGTCATCCGATCCCTCGATGGATACGAAACCAAATCCTCTGGCATGGGCCTGATAGATTCCGGTCAGCCTGTTCCCCTGACCTTTTACATAGTTTCCTTTCTGGGTCTTATGGATCTTTCCTTCGGATTCCAGAGCATCCAGAATTTCTTTTAACTCCTGCCTCTCTTCCTTTTTCACCTGAAGGACGGAGGCCATTTCTTTCATCTTCATCGGGACATAGAAATCGTCACAGATGAACTGGTATACCATTTTCTTTCTTTTCTCATATTGTCTTTCCATTATCTGTACCTCACATACTCCCTTCTATTCTATCTGATATGGTAAAAAAAGAACACTCTATTTTTTGAAATAGAGTGTTCTGCATCTTCTTTCATTAAGCAAATACTTTTAAATTCAATACTGCAGCAAGGATAAGAAACAGTGCGGCAAGGATCTTTGTGACTTTCACGAGAGTTCCCTCAATGGAACGTCCTCTGTTCTGTCCCCAGTAGGTATCCGCCATACCGGCAATCGTTCCCAGACCGGCTGATTTTCCTTCCTGCATTAATACAACTGCTGAAAGAGCAATACAGTCTATTACAAATAAAATTGTGATCACGATTTTCAAAATTTCCAACTTCTACACCTCCTGCGCATAAACCATATATAATACTACCATATCCTTCCGGTTTGCGCAAGCAGTTTTTCGCTTCTTTTCCGCCCCTTATTTTCTTTTCGAGATCTTCCTGATCAGGAAAATGGATTCTTATAGATGGCAGTATCTCCAAGTTCTTCTTCTATTTTCAAAAGGCGGTTGTATTTTTCCACCCGTTCTGATCGGCATGGAGCCCCGGTCTTGATCTGCCCGGTTCCAAAAGCCACCGCAATGTCAGCAATCGTTGTATCCGCCGTCTCACCGGAGCGATGGGAAACAATGGATCGATACCCGTGCTCCCGGGCCATCCGGATGGTATCAAAGGCTTCTGTGAGTGTACCGATCTGATTGATCTTTACCAGAACCGCATTTGCTGCCCGGCAGTCAATCCCTCGTTTCAGCCTTTTTGTACTGGTCACGAAGAGGTCATCACCTACCAGCTGTGTCTGAAGCCCGAGTCTTGTATTCATCAGTTCCCATCCCGGAAAATCCTCTTCTTCCAGACCGTCCTCAATAGATACAATCGGATATTTTTCGATTAGTTCTGCATAGTAGTCAATGAGTTCTTCCGCGGTGCGAACTACCTTTTTCTCTTTTCCTTTGCTTTCTCCCACAAACACATATTTCCCGAAATCTCTGTCATAAATTTCCGAGGCTGCCGCATCCAGACAGAGTACAATGTCTTTTCCTGCCCGGTATCCTGCCGTCTCAATGGCCTCCATCAGAATGTCACAGACACTCCCGGTATCCGGAAGGTCCGGGGCAAAGCCTCCTTCATCGCCCACTCCGGTATGATATCCTCTTCCCTTCAGAAGCGCCTTAATCATATGATAGACTTCTGTGCACATCCGAAGTCCTTCCCGAAAGCAGCAGGCCCCTGCCGGCATGATCATAAATTCCTGAAAGTCAATGATATTGTCCGCGTGTCTTCCGCCGTTCAGAACATTCATCATCGGCACCGGCATCCGTCTGGTATGCACACCGCCAAGATAGCGGTAAAGCGGCAGATGCAGACTCATCGCCGCCGCTTTCGCTGCTGCCATGGACACACTCAGGGTGGCATTGGCACCAAGATTGCTCTTATCTTCCGTTCCGTCAAGCCGGATCAGCAGATGGTCAAGTTCCGTCTGTTCCAGCGCATTGACTCCAATGACTTCTCTTGCGATCCGGTCATTGACATGATTCACAGCCCTCTCCACGCCACGGCCGCAGTAGCGGTCCTGCTTTTCCTTATCCCGAAGTTCTTTCGCCTCATATCTCCCGGTGGAAGCTCCCGACGGGACACTTGCCGTTCCGATCGTGCCGTCCGCCAGAAGTACCTGTGTCTCAATCGTCGGGTTTCCCCTGGAATCGAGGATTTCTCTTGCGTATATATCTCGAATTGCGTTGCAGTGATGCATTGTTTTTTCCTCCTTCCAGGCATAGTATCTCCCAAAAAAAATCCGGCATACCCGTCAGAAAGCTTTACATATTATTTCCTTTACTTTTCCTTTCAGGATCGTTGACTTTTTCTTTCCGGAGGGTTACAATTTTGGAGATAAATTCTTCATAAAACGAAAGAAAACGAGGAAGAAAAAATGAACGGTCAACATCATGTGGATATGAAGTATTCTATCCCAAAACCATCATCCAAAATCAAACCCAAATCCAAAATCCGGGATTTTGTGGTCATGACGGCCGCCACTGCCATCATGGCATGCGGTATTTATTTTTTCAAATTTGCAAATAATTTTGCATTCGGCGGTATTACAGGTCTTGCGGTCCTTGTCGCCGAGACCGGAACCATCAGTAGCAGTGATTTTAACTTTGTCTGCAACATTGTCCTTCTGGTTCTGGGATTCCTGATCATGGGAAAAAGCTTTGGAGCAAAAACATTTTACTGCAGCATGCTTCTTTCCTTTCTCCTGTCTATCCTGGAGCGTGTTTACCCGATGGACGGACCACTTACCAACCAGCCTGTCCTGGAACTGATTTTTGCCATCGCTGTTCCCGCTTTCGGATCGGCAGTTCTCTTTAATATGGGCGCATCCAGCGGCGGAACCGACATCGTGGCGATGATACTAAAAAAATATACCGGTTACGACATCGGACGTGTCCTGATGATCTCCGATGTGGCAATCGCTGTGGCAGGCGTATTTGTATTTGGTATGGAGACAGGTCTGTTTTCGATTCTCGGACTTGTTCTTCGGTCACTCATTACAGACAACTTTATCGAAAGTTTCAATCTTTCCAAATGTTTCAATGTTGTCTGCGACAGTCCCGAGCCGATCTGTAACTTCATTATCCGGGATCTGCACCGGGGGGCTACTGTCTACTCCGCTCAGGGTGTCTTCTCCGGACAGAAGAAATACATTGTTCTGACAGCATTGAACCGCCCGCAGGCAGTGCGGCTCCGTAACTTCATCAAGGAAACCGAGCCGGGCGCATTTATCCTGATCTCCAACACCAGCGAGATTATCGGACGCGGATTCCACACCGTATAACAGGAGTAAAATATATAGTAAAAAATAAAATCCCGGAGACACATGTGATTTCACATCGTTCTCCGGAATTTTTTCGTCACCGATTATTATTTTTCATTCAGCACTTCTTCCATAGCTTTGACCACATTCTGATACTTTTCCTGTGTATAGGTATCATAACGGTTCGGATTTCCCGCATCCGAGAGCTGACCCTGCATGGAGGCAATTCCCTCTGTAAAGACCTGCTGTACTGTCGGATCCACTCCTTCCAGTTTCAGCTTCATATCTTCCGCACTCATCGCTTCGCTCTCTGTCAAATAAGCCTGAAGCTTCTGAGTAAATGATTCTCTCTGGCTGCTCTCATACTGCTCTGAGAAATTCAACACACCGAAAGCTGCTTTCAGCCTCTTCAAACTTGCTCCTGCTGTTCCTTCCTCGTACTGGGAAAGGGACTGGATCATCTCGCCAAATGCTTCCTCATCTACTTCCGTATTCTGATCAGCCGGCTGTGTTCCTGTGTTTTCCGGCTGTCCCGGATCCGCCTTGTTATTTTCCGTCTCTGAATTTTCAGGATCTTCCGTCTCCGGTTCTTTCTCCTGCTCTTCCGTTTCCCCGTTATCCGTCTCGTCCGGTTCTTCCTGTTCCTTTGTGGATGATCCCTGATCAGTCTGCTCTGTCTTTGGCTCTTCGCCGGTATCTGCAGGTGTCCTGGAGCCACAGGCGCTCACTCCAATCATCAGGATTCCTATGCCAAGTGCCAGTAATCGCTTCATTCGTCTTTTCATACGCCTTCCCCCTTCCGGTCATCCTCTTCCTTCTACCTACAGTATACCTGTTTCTCCGCCATTTCACAAGCCGGATTATTGCTTCTCAGCGGTAAAGAATAAATTTTAGAAATCCCTGCTTTTCAGCCAGAGTATGTTATTGTGGCTATTTTGCACAACAAGCGTCTCCTTTGGAGCCGTTATCCACATCTCAAGGCCAT
>NZ_JACJKH010000045.1 GCF_016900655.1 Drancourtella massiliensis
GGCTGCGAACCCACAACATTATAACATAGGAGGTTTTTCCTATGGTACCTTATGTAACGCTACGGCTTCGCCTATTCCCCCATCTCAGATGGGGGTTTGCGAATTATTCAATCATATCAGCCCAACTTTACAAAACATACGGAATACTTTAGTCAAAATATGCAGAAGAGCAGGAATCCAGGAATATTCCCTCCATGCTCTCAGACATACGTTTGCGACTAATATTGTCCGAAAAACAACTAATATGGGTGAGCTGAAAGATGCGGCGGAATTATTAGGTGACAGCTATGATGTAGTCATAAAGACTTACTTTCATACTGACTCACAAAAGAAAGTGGATCTGGTGGATACAATCGCATAAATCCGTCCACCTTATCGTCCACCTTATGAACCGATTTTATTCGATTTTATGCGGTTTCTGGCGGTCTTAAGTTTAAAATTTTTTGTTGGAATGAGTTTAGAAAAGGTGATGCAAGAAAAATATTTTTGTTGGTCAAAAAAATCTGCCACCTTATTTTTTTACAAGCCTTGAAAAATAAAAAGAACCCGAAAAACGTTGATTTTCCGGGCTTTTTGAGAGGCGCAGACCGGATTTGAACCGGTGCATCAGGGTGTTGCAGACCCACGCCTTACCGCTTGGCTACTGCGCCGTACACTATATTATATTATCATATTTTCTGAAAAATGCAAGCATTTTTTCAAAAATGACTCCGACGGGAATCGAACCCGTGTTACCGCCGTGAAAGGGCGATGTCTTAACCGCTTGACCACGGAGCCTTATTTCTTGGCACCGCTATCGCAGTGCCGAGAATTATATTATCATACCCTCTCAAAAAAAGCAAGCCTTTTTTTAAGAATTTTTCATAACTACACTTTCTACCACATCTGCGGCATGTTCACATGTATCCGCGCACCGCTCAAGATAGATGTAGATCTCTCTCCATGCTATGATATGCAGCGGATTCTGGCACTCGGCATGGAGCTTCCGCATGCTCTTCATAAAGCAGCGGTCCGCCTCTTCTTCCAGGTCATTAATCTGGATAATGACTTCTTTCAGCTTTTTGGAATGCCGGAAATCTGCAAACTCTTTTGTAAGCTCTGTCACCTTTTCACAGCAGCGGATAATAATATCCAGCATCTGAAGGGCATCATCTTCAATCTCAGTGATATTATTCATATAGATTCTCAGGAGCACATCCTCAATCTTGTCTGTGATATCGTCAATCCGCTGGCTCAGAGCAATGATGTCCTCTCTTTCAATCGGAGGGATAAACTCTTTTGCAAGTCTGTCCAGCATATCGTGCTTTTTCATGTCCGCACTGTTTTCTATCTTGTGCATCTCGTCCAGATACTCCTCCAGCTTTTCCGGTCTGAAGTCTCTGAGAATTCCTACAAGCATATGTCCCGCCTGACAGGAAATTTCCGCACAGGCTGTAAATGTTTCAAAATAAAATGAATCCCGATTCTTTGCCATTTTTACTTCCTCCTACTTCTTCTAAAAGAGTGCCATGAACAGCTTTGCTATGACAAAACTGATCAGTCCGCATCCCGGGAACGTAAATACCCAGGTCAGCATCATGTCCTTTACTACGCCGAAATTGATTGCGGAAAGTCTTTTTACCGCGCCGACGCCCATAATTGCGCTGGTCTTTGTATGTGTTGTGGAAACCGGAATTCCAAACACACTGGAAAGCAGCAGACAGAACGCGCCTGCAAGGTCCGCTGAAAATCCCTGGAACTTCTCAAGCTTGACCATATCCATTCCGACAGATTTTATAATCTTCTCACCGCCTACGCTTGTCCCGATTCCCATAACGGCACTGCAAAGCAGCATCAGCCATATCGGAATCCCCATGCCTTCCACACTGGACTGTCCGTTGCAGAAAGCGATTCCAAGAAACAGCACACCGATAAATTTCTGTCCATCCTGCGCTCCGTGCATAAAGCTCATAAATGCCGCGCCGAAAATCTGTGCGCCTTTAAAAAATGACGATGTCCTGCGCCGGTCCATAGATGCGCAGAGAGCCGCAATCACCTTGCAGATGATCCAGCCCGAAAAAAATCCGAGCGCCAGACTCAGTACAAGTCCGTAAAGCACCTTAACCCATTCCGCGCCGTTTACACCGGACAATCCGTTCTGAATCGCAATCGCCGCGCCGGTAAGTCCGGCAATAAGGCTGTGGCTTTCGCTGGTAGGAATTCCAAAAACAGAAGCCGCAACACTGTATACAACAATGGAAAACAATGCCGCGCAAAGAGCTACCAGCGCCTTGTCTGTCTCTCCTCCAAAGTCCACCATATTGCTGATTGTGGACGCAACCGAGCTGTTGATCCCGGTCATCACAAGTACTCCAAGGAAATTAAAGACAGCGCTCATCATAATTGCAGGCCTCACCCGCATACACCTTGTGGCAATACAGGTGGCAATCGCGTTCGGTGCATCCGTCCATCCGTTTACGAAAATGACCCCCATTGTAAGAAGCACGGTGATCAAAAGTACCGGATTTGACGTGACCTGCTGAAAAAAGCTGAAAAATGAAACATCCATAAGTCTCTTCCTTTACCCATCCTTTTCTTCTTTTAATAAATTTCGACTGTATACTTTTTATGAGCTTTCTATTTGATTTTTTCTTTACACAGTCTTAACTCAAATATAACATTGCGCCCGTTCTCTTACAAGAATTTTTCATATGGTAAGATCTACAAAAAAAATGCGTTAAATCGAAAGTTTTTATCACTTTCGACTTAACACACATTTTCTGTCCCGTTTCAAACAAACTTCCCATTTCAGGGTCATGAAATCACGTGAAATGTTTTCCACTTTCCTCTCCTGAACCGTACCCAGAACACGACTGCTCTGCTCAGCCAGTCCATACATATGGCAAGAGAAATCACCAGCGTGATCTTCATCAACCGTTTAAAATACTGCTCTGCCTGTTCGGTATCTCCCGCGCCCATGCACTGGCTGACAATGAACGTATCCGAAAGCCCCACCAGCACCAGCATCAGCAAAAACTGCTCCATCACGAGGGGCAGTATCATATTTCTCAGCTGCTTATTTGTAAATAATAGTTTCTGCTCCAAGCCTCTCTCTCATTTCTTATATTCGATATCGGTCAAAGACCGAAGAATCCTCAAATAAGTATAGTGCCTCTCACCGGCTCTGTCCAATACCTGTATAAAATAGCCGGGAATACCCAAAAGACATCCCCGGCTGTTCAATAGGATTTACTTTTTAAACCGATACCCGACTCCCCATACAGTCTGTATATAATGCGGGTCGGACGGGTCATCTTCTATTTTCTCTCTCAATTTATTGATATGTACCGTGACTGTCGACATGTCTCCTACAGCTTCTGTTCCCAAGACATGGTCAAAAATCCGCTCTCTTGTAAAGACGATATCCGGATTTCCGGCCAGAAACAAAAGAAGCCTGAATTCCCGTCCTGTAAGTTCCAGCTTGTTTTTCCCTTTATATACGCGGTAAGATCCCGGATAGATTCTCAGCTGGCCGGTAGAGATTACTTCTTCCTTTCTTCCGGCTTTCAGCGTCTTATGGATTTGCATATGCGCTTTTATCCGGGCCGTCAGCTCTACAGGGCTGAACGGCTTTACAATATAGTCATCCGCCCCGAGCCCGAGCCTTTTGATTTTATCTATATCCTCTTTTTTTGCAGTGACAAGAAGAATCGGAACATCGGATTGAGCCCTGATCGCTCTGCAGATATCAAACCCGCTTTTTCCCGGCAGCATCAGATCCAGCAATACGGCAAAATATTCTCTTTTCCGGATATTTTCTAACCGCAGATCAGCCGGAATACCTGTTCGACAGCCAGTTCCATATTTTTCCGGGCCCGCTCCGGCTCCATTGCTTCTTCCAGAGTAGTAATTCCTCTGACAATCGGGAAAAATGCGTCAATCCCCGCCTCATTGCAGGCCCCTGCATCGTCTGTCACGCTTCCTGCAAAAGCAATGACTTTTTTCCCGTATTTTTTCGCAAGTTTCGCCACACCCACTGGTACCTTTCCCATCGCGGTCTGCGAATCCAGTCTTCCCTCGCCGGTAATCACAAGATCCGCGTCGCGGATCTCTTCTTCCAGACCGACTGCTTCCATAATGATATCAATACCCGGTTTTAGGACCACATCCGGCATATAGCTGATAAAAGCAAATCCGAGTCCTCCCGCGGCTCCTGCTCCTTCTTCCTCACTATGGTCTTTTCCCAGATACATTTTTGTCATCCCTGCATAATGCTTCATCTTCTCATCCAGAACCGCTCTTTCTTCCGCCCTGACTCCCTTCTGCGGGCCATATACATATACCGCACCGTTTTCACCGCAAAGCGGATTTTTCACATCACACGCAATCCGGAAGGAACATTCCTTGAGTTCCGGCATTGCCAGGCTTGTGTCAATTCTGACGATCCGGTCAAGTTCACCGATCCCTCCGGCGATCTGTCTTCCTTCCGCATTCAGAAATCGGTACCCAAGCGCCTGAAGCATCCCTGCTCCCCCGTCTGTCGTCGCACTGCCCCCGATTCCGATAATGAATTTTCTTCCTCCTTTTTCCACTGCATCCCGAATCATCTCTCCTACGCCAAAACTTGTGGCATTCCACGGATCCAGACTGTCCGGATGAATAAGCGTGATTCCGGCCGCCTCCGCCATCTCCATCACAATCGTCTCTCCATCCGGCAGTATCCCGTATTTTGCTGTTACATGCTTCCCGTCCGGCCCTGTCACACGGACTTCACGGTATTCTCCACCCAGTCCTTCGATCATGCTTTCCGTTGTTCCCTCTCCTCCGTCCGCTACAGGTTTTATGACAACATCCGCCCGGCATACCTTTCTGATTCCGGCCTTTGCCGCCGTTCCCGCCTCTATGGAACCAATGCTCCCTTTCATCGAATCAATCGCTGCTACAACTTTCATATCATTCCTCCTGCCAAAGAAAGCATGCATCCCCGGCATTCAGGATCCATGCTTCCTTCTTTTCATTTATAGTATTATCTTACCAGACAAGGCTTCTTCGGGTCAAATTTCCATCCAGGAATCAAATACTGCATGACAACAGAGTCATCTCTTCCTCCCAGACAGTTTTCCCTGTACAGCTGATTCGCCTTCAGAATCTGATCCATATCCACTTCAATTCCAAGCCCCGGTTTTTTCGGCACTTCCACACATCCGTCTTTGATCTGCAGCGGCTCTTTCGTCAGCCGCTCGACTCCTTCCTGCCAGATCCAGTGCGTATCCAGCGCATTATATTCACCCGGCACAGCAGCTCCCACATGAGTAAACATTGCCAGGGAAATATCAAAATGATTGTTGGAATGAGACCCCCATGTATATCCGAAATCATGACACATCTGTGCAACTCTCACCGAGCCGCTCATTGTCCAGAAATGCGGGTCTGCCAGAATGATATCAACCGCCTGCGATTCCAGAGAGTGTCCTACCTCTCTCCAGTCTGTGGCAATCATATTGGTGGCTGTAGGGAATCCTGTCCTTCTGCGGAATTCACTCATGATCTCTCTTCCCGAGTACACTCCTTCCGCACCGCATGGATCTTCACAGTATGTAAGAATCCCTTTCATGCCCTTTACGTATTCTACCGCTTCCTCAAGAAGCCAGCCGCCGTTTGGATCCAGATCAATCCTTGCGTCCGGGAATTCCTTTTTCAACGCCCGGATTACATCCATCTCTTCATTTCCCGGCAACACTCCGCCTTTCAATTTAAAATCTTCGAATCCGTATTTCTCATGTGTTGCTTTTGCAAACGCGACAATCTTCTCCGCGGTCAGCGCTTCTTCATGACGGATCCGGTACCATTCACAGTCAGAGTCCGGTTCCTCATCGTACGGGAGATCTGTCTTTTTTCTGTCCCCTACAAAGAACAGGTAGCCCAGCATCCGGACCTTGTCCCTTTGCTGTCCGTCTCCCAGAAGCTCACAGACAGGAACTCCGAGCATCTTTCCGAGAAGATCCAGACACGGTGCTTCGATCGCGGTCAGCACATGGACTCCCGTCCTCAGATCGAAGGTCTGGTTTCCTCTTACATCTTCTTCTCCTTTGGAATCCAGATATCTTTTCACCTTTAACAACGTGCTTTTATACTCCGCAAGATTGGCTCCTTCCACAATCGATCTGCATTCTTCCAGCGCATTGGTGATCTTTGTTCCTCCCGGAACTTTCTGCCATTATCAGCAATGATTAAATTTATTATAGGGATTTTCTGATATGGTGTCAAACACCGGCGCTTGACTGATGCAGTCTTTACATAATCTGGGAGATGTACCTGGTAACACGACTGCATTATACGGCTGACTTTTCTACCAATTGCCAGACAAGCGCTTCAAAGATCAATCTGGTAAAATATCCGATCGACCGTTATAATGTAGGGCTTAACCCTCCCTTCTCTTTAAGATAAAATAAAAAAGCCCGACAGTAAAACTTAAAATTTACCATCGGGCGACACACCGGAACCCATCCAGCAACGCAATTCCGCTTCATTTTTAAGTATAACAATCAAATGCCTGCTTTTTTCAGCAGACAATCTGTTTTGCCCCCGAGGGGCATATTACAAAAACAAATAAAGCCCGTAAATGTTGAATTTACGGGCTTTGCAAGCTCCCCCTGTTGGACTTGAACCAACGACACTGCGGTTAACAGCCGCATGCTCTACCGACTGAGCTAAGGAGGAATATTTTAGATACAAAGAAACACACCTTTTCAGGTGTTTCCTTTTGTGTACCTTCAAAACCACATATAAGTCCACGTTTCTGTCATCCTGCTTTTTCCTATCCACCATTCCTTGGTTATGCCCTCGACCTATTAGTAACAGTCAGCTCCATGTGTTACCA
>NZ_JACJKH010000046.1 GCF_016900655.1 Drancourtella massiliensis
AGAAAAACAGCTTAAAACTGTTGCAATTACTCATGATATTATGCAGTTACAACTTCATAAAGTTTTCAATGTGCAGTTACAACTTCAATGTTGCAGTAAGGATTTCAATTAACCAAAAACTGATTGTTCCTGTAAGAAATGAAAGAAACGGTTATAGAGACTATTCCAATAGAGATATAGAGAATCTTAAAAAGATTGCATATCTTAGAACATTGGGAATTTCTATTGAGGATATACGAAGTATTATATCAGAAAACGTATCATTACGGGAAGTGATCCAAAAACAAAATAAAATACTAAGAGGTCAGATTAGTGAATTAAACAGAGCAAAAAAACTGTGTGAAAAAATGCTTGACGAAGAAACTATAGAGTATAGTGACTTAAAAGTAGAACAGTATGTGGCAGAATTAGAGAAATATTGGAGTGATAATAAGCCTGTGTTCAAATTGGATTCGGTTAGCTTTTTGTATATATGGGGGAGCTTTGTTACATGGACAATAATTACGGTAGTATGCTTATTGATAGCTTTATTGTTTTACACAAAGTTGCCGCCGAAAATTCCTGTACAGTGGAGCGATGGGGCAGTGTCCTCATTGGTGGACAAGAAATTTATTTTTGCTTATCCGATAGCGTGTATTGTAATCCGTTATTTTGTCAGGCCGATTATTTACGGAAAATTGCAGATGAATTTTTATTGTGAGGTTATGACAGAGTATTTAACAAACTATATGTGCTTCCTTGCTTTATCAGTGGAACTTTTTTCTATACTTTTTATTTATGGAATAGTAAAAAATATTATAGCAATGTTAGTTGTAGATACAGTCGTATTGATTGGCGTATTGATAAGAGGGCTTGCTAAAAAGAATTCAGGTACAATGGAAGTTTAGCACTGACCAATTTATGGGATATAAATGATGGAGTCCAAAGCGTAGAGAGGGTCGTAAAGTCATCCAAATCAGATGATGGAGCGGCCCTCTCTTTTTATGTGTAACATATTGACATTTAATTTGTTATATGGGTAGATAGGATTAAGTTATGAAAAAGAGGTGAGATGCTTGGAAGAAAAAATGATAAAACAATTATATCATCAGTATGGAAAAGAATTGTTTTTGTATTTGTATTCTATGTGCCAGCAAAAAGAGTTGGCAGAAGACTTATTACAAGAAACTTTCTTAAAAGCAATCCTGGCATTACCGGAATATCACACAAATATGCGGGCATGGTTGTATAAAGTCGCAAGAAATCTTTTTTACAATTTGTATAAACGAAACAGGCGGGAAATTTGTGATGAGGAATATTTGAAGAAGATTTCTAAATTAGAGGTTGACGAATTTCTAGAAGAATATATTTCCAAACAGGAGACAAGAATTTTGTACACAGCAATGCAAAAATTATCCCCTGTTAAGAGGGAAGTACTGGAGCTACAGTATTTTGGGCAGATGCCATTAAAAGAAATTGCCGGAAGAACTTCAAAAGAAAGTGGAGCAGGATATCGAAAGACAAGAGGCAATCAGCGAATATTTATTTGAAAAAGATGAATTAGGTGAAGAATTACATGTTGAGTATAATCAAAGTGAAGAATACGACAAAACAGAACAATTTGCAGGTATGATTAAAAAAAGTATTCGTAAGGCATTTATAAAAATGGGGATTATCACTGGAAGTATTGTCATTGTGATTGTATGTTTGATTTTGTTTGTATTTCCTAACATTGTTTCATTGTTTTATTATGACCCGGGAAAGGAGATATTTGAAAATACAAATCAAATGAGTTTGGATCTCAGGGTGTATACAGAATTAAAAATTCCAGGATATGTTCGGGATAATGTTGTAGTACGAGATAAAGGTTATGGAAATTATGATATCAACATTTATCAAAATGTTTCCTATAATGGGAAATTTACGAATATTGCAGGTGCCTTGAATAAAGGAAATTTGAATCTTTATGATATGAATTTGCTAAATCCACCTCACGATAATGTATTTGCCTGGTTTCAGTTAGAGGATTTGAAAGAACAATCGCTTCGTGAGATAGAGGCAGCGGGCAAAGAGATGTTTTTCTCAGGTGGAACCAGAGAACAGGCCACAGAAGCTCTTCAAGGCTTAGAAGAAAATGTAAAGTATGTTTTTTATGCAACATTGGATAAAATGGTCGATTACAATGAATTTGTTAAATTTAAAAAGGAAAAGAATTCATATGCTAACTGGTGTGCCGTATATACTGGAGGAAGAAATCAAAATCTGGGCATTGAGTGCGAATTGTTACGTTCATGTAATCTGGGATGGGACACAAAGGAATATCCAGAGATGATTATATGGAATCATGACGAAGAAACGCAGCCTTTGGAGAATAAAATTGAGAATACAGAGGTTATGCAGACCCATTTTGAAAGTATGCTGAGATATATGGGAGAACAAGAATCATTTTTAAAAATGATGAATGAGACTTCTGAAATATACAAAGAGGCAGCAGAGTATATCGAAGAGAATGGAATGCTTATTTATGGGTATTCGGGAATTGCGAAAAAGGAAGAATTGCTAAACATGAATGAGTGGTCGGAAATTTATGCAATAGAAGTGAGTGAATTGAGATAATTCAGAATGAAGGACAAAATGAAGGGCAAGGAGTTATTTATGACTCCTTGCCCAAGTGCTTTTCAATTATAGAAAAATTAATCTTGTTACTCTTGTTTCAATCTTGGTAAAATAATAGAAAAGGAGTAAATAGAACATGAATAAAGAATGGTCTGAACTTAATAAAACAATGCAGGGACAAATTAAAAAGAAAGATACATATAAGATGGGGGTTGATACTTTGTTCAGTTTACGAAGTCAGTTAATGCAAACCTTAGTATCTTTAAAAGAGGAACTACGCAGAGAAGATTTTAACTCGATCCCGTTCATTAATGCTGATGGCTATCATAGTAAGACGATCGCTTATTCGATCTGGCATATTTTCCGTATTGAAGATATCGTAGCACATTCGGTGATAAAGGAAGATGAAAAAGCAAATTGGCTGATTGATTATTGGTGCAATAAAGATATTCGTGGACTAATTCAAATGCCGTTCTCCAGACATTGGATTATGCACACAGAAGCCTGTTTGCGTATAAAAAATAAGATACAATAGACATTTAATTGAAGGGAGGTTATTTTATGGAATCTTTGGAGAAGATCTTTGAAAGCAACTGGGGAAGTGTTTTTATGATATATGATTCAAAAAAAATAAACCTTTTGGAGATTGAACATATAAAAATATTAAGCAATAATACTTTGGAAGGTATTATAACATTTTTTGAGGATCCGGTTGCGATACATATCGTTTCATTAAATTCCTTTGTTTCTGGAAAAGGGATTGGAAAACGTTTGCTTGAAAAAATTGAAGCTATCGCAAAACAACGAGAAAAGCAAACTTTGTATGTGGAAACAACAAATGATAATTGCAATGCAATTAAGTTTTATCAAACATATGGATTTGATATGTATCAATTACAAATCGATGAGGTCAGTAATCAACGTATTTTGAAGCCATCGATCCCGGTCAGTGGTTGTTATGGAATTCCAATAAAACACATAATTAAATTTAAGAAATGTATACATTAATCTTCTTACTCTGATCCGTAATCACCAGAAGAATTTTATATACTGCTTTTTCATCGCATTTTTGCTGATCTGACTTGTGCTGTTAGTTGTAGTACTGGCAATTTTGATTACCACTCCACTGGGAGCGATTGGCATGGATTTAACTTACAAAAGATTATTGACACGGGAAAGAGTGAATAAAAGTGGAGAGGTTAAAATAGTGAAAAAATGTTAAATGGGCGGATTTTTCCGCCCATTTACTTTGTATAATGAAAAGCGTAACTTACATGGAAAAGAGAATATGTGATTCTTGAGAATCAAGAAAGAGGTGCTTTTATGGGTTTACCGCAGAAAAACATACTGATCAATCATTTTCAGGCTGTCGAAGATTATCTGAAACTGGATGCAAGAAATGGAAAGCATCTGCGATTTATTGAGTTGATGAAGAACAGATATATCCCTGAAGTGCAGAATCTTTTAGAAATTATTCCGGAAAGCTTTCATCCGACAGAACTTCAGAAGTTTTACGAACATACCGGGCTAAAGATACTGGTTGAGATCTACAACAGTGAATATGAAGTGACGATGTATGACAGGAAAGGGAAATACCCGAGAGAGGATGCCGTTATCTGGAATAAAGATTTTAGAGAGCAGGTAGCTGAGCATCCGGAATGGCTTGAACCGCAGGAGAAAGCAGATCTGCTGATTCGTTGGATTTTCCCTCTTGAGGAAAAGAAAGAGAATATCGTTGTACATCATTATCAGTTTATATTAAGATAAAAGAAAAGGGGGCGGGGCTAAATGCCCTTGCCCTGTAGTTTGAAAGGAAATGGTGTATGGCAGAGCGGTATTCAAATAAACCATCCAAATATGAGAGATCCTACAGAATACTTGAGTATCTGAAAAAGAATACGGATCAGGAGCATAAGGTGAAGCAGTCAGATCTGAGAAAGATTGAGTATTTGAAGCAATATATCGGGAACAAGGAAACATTTAATGATACTATAGTGAATATGGCAAATGCCATGAATTCGGACAGTAACGAAATGATGAATCCGGAGGAAGAATGGAGAATTATTTTCGATGCATTTGCCAGGCGATATGGAAGCGGGGGGAATGCGGAAGAAGATGATGAAGAGGATACTCAACGGATGCCGATCCGGGGACTGTATTATAATCATATATTTTCTTACGACGAGATAAACAGTCTGATAGAAGGGATCTTATTTTCAAAGACGATCGCACCTGAAGACGGGGAGAAACTCATAGAAAAGATAGAGAGCCATCTTACAACAAAATTTTATCCTAAGGGAGCAAAACAGATTTGCAGAGTGAATGAACCGCAGCTTGCGGATCAGGGGCGAATACGAGAGAATCTCAAGATGATCCAGCAGGCGATTGAGGAGAGAGTGCAGATCAGATTTCGGTTTTATGGCTACAACAGGAGAAAGGAACTGGAACCTGTCAGGAAAGAGAAAGATACAGTGAGCCCGTATTACCTTGTTGCAAATGGAGGAAAATATTATCTTCTGGCATGTAAAGAGGTGACGATCAACGGAGAAATTGTCCGGAATATGTCTATCTGGAGAGTGGATTTGATGGGAGAAATGGAGATACCGGGACGTGATGAAAAGCTTGGAATTCCAGGAATTCCGGCATTGAAAAAAGAGAGCGTGGAAAATCTTCCAAAGCAATGGAGTGAAGACTTTCATCTTTCACACCTTAACATGGCTTTTGATGAGCCGGTAAAAATCAGATTGAAGATAACAAGAGTGCGGGAAAAGGCAGACTATACTTTTCTTCACGACTGGTTTGGAGATACATTCCGATTCGTGGGAAAGAGTGATATTGTGGAGGTAATGTGCAGCCCGTTTGCAATGGTGAACTGGGCACTTCAATATAGTGACCGGGTGGAAGTTCTGGAACCGGAGAGTATCAGACGCCAGGTGGCGGAGAAAGCCAGGAGATTATATGAAAAATATGGAGAAAATTAAGATGAACAGAGATTATTGCTATATTGATGATGTTCTGGAAATGAAAAATAAAGGAGCATTTGATCCCGAAAAATATTGCTATGATAAGGATTGTGGCAGGAAGAGCCTGGATCCGGATTGCCGGAGTCATAGATTATATGAAGATCTGGCAAAAGTGTTTGGTGGGAAAACGAATTATGCGGAAAATGAGTTGTTATTTTCAAAAACAGAGGAGACGGAACTTACGGATGAGGAAGGTCGTAGATACGGGTCAGACTACATCGGACCTTCCTGGAACTGGGCCAGACTGGAATATGGATTTACAGACAGGGAGATCGGAGAGGGATTGAAGAGGACCAGACTTCTCGGAGGGCATATGCTTTGGTTGAGAAAGACTCCTTCCATCAACACAACGAAAGGCGGAAAAGGTATCTATGACAGGATCGATTTGTGTCTGGATGAAATCAAGAATGCCTATGAATGTGGGTTTGAAGGGGTATCCAGCCATAAACAGTCTTTGTGGCAGGAGATCTGTGAAGAAAAAGAATGGTTCGAATTATTTGGAAGAGGATGGAAAGGGTTTTCAAACTTTATTGATTTCTTCCTGCTCAATGATTATGTGAATGGGAACTATGACGTCATCTCCCTGTCCATATCCAACTGCAGGGAAGGATGTTATGAGCTGGTAAAAGAAGAATGCCGGCGTATCAATCAATACAAGATCAGTACAAAAAACAACTGCTATTTACCGGGGAGACAATTTGGCCTGAACCTTCAGGAGGATGAAGCGAAAGCGGCGTACAGACAGTATATTAATAACTAAGACTTCCCATACCTGAAATGGGCTTCGCTCCTTGAAAATTCAATATTTCAGCTGACAAAATAGTGATTTATGCCCCTATAGACTCTGGATGGAGTGCGT
>NZ_JACJKH010000047.1 GCF_016900655.1 Drancourtella massiliensis
ACTGGAAAAAAGGCAAAAAGAAACCATGAAGTTACAACTGCAACTCCATGGCCCATATGCCTTGTAATTCTAACTGCAACAACCTATGTTGCAATTAATTTTTCAATTAACCACTTTTCCATAGATAAAGTATGTTTTTCTTAAAACTCAATCCAAGTACTCGTAGAATACCATAAGTGCGTAAATTCTTTTTAATAACTTGATATATCATAATAATAACCATAATACTTCCCAATAATAGATTTATTGTCATGAGAATGAAGGATAGAATTTTGTTATAGGTTGTAAAGATTTTTTCATCCATTAGGATTTCTTCTTTAGAATAAAGACCTCCTCCCTGTATTTTATTTGCCATTTCATACATCAAATTATTAATATCATTTCTTATACGATCAGGAATGTTCTCTTTAAGCCTTATAGACACAGAACTATACCCTTTAAACAAATTTGATTTTTTTGCGACATCTTCGCTTAAAAAGACTACGATATTATCTCTTTTCTGTATGGTATAATCAGTTTCTATTCGATATGGTTTATTAACAATTTCTGCGATATTAAAAACAAACTGTTTACCAATGACTTGATTTTCATACTGGCTTATTCCACCTATTTTTATTGAATCGCCTACTAAAAAATTCTTATGTTGTATTTTTTCTGGCAAAAACAAAATTATGTCTGTTCCATTTCTTAATTGACTTATTGGGATAGTAAGTTCATATTGTTGTATGATATCCTTTAATAAAGCATTATCGGCAACGATAAAATCAACATTATTTACAGGTGTTAAATTGTTAAATTCTTCCGGCCAATTTTTTTTGATTATTGATTCATCATAACTAGTATCCGGGTTGGTATACATGGAATTCCATTTTTCAAAATAATCGGGGATTTCATTTTTATTAAATAAGATTGTATAACTATTAAAATCCGGATATAAATCATAAGTGATGTAAGATCTATATTGTTGTAATTTTTTAACATCATTTTCTAATATGTATTTTTCTGGAGAATTTTCAATTGTAAAACCATTTACAACTTCTGATTCTTCAACTTCTTTAGAAAAAAATTGGTAATCAGGAATATTTGGATTACTATAAATTGTCATTCCCCGGATATATAGAGACAGATATGATATTATAAACACTGCGAAAAATAACAATATGTAAGTCGGGTTAAGACTTTTAATTTTTTTTAAAATATTCTTATTAGCAGGCTTTGTTTCAGACGACGCTATATTGGATTTTCTGTTTTTAAATCTTAGATTTTCAGCTAAGGAATAATGTACTATTTCCTTTTTATGCTTTCTAAGAATTAGTAGCATCACACATAAAAAATTTATTTCTAGCCAAAATAAATTTGCAATAGTGATGCCAGATTTATAGCTTATAGTAAAATTAAGATGCATTTGCATTATATTAATAATTCCGTAACCCATTAATATACCAAAAACATTACCAATTAAGTAGAATAGAAACAATTGTTGTTTTACAACGCTTAATAATTTTTTGAACTCTTGTCCGCATATATTTAATATAGAAAGTTTTTTTCTATAATCTTTATAGAAAATGACTAAAATAATATAAAGGAATGAAGCTGTAATTATAGCTATAATAAAGGAGAAAAAAAGACTATAATTCCAAATCTCTTTACATCCAACTAATCCTTTATTGAGTAAATTGTCATTTAAAAATATTTGATCGGTAGAAAGGCCAATATTTTCTATTGCATTATAGATGTTTATAGTATTTTTTACATAAGATGTTTTACTATCTATAACTTCTTCTAAATTTATTAAAAGTGACTGGTTGAATGTTTCAGATTTAAAATAGTTATTTTCATTACATATTATATTAGGATATACATTACCTATATTTGCTTTACCAGTAGGAATTGATAATCCTGAAGAGTAATTTTCAATAATTCCCACTACTTTTAATTGAATTATTTCATTGTTATTATCGACTTCAATTATGTCGGAATCACCAAGCATATTTGCGATAAAATTTTCTACAACGATTTCGTCTCTATTTTTAGGGAAGCGGCCGGATAGCAGCTTAACGTCTGTTATTTCACGAAAAGATTTATCGACATATCCTAATGTAACAATCAAATCGTGAAACTCAATATTTTGATATGTTTCAAATATTCCTATATCTTTATGACTGTAATTTTGTAATACAATTGCTTTGTCTTTTTTTGATATATCATTGATACCGCAAGAGAAATTGCCATATGAGCTTATTCCACGCTTCCATTTATATTGCAAAACAGATTGAGTAAGAACACTGGATGAAATATTTATAATAATAGAAATAGCAAGCACACAAACTATACTACAAACAAATAATATCCTATGTTTTAATAGCATTAACGATAATTTCATCTTGTTCCTCCCTCTTTATTTATATATCAGTTGTCCATCATCTAGTTTATATTTAAAATCTGGATTTGGAAATAGAGTTGGATCGTGAGTAACAATTATAAAAGTGGTACCAAATAGTGAGTTAAGTTGTTGAAATAGTCTTGCAATTATTTGACTGTTTTTTTTGTCTAAATTTCCAGTTGGTTCATCGGCAAACACAATAGAGGGTTTCAATGACATTGCTCTGGCGATTGCAACTCGTTGCTGCTCCCCACCTGAAAGGTGAGAGGGTAGTTTGGATTTGATTCTTTCTATATTTAGTAATTTCATCAATTTTCGATAATATTTCAAGTCAAGTGGTTGATGATTTATTATGGAAGGAAGTTTAATATTATCTTCAATAGATAATTCGGGAATTAGATTAAAAAATTGAAACACTATGCCATAATCGTTTCCCCTAATTTGAGATTGTTTTTTTTCACTTAACTTGAAGAAATTAGCCTGTTGATAGTAAACTGTCCCTTTTGTTGGTTGCTCAATACCAGACAACAAATTAAGTAATGTAGTTTTTCCACTTCCACTTTCCCCCATGATAATGTTCATTGATCCTTTATAGAATTGAGCATTTATTGATTTTAGAACATGAATAGTTTCTTTTCCTTGTTTGAAATTTTTGGACAAATTGGCACATTTTAGGATTTCCATAGTATTACCTCACTATAAACTGATCATTTAGAATTTTGCATCTTATACTTCAACAGTAAAATTTTACTTATATAGATATTATACCACAAAATATATTTCATAAAAATATATTTTGTGGTAGAATATCTAAAAAGGGGAGGATATATGAGATTATTCAATATTATAGAACTGGCAAAACAGTATATGGTTCTGGGAATGATTATTGTAGCGTTTATTGGAGTAATTGCCGGAACGGGTTATTTTATTGTATACAAAAAGATAATGAAAGGCCAAAAACGCATACGACCACAGAATATACTGTGGACAGGCACTTTTTTGTGTTATCTAGTAGTAGTGCTTTCTGCTACATTGCTGGACAGGGCCTCCACCTGGTCAGATGGAAGAATCATTCCCCTGTTTTATTCTTATCGGGAGGCATGGTACAGTTTTTCTGAGGCCGAATGGAGAAATATTGTTCTGAACATTCTTCTATTTGTACCTCTAGGGTTTCTGTTGCCGTTCGGAATACGAAGCTTCCGCCGGTTCTGGGTGACCTATCTGGCAGGACTGGTTGTGACAGTACTGATAGAATCAGTTCAGTTTATTCTCAGACGAGGTGTTGTGGAGGCGGATGATATCCTGAATAATTTCCTGGGAACAATGATAGGGTATGGATTCTATATTCTGTTCAGGGAGATTGCGGCAGCAGCAAAAAGAAAAAGATTTAGTGCATTCAAATTAGCTGTAGCTCAGATTCCACTTGCTGCAGTGGTTTTGACATTTGTTGGAATCATTATTATGTATGATAAGCAGGAACTCGGAAATCTGGCAGTCGGATTCAACAGCCGAATTGATATGTCTGATGTTAAAATGATAACAAATGAAATCTACAGCAGTGAGTCGAAAACAGCGGCGGTCTACCAAATTCCTGTTTATACAGAAGAAGAGACACGGAAAATCGCGGAAAATTTTTTTGCCTTACAAGGACAGGTTATAGATGAGTCACGAACAGATCTGTATGATGAAACGGCTGTTTATTATAGTACGGAGCAGAATTCTCTGTGGATAGACTATGTAGGAGGAATTTTAAAGTATAGCGATTTTGCGGTTTCCTTTGGCGATGATACTGAAGATGGAAGCTATCCTAAACCTGTTTCCGGAGCAGATGAGTCAACAGTCAGAAAAGCTTTGTCTGAATATGGGATTAATGTGCCGGAGAATGCGGTATTTCAGGAACAAACAGATGAATCATCCGGATATGAATTTATAGTTTCCCAACAAAGTGAAGGTGATCTTTTCTATGATGGTTCACTGTACTGCACGCTTTATGAGGGAGGAAAACTTGGAGACATCAGCAATAATATTCTCGTATGTAAAAAGTATAAGGAATATCCGATTTTGTCCGAGAATGAGGCAAGGGAACAAATACAAACCGGAAATTTTCGCTATTATGGACAGACTGGTGATGAGATAAAGACACTCGATCTAGGAACAGTGAACTTAAAATATATTGTAGACTCTAAGAGTTATTATCAACCTGTGTATTCGTTTGAAGCAAGGGTGAACGGAGAAAAGGCATATGAGATAGATATTCCAGCTCTTGAAAATGATTCAGAGGAAAAATGAGGAAAGTGTAAGATTTTATATTCCTGTAGTTATACTGATATGGATATAAAGGAAACATGTGAAAAATATATTATATAGTGATTGTAGAAGTTAGTGTGACTTTATGATAAACATTTCAAAAATAGAACAAGGAACAAAATCAAAAGTTCACAGTAGCTGAATGTATTAGACCATGAGATTAGATTAAAAAGAAAGGAAATATGGTGTTTAAATTTCGATTAACATCATACAAGAAAATTAATGGACTATAAAGATAAATTTAAAAAAGGTTTACTGGAAATGTTATTACTGAAAATTTTGTCTGAACATGATTGCTATGGATACCAGATTACTCAAATTTTCAAAAAAGTGTCAAAAGGAAATATTGTTGTTCGAGAACCATCCATGTATCCAATATTATACAGGCTTCAAAAAAGGGGATTCATCTCCTCTTACAAAGAACATGGACATGGACGTATGGAAAGAATTTATTATCATATTGAAAAAAAAGGTCTTAATGAGTTAGATTTGCTCATCACTGCCTATGAACAAGTGAAATACGGGGTTGACGAATTATTAAACTATCAATATATCGAGGAATTAAGGGAATATGCGGAATGATTCTGTTAATAAGTACTACCGGGAATTGAAAGCTCTTTTTCCATTAAAAACTTACTATGAAATAAAATTTCTAAAAGAGTTTAAGAACAGTCTTATTGAGTTTTCTGGTCAAATTTCAAACTGTACGTATGACGATCTCTGTAAAGAATTTGGAACTCCTCAAGAAATATTTCTTGAATATATGAATACAGAGGATTATGAAAATGAACCTAAAACCATTTGGAATGATCAAATTAGAAAAAATATTATAGCTATCGTTTCTATTCTACTAATCATTGGTATTGTTATATATTTTTTATTTTTATCAGATTTAAAGAATAAGGTGGAACAAAGTATACCATATGAAACAGAGACGACAATAACTGAATACTAAAAAATATTATTCAAATAACTAAAACTTCCCACACCAATACGGTGTGTTGAACCTTGAAAATTCAATATTTCAGCCAATAAAAAAGGCATAAACCTGTCCCGTTTGGTATAATGGAATTGACGAAAAACC
>NZ_JACJKH010000048.1 GCF_016900655.1 Drancourtella massiliensis
TTCATACTTTTCTCCTGTGTGTAAAATTTTTTTCTTTTATTTTACATTAAACAGAAGAAAAGCAGGAAATCTCTGGGATTTTTATTGCGAAAAGTTTTTATTCTTCAGTGCTGTAACTTCAGTTTCTTCGAATTGAGTATACCCGATGACGATCCAGTCTATACCCTGAAAAAAGTGTTGGAGGAATTAGATTTTTCAGGCCTGCTGGCCTGTTATTCGGATAAGGGAAGAACCGGGTATAACCCAATCATGCTGTATGCTGTCGTTACCTACGCAAATATGCGCGGGGTCAGGTCTGTTGACCGCATTGTAGACTTATGCCGGAGAGATCTTGCTTTTATCTGGCTGACCAAAGGAGAAAAGCCTCAGAGAGACGCCTTTTATGACTGGAAAGGAAAGAAACTGACAGGTGAAGTTTTGGATGAATTGAACTATCAGTTCATGCGTCGCCTGGAAAAAGAAGGACTTATCACGCTGAAAGAGCTTTATATCGATGGAACCAAGATAGAAGCAAATGCAAACAGATATACATTTGTCTGGCGGGGCAGCCTCAATTATCACCTTGCAGGCCTGCTGGATACCATAGATGCTCTTTACTCAAAGTACAATGCATTTCTGCTTGAAAATGGGTATGGTCCCAAATACGATCTTGGAAATGCCCATATGTTTGTGATCGAGGGAATGGAGCAGGTCAGGAAGGTCATTCAAGAAAACAGAAAGAGGAAACTGACAAAACATAAGAAAATCTCGAATAACACGATCCTTGAAATTGACCACTGCTCTCCCCTTGAGATCCTGAAGCTGCAGAAGAATCTGCTGCGGATTGCAGAAGGAGAGGGGATCGGATTCGTTTCCGGGAAAGGGAAACACAAGCCGGAAATCCAGAAGCTTTATGAAGAACTGGAAGAATGCGGAACCCGCCTGATGAAATATAAGGAATGCTTTGAGATTATGGGAAAAGACCGTAACAGTTATTCCAAGACAGATTTGGAAGCGACATTCATGCGGATGAAAGAAGACCATATGCTAAACGGGCAGTTAAAACCGGCATACAATGTCCAGATTGCAGTAGAGAATTACTTTATTGTCCACGGATATATAAGCAATGACCGGACAGATTATAATACGCTGATTCCAGTCCTGCAAAAGCACAGGAAAGCGTTTGGAGATCAGCTGGAGGCAGTGACTGCCGACAGCGGCTACTGCAGCGAAAAGAACCTGCTGTATCTGAAAGAAAACGAGATCCGCAGTTTCATCAAACTCCAGGACCATGAGAAGCGGAAAACCCGCGCTTATAAAGAAGACATCGGGAAATATTACAACATGACCTATGCAGTCTTTGAGGATGAACACTATTACATCTGCCATGACGGAAGGGAGCTGCACCATATCCGGACAGAAAGCAAAGAACAGGACGGCTACACTCAGACAGTAGAGGTATATGGCTGTGCAGACTGCAGTGGATGTGAGCATAAATCGAAATGTATTTATAAATACAATGCCGAAAAGAACCCGGACCGGAACAAGGTCATGAAGATCAACGAACGATGGGAAGAACTTCGTGAGGAATCCCACACGAATATCCAGAGTGAAGAAGGAATCTTGAAACGGCAGATCCGGTCGATCCAGACAGAGGGTCACTTTGGAGATATCAAAGAGAATGAAAACTTCCGGCGTTTCCACTACCGTTCAAAAGAAAAAGTATATAAGGAATTCATGCTGTATGCAATTGGAAGAAACATCATGAAATACCATCGCTTTATACATGATGAGATAAAGAAATATGAAGGGAAAAAGGGACAGAAAACCGCTTAACTGAGGAGTGAACCCCCAAAAATCCAAACAAGGGGTTTTTGCGCCCTAAAACAGGGGCTACAAAAAGGAAAAGACAGTTCTATAGAGAATTCAGGCTTTGAAAAAGCCCGAATTCTCTGGGACTGTCTCTTCTTTTCTTATCAGGGATTAAAAATCGGTATTAACCGACAATCCCTTTCTATTTCATGTTGCATTTCGTGTTGCATAGATTCAAAATGCGCATTGATTTGCTCCGTAAACTTTTTCTTTTCGTCTGATATGACATTTCTATAAACTTTCTTGAGAACGCGATCTGTTTTCCATCCGCCACGGTCCATAATATATTGATCAGGTATTCCTATAGCATGCATAATGGAACCTGAATGTTTTTACTCCGGCAGTCTACCTTCATACATAATACTCAGCTCGCCATAGACCTGCGCCCAGTTGCGAATGGTTGTCGTCCATCTTTTGGTAGCTTCGAAAGTAGCTAGGTACAGAGCTTTCAGCAGGGCAGTATCGCTCGGAAAAACACTTCTCTGCTGGTTTAATCTCCGATAGGTGGAATTTAATGATTCTATCGCATGTGTCGTATATATCACCTTCCGGACAGTCGCTGAAAACTTGAAAATCGGGGAAATCGCATCCCAGTTATCCTTCCAACGTTTCATGGAATTCGGGTATTTTGGCGTCCATTTCTCTGTTACACGGTCAAGGGCCGCCAGAGCTTTCTTTTCGTCTGGCGCCTGATAGATCGTTTTCAAATCCGTTGCGAAGGCTTTCCTGTCTTTGTCCGGAACATACTTCAGGGTATTCCTTACCTGATGGACAATACAGCGTTGATACTCTGCTTTCTCTGGTGAATAACACCATAACAGCAAAAGTGAAAGACCAGAAACTGGGAATGCAGAAGATATGCGAGGCACTGGAGAAGGTCGCAAAATAAATATCCGGAGATCCAGAAGCTGAGGAGAGGACTTTATGGTTCCCTCCTCTTTTTATAATGCTGGAAAAGGGCATATAGCCCCAGCAGCCCAAAAACAGCCAGCGTGATTTTTATCCCTGTCAACATACACCATACTCCGGCAATAAACAGCGCAATAATGGCGGCCACTAGTTTGCCCATGATCCGCTCCCTTTTATCCGGATTGCGGATGAGCTTTGTCAAAATCAGGAAAATCAGCAGGAGCACAGATACTGCAGAGCCAAACAGGAAAAAGACAATGCCCAGCTTATAGCTCACGGAAACGCCGTAGCCTTCTACATTGACTACATCTGTTTGTGCCGGGTTATATCGGATATCTATTTGTTCACCAACTTCAAATGGGCGGTTGGATGTCCATACGTTCCCAATCCCTGTGCAGAGGCTGCCCTTCGTGGTTTTATAGCGAACGACAGGCGCATAGAAATATCGGAAGGAATCATCAGCATCTCCCATCCTGCTTTCGTATCCCACAACTGTGCCCGTTGTGGTGTCGGTATAACTGGCTTCTTCTTGCTGGGCTGAATAGAGAATCCCCCCACCGATGAGCATAAAACCAACTGTAAAAATCAGGATGAACAATCCGGCGCATAGCCTGATGCTCAATGGCCTCCTCCGGAGACTTCTCTTGTTCGTATTGTCTTCTTGTGCGCCCATAGAATCCCTCCCTTCAGAAAGCCTACGGCCAGAAGCAGTACAGTAGAAACAATAATGGTCAAGAAAACGTCAGGAACAAAAGCCTGAACGACCCATAGGGGAATTTTCAAAAATACCGGAACAGCCATCAGCAGGAAGACGGGTAAAAGAAAATGCAAGCCAATCAAAGAGTACACTCCCGGCAATTTGTTGCCGCGCAGTAGCAGTACGCGTTCCCGGTATTTGGAAAGTCGGCATAACGGAATGATTGCTATTGTCAGTACGGCCAACATAGTCAGGTTGAGCCAGAGATGGTTCAGGGTATACGTGCTGCCCGATATTTCATTTGGCGCATCCCCCAGGAGCATGAGCGCCACGCCCCACCCCAGCGAATCTATCATGGCGTTTGCTGCAAAATAATCGTTTACATTGGCCGTAACAGCCATCGCAAGGCTGCTTTCCGGCAGCAGAAAGATGCAGGCGTTCCCGGTTTCGACAAGGCCGTTGTGCTGCAGAACCGGCTCAGAAAGAGGAGCCTCGATACGCGTCCACCCGTACCCGTACCAATAAGGGATGTCGCCATCCACATAGATGGTATCCCCATAAAACATCGTATCGATGCTGGATTCTGAAAGAATGCCGCTTCCTCTATTCAGATACATCTGTAGGTATTTCCCCAAGTCTTCTGTGGAGGATGAGATGTAACCGGCAGGGACGGTAATCCAGTCATCCTTGGAGGAAGGATATTTGTGGCTTGTTTTGATGTTGAAGCCCCAATAGTTTGTATAGCCATCAATCAGACCATTTTTCTCGCTTTCGTCCTGCGTAGCGGCAGTATGGGAAAGCTGCAGCGGCTCGAAGAGATTCTTCGTTATGTAATCACTGTACGATTCACCACTGACAGCCTCGATTATTTCGCCAAGCAGGGAATAATTTACATTGGCGTAATGATGCACACCCTGCTCGTTCACGATCTTATAATTTTCTAAGGTCTGGTACTGGCCAAGACCGCTTGTATGATTCAGCAGTTGGCTCACTGAAATCCTGTCACCATCGGTTGCACCCGGCAGATATGCGAAGACAGGTGCATTCAGGTCAACTTTCCCCTGCTCAACCAGCTGCATGATGCAGACGGCGGTAAAGGATTTACTGACCGAACCCAGATAAAAGGGCGTTTCGCTGCTTTCGCAGTCTCCATAATTCCCGGAAAATAGTACCGCATCTTTGTTTACAATCGTCACGGACATTCCGGGAATATGGGCATTGTCTACGGCGGATCGCAGATAGTCATCAATCTCACGGTAATCAACAGGATTTTTCTGGTATCCATCCTGAGCATAGACGGGCTGTGCTGCTATCAAAATACTCAGGCAGCAAAAAACACAGAAACACAAAAGTAATGCTATCGTTCGTTTCTTCAACATAAGCTATTATCGACCTTCTCCTATATTTAACATGTATCTGGCGTGAATTTAACAAATGGCCGTTCCCAGTACTCCTGAAAACGGCCTATTTGAGAAAGACTTTATTCTATTGATCCAACCACGGTGGTTTTCTTGAAAACCAGAATACCTTTAGAAGAAGGCATGATTGAGCAGGAGATCAGTTCAAACCCTTCCCGCTCCATTTTGTTGGCCGCCTCTTCCACTTTTGCGGCCATGTCTTTCACCTTGGGGGAATACTTTATTACCACTGTTTTGTACATTGCATTTACCTCCGATCCGCCCGGGAGCCTCTGGGGCGTATTGATAATGTCTTAAGCCTTATAAGCATCTATAACCTGGATTATACCAGAAAGGAAATAGCCTGGCAACTTATAATTTCAAAGGCTTGTGTCCACACAAAATTCATATCCTCACCAGGAGAATATCTGTTTACCAAAAGTTTATCTGGGTTTTACTTTCAAATGGTGGCAATTTTGCCAAGTACAAAGGTATAATTATCTTGGATGATTATATGTACTAGGTAATTGCGAAACTCCTTCGTAAACTTGAAGAAAAACAAGGAAAATTCGTACAGGGAAGGAGTTTTGGAATGAAAAGTGGATAACCGGATATTTTAGGCGCACTTTAATAAGCTATCTGCTTTATGAAAGTGGTAAGTCCTATGCT
>NZ_JACJKH010000049.1 GCF_016900655.1 Drancourtella massiliensis
TGGCGGCCTTCCTCCCATGGTAAAACGCAGGCAGTACTATGAGGCTTTGGAGGTGGCTGCATAGTCAGTGATATCCTTGAGAAAAATGTGTCAACTAATCTTGACAATATCACAAACGATCTGCCGTTTCGTAAGGTTAAATGCTACTTTGGTTTTGATTTTGGATAGGTCTTTGGGTACGGTAACATACGCCAAGCGAATACCCCCTTTCACGAAAAAATATTGCTGTGTTCTACTTCATTTCCCCATACGTCCCAACCGGGCGTGTGTTGTCGCGCAAATAGTTCAATACGCGGGAGATCTCCCATAAGCGCGATAATCTTTTCCCGCGCTTCGTCTGGCTTCTTGCTGTGCTGTTCTATGGGGCTAATAATAAACTGATGTACTGCTGCGGATTTCCGTTTCGGGTGTCCTTTCGTTGCAAGCAGACAAATTTCCGCATTTCCCCGTGTCCAAAAGCCCAAGCCATAAAACCACGTCCGGGATTTCCGGTTGAGCTTCAACCAGACGAAAGCCACGCTTTTATAGGTAAATCCCCACGCCTTGATAAGCTCCAACGCTTCATTTAATTGTGGGAATGTAGCCCATAAAAACAAAATGCAGTCCTGATCCGCGAGTTCCGCAACGGGTAAAGCGCACAACTCGTTAAGCTGCATTGTAGGATAATGTTTTTCTGCCGCCCCCTGTACTTTGCTTCTTTTGTATTGCCACGGCGGGTCAGCATAAATGATTTTATATTTTTTCACGCGCCACCTCCTTAATGGGCGTTGAATATGGATTTTGCAAGTGCGCCGGATTTGAACAGGGAGAAACAGAGGATTACCGTATAGGCTGCAAGGGAGAATATCGCGCTGTGCAGATTATCGGCTACCACCATTTCATTGACAAGGACGGCGTAAATGCCGACGCATATCATAATGAGGAAACCTTGAAAACCGAGGGCAAACAGCCCTTTTAGGTAGTTGTTCCCGATCTGTCCCCATTCCCGGTTTGTCATGGTTGCGAATGGGATAGGCGAAACAGAGCAATACAGTAGGGTAAGAACCCGGCGCCTTGCCATATTGCTATGGTAGGTTTCCGAGAACTCCCCTCCGAACCGGACTTACACCTCTCAGCGTATCCGGCTCTCCAGATGTCAGTCTAATTTCCCAGCGTGTAACTTATCGTGACAGTAGACGCAGAGTGCCATTGTCTTGCGCTTACGCCCAATCATGGCGATTTCCCATTGTTTTCTGCCACTTAAATCTTTGAGTTTTCGTACATGGTGTATTTCAAGCGGCACATTTTCTGCGCCGCACCACTCGCATTGGTTCGCTTGCAGTCTTTTAATCAGGCTGTTGCGTCCATAATTCTCAACGGCTCGTGCTACTATATCGGGATTTCCGCTTTCTACTTTGGTATTCCGGCGGAAACCGTCATTGTAGAACAGCACTTTTCCCACCTTGCCGTTTTTCTTCGGATACTCCACAACAAAATCTTTCCCTTGACGGTACTTGCGGATAATTCTGCTGATTCGTGTCCGATATTTTCCAGCAAAGGTTTTGAGCATACTGTATCTCATTACATAGTAGAAGTTATTGAGTACAGACACGTTGTTTGCAAGTCGGTAGTAGTTATACAATCCACGGATTTCTGCGTTGTATTGGTTTAGGATTTCCAAATCGTCCAAGTGCAACAGGCGAGTGCGCCGGACAGGTTCCCAAACCTCTTTGTTTCCATTTTGTTTGTCGTATTTAATCTTGAGGGCATTGTAGGAGAACAGTCGTTTTACCCACTTATCATGGGGAACATAAAGTAAGACTTTTCCATTGTTTACCCGTCTGGTAGCCCCGGTTTTGGTCTTTTTGTTGTGTTCGCCTTTGGCGATTGTGACCTCATATCCCAAGAACTTCGCAGCGTCGTGTCCATGAGTAATCAATGTCTTTTCCTCGGACATTTCCAGATGGAGTTTGTCCCGGATAAAGCAGCCTACATCTTGTTTAATCTGTTCTGCGTCCTCTTTGCTGCCGATAACTCCAATTAAGAAATCATCGGTATATCGGATATAGCAAATCCGTTTATAGCTATCGTCCATCTGGTCGCTATACGGCATAGATTTCAGACTACGCCGCAGTTCCCGGATTTCTGCAATTAAGCCCTCTTTTTCTTCCTCGCTCATTTTAGAGAGATTTCTTTTAAGCCTTTGTTCTTTCCCCCGGCAGACATCCAGCTTCTTCTTGAACGCAGGATTGATTTTACGGCGGTTTCCGCAGTTGAATTTCTCTGCATACTCTGCCATATAGCTATCCAGTTCGTTCATGTAGATGTTTGCAAGGATAGGGCTGATGATGGAGCCTTGCGGAGTGCCGGAATAAGTATTGTGATAATTCCAATCCTCCATATATCCAGCTTTCAAGAACTTCCAGAGCAGACCGATGAAATGTTCATCTGCAATCCGCTTTCGCAAAATAGCAATCAACACATGATGGTCTACGTTGTCAAAACAGCCCTTTATATCTCCCTCAACGAACCACTTTGTCCCCGTAAAATATTTCTGCACATATTTGAGTGCCGTATGACAGCTTCTGTTTATACGGAAACCGTGGGAATAGTCGCTAAAGGTTGGCTCATAAATACTCTCTAAGATGAGCCGCACCACCTCCTGTATCAGTTTATCGTCGAATGACGGTATCCCCAGAGGACGCATTTTCCCATTGGATTTCGGGATATACGTTCTCCTTGCCGGGTTAGGCTGATAACTAAAATCCCGCATCTTTTCAATGAGGGCGTTTATCCTTGCCATTCCCATTCCGTCAATGGTTTTGCCGTCTGTTCCGGCTGTCATGTTGCCTGGTTTCGCCTGTATCCGCTGATATGCCAGCAGATAGAATTGTGGATTGTACAGGTTGCGGTATAACCGCTCGTACTTGTAACTCTTGTTACACGCCTTGGATTTTAGGCTTTCCAACACATTTTCAGGACTTCTCATAATGCCTCACGCACCTTTCCTTTTTATGAATTGGTTGACATCCTGCCTCCCTTCGCCATGTAGACGGCTTTCCCGCCCTCGGACTACTACGGAGGCTCCGTTGCCATGCCGGATATTCAGCGTCATCTTTCTTGGGTTTTTACCCCTTGAAATTTATCGCCTTGCGGCATTACGCATAGCCGGATAGTTCCGGCGTTCCGGTTTAGGCAATCTCCAGTTAGACACTTTGGGAAAAGCGTATTGTGATGTCGGTAGTGGGTTTTCGTCCTTTTCCGCTTACTGCGGCTGGCTGTCATAAGTATCGTGCGGTCTGTGTTTACCTGTCACATTCCGCTATGACATACGGCGAATACAACCATCCTGCGCCGTCGGGTCGAGTATCCCGCCTCGGACTGCCCTTAAAGCAGTTTAGCCTTGCTCCTCATTCACAATGTTGCGTCTTGCCGCTCAGTCGTGGGTAGATGGTTTTCCCAACTTGCGATTTTTCCGATACGCTATTGTCCCCCTTGTGGTTTCCCTCCGAGGTAAATCGGATGACGCTAAAGTGACGCTTTTCACGTCTTTGATACTTTTCTTTACCGGCTTGCTAAAGCCGGGTTCCCAAAATGCCCGCACACCGCCTTTGGATGAAAAGCGGCGCTTCTGGACGCGCGGTATATTTCTATCATTCTGCCGTAGAGGATAACCGTTATCAGCACCGACATGATTTTCATACATAGGCTGACAAGGCTTGTTTCCATAACGAGCAGGAGCAATTCGGGGATTTCCATAGCTTCCAGCCCGTCCTGCATGGACGCGAGGGCTTCGGCGGCGTCAATGGAAGTTTCGCCGCCGATCACCCCCGCCGCGCCGGAAACAACGTGCTGCGCCACGTCGAACACCGCCATTGTTATATCAAAGGTGTGCGTTACGAGGAATACCGCCACAAACGCTTTGAAAAACCATTTGAAAAAGATAAAGGTGTCAACGTCGTGCATATTGTTTTTTTCCACTACCATGCTGATTAGCTCATAGCATAGGACATAGGTAATGACAAGCCCCGCAATCGGTACGACGACGTTTTCCGATAGCGTCTGTATCATGGAAAAGATGTTCGCGTTCCAGCCTTGCGGGGTTTGCCCTACCTGCGTTGCGATTGTGCCTACTTTCTCGTTTACGTCCCCGAACATAGTTGACAGATTACCGTTGATGGCTCCGATCAGAATACCTTTTATCCATTCGTTAATCGCGTCAAGTATGCTCTGCATAGGCTACCTCCGCGGCTTATGAAAAAAGCCCGGAGAGAAGCGGCACCAACAGCATACCGACGAGGGCGACACCGCCGCCCGCCATAAGCTGCTTCATGCCCTGGCTTTTTGCGCCCGGATTATCATTTCCGTAGCCCTCAAGCAAGTTGATTACGCCCCAGATACCAAGTCCGGCACCGAGCGCGATAACAAGGGTCTGCAAAACGGTAACTGCTTGATTAAAAAATTCCATATAACCTCACTTTCTGCCGCGTTTTGCGGCGGTAAAAATATGTTTGTGTTGGATTTCGGGTAAAAAAATAGCGGTAGTCTTTTCGGCTACCGCATGGGGAAAGGGATATGCTGTTTACAAGTAGGGGCGCGTCCCCAATAGGGACAGGGATTTTTGCGTCTGATAAAAACCTCCTTTCTGCGCCGCCTTACAAGTCGGCGGCGTCTATGGCGTAGTAGTCAAATACTTCGTCCGGCTTGACGATTGCGAGGCGGCGGCGCAAGTGCTTTTCCATGTCAAAGGCGTTTTTCTTGTCATAGTCGGAGAGGTATTTGTAGTTCGGGTGCTGCGTTATGTCGTACTTGTCCGAGAAAAACGGACGCACACCCCGTAGCTGCAAGATACATTTTCCGCCGTCCATTACGGCGATTTCGTCCTGCGTCATAAGTTCCTTGCCGAGCTTTTGGAAGTTCAGCCCGTGGGACAGCTCCCGTCCGCGTGTTTCCGAGGTATTGAAGCTGTCAATCGTTTCTTTCCCCAAGATTTCCGATATTTCTTTGAGGGTCGTTTTCTCCTTGCCGCCGAGGAAAAGCGTGGTGTCGCAGTTGCCGACTATGGTATCGGCGTTGTCCTTATAGATTGCCTTTAACTGCGATTGACTTTGCAGAATGATAGAAGCGGAGATTTCCCGGCTTCGTATGGTGGCGATCAGCTTTTCAAACTTCGGGATTTGTCCGATGTTCGCAAACTCGTCTAACAGACAGCGCACATGGACGGGCAGCCGCCCGCCGTACACATCATCTGTGATATTGTCAAGATTAGTTGACACATTTTTCTCAAGGATATCACTGACTATGCAGCCACCTCCAAAGCCTCATAGTACTGCCTGCGTTTTACCATGGGAGGAAGGCCGCCA
>NZ_JACJKH010000050.1 GCF_016900655.1 Drancourtella massiliensis
ACGTGCCGGATGATCGGTTTTATCGCGCAGTCAGCTCCCGGACTGCGCAGTCACTTCTCCGATGCTTAGAAAAATAATCTGTTGTTTGCGTCTCCCTCAATTCGCCGTCCAACAAGATAATCCCCAATATAATTATGTATCTCTACCGACTGTGTCGGAAATGCATACGACCCCAATGCAGTTTCCAGTTTTATATACTGCGGCAGTCTTTCATCTTCCAGTTCAAATACAGAAGTATATGAAAAGAAATAAGCGTTATAGTCCCTGTCGCTCTGGGTTTCATTCCAGTTTGCAATCGGCATTTCCAGTTCTTCGCTTATTCCTTTTAAAACAACATTCTTAAGTTTTTTCCTTCTACTCTCTCCTATATGCTCTTTGAAAGTAATATCAATATCTTCTGAAAAACGATTGATTAAATGATATCCTTTGGATAAAGACGTCCCTCCTTTGAAAACACACAGATCAAGCTGCTCTGACAATAATTTCAGGATCAGTGTAACATAGTAATCTTTTTCTACTACTATAGGTGTTCTTCCACTTTGCTCAGCAGTCTGTTCCACCATATCCTTAAACATTTCTCTATCCTTATGAAGATACATACTCCACCTCCGTTTCATATATTGCTTTATATATCTTAATCGGATAATTTGCAATAAACCTGTCGATTTTTTTCTTTGTAATAGCATTTTTTCTGGCATATTCTGTCAAAATCCTTCCGCATTTTTCCGGCTCCATCTCTGTGCATTTTTCAATATCCTTCAGACAATCCAGAAACTGCAGCACCGGCGCATTTTCTTTCGTCACCTCCACCACTGGTCTTCTGATAAGGTATTGCCTGTTTTTAATCGTTATTTTCCTTACCAATGCCGGAGCAAAATTGCTGTTTATCTCCTGCGTAAATGGAATCTGTGTGGATAATCCCATGCGGTTTGCCAATGTATAGCCGGAATAGTAGCCCACCCGCTTTCCCCTGCGCATGATATACTTATGAACAGCTACTGTATCCGGAGTCATAGACATCCGCTCACCGAAAATATCCGTTTTAGGGAAATAGTATACTCCCGGCTCAAATCGGCATATGGATCCACTATCAGCAAGTTTTTTTAAATGATATCTAAGATTTTCTTCTGCCATCCCTGAGATATCAATATCTCCGGCAAAAATAGGTTCTCCTGGAATATAATTTTCTTTCAAATATTCGTATAACATAATCGTTTTCCTTTCGATAAGTAAATTATTAATTTACTTATCGTTAGTATACTTGAAATTATTTTCTTTGTCAATCTCATCTGATTTATTCATATTGTTTCCATCTACATCACTGTTTAACAGGACATATTGTCCTATTAAACACAGTTTTAAGAAATTCAAAGTGCCATTTAAAAGTAAGTAGGTAATCATCCGTACCTTGACAAAATAAGAAATCCCCCCGGCACTTTCGAGGGGAATATTTGTCTCTTATTTTTTCAGTTTGCTGTGGCATTCAGCCGGCAGGCTGGTGGACCATGGAAGCAGTTCCAACATCGCTTCCTTTTCCGGGAACGGACCAAGATCTTTCATCTGCTCCATCACATAGGTGAGATAATTGTAGGGTTTCAGACCGTTCAACATCGCTGTTTCCGTAATGCTGTATACGGTTGCGCTGGCCTGTGCTCCCCGGATACTCTTGGCAAACAGCCAGTTTCGACGCCCTGTCGCAAAGTTTTTCAGCGGCCGTTCTGCCGCCAGATTATCAATGCTTAAGTGTCCGTCTTCCAGATATCTCCTCAGATAAACTTTCTGGTTCAGGGTATGCAGGACAGCTTCGCCGATCAATGAAGACCGGTCTACGGAATCCTCCAGTGTATGAAGCCACCCAAAGAAAGCCTCTAAAAGCGGCTTCGCCTGCTTTTGACGCTCTTCATACCGTTCTTCCGGCGTCTTGTCACGGATCATCTCTTCAATCTTATAGAGCATCCCGATCCGTGCCAGTGCCTGATATGCGGTTGTCTCCTTCAACTGTTCTTTGGTGAAATCCTTTTTCAAGGCCGTCAGGGCTTCATCGAATCTGCGTCTCGCATGGGCCATGCATCCCGTCACAGTGATCCTTTCCGGGAGATTGTGGTATGCCTGATAACCATCGCAGGTGAAAGATCCCTCAAACTGATCTCCAAGGAATTCCGCCGGATGATATCCGGCACGGGTTCTTTCGTATTGGAAGAGGACCATCCGCGGAGAGCCGCTGTATTCATCCGTGAGATAGACCCACATCCAGTTCTGGGTGGAACCCTTCTGATCCGGCTCATCGATCACCTGCATTCTGGTTTCGTCTCCGTGCAAATAGTTACTCCGGAGCAGCTCTTCTTTCATCAGATCATAGAGCGGCTGCAGATACCGGTCTGCACATTGGATGATCCAGTTCGCCATGGTCTTTGTGGAAAGATTCAGGTCGTACCGGGCGAATTCCCGTTCCTGACGCGCAAGCGGCATCCCGTTTACATACTTGGCATTCATGATGCCTGCAACAAGGGACGGGGTTGCAGCACTTTCTTTCAGGAGTGACGGCGCTTTTTCCGGCCGTTTCATAGCCCCGCATTTCGGACAGCTGTACACAAAAATCACTTCCTCCACAACTTCAAACCTCGCGGGAATGAATTTCAGTCTTTTGACTCTTTCCTTTGTGACAACCTTATATTTCGTATTGCAGTCCGGGCAGTAACGGTCGTCTCCCGTCAGCTTGTACTCGATCACTTCGGTTGTCTCAAAGGAGGAAAGGTCTTCTTCCTTTTTTCCGGAACGTTTTTTTCTTTTGTAAGAAGACGGATGGATCTCTGCCAGGTCCGGTTCCGGGGCATTCAGGTCTGCTTCCCGCTCTGCCTCGTTAAAAAGATTCAGCTGGATATACCCGTCCGCATATTTTTCACTGGATGTGCCAAAGCGTTTCCTCTGAGCAAGAGTAAGGCGGTCAGAGAGCATTGCGTTCAGGAATTCCAGTTCCTTTGTTTTCTATTCCAGGATCTGGATCCTTGATTCCTGCTTCTGCAGCGTTTCTTCCTGCTTTTGACGATGCTCCTGCATAATCTTCAGCAAAGAGAGCATGTCCTCCCTGTCCATCCTGTTCAGTTGTTCTTCTGTAAAAACCGGATCCATCGCACAGCCTCATCTTTCTAAAATCTCTATTGACAGTTTACCATAAAAGGATCTGCTTTCTATTGGAAACCGCCTTCAGGAGTAGAGGAAAATCTGCGTAAAATCAAGAAATTTTCGGCTTTTTGCGAATTGACAGGAATCGGGAGCAGACTACGATCTTTGGGTGGCGTTCTTCAAAAGCGCCGCTGGGATTCAGGGATAATCCATCGCACAGCCAGTGGATCTCTTTGAGAGTCACTTTCCGCAGTTCATCCGGTGTGTCCGGCCAATGGAAGGCATTCCGCTCCAGACGTTTCATCAGGATCCAGAATCCGGAGCCGTCCCACTGGAGAATCTTGATCAATGTGCGTCTGCGATTGCAGAACGCGAACATACAGCGGGAGTACGGATCGAGATGGAATTTCAGTTTGATAATTGCGGCCAAACCGGTATAGCTTTTACGGAGATCGATCACTCCACACGCCAGATAGACGGTTGTGCTTCCAGAGAAATCAAGCATAGTTCTTCAACGCCTGCAAGAGCGTAGTCAGTATCCTGGCTGAGCAGTCAGCGCCAATTTCAATCCGGATATTTTCCGGAAGAAGGATCGTAACAGAATGATTTCCTGTCCTAGAGTTCAACTGCAGCTCTTGTTCCGAAGGCAGCTTTGTGAACACCATATCAGATGCAGGTTCTTTTCCTGGTGCTTCTGACTGAATCTTTCGGATCCAATAGCCCAAAGTAGACTGGGGGATCTTATTCTGCTGACCACACTCTCCTTTCTTGTCTATTATTATAGGCTGAATATAGAAAGGATTGAAGAAACAATAAGTTCTCAAGTATATACCCGGAGGTTTGTCCTGATGCTTTCGTCCAAACACAGTCGAGACAAGCTGGATGCTCGGCTATGCGATCTTAGGTAATATTCCGCTTTTTTCAGGGAATATTTCTACACTTGTAATTCATCTTCTTGCCTTTGTAATTGCTTTTTGCGGGGATGTATAGTGGTGAAGTTAAAACAATTATAGTTCTAACATAAGGACATGTTTATATTGTGTTCTACCTTGTGTTCTATTTTAATTTTAGACATGAAAAAACCGCCGAAATTCGGCGGTTTTTCAGCAGGGGATGAGAGAATCGAACTCCCGCTAAGAGTTTTGGAGACTCCTGTCATACCATTTGACCAATCCCCTATATTCTATTTCAAATACAAAGAAACACACCTTTTCAGGTGTTTCTTTTTGTGTACCTTCAAAACCACATATAAGTCCACGTTTCTGTCATCCTGCTTTTCCTATCCACCATTCCTTGGTTATGCCCTCGACCTATTAGTAACAGTCAGCTCCATGTGTTGCCACACTTCCACCTCTGCCCTATCTACCTCGTCGTCTTCAAGGGGTCTTACTGCTTTCGCATGGGATATCTCATCTTGAGGGGGGCTTCACGCTTAGATGCCTTCAGCGTTTATCCCTTCCCGGCTTGGCTACCCTGCCATGCACTTGGTAGTGCAACAGGTACACCAGCGGCC